>LFLC01000017.1 GCA_001543015.1 Nitrosopumilus sp. LS_AOA | reverse complement strand
AGAAGAAAGGAATCACTGGTTATTCTATCACATTTAAGGGTAGGATACTATTTAGTTGTAACACATTACCTGAATTACCTGAATTAAAGAAAGCCGACTTGAGGAGAATATTCCTATTTCGATTTGATGAGATATTTGAGGGTGATTCTCTTAATTTACATCTAATTGAGGAATTAACTACTGATGACGAAAAGTCCAGGATACTCAACACATTATTAGAACAATGCCAAACTATTCTCAAAAATAAACGTGTATCCTACACTCAAAATGAATCTGAAATAAAGGCTCTATGGCAATTGCATTCAAGTGCCAGTTTAGAGTACTGTACAAAACATCTAATTCAATCAAGTGGTAAAACAGAACCATTACGATCTACAACTCTTTATGAGGGATTTTTAGTTTGGTGTAGTACAAATAAGAGAAAACCAAACACACCTGCAACTTTTAACAATACATTAGAATCTCAGGGATATTTACGACTTAGAACCACTGTAAAACATGAAAAGGGTATCTTTTGGAAGAATATGAAATACAAATCTGATAGTATAGATCAAGGTACATTAGACTAATATCATTATTTTTCTGATCGCAATATTTTTGAGGTAAATTTCATGTTATTTTTAGGATTAAATTGTGCCAATTATTGCGATCATTTTGGGGTAAGGGGTGAGTTTTTTCGTGCGTAAACTCACTAAACTCACCTTTTCTAAAACTCTTTGGTAGAATTGAAGAAATAGATAAAATATTACTTAAGAATTCTCAAAAGTATGAGTTTAGTGAGTTATTTGTTGATCGCAATTCATAGATTACTTGCAGACAAATGACCACAAGCGATCCTTTACATTTTTTTTCTGTTATCTCATACCTGACACTCATGCCTAGACTAAAACACAATGCAGGAAGATATTTGATAGCTTAGGGACAAATGACCCCAAGCTCTTGTTCTAACCCTAAGGAAATATTACCGCAGGGTCCATACAGTATACACCAGCAGTATACACCAAAGTATTAACCTACAAATACTACACCAGTAAATCCAGGATTAACAGATAATTTATTACACACTACACAAGTTCTGTAATAGTAAAGACCCGTCAGGGATGGGATTTGAACCCACGATATCGAGGTGATATAAGGTATTTTCAATACCACGCCATACCAAATTATGCGACCCTGACGTGTTTTTTTAATAAAATTTGTAATTTCAGTCTTTATTTTTAGAATATCATTAATTGTAAAAAATTTCTACATAGTTCAATTTTCATTTACTGATACATTGGCAGTACTAACTAATCTACTATATCCAGATACCAATTTAGTCTATTCCCATTCCACATGAAAATCTCAATTAGGTATAGGCACACCTTACAGGTTTTGTGTTCTTGCCAAGTTGTCTTTTGTCCTGTGTTTCTATAAGGAGTATCACATATCTTACATCTCAATGTGTTATTATTTTTTAATATGAATTATAATTGTATCAGGCTTAACTATCATATGATCTTGATTCCTGAATTAGTCTAAGTCCTAACAACGGGAAAAATATTAACATTATAATATCTAGTGTAACCCAGTATGTGAAATTATCAAGGGCCAGACCTATTCCTATCAATGAGGAAAAGAACATGGATATTATTCCCATTACTAATGAGATGTTCATGATATTTTTGTAATATAGGATTTACTTAAATCTATTAATATTTTTTAGATGTAAAACATTAATGATCATGTTTTTAGCATGGGTTACATGTGATGGTTGTTTTAATGTCAAATCATATAGTATTGTTTTTTTGGTATGTGTGATTAGATTATAATTTATTATTTAGTTGATTTGTAAGACTACAAATGAAGTCAAAGCATTCCAAAGAGATCAAAGAGTATGAATGGTTAGCTCTTAACTAACCTACTTTAGATTTCATCTATAAGATTGGTGGACGTGCTGGGACAAGCCCAAACCCAGACCTTGTATGTTACTAGTACATTTTGTAAGTTGGATGGTTTGTCCTGCATTTTGCCTTACCTCGTAATTTGTAGTGACAACACTCACAGTACATCTTTTTAGTCTCAAAGTATACACAGCAGGTACTACAGTATTTTTTATTAGTACAGTATAGCATTACTCCAGGTATTCTTGTATATTTTGTTCTATGACAAATTCCATTGCATCCCATTTGAGTAATACTTGAGAGGGTGTGATATATCTCATATTTGAAATACTCTGGGGATTTTGGCATTGTACAGTTATGTTTCATATTTTAGAATAATAAAATGTGTAAAGTCTAGTTTATGCCTCGATAACTTCACAGAACCAGAATAACAGACTATTTAATAGAAAAGTAATGTTTTAAAAGTTATAGTGAAAACTGGAATAAAATAATTAATTATAAAAATGACTAAAAAACCTGATAAACAGACAAGAAATGAAGTTTTAAAAAACCTGGAAGATAGAATAAATAACATAGAAGACACAATGGCAAAAAATGAAGACAAAATATCGATTATGAATAATGATATACGTGCAACAGCTAAGACAATAGCAGAATTCGCAATTGAAATAAATGAGTTAAAGGACAGATAAAAATTCAAGAATTAAACTGGTAAATGAAAACAAGATTGTATGGAATTGATAAAATCAGCGTATAATTGTGATTCTAATATGTAAAAACATAACATTACAATAGTATAGAAAAATTCTTTGATCATGGTATAATCAATTTCAGTGAATAGTGTTTTGTGTGCCTCAGGAATAATATTTTAGACTGTCAAAACACAACAATACAAGAGGCACACGATGTTATAATTTATCATGTTATATGATTAAAGGATTTGGTAGTATACTTACACATGTTACAACAAATTATATAGTCTGTTTTTTTAAAAAATTAACATGAGTGAGGAAAAGGAGCGTTCTTGGTTATGGATACTCTTACCTGTGTTCTTTTTTATGCCAGGCGGAATAATATCTTATTTTGCCCTCAAAGACTCTGATCAAAGATTATCAAAAATGTCTCTATATCTTGGAGCTGCAGTTACAATGGGAATGATTCCAATTATTGTAATATCAAGTATTATGATGGCTGGAATGTTCTTCATGGATGGAATGCCATTTGATATGTATATCGATGAATCATACATGCATGAGATGGACCATAACATGGAACAAGATATGATGGTAGATGAGTCAATGTATGAGATGACACCTTAATTATACACATATCATTATGGTAAAATAATTCTCAAAGATTCATAAATTATGTGCCTTGAGTTTGAGTAATGACGTGTAAAGGAACCTGCATACGGTACAAAGCAAATAGAGTTCGTGGGATTAATCGTTACACCCATGGACAGAAGAGATGTACGACATGTGAGATTTTCATATACTGGACTGGCAAGCATTGCCCGTGCTGTAACTTTATGCTAAGAAGAACACCTCGTAATGGTAAAAATAAAAAGGAATTACTGATATTTCAAAAGATAAAGAGAATTTAGGCTGTAATGTAATGATTCAGAATTGAATGGCTAGTGTGTTGTTGCAGTGGGGACATTTTTCAATTGTATCAGTATTCTCATAGATTAATCTGCAGTGCCTACATGTAACAAAGTATTCACGCGGGATGGAACCACAATTTTTTAGGTCTTTACACTTTACACAGTGTACAGTCTCATCATTCTCATTTACTATCTTTGTACGGTACCCTTTACAATTTGGGCACTGCTGGCCATAAAACCCGTGTAGTCGTGCGTGGTTTGCAGATGTAGGTTCTAGGCTGTCACATATAGATATCATGGTCCTGTTAACGAGTTTTCTTAACTGCCTATCAGATATTATCTCTCCATTATTTTTTGTGTTCTTTCTATCTTCTATGTGGTATCTTCTTATCTCATCAAAGTACAACCCAAACAAGTCATTGATGTTTCTACACGTATTGTATAGTTCCAGGAATATTATCTGAGTGTTCTCAGGGATTACTGACTTTTGATTGATGTAGTTGGTGCAACTAGTACAGTAAGCCTCTATGGTTTCTAGTATCTCAATTCCTGGGTCTGCAGGAATTAATGATAGAAATGGATTGTCCTTTGCGTATTGTATCATATTATTTGTGGCATTGATGAATTTGTCAAGTGTTGCAACTAGGGCAAGATTCTCCTCTATACAATTAGTAGTGTTATCATTTGGCATGGTATAGTTTACGTATCTCTAAGATAAAATTACATTCATTACTAATTGTTGATGTGTAATGTTAGATGTATGCACAAAATATAGTTCCGCAAATGAATAGATAGATGATGATTTGAGGTATAATGAGAAATATAGTTCCATGAATGCCAAATGTTACATTATATTCTAACAGATTTTATGCCTGATTAATACCATATAGTTCCGTTTCTGATTTACACCATACACGTTACAGTTCATGCCAGATTGCCTTCATTTTGGTATCATGATCAACTTCTATAATATCCATGTTTAGTGTAAATTCTTTGTATGATGTGTTATCGTCTTTTACCATCTGTGCGTACATTTTACGTTTAATGGGATAATCAATGTACATGACAAGCAGGTCCTGACGTTCTTTGTCACTCATTTCTCTTAGATGTCTTTTTACTCTTTGAAGGGTACGTTTGGTTAGTTTACTAAAGGAGACTAGTCTTGCATTTTGTAGTATAGGATCATTGCAAATATTTACCAGTTTATCCTCAGTTGCCTTTGGATTTTGTTGCATTATGTGCAGTATTTGAGCTATGGTTCTATTGGATATTATAGTCATTGTGTATTGTTATTTAATTTACAAATAAAAGATACTTTTTAAAATCCCGCCAAAATGACACAAAGAGTGCCATCTTACGCCTAGAAAAGTGTCAAAGATGGCACAAAAATAAATCAGTTGTAACGTGTATTTGAATCATAAATCCCGCCAAAATGAGACAAACACTCCACTATTACGCACAAAAAACAGCAAAAGAGTGGACAAAGTGTTGAACTCTTACGCATAAAATCCCGCCAAAAATGGACAAAGTGTTAAACTCTGTATAAAGTCCAAATTGTATCGACAGATTGTTTATGGTGAAACTTGTTTTTTTCCTTGATCGCAAAAACACTACAAATTTCAGAAATATAGTTCCGCCTCAAATTTTGATGTCTCATTTTTTTGTGGTTTGTGCCTAATTAGAGGACACGATTATGTCTCATAATTGAGGCCAATATTTTGTTTAAAAAATGGTATGGTTTTTTCTGATCGCAATGGTTTGTTCCTGCGTTCTGACTTTTAAAAAGGATTGGGTGCTAATATTTTCATGAGTAGAGATAGCATGATTATCATTGGTACACCTGTAATAGCAGTGTCGAGTTCAATTTACTGGTTCTTCTACAAGTAGGTTGAAGAGATAATTGCAATTGGTATAATTTGCAGTTTGTATAATCTGTTGGTTTTATTGGTATTTTATCTAGGAGATGAACTTTCTTGATCGCAAAATAATAATTCACGCGTAAAATTACCAAAATCATACAGAATAGTATCAATTCCTCACATCCTATTATAGTCTTATTTTTTTGAGCGCAACAAATTTACAATTTACGCGTAAAAATTTTCGCAATTGCGAGAATCCAGACATCTCAATTTTTTTGTGATTTTTTGCCCCATTTTATGCCTATATTGATCGCAGTTTTTGATGCCACTTTATTCTTACGAAAATTTTTTACTACAAATAACTGGAATAATTAGAGAAATGTAGTTCCATTTGAGGCAAACTATACCAATGTTATACCTGAAAATGGGACATGTAATTTATTTTTCGTGCCTAAATGGATGGTTTTTTTATGTCCCATTTTTTTGCTGTTTGTGCCTAATTATGGGACATGTTTATGTCCCATTATGGAATTTTTTTTAAAATGACATTATTTTTCTTGATTGAGTTATGGTAGAGGTTCTTTCGAACCTATGGCATGACAAAACCAATAACCAACTATCAAATCACACATTGCAAACACATAGATAAAAATTAACGATAAAAAATGACGATATTCGAGTGTGATATTGAAGAATCTCATAAATCATAACTATCTGGGGTATAACCTGCATGAAATTGTGTTTGCTTGGTATAATTAGGCGTCAATGTTTAACCCCCCTCATTTTACATATTTTGAGGAATTGCAGGATATGACAATAATGGGTGATATTGACGATAATCGTAGCTATAATTGTAACAATTCTATATTATCTAATATCAGATAAATGGAGAGTAGACTTTGTATTTTTGTGGACTAGCTGGGAATTGAACCCAGACCTAAGATGTTTCGAGTCTTCATGCTACCTTTACACCACTAGCCCACAAATATTTTTATAATAATGAATGGTAAAAACATTGATGTTTCGGGTCGAGCGTGTGCTAAAATGCACTAGCCTATTTTTTTGTTAAGTGATTGTTGATTATACATTGATATTGCATACGCCAGGTATGTAGTTATTTTAGTCTCATTATTTACAATCAATTGGAATCACCACAGTAATTACACATAGGAATTAGATTTTCTTGATCGCAGAAAAATAATTTACGCGTAAAATTATCAAAATCACACAAAATAGTATCAATTCCTCATATTATGGTAATGTAGTATTTTTTTGCGTGCAAGAAATTTCAAATTTACGCGTAAAAATTTGCACATATTTGCAAGTTCACACATCAGAAATTACTTGTAAAATTTGTCTCATTTTACGCGTGTTTTGATCGCAGTTTTTGGGTAGTTATTTTTTGCGTGCAAGAAATTTTTTACTATTAATGACTAATGGAACAAAAAATATAGTTCCGCCTCAAATTTTTAATGTCTCATTTTTTTACTACTTTAATTTTTTCATGTTTTTTTAATTTATCCCAGTTCTCAATCATGTAATTTTTTCTTATTTTGATTGGTATTGACTCGTTAATTTCTACAAATGAACCGTGCTTGCAATAACAGTTCTCTTTTTCATATAGACAGGCTGAGCAGTATTGATTCATTTGGTTAATCCTATCTTTTCATTAATTCTTTAATAATTTTAATTTTTCATTCATTCTATGTCCTGTATTGTTAGTCTACTATACAGTTATCTAGAGAGAATAGTCCTTAGTAATATTGAATATATTACAGACGTGGTAATAAAAACACCTATGGTAACAATGTCATATAAAAAATACTGCAAATGTGGATGTGAGATACAATTAACTGACTATGAGTATCAAAAGTTCTCAGGGTACAAGAGAGGACATGCATCATTACAGTAGATGTCACTATACAGTACGATTATGATATCGCTTACGGACACATGACCCCAAGCGATCCTTTACATTTCGCTTCCTGATAGTTTACGCCTGACATTTATGCCTAGACTAAAACACAATGCAGGAAGACATCTAAGAGCTTAGGGACACATGGCCCCAAAGTTAGTTAATCTAAAGAAAAGTACCAAGTCAGTAGACCTTGATTTTGCATTTCTCAATATTGCGGTTATCTTTTCGTGCCTTTAGAAATACTGTAACCCAGTACTGTATCATGGTGTCTGTTCTATCTTCATTAGATAAGGCAAAGGACTTTACTTGTTTTAGTGCCATATCCATTCTTTCCTTTGGAGTCTGCATTATCAATTATTCCTCACAGATGCAGTAACTACCAAAGTCTGTGTGAATAATTAGAGGATCATAACAGGTACAGTCTGATTCTATGTTTTTATCCATATTATATATAGATATTATCCATATT
>LFLC01000044.1 GCA_001543015.1 Nitrosopumilus sp. LS_AOA | reverse complement strand
CCAATGTAAATTTTTTTTTAATTTTTATGATTTACCAACATCCTATTGTAATATTTTACAAATTCAAGACTTAAAAAATAATTATCAGCATCATAGGTAAAAATATTCAACATATTACAAAATAAAGTGATCGCTATAAAAAGAAGTTCTCATACAATTTACAAATTATCTTGAAAGAAATTTAGAAAAAAATCATTTTATTAAAAATTAATCATTTTAAGATGTTAGTATCCGATCATGTTAATATGTCATTACTGAGTAAGAAAAAAGTTGGGGCGTTTTAAATTAAGTTCAGAGGTATTTGTAATTGCTTTATCGATTTTACTTTTATCAGTTGCAGCAACTAGTTCAGATTTTGCTTTTGCACATCATAAAGAAGGTCATGATAATGGGCCAGGTGAAGAGAATGGAAATAGTGGGAATAATGGGAATAATGGGAATAATGGGAAAAATGGGAAAAATAAAGAGAAGGAAGACAATAGAACTGACAAAGAAAAATATGGAGAAAAAAGTAAAAATAATTTATTAGGAAAAATTCAGAAAGATAAAGAAAAGAAAAAGGAAGTTATTGATGCTATAAAACCAAATAAAAATAAAGATAAAAAAATAGATTCAAAAATTACTAAATTTATTCAAAGTAAAAATTATAAAACATACGCAAAGGAAAATGGATTTGATTATCATGAAGGGAATACCAGATTAATAATTAATACAAATGGGTTAAGTAATGATGTATTAAATAAAATTAAAGAATTTGGTACAATTGAGATCTTAAAAGGTGATCAAATACAAATTAGCATGCCCGTAAATGAAATTTCAAAAATAATTAATATCTCTGAAATTAAAAATATAAAATCTACAATTCCTCCGATTCAAAATAAAGATATTATTGTGGATGGAAGAATAATAGAAGATTCAATTTTTGTAAAAAATGTTATTTCTAGTACTCCAGTATCAATTGCAATTATTGATCTTGCTTTTAATGAAAAGAATCAAAAAATATCAGACAATGTAATTGAAAATGTTTCATTTAGACACCTCTATGAAAATTCCGATTCTCTAAAAATTGATAACAATGAATCATTACATGGTACTGCAATGGCGCAAATTATTACTAGTATGCTACCAGATGTAAAATTACATCTTCTTTCTGCAGGAACAGAATTAGAATTTATTGATGCTATGGATTATGCAATTTCAAAAGATGTAGATATTATAACAATCTCATATACTTGGGTAAATTACGATACAGATGGAACAAGTGGCATCACAAAGAAAGTAGAAGATGCAGTAAAATCTGAAATTACAGTAGTTGTACCATCTGGAAATTATGCTAAAAATCATTGGGAAGGAAAATTCATAGATACAGATGGTGACAAGTGGCATGAATTTGAAAATTCAGATGAAGGGATGACTATCAGTGTGGATGGAAAACGAGTGTATGAAGAAAAACCAATTCTTGTGTATTTAAAATGGAATGATGTTGATGGTAGTTTTTCTGATTTTGATTTAACATTAATGGATTCAAGTGGTAAAATTGTAGATTATTCATCAACTCTCCAAAATCAAGAATCAGATAAACTTGAATATCTATACTATGTCCCTAAATTTCCAGGAGAATACCACATAGGAATATCAAATTTTGGTCAAACTAATGATTCCAAACTAAAAATTTTCAGTGTCTATGATGAATTGGAGTATTCACAAAGTCAAGGTAGTGTAGGAGTACCAGTAGATGCTAGAGGGATAGTGGTTGTAGGTTCACTTGGAAGTGATAACAATGTACAACCATTCAGTTCTAAAGGACCAACAGAGAATGGACTAATAGTACCAAATATTTTAGTTAAAGATGGAATCATTACAGAAATTTACAAAGAAGAGGCATTCCATGGGACATCAGCATCAGCAGCATATGTTTCAGGTTTAATTGCAATGTTATATTCAGAAATAGATGAAATTAATCCCATGACCATTACAGATTTACTATATGAAAACATGTTAGCAACAATAGATACGGAAAATTCAGAAATTCAAATTACAGGAAGCGCTGGAAAATTATCCAAGTCAAGTGGGGTTAGTGATTGGTATTCGTCATTAAATGGGAATTCAGTAGGATATTTTCCAATCAAATTTACAAACAATGAAAAAAATAACTATAAAATAATTTCATGTGAAAAAGATTTGGTTTTAATTCAAAATATTAAAACAAAAGATTTGTTGTGTGTTTCAGAATCTACAGCAAAATCCTTGATAAACAGAAATTGGGTTATTCAATACTAAAATTATCTAAAAAGATCTTCTTTTTCTAAACGAATTAATTTATCCACACCAAGTTCTTCAATCTTAAAGGAATAATCACGAATAATCACTGCAGGGCAATTCAAGGTTTTACCCATTACAAGTTCTGCTGCTGCAGAAAATTCATCAGCTATTGCAATTTCAGTTATGCGTAAAATTTTTCCAAAAGAATCCATAGTTCCAGCATAATCTAAAATTGGATTTAATCCAGAAATTCCAATAGCACAATTTGTTTGACCCATTCTAAAAGGACGTCCAAAAGTATCAGAAATAATTACGGCCACATCTTTGTTGGTATTTTCTTTAATTTTTTTACGAATAGTTTGTGCTGAAATATCAGAATCTATTGGAAGTAATGTTGCATATCCATCTTTTACATTACTTTCATCAACACCAGCATTTGCACAAATAAATCCATTATTAGTTTGAACAATAATTATTTCATTTTTCATTCGAACAATTCGTTTTGATTCAGATAAAATTAATTCAACAATTCGAGGGTCTTTGTGATAATGTGAAGCAATACCTTTAGCAAGTAATGAAGGAGTCACACTAGACAAATCAACAATTCTACCTTCTTGTTTTGAGATAATTTTTTGAGCAATCACTAAAATATCACCATCTTTTAAGTCAGAATTCTGAGAAATTATTTTAAAAATATCATCAGAGATTTCAATTTCTTTTTCAATATGAACAGATATTACTTCCAAACAATATTTCTAAAATAAGGGACTACAAAATTGTTTATGCAGTAGTTTTTAATTCTAATTTGAAATATTTGTTAATAATATCTAAAATTTTTGAGAGATCTTTTACTTCTAATGTGGTTGTAGCTAAATCTTTGACTATATCTTGTGCACGATAAGCAATTCCTAAACCACAAATATCAAATAATTTTACATCATTTGCACCATCTACAACACAAACAATGTCTTCTTTTTGTTCACCCCACTCTTGAATTTTTATTTTAGCTGATGTTGATTTGTCAGAATCAACGTTAATTTTCACCCCATCAAGCTTACTATCTTTAAAAATTAATTCATTACAATAAACATAATCTAATCCTAATTCTTCTTTTAATCTACCCATCATTAGTGTAAAACCACCAGAAACTGCCATGATTTTCCATCCAGCCTCTTTTAAAACTCTACAAGCTTCTTTTGCACCAGTCATAATAGGTAATGAATCAGCAACTTCTTGACAAGTTTTTTCATCTAATCCTTTTAGAGCCGCAACTCTTGTTCTAAGTCCTTCTTCCCAGTTAATTTTTCCTTGAATTCCTTGTTTAGTAATTTCCCAAATTTCAGATTCTTTGTTGAGTTTTTCTGCAAGAATAGGAAGATACTCCTCATCATACAAAACACCTTCAACATCAAAAATCGCCAACAATTAATTTCTAATTTGCAAAAAAATTACTAATAATATTAAAGTTTGAATGATTTTTTAGAATTAAAAGCGCTAGTAATAAATCACCGAAGCACAATGTGTTGTTAATGGGTGAATTAGAACACAAATTTGAAGTTAAAATTCTAGAAAGAGAAGGAAAACAAAAATTGCCAGACAATGTAAAAGCATTGTTAAAAGAATCAGGTATGATGGATGAAAAGGGAAAATTAAAGTTAAAAGGAGTTAGTCCTAAAATGCTCAAAAGAATGAAACAGGAATATGTAGAATGCCCGGTTTTAAAAGAAGATACACATTTTGTTCAGTGTTTTATATGTCCAAATTTCCAAAGTAGAGTAATGGGTAAAGTTCTCTGCAAAGGCGCTAAACTTTAATCTCAAAAATTCTCACGAAAGGCTCATTAGTTTAATTAATTCTTGAAATGCTAGTTTGGGTAAAGAAGACGTAGGAATTACTGTTTCAAAAAATGATGATTTTAGTGAATGGTATACACAAGTAGTTCTAAAAGCAAAACTTGCAGATTATGCACCAGTAAAAGGATTAATTGTACTCAGACCAGACGGATATTCAATTTGGGAATCACTAAAAAATACATTTGATAAAAAATTTGCTAAAAATGGTATAAGAAATGGATTTTTACCAATATTAATTCCAGAATCACTATTAGGAAAAGAAAAAAAGCATTTTGAAGGATTCAATCCAGAAGTATTTTGGGTAACTCATTCAGGGACAAATAAGTTAGGAGATAGGCTCGCATTAAGACCAACATCTGAGACATTGGCATATACAATGTATGCCAAATGGATTCAAAGTTGGAGAGATTTACCATTAAAGATTAATTTTTGGAATACTGCATTGAGGGCAGAAATTAAAGCTACTAAACCATTTCTTAGAACATCTGAATTTTTGTGGCAAGAAGGACATACTGTCCACGCAACCCAAGAGGAAGCAGAAAAAGAAGTAATGGAAATTTTAGAGATTTACAAACATACTGTTGAAGATGAATTAGCAATTCCGGTTACAACAGGAAAAAAAAGTGAGAAAGAAAAATTTGTTGGTGCAGTACACACTACTACAATGGAATCAATTATGCCAGATGGCAAAGCACTGCAAATGGGGACATCACATTTTCTCGGTCAAAATTTCTCAAAACCATTTGAAGTAAAATTTGCAGATAAAGATAACGTAGAACATTTTGCATGGCAAACATCATGGGGAGTTTCATGGAGATTAATTGGTGCAATGATTATGGTACATGGTGATGATAAAGGTCTGGTATTACCACCAAAAGTGGCACCAATACAAGTGGTAATTGTTCCAATTTATAAAAATGATGAAGGTAAAGACAAAGTATTACCAAAAGTAAATGAGATCAAAGAAAATTTAGAATCAAAAGACATTAGAGTTCATGTCGATGATAGAAGTGAGTTATCACCAGGATACAAATTTAATGATTGGGAGTTAAAAGGAGTTCCAATTCGAATTGAGATTGGACCAAAAGATATTGAAAAACAAAGCATAGTTATTGCAAAAAGATACAATCTAGAGAAATCAAGTTTAGGTTTTACGGAAGTTGAAAAAATTTCTGTAATTCTTGATGAAATTCAAGTAAACATGCTAAAAAATGCAAAAGAGCAAGCTAAAACAATCACCATAGATATTTCAGATTATCAGGAGTTTAAATCAAAAATCGATAAAGGTGGTTTCTTTAATGCTCCATGGTGTGGCAAAATAGAATGTGAAGATAAAATTAAGGAAGAGACAGGTGCAGAAATTAGAGTTATTCCATTTGGAAGTGAAAATGAAAATCAAAAATGCATATTCTGTCAACAAAAGAGCGTCTCAGTTCCAATTTTTGCACGAGGGTATTAGATTCACCCACAGATATAATAATTCAAAAAATATTATTTTTCAATAATGACATCAAATCCAGAATTAGAACAAAAAAAGCCACTAATAGAACAATTCAGAGAAACCAGAGATAGAACACTAGAACTTGTAAAAACATTAGAAAAAGATGATTTTGTAATCCAGACTGCATTTTTTATGAGTCCACCAAAATGGCATATTGGTCATGTGAGTTGGATTTATGAAGCCATCATAAGCAAACTAGACAAAAATTATGAATTTTATTCAAAAGAATTTTCAGATTATCTTAATTCCTATTATCAACAATTTGGTACACCACAAGACAAGGGATTACGAGGAATAAGTTCAAGACCAACAGTTGATCAAATTTTCCAATACTTTAACACAATTAATCAAAGGGTAGAAAAATTTATCGAGTCAAAATCCCTGAATGAGAATGAAATAAAATTAATTACGATGGGATTTCATCATGAATGTCAACATCAAGAACTACTAGTTTATGATTTGCAACATCTTTTAGCAGAACAATACAGACCAACAACAAAAAAAGAAATTCTAAAACAAGATAATGTTGAAAAAAAATCAGTCCACATTAAAGGCGGAGTATACACATTGGGGTATAACGGGGAAAATTATTGTTATGATATTGAACTTCCAGAACACAAAGTATACCTAAATGATTACAAAATAGATACTTTTCCAATAACTAATCAACAATTCATGGAGTTTGTTAAAGATGGCGGATATGAGAATTACAAATATTGGTTATCTGATGGATGGGAGAAAGTAAAAGCAAACAAATGGAATGCCCCCATGTATTGGGAAAAAATTGAGGGTGAATGGAATGTACGTGACTTTTTAGGGATTAACAAAATCAACCCAAACCAACCAGTGTGTCATGTGAGTTACTATGAAGCAGATGCATACTGTAAATGGGCAGGAAAAAGATTACCCACAGAAGCTGAATGGGAAAAAGCAGCATGTTGGAATGAGGAAAAACAAGAAAAAACAACATATCCGTGGGGAAATGAACTACCAACTGATGATAAATGTAATTTACTTGAATCATATTTTTGGGGATGTTCAGAGATTGGATCATTTCCTAATGGAGTAAGTTATCTTGGGTGTCAACAGATGATTGGTGATGTTTGGGAATGGACATCATCTGAATTTACAGGGTATCCCGGATTTAAAACAGGATTTGATGAGTATAATGACAAATGGTTTACAAATCAAAAAGTTTTGAGAGGAGGTTCATTTGGAACACCAAAAATATCAATTAGAGCAAGTTATAGAAATTTCTTCAGACTAGATGAAAGATGGTTGTTTTCTGGATTCAGATGTGCAGATGATATTTAATATTTGTATAAAAATAATTTAATCGTACAACATTAAATCTAATTCTTCAAGTAAACTATGAAGATTGTTCACTGAACGATAAACATCTTCTTCAGTTTTAGCCCCTGTACAAACTAATTTTCCTGATGCAAATAATAGAATTACAGTTTTAGGATCAACCATTCTATGAATAACTCCTGGGAATTGTTCAGGTTCATACATACTTCGAGGTAATGTACGTGCAGTTTTTTCTAGATGAATTTTTCCTCCAAGATTAATTGATGAAACTATATTTTGAATTGTAACTACAGCCTCTTTTTTGATTTTAATTTTCTCTTTTCGTAGTTTTTGTACAACTATCTTTACTGCCTTGTTTGCCATAACCGCAGATTTTGAGCCAGTACATACCATTTTTCCAGTACTAAAAAGCAAAGTGGCAGTTTTAGGAACTCTAAGTCGAAATACTGCACCTGGGAATTGATCAGGATTATACTCGACATCAGGGAATTTTTTCTGAATTTCATAAAGATCTAATTTTTGATCTAAAACAGCAGATGCAACAACATTTACAATTTCAATAATAGGCTTAGTTTTTGCCAATAATTATGAACTTAGCATGCCACATTTAAAGAAATTTAATTTAAGTTTGATTCTGTAATTTTGAGAATATTATTAAAAACTAAATGAAAATCTAATTTTTAGAAAAATTTAATGAATTTTATGTTTTTGATACCAAAGTTAATGAAAAATACTTGTTTTCATCTAGCCAAGTATGTTTGAGTTCAAAACCTACATCATCAAGAAGATTATGTATTTGAGATAATCTATATTTATGAGAATATTCAGTATGTATCAATTCATTTTTTTCTAAATTCAATAAAAGATCTGATTTTGGAACAATTACAGATTGATCAGCACGTGATTTCAGATACATTTCAATTCTTTGTTCTTTTTCATGATAAACTGAATAATGTTCAAAGTTCTTCAAATTAAAATTAGCACCAAGTTCAGCATTTATTCTAGAAAGTACATTGAAATTAAATTCAGCAGTAACACCTTGAGAATCATTATAGGCAGATTCAAGAATTTGTTTTTCTTTTACTAAATCCAAACCAATTAAAAAAAGATCACCAGGTTTCATTGTGGAGTATATTTTCTGTAAAAATACATAGCCATCAGATGGTGAAAAATTACCAAAACTAGAACCTAAAAATATTATCAGATTTTTTTTATCATCATAATCTTTTAGAAATTCTAAACCCCCTTCATAAGTGTCAATAATTCCAGTAATGTGTAAATTATCATAATCGTTGATTAATTGTTCTGAACTTTCTGTAAGAATTTCAGAAATATCTATTGGAAAATATTCAATCTTATTTTGTAATTTGGTAAAAATATCAATAATCAGCCTCGTTTTAACTGATGAACCACTACCAAGTTCAACGATTCTAAAAGAATCATCAAGAAATGAAGGTAATTCATTTTGTAATTTTTTTAATATTGTTACTTCGGTTCTTGTAGGATAATATTCAGGTAACAGGCATATTTTTTCAAAAAGTTCAGATCCTTTTTTATCATAAAAGAATTTTGGCGAAATAAATTTCAAATCAGCATTTAAACTAGAGCGTATTTCCTCTGCAAAAGTTTTCTCGATTTTAGTTGCATGTGGTTTAAAATATTGTAGTTTTGAATCTACTACATATTTTTTGTAATCAAGGTTTTTTTGGATAGTGTTACTCAAGTATTAAATCGATAGTTAATTGACATAAATGCGTTCGCCCAAATATTACGCATAAAGTATATTTCTTGATATACTTCCACATTCAACAATAGTTGATGAATGAGATACTCAGAGTAGAGAATTTAAAAAAACATTTTACAAAAAAAGGATTCTTTGGTTCAAAATCTAACACAGTAAAAGCAGCTGATGGAGTATCATTTTATCTCAATGAGGGAGAGGTGTTTGTGATAGCAGGGGAATCAGGTTCAGGAAAAACTACAATTGCAAAATTGATTTTAAAATCAATTCAGTTAGATTCAGGAAAAATTTTCTTTGAGCAAGAAGAAATTGGTAATGAACAAGCAAAAATTAAAAAAATTAGAATGAATTGCCAAATGATACATCAAGATCCATATGACTCAATTAATCCAAGAATGCGAATTGGCGATATCGTATCTGAACCTCTTGAAATACACAAGATAGGAAACAAAAATGAAAGGAAAAAAAGAACAATTGATGTACTTCATGAAGTAAAATTAGAGCCAGCGGAAGAAATTAGCAAAAAGTATCCACACATGTTATCAGGTGGTCAAAGACAAAGAGTAGTCTTAGCAAGAGCATTATCATTAAAACCAAAAATCATCATAGCTGATGAGCCAGTATCCATGTTAGATGTGTCAATTAGAGCAGAAATGCTAGAGTTGATGCAAGAATTACAAAAAAAATACAATATCTCATTTCTCTACATTACACATGATTTAGCTACTGCAAGATATTTTGGTCAAAGAATTGGAATTTTATACTTGGGTAAAATTGTGGAGACGGGTCCAATCAATCAAGTTCTATTAAATCCAAAACATCCATACACACAAGCACTAATTGATGCGATTTCAGAACCAGATCCTGAAAATTTGTACAGAGAAAAGAAAATTAGAATTAATGAGCCATCAGATGTGGATGTCAATCAAGGATGTAGGTTTAGAGCAAGATGTCCGTATGTGATTGAAAAATGTGTAGAAGAGCCAGAATTAGAGGAAATTGAAGACGGTCATTATTCGGCATGTCATGTGAAATTGGATTTAACTTGATTTGATAGATGGCATTCGCTTATCTTTGTAAACTACAACATGAGAAACACCATTCTTTGGGAAAACACCATAAATCAATTTTGCCTTTTGAATTACAGAGTCTTTTAGGGACACCATAATGAATTGACTTTCTTTGGATCGTTCTTCTAAAATTGTTGCAAGTTTTTTAGCGTTTGGAGCATCAAGATGTGCATCTACTTCATCAAACAAGTAAAATGGTGAGGGTTTTAGTTTTTGTAACGCTAGAACAAATACAATTGCTGCCAAAGTTTTTTCACCACCACTAATTGATGTTGATTCTCTTTTTGGTTTATTTGGGAATTGAATTAGATAAGAGATTCCAGAATTAAAAATATCATCCTCGTTTTGTAATTCTAACCAAGCCTCCCCACCAGTCATTTTATTAAAAATTAATCGGATTTCTTTATCAATCTGATCAAAGGAATCCAAAAATGTTTGACGTTTATCTTTTTCAATATCTTCAATGAATTTTACAATAGAGTTTCTTTCTTCTTCAAGGGAATTCTTTCTTGTAGACATTGAACGATACCCGTATGAAACTTCTAGATATGTTTGAGGAGCCTTTGCATTTAATGCATTTAGTGAGGATAATTCAGAAGAGAGCCCCCGAACAAGGGTCTCAACATCAAAAGTTTCCATATTTTTGTTAAATCCAAATGAAGAAATTAATAGTTGTAATTTGGTTTCTTTAGAAATAAAATCATGTAAATCACGATTTAATGAATCAGATTGACGCTCCAATGTACTGATTTGTTTTGTCAAATCCCTATCTTGTTCAGATAAAATTTTTAGTTTATCATCAAATATTTTCACATTTTCAATAGATGAGCCAGAAGTTGCAATTAATTCTTGTTCCTTTTCTCTTAACTGTATTAAAATTTTATTTTTAGGTTCTTTTTGTTTTTCTAATTCTTGGATTGTTGTTTCCAATTCACCGTATTCTAATTTTAAAGTGTGTTCTTCATCATGAAGTCGATTGGTCTGAGATTTTTCTCTATTATCCTGAGTTTGCATTGTTGTTAATTGAGATTCTTTATCACGGTATTCATTCATTATTGCAGTGTACAATTTTTCAATATCTGATTTTTTGATATTTATTTTAGATAATTCATTTGCAATTCTTGATTGCTCACCACTAGCATAATTCTTATCCACAATTACAATTCTTTCATCTAATGATTCAACATGTGATTCATTTGAACTAAATTCTGATTCAATTATAGCATTTCTTGAAGTTAATTCAGTAATTCTTTTTGATAATTGTTCTTTGAGTATAATTGTAGAATTAATTTTTGATTTCAAATGAATATAATTTTCATTAGTTGATGTTAATTGATTTTCAGACAGTGAGAGTCTATCAACAGTTGACTGGATGGATACATCTATTTTTTTTAAATGATATTTTTGTTTTAACATGTATTTTTTGATTGTGCTATTTGATTGGACTAAAACATCAATCTCACTACTCATTGAGATCAGTTTTGTAAGTTTTGAAATTTTTGAATTTATATCAATAATGACAGTTCCGCCTTTTGCTTCAAAAAATTCCCCATTCAAGGTTACTGCTTTGTAGCCTAATTGAGATACATTATAGGCAGATTCTCTAGCTTCAGTGAGCACAATATTTCCAAATAGGAACGTTTTGAGTTCAGAGTAATCAGGATTACAAGTCACATAATCAGCAAGAATACCAATAACGCCGGATTCTTTTGGAAGAGTCAATTTGAATTTTGGAATTGCATCAAGTGGGATTATTTTTAATTTTGGTAATTTTTTATTTCTTGCAACATCTACAATTCCAAGTAATGTTGCAAAGTCCTTAACAACAATTGCTTTTATCCAATCAGAACTTACTGCCATTACTGAACGCTCATATTTTTTATCCCAAGAAATCATCTCATACACTAAACCCTCAATTCCTAACTTTTCGGCATCTTCTTTTAATTTTGCAATAGTGTAATCTTCATGCATTAATCCTTTTACAGTTTTAATTTTAGATTGATAATGAATTGCAGCTTTACTTGATTTTTCTAATATCAAAGTCCATTCATCAAGGTCATTATTTATTTTTGATTTTTTAAGTTGAAATTTTTGAATTCTAGATTTTAATTCAACAATTGTTGCATCATGATTGTTTATCATAGATCCCAATTTTAATTTAGATTCAGATAATTGTGTTAATCCTTGATCAAGTTCATTTAATTTCAAAGTATTCATATGAATTTTATTTGTAGATTCAACTTTTTCATGTTGAATTTTAGAAAGTTTGAGTTTTGTTTCATTTAATTGATGTGTAAGAGTTTTAATTTTTCCATCTATTTCAGATTTTTTTGATGCAACTTCTGATTGTTCAAGAAGTATTTTATTTCTTTGAGAATCAATACCTTCTGCATCTTTATTGAGATTATTTTTCTTGGCAGTTGTTTCAAGAATTGATTCTTTAATTTTTTGTATTTGTATCTCAATATCACTTCTGGCTACATCAATTTCTTTTAATTCAATTTGAAGTTCAGGTAATCGTATATCAATTCGTTCTAGTCTTTTTTTTGATGCAGATATTTTAGTATTATCAATTTCATATTGTTCAAGTGCAGAACTAATTTCCAAATCTAAAGTATTTTTTGCTTGATTAAATTCAGATGCCACGCCCATTAATTTTGATTTTTCTGTTTCTAATGAACCAATTTCTGTTCTCAAAACAGTTCTTTGACTATCAAATGTTGTCACTGATGTAGTTAGTTGATGTAAAGAGGTCTCTTTTGATGATTTTTGACTAGAAATAATCTTCAGTTTATTTGCTGCATCAATGGCGTTGTATCGATTAAGTTCTCGCCCTAAAATATCATGACGTAATTTTTGATTTCTTTCCTCTTCAAGTTCATCAATTCGTTTCTTTATTTCACCCATTTTGGCCAATGCAATTTCTAAACGTCTATCTGCTTCATCCAATTGCTTAATTGATTCCACTTTTTTATCATCAAAATAGGATAATCCAATTAAATCTTCAATTGTTTTCCTCTTTTCTTCTGATGTGAATTCTGAAATTCTTGTAACAGTTCCTTGTTGTACAACATTTAGTTGTCCTAAACCAGCATTTGCCATATCCAGTAAATCAAGAATATGACTTCGGTTTGTTTTCTTTTTGTTTAGATAGTATGTGTTTTCACCGTTTGCATCCATTTCTCGAGTTATCTCCACAGCATCAGAATCAACTGGAATCTTTCTATCAGAATTATCAAAATGTACACTAGACCGTGCCATTTTTGGACCTCGACGATTTCCTTCAATATCGTGAATTAGTGATCGGAGTTTATCGACTCTCATCACTTTTGGTTTATTTTCTCCCATTGCAAAAATTATGGCATCTAAAATGTTACTTTTACCAGAACCGTTAGGACCAGAAATAGATACAAGACCTGGTTCAAACTGAACTGTGGTATTTGAAAATCCAAATGACTTGAAACCAAAGATCTCAACCTTTTTGATATGAACCAATATCAATATTTTCTAAATTGGTGTGATAATCGATGTCTAACAAGTTTAGTTGACACTATTGCATAATTTTTCTTGTTGTATTATGATATTTTTCGTAACGGTGTAATTCTAAGCCTAATTATGTTGTAAATAATAAAAAAATCATGCCTAAGTTTGGATCAAAAATTGAATTTAAAAAAGAAAAACATCATGCCTAAAAAAAGGAATGAGATTTGATTACAATTAGTTATACATGATATAACGTAGTTTTTTAAAAATAAATTTGTGATTCAGGTTTAATCGGGAATAGTCCCTTGAGCACCTGAAGCACATTCACAGAATAGGACGTATAATATTACTAAGACAAATTTTGTATTAACGAATTGTTTGTTTACAAAAAATAAACAATAAAACCAAAATGATCGCAAAAAGATCCATAAACCTATAAAGCCCTACGAAGACGATCGACTTAAGGAATGGTAGTTAAGAT
>LFLC01000037.1 GCA_001543015.1 Nitrosopumilus sp. LS_AOA | reverse complement strand
GAAAGTAGCAAAAAGAAAACCAGCTAGAAAAACTGCAGCAAAAAAGAAAGTAGCAAAAAGAAAACCAGCTAGAAAAATTGCAGCAAAAAAGAAAGTAGCAAAAAGAAAACCAGCTAGAAAAATTGCAGCAAAAAAGAAAGTAGCAAAAAGAAAACCAGCTAGAAAAATTGCAGCAAAAAAGAAAGTAGCAAAAAGAAAACCAGCTAGAAAAATTGCAGCAAAAAAGAAAGTAGCAAAAAGAAAACCAGCTAGAAAAACTGCAGCAAAAAAGAAAGTAGCAAAAAGAAAACCAGCTAGAAAAACTGCAGCAAAAAAGAAAGTAGCAAAAAGAAAACCAGCTAAAAAGAATAGACGATAATCTTTTTACTTGTTTATGATTTATTCTATAATATTATAGTGGGTTTCATTTAACAAAATTTATGATGAAAATACGTGGTTTGATAATTTTCATTATTGGTATCACTTTAATTAAAATTTTACTTTCACTTACTGCATCTGTACTTCCTTCAAATTTTGATGGTTCTGAAGATTTGTCTATTGCTAGTTTGTTTGAAAGGGGTGTTTGATAAAATTTCTGATGAAGTTCAAATCATGCCTGGTGATTCAGTTTATGTTTCATATGGGGTGTTTTCTCAAAACATTCCTGTTTGTGGGGAATACAAATACTTGATTTTCAACAAGGCGATAAACTATCCATAAACATTTCAAATATTTTTGGTGATAATTATGGTGAATTTATTCAAAAAGAACCAATTTTATTTGAGTCACTATATTTTACAATCCGACACTGAATTTTGAAATTCAAAATATTGGTTCAAAAAATATTACTATTGTTACTATGTTTTCTGAAAATCCTAAAAACTCTGATATTTTTTCAAATTCCAATTCTCCTTTAAATGAAATGATATTCCAATTAATGATTTCTGCTATGTTGTTAATTTTTGGAATTATTATTTTCATTCTTGGTATGGTTATTTTATTAGTAGATCTAAAAAATTATCAAGCCACAAAAAGAAAATTTTGAAAATAAAATAAATTTTGTATTACTGTTTGTTTATTCAGTAGGGTTGATTTGCATTTGACCAAATTTGCCTTTTGTTAATGAGACTTCACCTTTGAATTCATTGGTATATCCATTTGTAATGACAACTTTATCTCCGACATTTACTGCCTTGATGTCGTCACCCCATAATGTGAGTTTCATTTGGTTATCTTCAGTTTCATCACCGTTAGCAATCACTGCATCACAGACATCTACTGTACCTCCACTTTTGAGATTTACAGTTCTTGCGTCTCCTTTGCTTTTCACTACAGCTTCAACATTAACACCACTACGCATTTTTTTTGCGTCTGAAATTGGTATAAATTCTGACATGTAATTCTGAATCAACTAGGCACGATTATAAGCTTTGTTAAAAATTCTCTGAAATTATGGATCATTTTTTAAATCCATTCAAAATAGTAATTGAAAAATATCAGTCAATATTGAATCACATTGCAGAGGTATCGAAGCCCGGTCAACCGAGAGGGACTCAAGATCCACATATTGGAAATCCCTTCTTTTAGGAGTTCGTGGGTTCGAATCCCACCCTCTGCACTACATTATTCAAATTAAAATGGACAAAATCAAAAATTTTAAAAAATTATGCTGCAAGTGATTTTACTTTAGTAATTGAATGCATTGAAATTTCTTTATGAATATCTGCAACACTTTCCTCTTTGAAAGATAGATTACATCTAAAACACTTCCAAGAATCAGTTGTCATATTCAACTATGGGCATAAAACCTTATAAAGATATTGCATGATTGATCCTAATTGTTACAAAACATCATCCTTGTTTTGAAAAACATGTAATTTCTTTAATATTTTAAAAGATAATGAAATTATTTCATGACTAACTATCAAAACAAGGGGTTAGAAACAAAAATGGTAGTTTGATATTGAAAATACTATGGATATTCTTGAAATTTTTGGAGAATATTCGTATTTAGGAATTTTTTTGGTAATTCTTGGAGTAAACATGTCTCCAATTTTGATGCCGCCTAGTTGGATTGTCTTGACATCTTTTTATCTTCTTGATCCCAATTTGAATATTTTATTACTTGCAGTGGTGGGTGCAACTGGTGCAACTATTGGAAGATATTTTCTCAAACGAATTAGTGGTATTTTTAGAAAATTTGTTGGAACAGAACAAAAGTCCAATCTTGATGTAATTGGAAAATATCTAAACAATAAAAAATATGGTTATCTTATTACATCATTTTTGTTTGGTGCTACTCCATTACCTAGCAATATTTTGTTTATTACATATGGACTAATGCGTGTCAAAAACATTGGAATCTACGTTGGGTTTTGGTTTGGACGAACCATCTCGTATATTATTATGATTTATTTTGGCAATGCTGTCTTGAGACCTTTCTTTGAAATCTTTGAAGATAGACTTGTTGGAATTTTATTAATTGATGGAGTGGGAATTGGAATGATTTTTCTTTTTGCATCTATTAATTGGACTGTTTTAATTACTGAGAGAAAAATTAAATTTGTTAAACCCAAAATCTGGAGATTTTAGATGTCTGTCCTTGATTCTATTATAAATGATGTTAGAAAAATAATAGTAAATGATTCTGCTCATGATTTTGAACATATTATACGAGTTTACAAAAATGCCCAAAAATTATGTGAACAAGAAAAAGTAAATGAAAAACTGGTATTGTGTGCCGTATTACTACATGATATTGTGTCCTATCCAAAATCAGACAAACGCTCAAAAAATTCTTCAATAGATAGTGCAAAAAAAGCAAAAACAATTCTTAAAAAATATGATTTTACTGAAAGTGAGATTACAATCATTTCAGATGCAATTCATGATCACAGTTTTTCTCAACAGAGAACACCAAAAACTATTGAAGGGAAAATCCTTCAGGATGCTGATAGATTAGATGCATTAGGTGCCATTGGTATTGCGAGAGTTTTTGCTACTGGTGGTTTACTAAAAAGACCATTTTATAACATTGATGATCCATTTTGTAAAAAAAGAAATCCTGATGATAAGATTTGGACCCTTGACCATTTTTTTCAAAAATTATTAAAATTAGAATCTTCAATGAATACAAAATCTGGAAAACTAGAAGCAAAAAAGAGAACTAGAGTTCTAAAAGAATTTCTAAAACAACTAAAACAGGAACTTTAATCATAAAATCTATCTCTAAAATAGGACTTTTTTAGATAAACTGTTTAGTTTTAGATATATTTCATACATTCAAAGCTCTTAGTTTTAGCCATAATCGACATATCTATCATATCGTACTTCAACTTCATCGTTTTCACCTGATTTTATTTTTCTAAATTCTTCATTTTTTCTATTTTCGATATACCTGTTGATTTCATCAAATTCTTTTTCTCTTGGGAAAGAATCAAAGATTGGTTCTATTTTTTTAAAATACTCTAGAGTTTTTTCTCTATACTCTTCACGTGTAGGTTTTTTGATTCTTTTCATTCTAAACCAAATGACTGCCCAACTCGAACCTGCTACATGTGGGAATAAATCAAATGCCCTTTGAATCTCATAACGTTCATCGTTTCTCATGATTGTTGTAAAAACCTTGCAGCAGACTTTGCAAAATATGTTACTATCATGTCTGCCCCTGCTCGTTTTATTGATGTTAGAATTTCTGATGTAATGTCATCCTCATTTACAAATCCTAATTGAGATGCAGCTTTTACTAATGCATATTCTCCTGAAACACTATATGCTGCAACTGGAACATTGAACTTTCTTCTAGTTTCTGCAATAATATCCAAATAAGATAATGCTGGTTTAATCATTACAATATCTACTCCTTCATTGATGTCTGATTCTACTTCCATCATTGCTTCTCTGGCATTTGTATATGGAACTTGGTACGTTTTCCTATCTCCAAATTTTGGTGCACATTCAGCAGCATTTCTAAATGGTGCATAAAAGTTTGAACGATGTTTAGCTGAGTGTGACATTATTGAAACATCTGTAAAACCTTCATCATCAAGTGCTTTTCTAATTGCTGCAACTTGACCATCCATCATTGCAGATGGTGATACTGTATCTACTCCTGCTTTTGCTAGACTGACTGCAATTTTTGCTAATGTAACTAAACTAATATCATTATCAATTTTATCGCCTTGAATAATTCCACAATGTCCTGTTGATGTGAATTGGCAAAGACAAACATCTGCCATTATTACAATTTTATCTCCAAACTTTTCTCTAATTTGAGAAATAGCTTTTTGAACAATTCCTTTTTCATCAAATGCCGAAGAGCCAATTTCATCTTTATGAGTTGGAATTCCAAAAAGCATGATTGCAGGAATTCCTAAATCGATAATTGTTTTTACTTCATCATTAATGTCTTCTAAAGGAAGTCGTTCTATCTCTGACATTGATTCTATCTTAATTCTGGTTTTGAGATCTTCTTGAACAAATACAGGACAAATGAAATCTTTTGATGATAATCTTGTCTCTTGTACTAACTCTCTCATTTTCTCAGAAGTTCGTAGTCTACGCAGACGTTTTGCAGGAAATGACATGTTAGAAATTCATTTTGGGTAAAATATAATCCTAATCTGCCTGGTTTTGTTTTTTATAGTCAAATAATTTGCTTGCAAGCTCTATTACGTCTGGTTTTCCTTGCTCTGATGCTTTTCTTATATTGTTCATTGGCGTAGCCACGATACTCTCAACAACAGCTTTTGTTAATTCCTCAATAATTTTGATTTTTTTCTCATCAGTCTCATCAAGCATTTGTAGTGCTTTTTGTAATTCTTTTTCTCTTAAACTGTCTATACTTTTGAAAACATCTTTTACAAGTGGTTCTGCATCTAGTCTTTTCATTGAGGCCTCTAGTACCGATACTTCCTCGTTAATTATATTTTCAACGGTCTTTACCTTGTTTAATCGTGCATTCATGTTCTTTTCAACCATTTCTGCAATCTGATCTAGATTCATCAATTTAACACCACCAATCGTTGCAACTTTTTCATCTACTGTTCGTGGATTTGATAAATCTAAAATCATCATTCCCTTGTTTTTACCCTCCATTGCAGTGATTATTCTTTCATGAGTGACAAGGAAATATGGTGCAGTTGTTGCTACAAAAATAACATCATATTTTTCAAACCCTTCAAAAACTTCTTCAAATTTAACAGGTTCTCCACCCATTGTTTCACAAAATGTTTGTGATCTTCCTATAGTTCTACTTGTCACCTCAAATGTATATCCTCTTCTTTGCAAAGATTTTGCAACTAGTGTTGATACTTCACCTGTTCCAATCAACAAAACTTTCTTTGTTTTTAATTCATCAATGTTTTCTTCTGCAAGTTTTACTGCCATGGATCCCACTGAAATTCCACCTTTACCAATTCCACTTGTATTTCTAATTCGCGTTCCCATTCTGATAGCTTTATCAAACAAAGTATTCAGATGCTGTCCTGATGCTTTTATTTCTCTAGCTGAAGTAATTGATTTTTTTATCTGACCTATAATTTGCTCTTCTCCTAACACCATGGAATCAAGCCCAGATGTCAATTTTAAAAGATGATGTAGTGCTTCATGATTTTCAACAAATTCAATATTCTCATTAAATGATTCTTCATCAAGTCCTATAATTGATGCCCAAGTCTTTTTGATTTTTTCTATATCATTTGATTTTGATTTTCCAAACAATTCAATTCTGTTACATGTTTGAATAATTACACACTCATCTAATCCTGAATGTTTTTTAAATTGCTCATATGCACTTTCTATATCTTTAATTGTAAATTTTTCTAAAATATGTATTGGTGAGTTACGAAAAGTAACACGTGCATTGATGATATTTTGATTCATTTCCAATTTTTCAGTATTGTAACTGCCCGCTTTTCAGCATTTTTTATCTGACTGTCTTTAATTAACTCTTCAATTTTTTTATCATTCATTATACTGTGTAGATACGCTTTTCTTTGAATTTGAGTTGGGATAGTTTCTTTTGCGAGATTTCTTGCGATCTTTTGAATTTTAATTTGAGAAATATCTTGTTTTGTTATAATTTTTTTGAAGAATTTTTCTGATTTGTTTTTAATTTTTTTAGACATTGCAGGACTTTGTCCTCCTGTAAAAATTGCAATCTGTATGATATTTTCAAAATTAATTATTGCAGGATTCGCAAAATCACTTTCTTGAGGATTATCTGAACTATATGCGAGAATATTTTTTTTCTTTGCTACTTTGATGATTTTTTGATTAAGTTTTTTATCATTAGTGGTTGTAATTACGATATCTGGTTTTAATTTTGCAATAAATGCTGTATCTCTAATTTTTTGTTTTCTAATTTTTATTTTATTTGATTTTACCCATTTTGATATTTGGGAATTAATGGAATCACTAATCACTAAAATCTCACATTCTTGATTTAGTAGCGAATTAACTCTTTTTTGTGCCTCATTTCCACCTCCAATTACTATTGCTATTTTATTTCGTAGGTTGAGATCAACAATCATGGATCACAAGAACTTGAGTTTGTATTTATGTATTGTAAACTAATGCGTAAAATCCTAGTTACATTTTTAATTGAACAGATTAGGTATTGACTTGTTGACTTCTATGGATGAATTTGATAAAGAATTACTAAATGAGATTCAATGGACATTTCCACTTGTTACAAGACCTTTTGATGCAATAGCTAAAAAATTTGAAACAACTCCAGAAAATATCAAAAAACATTTGAATGAACTAAAAGAGATTGGCGTTTTAAGACAACTAAGTGCAATTTTTGATACAAGAAAACTCGGTTATACTAGTTCACTTGTTGCAATGGAGATTGAATCTGAACAACTAGATTTTGTTGCAAGTCAAATTAATCGACATCCTGGTGTTAGTCATAATTATGAACGTGAACACCAGTTTAATCTTTGGTTTACTTTAGCTGTTCCTCCCGGCGCTGATTTGCAAGAAGAAGTTGATAAATTTAATGTTCTTAAAGGAATTAAAAAAGTTAGAATGCTTCCTACATTACAATTATTTAAGATTGGAGTAAAACTTGACTTAATTGATGATAAGAAACATGACATTATACCATCAGAAGAGAAAAAAGAAATTAAAAATGTAAAATTTGAACCAACAGAACAAGACAAAGATTTTATTCGTGAATTACAAAAAGATATGGAAATAATTGATGAACCATTTGTAAAAGCTGCAAATAATCTTGGAATTTCTGAAAATGAATTATTTGAAAAACTAAAACACTATGAAGATATTGGTGTGATGCGAAGATTTGCAGCTATTCTGAGACATAGACAAGTTGGATTTACTGCAAATGGAATGATAGTTTGGAAAGTTCCTAAAGATCGAATATCCCAAGTTGGTAATTTACTAGGTGCATTCCCACAAGTTAGTCATTGTTATGAACGACCTACTTATGATGACTGGCCTTACAATGTATTTTCGATGATTCATTGTAAGACTCAAGATGAAGCACACGAGGTGGCAAAAACAATTCAAAATCAAATTAATGTTGATGAATATGATATTCTCTTTAGTTCTCGCGAATTTAAGAAAATTCGAGTTGAATATTTCGTAGAAAATTCTTTTAGTTTAGAAGAATCTGTTTCACTTTCTTAAAACTCATTTTTATCATGCCCAACTATGTGAATTGAACAAAAGTATTGATCATTCATGTTACAATAAAATCCTGAATTCTCCCCACATTCTTTACATGGTGGTTTTTTATCATGTTCTGATAATTTTATGTGATAAATTTTACTTCTATTGGTGATGTTTGAATTTTTGTAAATTCTTGTCATAGATGAAAAATATTCTGTTTGAAATGGAGTTAGTGGTTCATCATTTTTAATTTTTTTAATTATTGCTTTCCATTTTTTATAATCCCCAATCTTGGCAAGCTTTAATCTTTCTATAACCTGTAAAGTTTTTTGAGAATCTATTTGCTTGTCCATTGACAAACTAACTTGCTGGAATTGTTGCCTTTAATTCATAGGATGGCCAGGAATTGTATAATTCATCAATTTCTTTCATATCTGAGTTTGAAATGTATTTGTCATCAGACATTTCAGCATAATTAACAACTTCTTCTTCACTAATCATTGTTGGTAGTACTGTTGTAAATCCTTTCTTTGTCATCATGAACTTCATTGCAAATTCTGTAACGTTTAGTCCGTTTCTTTCTGCAATTGGTTTGAATTGCTCAACTTTTTCTAATGATGCCTTTAACCATTCTCGTTTTCTTACTGATCTATGATCATTGTCATCAAATTTTGTATCTGCATTAACTTTTCCTGTTAAAATTCCTGATGCTTCTGGAACTCTAACTAATATCCCAACATCTTTTTCTTGGGCTTTTTGCATTAACTCATTTCCTGGTGTTTGCTCTAAAATATTATACACAGTTTGAATTGCACTAAGATTTGGTCTATCCATTGCCTCTATCCCTTCTTGTGTCCAACCTATTGCTGGGCCCAAAGCTACTTGATATGTTTTGATTGATTGGTCTTCCACAAAACCATCTAACACTTTAAAAATTGAATTATTTCTAATGTCTTTTAGTTTTGGATTGTGTAAACCATACATGTCAAGATGATCTGTTTGTAATCTTTCTAAACTATTTCTTAATGCTAATCTTGTAAAATCTTCCTCAAAGTTTTGTGGTAATTCTTTATGACCTATTTGTTCTACTTCACTAAAATCATAGCCATATTTTGTAGATATAACAATTTCATCTCTCATGTCTTTGAAAACTTCACCAATTAGTCTTTCACTTTTTCCTTTTCCATACAAATCCCCTGTTTCAAAAAAGTTTATTCCAACATCATATGCTTTTTTTAGCATTCTTTTTGCTTCATCTTCTTCAATTTTCTTTCCCCACCAATCAAGTGCAATTGCCCATGCGCCAAATCCCACTTCTGATACTTTGATATCTGTTTTTCCAAGTTTATTGTATTTCATATCATTTCCCTCTGAATTTATTAAAAATAAAATATTTCATCATTTATGTTTATCCAAGATTAGCATTAATGAAATTATTCATTTTACTAGAATCTTTTGAAAAAATCTAACCTAAACTTGAGATTAGTGGAATGATATCTTTTTTGACACTAACAATCATTGGAATGTCATTTTTCACGTATGTTGACACCTGACTTTCTCGTAAATCCATGATTAAATCCTGGAAATCTCTGATATCATCCACCTCAAATGCTAACATGAAATCCTCATCATGTATTCCAAATGAATATGTCGTGTTTAGAATTATTTGCGGATATTTTTTACTAATTTCAATATGTTCATCCATAATCTCTTGACGCTTCTCTTTTGAAAGTAGGTACCATTCTCTAGTTTTTGTAAATGGATATACTATGACATGTTTTTTTGGTTCAGTCCCTGACAAAAAACCCTGAGGTTTTTGTTCTTGAACATAAAGAGATGGACGTGTACATGATAGATATGTTAATGATGGAATAATGTATTTCCCAAAAACTGTTTTGTATAATTTTTCAATTACTTTTTGAATTTCTTCGACTGATTTTGCTGCAAACCAAAATAAAAAATCGGCATCATCTCTTAATCCTAAATTTGAATAAGATCTAAACATTATTCCTGAATTCTTTATTACAATTTCAACTTCTTTAGCTGATTCCTCTTTAGCTAAATCTGCCATCCATCTCCATTTAGGATCCACTTTGAAAAATGAGAAATTAAAATAATACTGATCATTGTTTTCTGACATAATTTTCCCAATTTTAAAACCCTATTTAAAGAGAAACTAGATTCTCTATTGTGAAATTTCAATAATTTTTTCTTGTGACTTGTGTCCTGCTTTTATCTGAATCTGTCTTGATGATACTCCAAAATGTTTTGCAATTTTTTTTATAATTTCTTTATTTGCTTGACCTTTGATTGGTTTTGATTTTATTCCTATCTTGATTTGATTTTCATTAATTTCTAGGAATTCTTTAGAAAAATCAACTGAAACTTTGTAAATCAATAACTTTTAGAAAATATTCTGCCTTAATTTGATTATGCTGATTGTTTCAAGGCCCATTCGTAACCTTCTGCTTCTAGTTTGTCTGCAAGAGATGCATCTCCTGTCTTTATCACTTGACCATTAGCAAATACGTGGACAAAGTCTAATTTATCTAGGAATTTTAAAATTCTAGCATAGTGAGTAATTATAATTATTGTTGCATCTTTACCTGCAACTTGACTGATAGCTTTTGCTACTGATTGAACTGCATCAATATCTAAACCTGAATCTGGTTCATCTAAAATTGAAATTTTTGGTTTTAGTACTGCCATCTGTAAAACTTCTGCACGCTTTTTCTCCCCTCCTGAAAATCCTTCGTTAAGATATCTTGAAAGAAACTCTTCTCTTAATCCAACTTTTTCTAGATTTTCTTTAAGGTATTTTTGAAATTCTCTAACTGTGATGAATACTTCTCTATCGTCACCTTGTAATGCTTTACTCAAAGAGTTGTAAGCTGTTCTAAGAAAGTGTGAAAATCCAACACCTGAAACTTCAGTTGGGTATTGAAATCCTAAAAATAATCCTTTTTTTGCTCTTTTATCTGCTGATAAACCTAAAATACTCTCACCATCAATCAAAATATCTCCTTTTGTTACTTGATATTTTGGATGTCCAAGTAGTGTGTAAGCTAGTGTACTTTTACCTGAACCATTTGGTCCCATGATGGCATGAACTTCTCCAGGTCCTGTTTTAAGGTTGACACCTTTGAGAATCTCTTTACCTTCTCTTGTAACATGAAGGTCTTTGATTTCTAATACTGCCATGTGCGAATTATTTTTTATCTCTATATAATGTCGACGAAATTTAGCTAATCCTAATGAGCATTTTTGATAATAAAATGAAAAAGGGGTGGGGGTTAAATGTTGGCCAGAGATGGTCTCAAAGTGATTTTGAGTTTGTAAGTTGTTAGAATATCTTTACATCTATTCCTGATAGTAACTTCTGTAACTCCTGCGACGGTTGAAACGTCTCTTTGAAGTACATTTTGTCCAAGTAGGACTGATGACACATACAGATATGCTGCAGCAATTCCATTTGGGGCCTTCCCATCAGCAATATTGCTATCTTTTGTTTTTTCTGCAATTTCCAAGGCTAGTCTTTCAACTCTAACCTCAGTTTGTGTCATATTTGCTATCTTTGAGATGTATTTGTCCATGGTCAAAACTGGGGCAACTACATGTCCCATTTCCATTACCATGTTTCTATAGTATCTTGATGCAAGTTTTGTTTTTGTTTTAACATCTTTTGCTGGACAAATTCCTCGACAAATCTCTTCTAATGATCTAACTACAGAACATTGTTTGCATGCCATGTAAATTGTAGCAGCTGTAATGCTAACTACTGATTTTCCCTTCACATCAACATGTCCATCCAAGTTTCTGTATATCATTGAGGCAGTTTCTAACACGTTCTTTGAAAGATTAAGACTATCGCATGTTTCGCCCATTTTGATTAAAACATTTGCTAACCTTCTTTCTTTTGGTGATGAAACCCTCACTCTTTGTTGCCACTTTCTGAGATTGCGCATTTGATTTGCGACATCGTGGTTGATTCTTTTTCCACTAAAGTCTTTTGCACTAATTGAAATCTCAGTAGTTATTCCCAAATCATGTTGAGAATAGGTTGTTTGTCCTGTTGCTCTTGCTAACTTCATCTTGTCTTCAAGATTCGAACTTATCGTTTCTGGACCAAAATCTGCAATCTGATCATCGACTATAACGCCGCAACCAGAACAGATTATTTCACCATTCTGAATGTCACTAACCACTGATGATTTGCATTCAGGACAGCTTTGGTTTTCTAGTATGTTCAATTTTTTCTTCTCCTAAATTTTTTTGGTGTACTCGCAGGAGATTGTTCAAACATGAATACACGTTTACCAATGTATTTTTTGATATTATTTGTTAACGGCGTTGCTGAAGCAAATGGTCTTTTTACTGGACCGATTAGTTCCATTACTTTTGCAACTCTAGTTCCCTTATCGTCACAGAGTATTTGTCCCTCAACTAATTCTTTAGATAGTTGAACGATTACCCTGCCACTTCCGGCTAGGTGCATTATTTCGCCTACCTCCTGCAATTAATAATACTAACATGATATTCTTTTCATAGACTTCTGTCAACTTTACTTTAGCTAACAGCTAGATTTGATTTTATTTTGTTTGTTTGGACCTTTTTAAAATTAGTTTTTCAGAAATTTTGTTAAGAATTATTGTCTTTGGGGATCCTTTTGGCAACACAACATACCCTGACCTGACAAATGGTCTTTTTGGATATCTCACCTTGTCATCTGATTCTGTAATTTCAAATCCTGCAGCTTTTGTTGCATCAATTAGTTCTTTTAGTGATGGATCAAAAACACATTTTGCTAATTCAAGTCTTCTACCTTTTGATTTTTTTAAATTCTTATTGAAATAATCCAACCAGATTACGATGTGCTCGTAATCTTTCATTTTATTCCTTTAGTAAAATTGCGTTAACTATTCCGTTTTGTCCTGGTTTGGAAATAACCCTACACTTACCTTCTTGTGTTTCTAGAATTGCACCTTTTGTGATGATACCTCGTCTTTTGTAATCATTGTTTGTGGCATTATCTAAAACTTTGATAATTTTTACTTTCTTTACTTTAGCTTCACCTGTTGCAAGGTTGATAAAATCAATTGTTTTTAATGCTGTTTTATTATTATTTCCACGAACTCTTCTTGTAATTGTAACTTGAGCTCCATTGGTTGGTTCATTTGGATATCTGTCCGTTTCATATTTTCTTCTAACTCTAAGTGGAATTCTTCGTCCGCCAGTTATTTTACTGGTTGCTAAATTTTCTACTGACTTTCTCACAAAAATTGTTTTTATTACTCTAATTTATACAAAACGCAAAAAATTAGCCTTGAACTAAAAATTCGTTTAGTTTGTCTCTGTAATTATTTGAGGAGTTGGGTTTGTCTGACTCATACTTGCTGTTTTTCTCACTTTGGAGAATAATCTTGATTTGAGATCTTCAACATCTCCTTGAATTCCAAAATATTTTTGGAATTTTTGAGTTGTTGTGTAAATTTTTAATCTTCCAACATTTTGATGACCAATAAAATCTAATTGTCGAAGTTCTTTTAGATGTGCATAAACTCCAGAACCCCTTGTTTCTACAAGTTGTTTTGAAGAGATTGGTTGTTGATATGCGATGTATGATAATGTCTTGAGTGTTGCATTTGGAAGAATTGGTTTTGATGCATATCTTTTCACAGTAGAACTGTATTCAGGCTTTAATTGCATTACATATGATCCGTCTGGTAATATTGTCACTTCAAGTGCTTTGAAAGCTGTTTTTGTCTTTTTCATTATTGTATTGAGTAATTCTAGTGTTTTTGTCCTTGATTCTGTGCCTGAAGCTCTGATGAGGTCTTCTATTCTGAGTGGTCTACCTGCAGAGTATAGTGCTGATTCTATTCTGGCAGTTGCTTCATCTAAATTTTCAATTCTTGCCATTTTTGATCAGTTCGTTGTCTCCTTAACTGCTATAATTTTGATATCATCTTCAACTTGTTCAAGATCTACTTTTTGATCTCTTGCCAAAAATAGTATTGCAAAGAAACATCTGATTGAATCAATCTGATCAAGTTCTGAGATGATTTCTTGTAATAATCCAAATCCTGTAGGTCCAATTTTCTTCATAACCAAATCTTCGTATTTTCCAATTATACTTTCAAGTGAAATAAAATATTCGTTAAAGTCTGGTGCTTCAATTGGCTCAATTTCTAATCGTCCATTTCTTCTTGATTGTGGATTTGCAATTGTACCTATAAGATTTTGAAGTAATCCTAACAGATCATCTAATGAAACTGGATATGTTGATTCATGTCTGTATGGAAAATCAATTAATTCAATGTCTACATCTGTTCTTTGATACATTGGTTTTTTCTCCATTGCTGCTTTTTGTAATGCAAAAATACTTTCTACTTTCATTCTATAGATTAATGATGATGATAATGCTGCCATCCCTGCAACTTTGAGATCTTTTCTACCTGATTTTTCAAGAATCTTTAACAATAAATCTAAAATTTTAATTAAGTCAATATCCCAAACATCTTTTTTTACAACTGATGACGGACTAAATAGAATATTTATCGGCTCTTGAGATATACTATTAGGAGTCTGTGCTTCACTCACACAATTCATCTTTAACTATTCAATAATATCTAAGGGCTTTACTTTTTTCTCACTTCCAGTCAACTCTTATATTGTTAAGACAAAAAAATCATTTATGAAATCCGCTAGAATCTTAGGTCCTAATGAACCTCTAGCAATATCTGAATCTGAGACTCCGCATCCTCAAGGAAATCAGGTTCTAGTTAAAGTAAAATCTGTGGGTGTTTGTCATAGTGATTTGCACTTGTGGGAAGGCGGATATGATCTTGGAGATGGTCAATTTATGAAAGTTACAGATCGTGGTGTCAAATATCCTGTCACTCCTGGGCATGAAATTGTTGGTACTGTTGAGGATATTGGTGATAGTGTTTCTAATGTTTCAAAAGGTGATAACGTTTTAGTTTTTCCATGGATTGGGTGTGGAGAATGCCCTGCATGTAAGGTTGGGGATGAAAATTTATGTGATACTCCAAAATCATTAGGTGTTTTTCAAGATGGTGGATATTCTGATTATGCTTTAATTCCTGATTCAAAGTATTTGGCAAAACTTGATGGAGTAGACCCTGATGCTGCAACATCTCTTGCTTGCTCTGGTTTAACTGCATATAATGCAGTCAAGAAAGCCGATGTAAATTCACCTGAATTTTTAGTAATCATTGGTGCAGGTGGATTAGGTTTGATGGCAATTCAAATTGCAAAAGCAATCACTAAAGCAAAAATTATTTGTATTGATAATGATGACAAAAAATTTGATACTGCAAAAGCAATGGGTGCAGATTATGTTGTAAATACTAACGTTACAGGATCCATATCTTCTGGAATTGGAAGTCCTGTGGATAAAATTATTTCAATTTGTAATGGAAAGGGAGCTGATAGTGTAATTGATTTTGTAAATGCTCCACCTACTGTAAAAACTGGTTTAGCAGTTTTACGAAAAAGAGGAAATCTTATTCTCGTGGGTCTTTTTGGAGGCTCTTTAGAAATATCTCTTGTCACTATTCCACTAAAATCAATTACAATTCAAGGTGCATATACTGGAAACTTTAATGACATGGTTGAACTCCTTGATTTAGCTAGAAAAGGAACAATAAATCCAGTAATTTCAAAACATTATTCTCTTGATGAAGCAAATACTGCTTTAAAAGATCTCAAAGCCAGAAAAATTATTGGCCGTGCCGTGATTAATCCTTAGTTTGATTTTTTGTAACAACCAGTTATAACACAAAAAACCAAATTAGCTCATTGACTTCAAAAATTCATTCTGAGGTTGCCCTTGCACATCTAAAAAATAGACAATTCATTACAGCACATAATTTATTTCTAAATCAGGCAGAATCTGTAAAAAAAACTGATATTCTAAAATCTGCATTATTGTACATCTTAGCAGCTGAATGTAAAACAAGACATGGAAAAGAATCAAAAAATGAAATCACTCAAGCAGGTGATTTGTTTTTAAAATATTCTATAAAAAACTCACATAATGTAAAGGGGGCATTACTTTGTGCATCAAAGTGTTTTTTGAGATTGGGAGAATTTGATAAAGCTAAAATTGCATATCAAAAAGCAAGATCAATTATCCTATCTACAATTCAAGTTACTAGACCTATTGTAATTATTGATGATAGTAAAGCAATTTCAATTAAATTGAAAACTTTTGCTGAAAAATTAGGCTATTCTGACATTCATGTTTTTGATAATGGACTAGATGGTGTCAAAGGTTGTAAAAAATTATTTTCTGAAACTAAAGAACCAATTATTCTACTTGATATGGGATTGCCTGATTTGGACGGTGACGGCGTTGCAACAAAATTACTTAAAGACAAGGCAACTTTACAAATTGTTTTAATTACTGCTGATGAAAAATCAACTGATCGTGTTTACAACACTATTAGTTCAGGAGTTTCTGCATTTATTCAAAAACCTTTCACTCTTGATGAAGTAAAAAAAGCAATTGATGTTGCTGAATCTGAATACTCATTATTGAGATAATTTTTGTAATGCTAATGTTTTTCTTGTAATTTTGTCAAATTGGTTTGGAATTTTTTTCTAATTCCAACAAAAATTAGTACAGGAGCTACAAAATACATTCCAGCATTTAGTATGATCAAAGATACCCCATAACCTAACACTGATTCTTTGGAATTCATATCGACATCATTCAAAATAGATAATGAACTAATCATTGGCGTGATAAATGCTCTAACTCCTTCTTTGAATGCTGGATTTTCACGCTCATAATCTGCAATGTGTGGCGAAAATGTATAGTAAAATTCATTGAATGTATTCATAAATGATTTTCCTAATTCTGTTTGCAGTAATTGATTATCTCGAAATTCTCGTAATTGTTGTACTTGAGGTGCTAATTCTGAACCAAATGCTGCAGTTGCAATTAAACAACCTCCACCATTCTCTGAACTCTCTACATTAACTTCATTCTCTGTGGGGAGTATTCTGTAAATTATTCCATTACTTAGTGATACAACATAAAGAAAACCATCAGGACCTCTTTCAATATCTGTAATACAACCAAATCCACTACCAATTATTATTTCATCTAAACTTTCATTCTTGTTAATCACATTATCTTGGAGAAATGGACTTGCAAACTCAAATCCATCCCTATTTTTATTTAATTCAAATTTGTAAAGATTTCCAGTATTACAGTCTCCTACAAAAAGAGAATTATCATAATTATTATTTTCTTTAAACTTTGCAAATTCTAATCCAGTTGGTGCAATCGGTGTTTCCCAAGAAAATTTTGGATCTCCATATGTATAATCTTCATATCCTGGAATGCTTTCAAGCTGCGATTCAGTTGCAGGACCCATTGTAACAATCCACCCACTGTTAAATTTTTCATGTATCAAATTGATTTCATCAAAATCATCATCACCATTTTCAGTTGCCCATAAATTTCCAGTATTGGGATCTATTGCTAGTCCAAAACTATTTCGTATACCAATTGCAAAATATGATTTTTCTGTTTCTAATTCTAAAATTACTCCGTTATCTCTTAGTTCAATATCATCTCCTTTCAACCATTCTAAGGGCTTGTTTTGAAGTAGACCATATCGTAATGTGTCTCCAATCACGGCATAGACTATGTCATCATCTCCTGCAACCATTACTCCTCCATTGTGGGAAACATTTGATGGCAGCTCTTTTAGTAATGTGGGATTTATCAAAGACTTTCCATCCCATTCGTATTTGTAAATTTTATTTCCTAATGATTCTCCTCCATCTTTGACTGCTTCAGTAAAATAAAGATACACTGAATTTCCAACACTAGTAATTCCTAACATTCCTTTTTCTCCTTCTGAATTAACACTTACATCAAGTACGGGTTTTTCTTGTAACACCCCATTTTGAATTAAACGAACCTTTCCGTCACTTTTTTGTAAAAATAAAATATCATTATCAACAAATGTCATTGTAGTTATCATACAACACAAGTTTGGTACATACGATTCTACAACTAAATCATCAACATGTAATGTTGGTTCACTAAATGCATCTGGAAATGGATCAAATACAATGAAACCAATTAACAAAATGGGAATTATTATTGAGAAAATAATTTTCATACATTAACTTTAGATGTGAACTATTTATGATATCTCAGTCATAGAATGTGGAAAATAATCTAAAGAATGAGAAATTTTTACAAAATTACAATAACAACAAAGACATGTTTAGAACATTGACATCTTTAATGTCAATCTCATTAATCCTATAATCAATTAATTCATCTGAAAATTTCTCTACAATTTTTTGAGATGTATTTGATTTTCCTGATTCCACCTGAATGAGTATTAGCATATTCCATTCACCATCTGTATTTGCAATGAGAAGATAATTCTCTAGTTTTTTAACAAATTCTTTAATGGAATCCTTTACTGTTTCAAGTGATTTTGATGGTTTTAATTTCATTAAAATTGCTTGATATTCATTTATTCCAGAAACATCTGTTAGAATGGCTTTGTAGCCTTTGATGATTCCACTTTTTTCTAAACGTTCAATTCTTTTTCTGATTGTTCTATCAGAAACTTCATGGTCTAGTTTTTTTAATTCTGCTGCAATCTCTTTTGATGGTGTTCGTGCATTTTCATTAAGAATTTCTATAATTTTCTGATCAACTTTGTCAAGATCTGACCATGTATCCTTGCTCATATTCAACAAAAGTTCTGACTCCTTTTGAATATTTGGATGATTTATTCAAAATATGATATTTTTTTTGGGGATGGAGGTTGTTTATTCTTCTAGAATCCAACCTGATTTCAAAACTGCCTGGTCTTCTTTTTCTCCTATATTGGTGGCAAATCTCCAGATAAATGTGGCATTAGTATTCATTTTCTCTTTTATTTTTAATAGTGATTCTATTTCCGAATTTAAATTTTCATCTGCAGTTTTGTGTTCTTTACAAAATTTACATTTTTGATCAAGTGTGATTGGGTCATTTTCAATTAGCGGATACGTCATACATGCAAGTGGTCTCTCTTTGTAAATTTTACACGGAAATCCACCATGTGGTGATTTATTTTCCCCAATAGTATCTAAAAATGGACACGTATTCCCATTTTTTTCAATTCCCATCATTTGAAATGCTAAAATTTTTGTAGGATTTGAATTTCTATTCTCTGAAATCCCAATTCTTGGCAGAATATTAATTTCAATATTATTTTCTTTTGCAAGTTTTTCAATTCTTGATTTTTCTTCAGGAAGTATCAGTACACCTATTTTTCCAAACTTTTTGCTTGGGTAATACTCCCTTTCAATACAGCATTGAGAACACTCATCGATACATCGAAATTCCACTGATTATTTTTATTATAATGAATAAAATCTCTTGTGTATGCTAATTTGATGAGATTTCATTTATTGAAAAACCCTACAAGTTATATGCTCATTCTATGAATTGTGCTCATGGGTAAGCGCCAAGTAAAAAATGAAAGTGCTCTTAAAGACATTCGTCTTCCTGAAGAAGGCGAATTATTTGGACGAGTACTAAAAATGATGGGTGGCGAAAATGTCATGATTAAATGTGCAGATAATTTAACTAGACGAGGAAGAATTCGAGGAAAACTAAAGAGAAGAGTCTGGATTCGAGAAAATGATATTGTAATTATTGCTCCTTGGGACTTTAAAGAGAAAGAACGTGGAGATATTATTTGGAGATTTACCCTACCTCAAGTTCAGTGGCTTAAAGAAGAAAATCACATTGCTAGAGATTTCTAGTGCGTTATTTTTCTAGTATTGTTTTGATATCTTAGTTAATATAGTGAGTAATGTTTGCAAAATTAACATGGAACAAGGTACAGTAAAATGGTTCAACCGAACCAAAGGCTTTGGTTTTATTGAAAGAGAAGGTGGAGACGATCTGTTTGTTCATAAATCAGATGTTGACGGATTCATCAACGAAGGCGATAAAGTCGAATTTGAGATCGGCGAAGGTCAAAAAGGCCCAGCAGCTCAAAAAGTCAAAAAATCAGAATAGACAATGAATTTTTAATTTAAGATTTCATCTTTGTTTTCTTAAACTAGTCTTTCTTTTTATTATTTTTAAAATTATTTTTTCATTTTCAGAAAAGTTTGTGGTCCCGCGGGACGGAATTGAACCATCGACAACCCGGTTTCTGTATGCCTGATGGGCTGCTATTCGTTTAGCCATCTAAAGCCAACAACTACAGCCAGGAGCTCTACCAGGCTGAGCTACCACGGGACAAAAAAACGAAGGTTACTACTATTAAAAAACTATCGTAGATGATCGGAAAAAGTAACTTTCCAAACATATGCATAAATAACTTGAGCAAACGTCAACTATAATGTCTAGACTTGAGTTATCTTATTCTGGATATGTATGTGCACCTTATTTGCATACTCATGAATCAATTGAACTAAAAGATTCATGGATGAAATCAAAAAATATTGAAAAATTATATTTTGTCACTGGAACATTTTCTAGTGAAAGTAAACCATATTTTTCTGATGCAACAAACCATTATCTTCTAGCTAAATTCAAGGATAGTTCAAAAATTACCAAAAATCTTACAGTTCATAATCAGGAAAAAACTTCTTTTGTGTTTAATATTCGAGATGATCTTTTTCAACGAGAAACAGTAGGTAATACAAATTTTGTTTCAATCTATTACATGGAATATGGGGGGATGGAAGATTTACAAGAAATTGCAAACATTTTGTTAAAGAGAGGAAACATTGAGACTGCTGGATTGGGAAATATGACCACCTTTTGTAAAAAACCTTCTAAATTTACATTCCCTTATTCTGAAAATATTGTAGTTCTTGAAGTTTCTAGTGAAAAGAGTTTTCAAAGTGTCAAGAAATACTGTGATCAAACTAAACGTGATATAAACAGAAAAGGATTGACAATGACTAATTTATTGAGTCTTTCAATTCTTGATCAACTAAAGTAAAAAAATTAAATTTATCCAACTTGTTTTTGGATGTAAAAATAACCCATATTTTAATTTCTGTTCATTTCTTTGATCAAACAATGAATCATGAATTAATTCATTCCTGATTTGTTCATTTCATACGAACTACACGTTATCATCTAACTCTCTCTACTTTAACTAATGTCAACTACAACTGTAGTAT
>LFLC01000052.1 GCA_001543015.1 Nitrosopumilus sp. LS_AOA | reverse complement strand
ACTTTGCAGGAGTGCCATCATCAGTTACTGTAAATGTTACACTATGAGTTCCTACTTGGGATGTACTAGGAGTCCAGGTGAATAGTCCTGTACTTGAGTTTATTGTAGCACCAGTTGGTGTATTACTTATACTATATCGTAAATTGTTTGCTGGTCTATCAGAGTCAGTACCAGATATTGTAAATGACAAAGTTGATGTTTCTTTAATTGATTTATTTCCAATGGATGATAGGATAGGTGCTTGGTTTACTTCTGTAATGTTTATGGTAAATGATTCTGAATCATATCCATCGTTATCAGTCGCCCTAACTGTACCAGAATAACTAGACCTTGATAACTCTGATGGTGCAGATACAGTTACAGTACTACCAGAGATTGTTACCCAAGATGGTGAGGATGATAAAGAGTAGGATATTCTATCACCGTTTCTATCACTAGCTGATACTGTAAATGTTTTTGTTTGACCCTCGTTTATTGTTACATCATTAATTGCAGATAATGTTGGTGGTGTTTGTGGTATTGGTGCTGGCTTGTTAATTACTGTAATAGTTACACTTTGAGAATCATATTTTGCAGGAGATCCATTATCAGTAACTGTAAATGTTATGGTATAAGTTCCAGCTTGTGAGTTTGTAGGAGTCCAGGTAAATACCCCAGTACTAGAATTTATGCTAGCTCCTGTTGGAGTATTGGATGTAGAATATCTCAAAGATTGTTTTGGTAAATCTGAATCAGTGCCAGATATTGTAAATGACAAAGTTGATGTCTCTTTAATTGATTTGTTACCAATGGATGATAATGTAGGAGCTTGGTTTACTTCATTGATGTAAATTCTAAATGATTCAGTATCGTATCCATTATTATCTGAGGCCTTTACTGTAACTGTATATCTAGAGTTTGATAGTTCATCTGGGGCGTTAATTGTAATTTTACCGCTGTTCTGGTTTATTGTTACCCATGATGGTGAGGATGATAAAGAGTATGATATTCTATCGCCATTAGCATCAGTAGCTCTTGCAGTTATTGTTTTTGATTGGCCCTCATTTACTGAAACATTACTAATGGATGATAATGTTGGAGCAGTTTGTGGAGTTGGTGCAATTGTAACTGTAACTGACTTTGATATATGATTATTATTATTATCAAAAGCAAATACTGTAAAGGAATGAGAACCTAGAGATAAACCAGTAAATGTATAACTAAAGCTTGATGTATCTTTGAGAACTTTTTGTACTCCACCACCAGTTATTGTAATTTGTGAAATACCAGATGAATCTGATGCAATTCCTGAAACAGTTACACTATCAGAATTAATTGTAGCACCATTTACAGGGGATGTTATTGTTATAGTTGGCTTTGTAGTGTCAGTTGGAGCTGTTGTAACTGAACTTGTACCAGTTTGTAATTCATTAGTATTAGTATTACCCAAATTAAGTAAACCTCCAGTGTATGTTATGGTAACTGGTGTATTAGCTGGAATACCATATACTTGTAAATATCTAATTTTTGAATCATCATAGTTTGTAACAGAACGTATTGTACCATGACTTAATGTAAAATCATATTTGGTAAATACATGATTTAATCTCTCAGAAAATTCTAGTGTTATCTTTGAGCGGTTATCATTAATGGATGAACCAAATGTAATCCCATTAGAATCAGTACCTGTACTAAATGGGTACTTGTCTAGTGGGTGTGAGCTGGCAATGACATAAGGATGATTCCTATCTCCAAATGCAGTAAAAGGAGCACCACTGTCGATATTAACAGTAATGATATAGTCTCCTGTTTCTGGTGCCTCAAATATTATAAACTCATTATTTTGAATATCAGATGTACTCTTTTTTGTTGTACCATCAGGGTATCTTATGGTTATATCGTAATTATCATATTGGCTACTAAATGATGCATATGGACTGTTAATTGGTAATGATGCGTCACTGATATTTGTTCCACGTGGATGTACAAACCAAGAGAGTAACACCTTTACCTGGTCATTACTATTTGCAGTGATTCTATACTTGTCAGTTGGACGTGAATTATTATCGTCATCTAGAATAATGTTTGGAAATTCGTTATCATTTGTATAGTCTAAGGATTTTTGGATGTTTAATACTCCAAATCCATACTTGTTCATTTTATCATATACACCACTTCGTTTGTTATCATAGTCATTTGCAGTGGCTGGAATTTTTGCCTTCCAGTCAGCTCCAAGTAATAGAGCTGATTTTATCTCCAAAGAACCATAGTCTGGTTGTTTTTCCTTGATTAGTGCACTGGCTCCTGCCACAAAGGCATTCGCATAGCTTGTTCCAGTGTTTTTATTTCTGTCTTCACTGTAACGAGAATTAGTATTTGCAGTTGCAGTATTTACATCCACACCGATTGCAGTAATTTCTGGTTTTATTCTTCCAGTATCACCTGATGGTGTGGAAAATTTGGCTGGCCCTTGACTTGATTTATAATAATGTGATCCATTAGAGTCAACACTTCCTACTGTTATATGATTAAATCCACAAGAGTAAAGTAAAAAACCATGATTATTTTCATTTCCAATTGGAGTAGAAAAACTGATTCCATAATCTAACGCTTTGTCAATTACAATGGATAACGATGTATAGTCGTTACAAACACCTCTAGCTCCTAATGAAGTCATAGCTATATCTATATCATTTGTAGCAATATTATCCAGTGCTCTTGACATTCGTTCTTTAGATGTTGCAGACTTGCCAAATATAATATTCATTTCTACATTATATATTTCTGAATCAGGTGCAATACCATCACGAGAATTATTAGAGCTATCCCCTGCAATTATTACAGCTAGTGCAGTTCCATGATCATTTATAGAATTTGAAGATACACATTGTGTATTTTTACAATTCACTTTTCCTGCTTTCTTTCCTTGCAAGTCAGGATGTGAAAAATCTACACCTCTGTCAATCACACCAACTATTACACCATCACCAGTGTATGGATAGGAACCGTAACCAACATTTGATGCACCGACAACTGCTTTAGCTTGGCTCATGCTTAACCCCTGTGGTTCTAGTTCTGGCTCATCTCCAATCTTGTAAATAAAATCATAATCTACTAGTTCGATAATTCTATTAACTGGAACATCAGCAGACACAAAGTCTAATGCAGTTGATACAAAAATATTTTGAGCATTCATCTCTTCTAAGATACTTTGTAATTGATTCTCATAACCATCAATGATATTAATCAAAACATACTGTTCTCTAATTTCTGATTCTGTATCAGATGTACCAGTAGATTGTTGTGGGTATAACAACTCATAAAATCCTGCATCAAACTTGTACAGGTTGTCCTCTTCTGCATGGGCTGAAAGTACCATGCCTAAAGTAAAAATTGTAAACAAAACGGTAAAATGTAATTTATGCATTAGATGATTAGATATTATTGAATTATATTAATATATTTAATTTAGGTTCTGTGAAGTTATCGGGACTTGAGAAATATGGATCTTCTCTAAATTGAATTTGCCTTGTAGAGACTAGCATTTT
>LFLC01000034.1 GCA_001543015.1 Nitrosopumilus sp. LS_AOA | reverse complement strand
TCTATTCAAAACATTGATTTTATAGATTTTCTCAATTACTAATAATTTTTAGATGGTTTTTCATTTTCACATTGAGAGCATTTTAATCCATTTGTAACATCGCCGCAATTTTTACAATGTAAATTCAATTGGACATAATCATATTTGTGGGTATTCATATATTTTCTAATCAAAAAACCCACACAAACAATTCCTAGCCCAATTACTACCCACAAAATTGTCATCAATAATTTATTTAATTATATTTAAGATAAATGAGTGTTATATCAAAATGAACAAGTAGAAAAAGGAGAACAAGAAATTATTAAAAATTTGTACAAAAAAATATCCAGGAAATTTTAAAAATAAAATATGAAAATAATATTGAAAAAACTATTGATGAGATTCTAATTGAGTAATGGGGAGAATAATAGTAAAAGTGGCACCAGCATCCAAATTATTATTTGCATAAATTTTTCCCCCATGAGATTCAATAATTCCTTTTGATACAAATAATCCCAATCCAGTTCCTGGTTTTTGAGAATCTGTATTTTTGGTAACAAATTTTTCAAAAATATTTTCTTCAACTTCAGTTGGTATACCAGTACCAGAGTCAGAAAATCTTAAGAGTATTTCATTATTTGATTTATCAACATGTCCTGAAACTTTGATGAATCCAGTTTCAGTAAATTTTATTGAATTATTTAGAAGATTTTGAAACACTTCACCTAAACGAACTATATCACCAGAAATAATCATATCATCTCCTAATTCACATAAAATTGGTACCATGCAGTCAGGAGAAGATTTTGAAATCATTACTTTTTGAGTAATGATATCTTTAAGATTAATTTCTGAAATTGTTAATTTTAATGAATTTCTATCAATATGATTTGCATCCAAAATCACGCCAATTAGATTCTGTAATTGGGTGGCCATCTCAACTACACCGGTCCATGCCTCATCATTAGACATAATTCCAGTTTTTGCAAGTTCAGCAAATCCAAGAATTGGGTGAATTGGTGACTTTAATTCATGAGTTGCAATACTGATAAAATCATCTTTTTTTGAATTTTGTTCAGCTAGGTGTTTGTTTAATTTCTCAATTTGATGGATTTTATCATTTAGCACAGTTGTGAGTGATTTGTTCATTTTTTGAATAAAACGTAATTCATTTAGAGTATGTATAGTCTCAATATCAGTAGATTCTTGTTTTTGCACAAAGATTTTACCTGATTTTATTTAATAATTTACTGTCTGTTTGAAAAAATAAACATGAAATTTTTAATCAATTGAAAATACAGGATTTACCTAAGATTTTTCCAAAAAAGTAATAGGTGTAAGAATAGTTCCAAGTGATCATTAGTAACGATTTTGAGCCCTCAAATACATTAAAAAGGAAACATGGTTTTTTGAAAAACATGAAAGTAAAAAATATCACAGTTTTAGGTTCAGGAGTTATGGGACATGGAATTGCCCAAGTCTCAGCAACTGCAGGATATAATGTGGTATTACGTGATATCAAAAAAGAATTTTTGGATAAAGCTATGGAGAAAATAAAATGGAGTTTAGATAAACTAGTATCAAAAGAAAAAATTTCAAAAGAAGAGGGGGATTCAATTTTTTCAAGAATCACACCAATTGTAGATTTGAGTGATGCTGTAAAAGATGCAGAATTAATTATCGAGGTGGTTCCAGAAATAATGGATTTAAAGAAAAAAGTCTATGAAGAATTAGATAAAGTTGCAGCACCTGAAGTGATATTTGCATCAAATACAAGTACATTGCCAATTACAGAAATAGCAAATACAACATCTCGTCCTGAAAAATTTATCGGAATTCATTTTTTCAATCCACCACAATTAATGAAACTAGTTGAAGTGATTCCAGGAGAGAAAACTAGTCAAGAAGTTACAGATTTAACTCTAGAATATGTAAAGTCAGTTAACAAAGAAGCAGTAGTATGCAGAAAAGATGTTCCAGGATTTATCATCAATAGACTATTCATCCCAATGGTTCACGAAGCTTGTTTTCTTAAAGATAGAACAGGTGCAACATTAGAGGAAATTGATTCTGCTGTAAAATTCAAACTTGGCTTTCCTATGGGGATATTTGAGTTGGCAGACTTTACGGGTATGGATGTAATTCACAAAGCAACAACTGAGATGTATTTACGAGATAAAAAAGTAATAAACCCACACCCGCTAGTTGAGAAAATGTTTGATGATAAAAAATTGGGACAAAAATCAGGTGAAGGATACTACAAATATTCAGATGACAAATATGAACGAGTTTCGCTCTCAGAAGAACTAGCTGCCAAATGCAATCCAATTCAGATTGTGGCAAATATTCTAAACAATGCGGCATGGCTCATTACAAATGGGGCATCAGATATTGAAGAGATTGAAAAAGCTGCAAAACTAGGATTGGGTTTGAAAAAACCACTGTTTGAAACAGCAAAGGAGATTGGAATTAGAAAAATCGTAGAAGAGTTAAACAAATTAGCAAAAGAGCATGGAGAGTTTTACAAACCAGATCCATTGCTTGTATCTATGCAATAATTTGTGTAATCAGATTAGCAATTTTTGTCTAGATTAAATGATCTACAAAGACAAAATATTTTATGATGATTATAAATAATGTAAAAAATATTTTGTTTCATGTTATATGATAAGGAAATGATTGAAGCGTTAGTCACATTATCAGTAGAACACGCACTTCTTAAAATGGGAAACCCAGAATTAGAACTAGTCAAATCAAGGCTAAAAGAAGAATATAATTGTGAAATTTCAGATTCTCTAAAACATCCAGAATATCTCAAAAAAATATTAAAGGAATTATTTGGAAATGCCTATCAAGGTATTCTAAAAACAATCAATGTGAGATTACAAAAAACAAACATGGACAAACCCATCATACAATTTCTAACTATCATGGAAGGATAGTCTTGAAGACACGTTTTGACACATTAGAAAACAAAAATATTCTAATTTTCTCACTTATTGCCGTAGTAGTGGTATTTTTAATTGGAAATATAGTCAATCAAGAAGAATTTTTCATTACAGAAGATAGGTATATGACAGATATATTTTATATCATAACACCAATTGTTGTTATTATTTTAGGATCAATACTGGTATTAAGATATGGCATACGTGGAAATCATAGTGTTGCATGGATCTTATTTACATTAACTTTTGTTTGTTGGTTTGTAGGAGAAAATACCTATAGCTATGATTATGAATATGATATTGAAAATATTTCAACATTAACAAGTGATATTTTTTACATTATTGGGTATCCGTTGTTCTTCTCGTTTACAATATTTTATTTATTACCAAGAAAACAAATCATTACAAAAAAGATCATCACAATATCAGTACTAGTTTCATTGTTAATAGTAATTCCAACATTGTACTTTACATTTGATATAGAAAGTGAAAAACTAGATGGGTTGACAATTTTCCTATACGCAATTTATCCAATACTAGATGCAATAATTATAATACCTTCAATCATCGCTACAATTCTTTTCTTTAGAGGACAAGTGAATTTACTTTGGACCATGATACTATTAGGTACAATTCTGTGGGTCATTGCAGATACAAGTTATCTCATTTTTTCAGTAGATGACGCATACTATCCTGGACACCCTCTAGACATATTGTTTAGTTGGGCATACATATTATGGGCCTTTGGTGCATATAGTCATATTAAATTATACAAAAAAAGTGAGTCAAACTTACTTTGAGGTAATCAATTCCAAAATTGTCTTTACTGCTTCTTGAGGAGTATCAACTCCAATAATTTTGATATTTTTTCTATGATCAATATAATCATCAATGTATGGCTCAACTGAACTAGCCAAATTTCGAACGGCAACCATTGGTTTTTTGTACATGTATGATGCACATGCCTCAGATAAAGTACCAGAGCCACCACCTACAATAATAACACCATCAGCACTAAGGGCATTTAGATAGTCACGAGTAAGTCCCATTCCAGTTGGAATAACAATATCACAAAATTCATTGGCCATTGAAGGATCATCTTGAGGAATTATTCCAATTGTTAATCCATTTGCATCATGTGCACCATGAGATGCTGCAGCCATCACACCACCCAAGCCACCAGTAATCAATACAGAGTCAGATTTTGCAATTTCTACTCCAATATCATATGCAATTTTTTCATGTTTTGGAGTACAACCATTTGTATTATTTCCAATTACTAAGATTTGACGTTTTTTTGTCATAATAATTATAGAATAAATGGTTTGAAATATCTTTCCAAATATTACTAAAAGATGCAATTCTAGAAAAAAATAATTTGTAAAACAATTTTAGAATATAGCCAATGATAGTTAGGAAAAGTGCCCAACCATCATTAGTGTTAGTCTGCAAGATACTATAATCAAAAATAGTATAAGGATCTTTGTCGTTTCAGGATAAAAAACATGATGAGGGTTCAAAATGAAAACAAATCATGAATTATATTTTAAAATAGTAAAAAATAGAGAGCAAACTATCCTCAGTTTTTTAGTATAAGTCGTAAACTTGTGTAAAGTAAAAAAAATGACTAGATAGTATTATGGTATTTTATTTTGATCAAACTGATATGATGAATGTTTACAAAGTTCAAACAAGAACACATTACCAAATTTGACATAATGTAATTGCGGATAGCAGTTTATACAAATAACTGCGATTAAGCAAGATGGGCTGTCGTCTAAGTCTGCATCAGAATGGACCTTAAGCCCTAAACTCATTTTTAATATTAACAATGAATTCATGCCATATTCACTCACAGAATAAAATTATAACTCTGAAAAAATATATGAATTTAGAGAAAATATGATCTAATTTTCAAGAGAAAAAGATATTAGTTAAAAATTCAAATGATATTCATGGAAAACCGTTCAATGCCAGTTTGTTTTACTGAAAAACAATTCAAAATGATCGAAGAATTTGCAAAGAAAAATGGAATGCTTAACGTAAGTCAAGCTCTTGAGAAAATCTTAAACAAATAGAGCCATTTTTTGATATTTTCATTTTGTTTACATTTATAGAATATATCATATCATAAATTCTCAAAGACATGGGATTATTTAGCAAAAAGCCAAAAAATTGCGCAGTATGTGATAAAGTACTAACGCACAAACACAAACCAAAAAAAGAGTGGAACATCAAAGGTCTACTTTGTGGGGATTGTCATTTTGATAAATCAAAGGAATACTATGAAGGAAAAGTACGACAACCATGTGTTCTATGTAAAAACACTCAAAAAATTACAGATTTGTGGGAACCACGATGGCAATGGGACATGGATGGATTACTATGCAAAACATGTTTTGATGAAAAAGAAGAAAATTTTGGTAAAAAGAAAAATTTCTGTGCATTATGTGGGGCAAAAATGGGATTAATTAGATACAATCCAAAAGGAACATGGAAGGTTGAAGGTCAGCTTTGTAGAACATGTTGGGATGGAAAAAAAGCAGAGTTTGGGTAGAGTGGGATTTTTTAAAAAAAGTAAATGTAATGTGTGTAACAAAAAATTTTCAAAAGAAGAAGAATTAATGAATCATCAAGAAATTATCCATGGCAAAGATTTGAAGTATGATTGTAAAGAGTGTAGTAAGTATTTCTCAAATATGGAAGATATGAGAACGCATTTACAAAGAGAGCATAGTTACAAAAAAGACAGATAATTTAGATTGCTTTAATTGTTTTTACAACAGGTGGTCTATCTTTGGTAAATACTCGAAATCCACAAATACATTTGATTTCAGGTAATCTAGATAATTCGGTGTTTGAAACACTAGTTGCACATCTAAGACAAGAGTAATGTACTTCAAAAGTCTCAACAGGGGTTTCTTCTACTTCTTCTTCAATATTTTCTTCAACCATGTTTATCATCAAAATTTCGATAATTTAAGGATACCAAATTAGGTCAAGGACAATTCAATGTAGACATCATCAGGAATTTTGAGTCTCATTAATTGTCTAATTGCTTTATCATCAGCGTTGATATTGATAATTCGTCTATGCATTTTCATTTCCCATTTTTCATAGGTTTCAGTACCACTACCACATGGTGATTTTCGGGTTGCAACATGTAATCTTTTTACAGGAAGTGGAGTTGGACCTTTAACTTTGACACCGGTTTTTTTACCTATGCCCATAATTTCACCACAAACGCCATTTAATTTTGGCAAATTAGTGGATGTTAGTTTGACGCGGGCGGTTTGAGTCATAAAATCGCCTATGGTTTATAGAATTCTGTAATTTCTTTTACAATTCCTGCAGCAATAGTTGCACCCATATCTCGGAGTGCAAATCTACCCATCTCAGGGAAATCTTTGAAAGTTTCAATACAAGTTGGTCTCACCGGTCTAATTTTTACAATTGCTGAATCTCCAACTTTAAGGAACTTTGGATTCTCTTCCTCAACTGCACCAGTTGCAGGATTTATCTTTTGGAGAAATTCTGTAACAGTTGCTGCTACTTGTGTAGTATGTGCATGCATTACTGGAGTATAACCAGGAGCAATTGCTGTTGGATGGTGAATTACTATAATTTGTGCTTTGAACTCTTTTGCAACATTTGGTGGTGCATCAGGGGTTCCAAGAACATCGCCTCTTTTGATATCTTTCTTTTCAATACCTCTAAGGTTAAAACCAATATTGTCACCTGCTTCTGCAGATGGCATTTCAGTATGGTGAGTCTCTATAGATTTAATCTCACCAACAGCACCTGAAGGCATTACAACTATTTTATCACCTGCTTTCATAATTCCGGTCTCCACTCTACCAACAGGTACAGTGCCAACACCAGTAATTGTGTAAACATCTTGAATTGGAACACGTAGTGGTTTACCAACTGGTTTTTCTGTTACTTTAAAGTCATCAAATGCTAAAAGAAGTGTTTTTCCAGTATACCATGACATGTTCTCAGATTGCTTAACTAAATTATCACCTTTCCATCCAGAAACTGGAATAACAGCTACATCGTCTAGTTTGTAACCTACAGATTTAACCAAGTTTTGACCTTTCTCTTTGGCTGCATTGAATGCGTCCTCTTTATAGTCAACTGCATCCATCTTGTTGATTGCAATAATTAGTTGGCTTACACCGAGTGTTTTTAGCAAGAATGCATGTTCTCTTGCTTGTCCACCTGCAGCAATTGCAGTATCAGTTTCACCTTCTTTAGCTGAAAGTACTAGGATGGCTGCATCTGCTTCAGAAGCACCAGTAATCATATTTTTAATAAAGTCCCTGTGACCAGGAGCGTCAATTAATGTGAAGAAGTATTTTGCTGATTCAAATTTTTGGAAAGCGAGATCAATTGTAATTCCTCTTTCTCTTTCGTCTTTAATATTATCCATAACCCAAGCATACTTGAAAGTATCACCTTTTCCGGTCTTTTCTGATTCTTCTGCATGTGCTGCAATAGTTCTTTCATCTACAACTCCAAGATCCATTAAGAAGTGACCCATTGTTGTTGATTTTCCATTATCAATGTGACCTGTTACAATCATGTTTAGGTGAGGTTTGTCTGCCATATGACACCAGCGATAAAAGGGATTTATTACTGTTATGAATTTTTGAAAAAAATATCACTTTTCTTCAAATATTTTAGATCAAATTAATTTCCAAAAGCACATAAATCAAGGTGGTTGTGATCGAAGATATGAAGATTACAGTATCAGTTATCAAAGCAGATGTTGGTGGAGTTGGAGGACATACAAAGCCAAGTGACGCATTAATTCAAGCAATCAAAGATGTAGTAAAAGAAAGATCAGAATTACTAATTGATTATTATATTGGATATTGTGGAGATGACACTCACATTGTAATGTCTCACACCCATGGTGTAGATAATGAACAAATTCACAAAATGGCATGGGATGCATTCATGGCAGGAACCCAAGTTGCAAAAGATGAAGGATTGTATGGAGCAGGACAAGACTTGCTAAAAGATTCTTTTTCAGGAAATGTAAAGGGTATGGGTCCAGGAGTTGCAGAGATGGAATTTGAAGAAAGACAAAATGAGGCATTTACAGTATTTGCAGCAGACAAGACAGAACCTGGCGCATTCAATTATCCAATTTATAGAATGTTTGTAGACTCACTTAGTAACACGGGATTAATTGTAAACCAAAATCTTGCAGGTGGAGTAATTATGAATATCATGGATGTAGAAGAAGGTAAAGTTGCAAGACTTGAACTATGGCAAGACAAACCTACAATTGAAGCAGCACTAATGTATCCTAGCAGATATGTTGTAGATACGGTCACAACCAAAGATGGAGAACCAATTCTTGCAGCATCAACTGATAGACTACACAACATTGCAGGAACTTATGTTGGAAAAGATGATCCAATTTGTTTGGTTAGAACACAAAAAATGTTCCCAGCTACTGAAGAAGTTGGAAGTGCATTTAGCAATCCACATTTTGTTTCAGGAAATACAAGAGGAAGTCATAACATGCCATTAATGCCAGTTAAACTAAATTCTGCTGCAACAATTAATTTCTGTATTCCAATAGTTGAGGCTTTAGTGTTTAGTATGCATAATGGAAAGTTTACAGGTCCATTTGATGGATTCTCAACTCCAGATTGGGATTACATTAGAGAAATTGCAACAAAAAAAGCAATAACAATGCGAAGTCAAGGATTCTTCCACCCAGCAACACTAGTTCCATCAGAATTAGAGTATGCCGAAGGGTACAAGGCAAGAATGAGTGTTCTTGAAAGTAAAATGAAACCAATAGAGGGTAATTTTTCTAGTGGTGTGAAGAAACAGAATTACGAAGATCCTGATTAATAACATATTATTTTCAAATCATAAGAAATAGTTAAATCAAAAAAGGAGTTATTCTAAATATATGAAAAATGTCTTTCAAATAATATTTGATTGGAAAACATATCTCATCACAGGGTTAGCAGTAATTTCATTTTCAAATTTTATGATTGTTTTATTTGGGCATACCATTCCAGGAATCATTATCACATTTTTCAAACTAGCAGGAGAATATGTGATTTTAGGAGCAGTGCTGATATTTGCATTTGCATGGTTTTTGAAAGCAAAACCTCACAATCGTCCTAAAGGATATTCAGTAGTAGTCTTTGATGTGTTTGGGGGGAAAAGTCAGATTGATGGGATTAGAACACAATTCAAAACACATGATGTTGCATGGAGTTTTATGAAACAGTACAAAGAGTCCCATCCATTATACAATTTTGCACTAGTATCGGATGTTCCAAAGTCAGATAAACCAACAATATTCCGATACATCTAAGATTCAGACTTTTATTCAGGATTATGTAGAGGATTAGAATGGAGTTTTCTATTTTAGCTGATTCATTTAACAAAATGGAATCAACTAGAAAGCGACTAGAATTAACTCAATATTTGGTGGAATTATTTGAAAAAACACCACAAGATGTTATTGCAAAAATAGTATATTTGCTACAAGGAAAACTTCGACCAGACTTTGAAGGGGTGGAATTAGGAGTTGCTGAAAGATTGGCAATAGGTGCAATTGCAAAATCAGCTGGAACTGATGAGGCAATAAAAAAAATTGAAAATGAATACAAAAAATGTGGTGACTTGGGTCATGCAGCTTCTATAATTTTAGAGCAAAAAGAACAAACCACATTCATGGTACAAGACATTACAATCGAGCGTGTCTATGATACTCTATTTACAATTGCAGAACTAGAAGGAATGAAAACTCAAAATAGGAAAATGGTGTATATTGCAGGATTGCTAAATGACGCATCACCAGTTGAGGCAAAATTTATCCTAAAACTATTACTTGGAACTCTGAGGTTAGGAGTAGCAGAAAATACGGTTATGGATGCATTAGCAATTGCATTTTCAGGAGATAAAGAGAATAGAAAAATTTTGCAGTACGCATACAATGTCTCAAGTGACTTGGGAAAAGTTGCAGAAACTATTGCAAGTAAGGGGATTGATGGAATTAAAGAATTTGAAATTATTTTATTTAATCCAATCAGACCAATGCTTGCAGACAGAGTAAAGAGTGAAAAAGAAGCAATTGAGAAAATTGGAAATGAATTTGCTGCAGAATACAAACTAGATGGGGAAAGAGTACAACTTCACATTGAAGGGAACAAAGTAGTTTTATTTTCAAGGAGTTTAGAAAATATTTCAAGTTATTATCCAGATATAATTGAGAAAATTCCTAAAACAATTCATGCAGATAATGTAATTTTGGAGGCAGAAGCTGTAGCAATTAATGAGAATACTGGAGAATTTTTACCATTCCAAGAATTAATGCATAGACGAAGAAAATACAAAATAGAAAAAGCAGTTACACAATATCCCATCACAGTTAATTTTTTTGATATTTTATATTGTAATGGAAAGAGTTGCCTAGAATTAAACTACAAAGAGCGAAGAGAGAAACTAGAAAAAGTTGTGAGTGAAGATGATTATGCAAAACATATTCCAATGACCATAGTAAAAAATGAAAATGACATTGAAGAGTTTTTTGAAAATAGTATTAATGCAGGAAGTGAAGGGTTGATGCTAAAAATACTAGACAAACCATACCGGGCAGGATCTAGAGGAAGTCACTGGTTAAAATTAAAAAGAGAATATCAAAACGAGCTTGGGGATAGTTTGGATCTTGTAGTGATTGGCGGGTATTTTGGAAAGGGTAGAAGAACAGGCAACTATGGGACACTGTTACTTGCAACATATGAGGAAGATGAGGATACATTCACAAGTATTTGTAAAGTGGGTACTGGATTTTCAGATGAAAGCCTAGATCAATTATATCAAATTTTACATCCCAAAGTTACAATCAAAAAAAATCCACGAATTGATAGTGAAATGGAGGCAGATGTATGGTTTGAACCAGAACTAGTAATTGAAATAGTTGCATCAGATATTACCCTAAGTCCAATTCACCAAGCAGCAAAAAACAAAATTCGAAAAGATACAGGTCTGGCATTAAGATTTCCAAAATTTACTGGAAAAATAAGAATGGAGAAAGCAGTAGAGGATGCATCAACAAATGAGGAGGTGATCACACTATTCAAAGGACAAAATAAGATTGCACATGACAAAAATTTGATGTGATCATGCTCAAAAAACATCAAAAAGCATAGATGATTTAAATTACCTGAGGGAGGTTTGGCTTTTGTTATGTATAGCGGAGAACTTGAAGTTCAAGCAAAAAGAAAGGCTATAGCAGTATTACAAGACGAAATTAACAGAATTCTAAATGCTGCCAGAGAACTTGCAACACTACCTGATCTTATGATGAAAAAAGAAAAGACAGGGATCAAAAACGTTCTAGAACAAATTTCAACAATAGAGGAAGAAGTTGAAAGTCTCAGAAGAAAAATCACACGAGAAGTAGCAGATGTTGGAGGATTAATCATGAATAGAGAAAATCTTCTAAACACAGCATATACTATGGATGAGATTGCAGGTTACATTACAGGCATTGCATTCAAACTCTCAAACGTAAAACCAGCCACATTAAAAGCTGCAAAACTTGACAAAGACATTACAAAATTAATTGAACTAGTGGTAGATGAGGTGTACAAACTCAATGAAATTATTAGAAGTTTGACTACAAACACTGCAAATGCAATTGAATTAGCTCAAGAGACACAAACAATTGAAAGAGAAATTGACATCAAATACAGAGAGGCAACAATAAAACTTCTATCTGAAGTAACAAACACAAAAGAATTGCTGTTAATTAAAGACGTAATTGAGGGAATTGAGGAAATGGCAGACAAATGTCAAAAAGTTTCTGATTCGTTCATTCTACTAGCATTAAGCCTATAACCAAAAAAATACAATTCTATTTTTACTTTATTTTTGATTCACTCAACTAGAGAATTCATATACGTTTACTAGTTTCACAAATTTATGAAAAGTGAACTAGTTGAAAATAGAATCATTGTTTGGAATATCGAGGATTCACGCAAACTTTTCAGTCAAGGATATTATGGAAAACCAATTGGTATGCCAAAACCAAAAATTGAAGAAATAGATGTGCCATTAATTTTAGATTTAATTGAGGGATTATACCTTTTAGAAAAAAAGAAAATAACTATTACAAAATTAAAACAAAAATTAACTGTAAAGCAAATGATTGAAATTTGTAAAAAAGAGGTTCATGAATTTGATAAAAAATATCTAGTTTACAAAAACTTTAGAGATAAAGGATACATAATTAATCCAGGAATAAAATTTGGTTGTGATTTTGCAGTTTATGAAAAAGGTCCAGGAATTGATCATGCCCCATTTTTGATTCAAGTGTATAATAGAAGTGAATCAATATCATCAACTGAAATTGTTCTTGCAGGAAGACTAGCAACATCAGTTAGAAAACAATTCATCTTAGCAATTCCAAAAGGTAAAGATAAAGTAGATTTTCTTGCCTTAGATTGGTGGAAAGCCTAAATTGCCTTTATGTGTCCAGCAATTTTATCATAAATTTCATAAAGTTCTTTTGAAATTCCAAAAGCAATATGGTTATCCCATTTACCTCTGATTCGAATTACATTATCAGTAGGTTCAACATAGATTGTTGCATCTTTGACTGTTTGTTTTGCAATCATTTCATTTAACTCAGAATCATCATTTAGTAGTTTAGTCAAACCATCACCGCCAACCCATTCAACTTTAGATACTGTTTTTGAACCAAAATGACCAGTAGTGATAAGTTTGGTTTTTGCAACATATCGAATATCATTTGTACCTGGATCTTTTTTTACAATAAAATGTGCTTGAAATCTATCTTGTGCGCCCCAAGGAAGTGGATTTGGATCTTGCATCATTATCCCTTTTGAATTATTTGTATGACATCAATGTTAGAGTTTTTGACATCAAGACATCCCTTGTTAGTTACCATTCTTGGAGTTTGAGAAAAATATCTACTGTAATAATCACCTTTTTCAATTTCATCAGTTCCAATTTCTTTTGATTTGGAATCAATGCCAATATTTTTTAACATATCACTATATTTCTCAGGCCATGTTTTATAGACAAATGTGTCAGGCTCTGAATCATGCATAAAAAATCATGAATCTTACCTACAAATAAAGATAATGCAGTTAATGGATCCCGCCTAGTTGAAAAACCATTTAGAAGGACTGAAATTGTTGAAATTCTAAAAACATTGTAAAATATTATTCGTATTGAAAAACTATTCCAGATTCAATGTAAATGAAAATGCAGACGGTTCAAATCCTAAATGTTTGTAGAATGGATGTATTCTTTTCTAGAATTTCCAGATTCTAGTCTAATTCTATGATATTTTTTGCATTTTAAAATAATTATTCAATGGGTAATTAATTTTTTTTCTATTCCCATATTTTGATATTTTTTAAGAGCAATTAATTCTGGACATACATTTCACAAGTAATTTGATTAAGTCTTGGCAAAATATCACGCTCATCATACCAATTATTTTCATACCCAACATTACAACAAGAATTTGTTTATCTGAATCTATGATGTATTACAATACTAGTTTTCCAAATGCATTTACAGAATCAATAGGTTTTGTCCGTCCCAAGTCATACAATAATAAAATATTAGAAATATCTCTCTCAGATGCTTCTCGAATTATTATTTCACCCATAATCAAAATGTCATCATATCTTAAGAATTCAATCAACAAATGTGGATTCTAATGAGAATTAGTACCAATCCATAATTTACCAATCCAATTAAATATCATAAAAGTTTGGACACATTATCGATGTTAAAATTTCAAGATAAAATTGCTCTAATCACGGGTAGTGGGACAGGAATTGGTAAAGCAATTGCCAAAAGATTTGTTGAAAATGGTGCAGGAGTAATCATTCTTGGACGAAGGAGAGAACCACTTGATGAAACATCAAAGATGTTAGAGGAGATTATTTCACAAAATAACAGTGGTGCCATAGTTAGAATTTTTTCAGGAATAGATGTTGCAGATGAATCAGCAATGAATGGGATGTTTGATTCACTCAAAAAGGATAATGTCAATTTAGATTATGTGATTAATAACGCAGGAGTTTCAGGACCAGTAACTTGTTTTGCTAATGCACCACTAGATGAATTCAAAAGTACAATTGGAATTCATCTTACTGGGACATTTTGGGGTTCAGTGCAAGCACTAAAAGTAATGAAAGAAAGAGGAAAAATTATTACAATTTCAACATTCTTTACAGAAGAGCGACCACTAGAGCAGAGACCATATAGATTTAGAAGTCCATACACTGCAGCTCAGGGTGCTAAAAATAGACTAGCTGAGGCAATGTCATGGGAATTAACAGATAAGGGAATCATATCCATTGCAACAAATCCAGGGCCAGTACATTCAGATAGAATTTACAAAACAGTTTATCCAAAAGCTGCATCAGAATTTATGAGAGTTAGTGGGTTTGAGGATTTAATTCCAACTGAAGTGGCTGCTGCAAGTAATGAACTACTCCCATTATTAGGAGAGGATGAAAAGGTAATCAAAGATGGAATTCTCAAAGCTGCAGAAAAACTAGCAAATGGAAAAGATGTTTCAAAATTAGCTGAGACATTTACAAATCTATTAAACAAAATTCAAAGCATAGCTGAAAAAGTTCAAAATAATACATCCCACATGATTGCAAATAGAGAATTTCTTTCTCAAGGACAGGTGTCAGAAATGGTTCTCAATTTGTGTGATGATGAGATTGCAAAAATTCTAAATGGTAAAGTAGTTCCAGGCGATAGAGTATTTTATCCAGTAAAACCACATATTGGAACTGCCACTCCAAGCGTACACCAACCGGATTTTTCAGGAAAAGCAATAGTGTTTACAATTGATGCAACTGACAAAGCAGATGCGCAAAGAGTTGAATTTTTGGCACAGCATGTTGAGAAAAACGGAGGCAAAGTTGCATGTTTCATCTCCCAATCAACTCCTGCAGACCTGCAAGAATACATTAGCAGTAAATTCCATTCCCATATTGTAGATATTAAAAATCCTGATGAGATTCAAAAATGGTTAAACACTGCAAAAACAAACATTGGTGAAATTCTTGCCGTAATTCACATTACAGGAAAATTACCTGAAATTTCAAAATTAACTGAATTATCAAGAAAGTCATGGGAGGAGTTAACTGAGAAATTTATCACAACACCTGCAACTGTTGCTCAAAGAGCATTAGAGCAATTTGTTCCAGGTGGAAGTGATGATCCACGACTATACAAAGATGCAAAGGGAGCAATAATGATTATTGGTCCTGACTTGCCAGTTGGACGAAAAATTACAGGAACTCAAAGAGCTCAAGTTGAAGTGTTTAGAGGAGCACTAAGACCATTTACAACTACAGTTAATCAAGAATTATCTGATGTATTAAAATCAAAAATCAGAATGTTTACTATATTTTCAGGAACAGTGGCAGGAGCAGAACCAGATAATCAAAAAATTGCAGATGCATTAAATTATCTAGTATCTGATAGTTCAAATTCATCAGCAGAAGTTACGTTCTGTGTTGATGAATCAAGATAAGAATAAAAAAAATAGAATTAAATCATTTTCTAAATGATGCAGCTGATAATTGTTCTCCATGATAACTAACAATTACAGTGTATACACCAGACATCCATGACTCACTATGAATTAATTGAGATTCAAGTTCTCCAGTATTTGACAACAAAGCAGTCAAATCAAAGGAAGTGTTATCAGGTCTTACAATAGTGAATTCAAGTAAAATACTAGTATCAACATTTTCAACATCACCAGTAAAGACGATCATAATTGGGGCATTAGAAATTTCATCTTCAGGCTCTGATTCAATTGATACACAATCAGAAGTTGGACATGCTATTGGAGTTACATCGCTTGTAGTTCTATCCCCTATGAAGAAAGTTAACTCAGCAATGATATTATCATTATAAGATGCCTCTACAGTATAATCTCCAGATAACCAAGATTCAATAAGAATAGTCTCAAATATTCCGTCACTTGTAATTAAAGTAGATATTTTTTCAATATCACCAGTAGGTCTAATCAAAGTTATTTCAATTAATCCAAGAGATTCCTGATTCAAAAGAGACTCACCCACAGTTCCAGACATTTCAAGTGTACTTTGAGAAATCTTTGTATCAGGTCGAGTTATGTGTAGACTACCAAACACGGATTCTGCAGTAAATGTGTCTATTTGCTCAAAGTAATCATCTGCAAGCAAAATAACTTCAGTATTAATATTATTGATAACAACTAATCCATCTGCTTTAACAGATTCAAATTCATGTTCAAGTGCGGATTTTGTTTCCTCATCTTCAAATACCGTAAACTGTTTAGTGGCAAAGTCAGTTTTCTCATCAGATACAGTAACGGTATAGTCACCAGATAACCATTCAGTTCGAATTAATGGCAAAGAGTATTTCTGTTTGCCATTCAAAAGTACAGTATATTCATCTACAGTGTCATCTGGGTTTTCAATAGAAATTACAACACGTCCATATCCAGAATCAATATGTCCTTCTACAATCAACATATTTCCATCACGTCCTAATGAACCAGCATGCAAAAGTATCAATTCAGGAGTAGTTACGATAATAGATTCAGCAAATGTAACAACATCAGTAGTAGGTACAAACATTGGTAAAATCTTACCGGATTCTAGTTTAAAGTATATTGATGTGATGTGTTTTTCAGTAACATTAAATGAAACAGTGTAAACACCATCATCCCAAGTATCTGGTATATTTTGGATTGTAGTAAAGTATCCATCAGAATTAGATGACAATTTAAGACCAGCCACAATGCCTTCAGGCCCTACAATATCTAACAATACAGCTTGTCTTGTGTCAACATCGTAAATACTACCAAATAATCTAAGAGTGTCAGGTATTGAAACATCCATAGCAAACATTCCAGAAGTGGATGCAGATGTAATTTTTGATGCACGATGAGTGTATGGCATTGTTGGACTCTCCAACAATCTTGCATCAGTAATTGGATCTTCACTTACTTCTACAATCATAGAACTATGGTATTGGTCTTCAAGAATATCATACATTGTATAATAATCAGAGTTTTCGATTGTTGTAGAATAAGAATTATCTTGGAAGATAAAGTTGCTCTTAAACAATCCATCAAATCCAGATATCTGATCACCACTAATTATAGTCCTAATCGATGAATCATGATTTGTCCATTGAATTTCATCATCAATAAAAGTTAATTCAAATGGAGAAGAGCATACCTCACAACTATCTGTAACTGATTCTACAATATAGAAACTAGTATCAACTTTGCTACCTGTCACATCACTTCCAGTAATTTGTTCAATTCCAGGAAGTAGATCAGTGACTTTCAATATTTCATATGCCACATGTTCAGCTCTTGCACGATGTGAGTTCCAAGCATTAACGTTGATGTTAGATGTATCCAATGTTTGTTCAAATGTCATATCAAATATTACCCAAAGCAGAGTATCCTCTATTCTTGTAGAAACACTGACATCAGATAACAATCCAGTAGGATCAACTAATGTAAAGTCTTCACCTTCATCATATAGGATATACGTATCACTATCTTCAGTTTGATATTCAACACCAAACAAATTCAAATACAATCCAACATGTTCAACTGCCTCAGGTCCATTGTAATCAAATATTCGAACTGCAATCTGGGATGTTTCTCCGGCAATGAGTGTGGTAGTTGGCAAAGTTTGACTATATTCTGTTATTGGTTGATAGCTACCTGTCTTTGTAAAGACCAACTGTCCATCTTCGTTTAGTGTTGGGGCTCCAAATGAATACATGGCAATGCCAGTAATTATTGGGGGTAATGCTACATTGCCTCCTGCTACTGCAAGACCTGCAGCACCAACAGCAAATTTAGAATCAATTGTACTAATACCATAAGTTGAGAAGTGGGGTAATATTGCAGAATATGCACAAGAATCAGTAATATCACCAAGTGGACTTCTAGTTATAGTAATATCAGTAAAGACAGTTTCGTTATTATCTGTGATAAAGTAAACTTGGGGTTCTGGACATATCAAAGCAGTGTTTACAGAATTTTCAGGAATTATTGGATGTTCAGAACCTGATTTTTCACCAAACAAAAATGTGACTTCAATTGATGTAAAATCGTTAGTATCATCTTCAACTGTAACACCCACAGTTACAGTTCTACCAGATGATGCAGGTCCACTTCCTTCAGAGTTTACAGCAGTTATTCTGAATTGGTATTGTACATCATCAGTAAGACCAGTTACAGTTGCAGTAGTTGCAGTGCTAGTACCATCTGCAAATGTACTAAATGTTGAACCATCATTATCACTAAACCTAACAATATAATCAGTAATTGCAGCACCACCATCATCAAGTGGTGCAGCCCAAGATAATGTAACTTGGCCAGAAACAGAAGTTGCATCCAAGCTTCGTGGTGCAGTTGGTACAGTCAAAGGAGTCACAGTGACTGTTGGAGATGCAGAACTTGTGCCAATAAGATTTACAGCATATACTCTAAGTGTGTAGGTAACACCATTTTGTGCATCATCACCGGTAACACTAAGAGATGTCTTTGTATCAACATTATCAATTAATGTTTTCCACGTGGTACCACCATCAATACTAGATTGTACGAAATAATCAAAGATGCTTTGACCACCATCATCAGATGGAGCAGTCCATGAAAGAACATACTTTGAAGGTAATGAAACAACAGTGACTCCAGTAGGAGCATCAGATACAGAATAGGTAACAGACTGAGAAGCACTAGATGAAGTGCCTACATTACTACCATCAGTAATTGCAGATACTCTATAAGAATAAGTGGTACCACCAAATAATCCAGTATCAGAATAAACAGTTGTAGTTGTAGCAGTATCTGATACAATCACCATCCAATTAGTATCAAAAATAGTTCCAATCTGTCTTTCAATTTGATATCCAGTTATTGTTCCACCAGGAGAAGAAGGTGCAACCCATGAAAGATCAATTTCAGCAGCAGATATAGCTGTAGTACTCAATGAACTTGGAATATCTACTACAATAGATGGAGTTCCACTTACAAGATCAGATGGGTTTGCAGTTCCCACAAAGTTGACTGCAAAAATACGGAATATGTAGTTCTGATTGTTTGTTAGACCAGTTACAGTTGTAGTAGTTGCAGCACTAGTGCCATCATCAAACGTATTCCAGAATTGAAGATCAGTAGTATAATGAATTAGATAATCAGTTACTGAAGAACCGCCATCATCAAGTGGAGCAGTCCAAGTAAGAGTTAGTTCTCCAGATGCCTCAGGAGCTGCAGTGATGTTAAATGGTTCAGATGGAGTACCAAGGGGAGTAACATTACTAGTATCAGATGCAGTACCAGTTCCTTTCAAGTTAATTGCAGAAACTTTGTAATAGTATGTCTGACCGTTTGTTAATCCGCCTTCAGTATAACTAGTACTAGTAGATTTTGTATCAGCATCAATAACAGACCAAGAAGAACCAGCATCAATACTTCTCTCTATTTTGTATCCGGCTACATCCGCACCGCCATCATCAGATGGAGCAGTCCAGGAGAGGTTGGCTTGTGTAGATACAGTGGAAATTACAGATAGGTTTGTTGGGGCACCAGGAAGAGTAGCAGTACTTTCTTCTTCAGATACAAAGTCTAACTCAAATTTAAGATACATGTCAGCACCTTGGGTAATTCCTGTAGGAGCATCTTTCTGGAATGTTGAAGTCATAAAGAAAGAGGACATTTTTTCTGTCGGAGTAATCTTTACACCAACCATCTTGCCACCATTATCAAGTGATTCGTCTTCATTATGTGGTAAAAATACATCTTGTCCACTTTCAATTTCACTAATGCTGTAAGCTGCTGCAGAACCGGGGATTGAGGGTTTTGCATCTATTATTGCAGATGCAACACCAGTTCCAATAGAGTTAACAGCAAGAACCCTAAATGAATATTCCACATTATTTGTAAGCGGGGTCACAAGTGCAATAAGATCAATTCCAACACCATCATTAAAGGTACTCCAACTAGCGGCAGTCTTTATCTTATACTGTACAATATAATCAATGACATCTTCACCACCATCACTAAATGGAGTTCCCCAAACAAGTTGTACTTTATCCTTACCTGCAGTTGCTTCTAATCCAAGAGGGGCACTAGGTGAACCCAAAGTTGTTTCAAATTCGGTATCAGATGAACTACTTGTACCAACAGCATTGATAGCTGAAACTTGGTAAGTGTATGTAGTATCACTAGTCAAACCAGTGTCATCATAGACAGTAGTAGTACTGCCAGTATTAGATATCAATATTTCAAATTCACCACCAACTACTTTACGTTCAATTTGATATCCAGTAATTGGGGTACCACCGTCATTATCAGGTTCAAGCCATATCAAATTTAATGAAGAGCTGGTAGCACCGATACTAAGAGATGTAGGAGATTGTGGAACATCAAATGTTGTTGTTTGTGCAATACCAGATGAATCACTAGTTCCAGCAGTAGTTATTGCATATAGTTTGTAAGAATAATCAACTCCTGCAAATAGATTAGCGTCACTATAATTAGTAGAAATACTGTTTGTGTTATCCACAATAGTGGTAAACGGTCCAGAAGATATGCTTCTATCAATTTTATAACCAATAATTGAAGAACCGCCGGTATCACCAGGAGCATTCCAAGAAATATCAATCTGGGAAGATGAAACAACAGTAAGAATTAATCCGCTTGGTCTATCAGATATAGTTGCAGGGATTTCACTTACAGCATTTGATGCAAGTCCAGTTCCTGCAGCATTAACTGCAGATATTCTAAGATAAATTTCCTGACCGTTTGTTAGACCCATTACACTTGCAAGAGCAAGAATTCCAACACCATCATCATATGTAGTCCATGTGGTTCCAGAATCCATACTAGTCTCAACAATATAATCAGTGATTGGGGAACCGCCATCAGATGGAGCAGTCCACAATATTACAACTTGTGCGTTACCAGAACCGGTTGTAACATCAACAGGGGCTTTTGGTACATCAAAAGATGTTGCAACTACAGTTGAAGATACAGTTCCAATACCTGCACCATTAATGGCATAAACTCTAAAGGAGTATTGTTGTCCATTAATAGAATCAGGGAAAGTTAAATTTGTAGAACTAATAGTCTGATCAACACTATACCAAGTTTCGTCAAAGAGGTATTCTACAAGATAACCAGTTACTGTAGAACTGCCATCATCAGATGGAGCAACCCATGAGAGGGGAATTTGATTTGGTTGTCCAGAAGTAGCTGATAAACTAGTTGGGGCATTAGCAGGACTTATAGTTACAATTGTTTGGAAACCAGTTTCCTCTAATTCTATAATTGCAGGAGGTACAGCCCACACTTGATCTTCTCCTAATTCCTCAGGAGGGGAATACTCTGGGAGACCATATGCTGTTGCCAAAGTTGCAGGATTGTTTAATTCATCATCAGTTACTAAATCAGCATAAATGATATTCTGATTATAAGAGGTATCAAAGAAATCAAAGTCCGTTCCATTTACAAGACTAGAAGAAGGTGGAATGTAATCGCCTTCCCTTCCTTTATCTTCTTGTGCAGCCTCTTGCTCTGCAGAGATATCAGGATTCTCTACAAACTCTACGTTTTCATCCTCAGCTGCACTGTGTGGAATTACAACAACAGCGTTTGTAGATGTTGCTGGACCAGCAGCATTTACAGGAGCAACTTCAAAGACATACGTTTCATCATTTGTTAAATTAATAACAGTAATGGAAGTTACCGTTGCAATATTTTCTGTATCATAAACAAGTTGAGATTGCGGAAGAGGCGTCATAATAATGTCGTCTAATCCATCACCATCAGCATCAGTTGTATCAACTGTTCTTCTAATAACACTGTATTCAGTGATTTCACTTCCATTATCATCGGCAACAACATCCCATTTTAAGATGGCACTGGAATCTCCAGGAGTTGCAATAATTTTAGCATCAAATGTAGGTTTATCAAATACAGATACAGATACGGATACAGAAGGTTCACTTGTACCAATAGAGTTTAGAGATTTTAATCTAAATGAATAATCAACACCGTTTAGAAGATCAGTTATTGTAAAACTAGTTCCAGAGTGAAGTATATTTTGTTTTGTCAAAAAGTTATCATCTGAAATCTCAATAATATACTGAGTGATAGCAGCACCACCATCAGATGATGGAGGACTCCAAGTCAATACAACAGTAGCACTAGTAGAAGTTTCAGTGTCAAGTATAGCAATCAATCCTGTTGGAGGATCTGGTACAATTGCAGGTGTTGCAGAAGCAATATTTGAAACAGGTCCAGTTCCAGCCAAATTAATAACATATACTCTAAATTGAGTTGTTTGTCCTGGAACTAATTCCAATACGACTGCAGATGGATCAGTAGTAACGCCATCATCATAAACTACCCATGTAACACCATCGTCATTACTAATCTCAACAACATAGTCAGTAATTGGACGTCCATTATCAGCAGGAGCAGTCCATGTTAATTTAGCATCAGCAGGACCACGGGCAGCTACAAGATTAGTAATAGCGTCTGGAAGAGCAAATGGTGTTTCAGTTTCAACACTAGATGTAAGACTATTACCTACAGAGTTAACAGAATAAACTCTAAACTGATACTCTTGTCCGTTGGCTAGACCAGTAACTGTTTCAGTAGTTGAAGTACTAACACCATCATCAAACGTATTCCAATTTGAACCAGAGTCTAAACTATACTCGATAACATAATCATCAATTGAAACACCGCCGCCAGTAGAAGCAGTCCATGTTAACAGTACTTGAGAATCACCAGGGGTGACAGTCAAATTAGTTGGAGCAGATGGAATACTAAGTGTTGTAGCACTAGATTTACCAGATGGATCACCTGTACCAGCATCAGTATTTACAGATACACGATATTGATAGTTAACTCCAGGATCCAATCCAGTGTCACTATAAGATGTAGATGTATTACCAGTATCAGCCACAAGTGTAACAAATTTGCTGAGAGTGTCATCATATCGTTCAATTAGATAACCAATGATTGGGGAACCGCCTGTTCCACTTGGGGCATTCCATACAAGACTAATTTGTAATGATGAAACAGTAGTTGCAGTTAATCCAGTTGGAGATGCAGCAACAGTAATTGGAATTGTATTAACAATAGCAGATAGTGAACCAGGTGCAATAGAGTTTATTGCTGAAACTCTAAATTGGTATTCCTTACCATTGTTCAAATCAGTAACAATTGTAAATGTACTAGAACTTGTGCCATCATTAAAGATATTCCAAGTTACACCATCGTCATCACTGTATTCTACAAGATAATCAGTGATTGTGGAACCGCCATCAGATGGAGCAACCCATGAAAGTGAGACCTGTTTGTTATCAGGAATTGCAGATAAACCAGTTGGGATACCAGGAGTAGTAGCAGGTGTTGCAGTTACATCAGCAGATACAGGACTTGTGCCAACAGCATTTTCAGCAGAAACTCTAAAGGAGTAAGATATACCGTTTGACAGATTATCAACTGTTACAGAAGTCAATGAAATAGTTTCAGGGAACGAAATCCATTCAGAACCAGCATTGAATTCTACAAGATAATTGGAGATAGAAGCACCATTGTTAGATGGAGTACCCCATGTGAGAGAGACCTGAGTATTACCCAAGATTGGAATCAATCCAGATGGGGTATCTGGTACTCCAGAGGGTGTTGCAGGTACAATGTTTGATGCAGGGCCAGTACCAACAGAGTTCATTGCAAGTACTTGGAATACATATTCTACTCCATTTGTTAGACCAGTTACAACAGTTGTAGTATTCAAACCAACACCATCATCAAATACAACCCAGCCAGTACCATCATTGTATTCTACACGATAATCAGTAATTGGGGAACCGCCGTCACTTAATGGTGCAGACCAGAAAAGAGATGTAATAGCATCATCGGGTGTGGCAGTTAAAGTAATTGGGGAACTAGGCAAAGTAAATGTGGTTGCAGTGGCACCAGTAGAGTCACTAGTACCTGCAGCAGTTACAGTTGAAACTCTATAAGTGTAAGTTATGCCAGGAGATAATCCAGAATCACCATATGCAGTACTAGTAGATCCAGTATTTGCAGTAATTGTTACAAATGCATTAGATCCAGTTTGTCTTTCAATTTTATATCCAGTGATTACTGCACCGCCAGTGTCAGTTGGTGCAGTCCACGATAAATCAATTGCAGTGCCAGAAAGTACGGCAGTTAACAATCCAAATGGAGCTGAAGAGAGTGTGGCCGGAGTTACAGTTGCAGTGTCAGAAGGAGTGCCAGTGCCAACAGAGTTTACTGCAGAAACTCTAAAGTTGTATTGTTGTCCATTTATCAAATTAGTTACAGTGGCAGTAGTTGCAGTACTTGTGCCATCATCAAATGTGGTCCAGTTAGTTCCATCAATACTATACTCTACAATATAATCAGTGATTGAAGAACCGCCGTCATCAGTTGGTGCAGTCCAGGAGGAGAGTGTAACAAAAGTATCCTCAGGAACGGCAATAAGATCAGTTGGGGCATCAGATGTTGTTGCAGGTGTTGTAGTTGCAGGAGTAGATGTATCTCCGGTACCAACAGAGTTTACTGCAGAAACTCTAAAGTTGTATTGTTGTCCATTTATCAAATTAGTTACAGTGGCAGTAGTTGCAGTACTTGTGCCATCATCAAATGTGGTCCAGTTAGTTCCATCAATACTATACTCTACAATATAATCAGTGATTGAAGAACCGCCGTCATCAGTTGGTGCAGTCCAAGATAATGTAACAAAAGTATTGTTAGATATTGTAGTTAATCCAGTTGGGGCATCAGGAACTGTAATTGGGGTTCCAGTTGCAATAACGGATGCAGTTCCAGTGCCAACAGAGTTTACTGCTGAAACTCTAAATGAATAAGATACATCGTTTGTTAGACCAGTTACAATTGCAGTAGTTGTAGTGCTAAGACCATCATCAAATGTATTCCATGTAGTACCAGAATCATCACTATATTCTACAATATAATCAGTAATTGGTGAACCGCCATCATCAGAGGAGACAGTCCAGTACAGAGATACTAGAGAAATTCCAGCATCAGATGTTAAATTAGTTGGGGCATTTGCAAAATTAAATGTGGTTGCACTAGCAGTACCAGAAGCAGCACCAGCAGTAGAAATAATTGCTGAAACTCTATAAGTGTAATCAGTACCGGCAATTAAACTAGAATCAATATACGTAGTATTAGTAGATCCAGTATCAGATGCAATTATTGTAAATGAGCCAGTACCAGTTTGTCTTTCAATTTGATAACCAGTTACAACACCAGTACTTGCAGGTGCAATCCAATTAAGATCTATTTGAGTAGATGAAACAGTAATGGCAGTAAGTCCAGAAGGAGGTACGGATAAATCAATTGGAATTGCACTGGCTTCATTAGATGGTGGACCAGTACCAATTACGTTAGCACCAGATACTCTAAAGGAGTAATCAACACCGTTTGTTAGACTAGATACAGTAGCTGAAAGTGCAGTGCTAGTGCCATCATTAAATATAATCCAAGTAGCACCAGAATCAGCACTATACTCGAGAACATAATCAGTAATTACATTTCCGCCATCAAAAATAGGGGTAGACCAAGTAAGTGTAGCAAAGGCATTTCCAGGTACTGTAGATAATGCAAGTGGTACATCAGGGGTAGTAGAAGGAATTGCAGATACAATATTTGATGTGGCACCGGTACCGACCGCGTTAACAGCTGATACTCGGAATTGATATGTAACACCATTAGTCAAGTTGTCAACAGTTGCAGAAGTTGCAGTACTTGTACCATCAGCAAATGTAATCCAAATGACACCATCAGTACTAGATTCTATAATGTAATCAGTAATTGGTAAGCCACTGTCGTTTATTGGTGCAGTCCATGAAAGAATTACCTGGGTGTTACCACGTAATGCAGCAGGGTTAGTTGGTACACCAAGAATTGTAACTGGAGTTGCATTTACAACAGTAGATGAGTCACCAGCACCAACTTCGTTAATTGTAGACACTCTAAAGGAGTAATCAACACCGTTTGTTAGACCAGCAATAGTAGTAGTAGTAGTTAAACCACCAGTAAAATCAAACGTAATCCAAGTGGTACCAGAATCAGCACTATACTCTACAAGATAATCAAGTAGTGGTGCGCCACCATCATCAAGTGGTGCATTCCAGACAAGTGAGACTTGAGAATTACCAGGAGTTGTAATTAACCCAGTTGGGGCATCAGGTGGTCCTGCAGGTACTGTTCCAACAAATCCAGATGGAAGACTATTTCCAATTGCATTAACAGCTAATACACGGAAAAAGTATTCTTGGCCATTGATAAGATCATCTATAGTAAGTGCAGTTGTAGTTGCTGGGTCAACAAAATCAATAATCAAAAACCAGAAGGTGCCATCAATACTATACTCTACAAGATAATCAATGACAGGAGAACCACCGTCATCTGTTGGAGCAACCCATTCAAGATTTACTTGGCCGCTTTGAAGTTCTACACTAAGATTTGTTGGAGCATCAGGAACTGTAAATGGTGTATCAGTAACAGTGGCAGATACAGGACCAGTTCCGACATCATTAGTTGCAGATACTCTAAAGTCATAAGGTTGTCCGTTTGTTAGACCAGTGACAGTTGCAGTAGTTGCAGCACTAGTACCATCTGCAAATATAGTCCAAACTGTTGGCTCAGATGTTAACTTGTATTCTATAACATAATCAATGATTGGGGAACCGCCATCAGATGGAGCAGTCCAAGTAAGGGAGACTTGTCTATTTCCAAAGGTGGTGTCTAGACCTATTGGTTTATCAGGTAAAGTAGCTGGAGTTGCAGTTGCAACAGTAGATGAGGCACCAGTTCCAAGTGCATTAATTGCAGATACTCTAAAGTCATATGATAATCCATTTGTTAGACCAGTTACAATGGTGGCAGGAGTAGTAGTACCATGTGGGAAAGTAGTCCAAATTGTTGGCTCAGATGTTAATTTGTATTCTACAAGATAATCAAGTAGCGGTAAACCTGCATTGTTAGTTGGTGCATCCCAAACAAGTGAGACTTCTGCATTGCCTCTTGTAGCAACTAGATTTTCAGGAGCATCATAAAATCCAACAGGGGTTGCAATTGCAGTATCAGATGGTTCTTCACTTAGACCAACAGCATTTTCAGCAAATACTCTAAACTGATATTCTTGTCCATTGTTAAGAGGACTAACAGTAAATGCAATGTTGGCACTGATTACAGAAGTAAATGTTGCAAAGTTATCAGTAGAATAATCAACAACATATTGAGTTATTGGTGAACCGCCAGTTCCAGTACCAGTAGGAGCAGTCCATGTTAACAGTACTTGGGAATCAAGAGGAGTAGCGGCTAAATTAGTTGGAGCGTCAGGAACAGTAGCAGGAGTTGCAGTTACAACATTAGATGGTAATAGACTTGTACCAATTGCATTAACTGCAAATACTCTAAATCCAGTTAGAACTCCATTTGTTAGACCAGTTACAGTTGCAGAAGTTGTAGTACTTGGAGGTCCATCATCAAATGGAATCCAGTTCACTCCATCAACAATATACTCGATAAGGTAATCAGTGATTGGAGAACCGCCATTGTTTACGGGAGCAACCCAAGTTAGGTCAACTTCTGTGTTACCAGGAGTTGGATCCAAATCAGTTGGTTCATCAGGAACAGTAGCAGGAGTAAGTACAACAGGAATAGATGATGCACCAGTGCCAACATCATTAACTGCAGATACTCTAAATTGATATTCAATACCATTATTCAAACCAGTTACAGTTGCAAAAGTATCAGTACTAAAACCATCAGGGAAAGTAATCCAAGAAGAACCAGAATCAGAACTATACTCTACAATATAATCAATGATTGGGGAACCGCCAGTTGCAGAACCAGTAGGAGCAGTCCATGAGAAGAATGCTTCAGCATTGCCAGCGGTTGCAACAGGATCAGTAGGAGCATCAGGAACAGTAGCAGGAATTACAGTTACAATATTTGATGGAGCACTAGTTCCAATTGCATTAATTGCTGAAACTCTAAAGTCGTATGATTGTCCATTTGTTAGACCAGTAACAGTTGCAAAAGTATCAGTACTAACATCATCTACAAATGGGTCCCAACCAGAACCATCATTGACCTCTACAAGATAATCAGTAATTGGGGAACTGCCGCTAGGAGGAGCAGTCCAAGAGAGAGAGACTTCAGCATTACCTCTTGTACCAATTAGATTAGTTGGAGGACCAAGTACGCCTATAGGAGTTTCAGATACAACATCAGATGGATCACTTGTGCCAACAGAGTTTACTGCAGAAACTCTAAAGTCATAGGATAGTCCGTTTATGAGACCAGTGACTGTTTCAGTGGTACTAGCATCGCCATGTGGGAATGGAGTCCAAACTGTGGGTTCAGTTGATAACTTGTATTCTACAAGATAGTCAGTAATCAGTGCACCGCCATTGTTAGATGGGGCATCCCATGAGAGAGAAACTTCTCCATCACCAGCAGTTGCAGTTAGATTTTCAGGAGTGTCTGGAACATTTTGTGGGAAATCAAATGTAATGTATAATTTTGGAGATTGTATTGGAGATTGATCATAAGAATATGCATCTCGGTCATTGTTATGATTAACTTCTTCAAAAATCAAAACAAATGAATTTCCAGATTGCCAACCAGGTCTATCAATAAGTTCTTGAAGTATTGTTGTAATGTCAGGAGTTTGTGTATCAGGGCCCACTTCATCTTCAGACCAAGTAGGAATTATCCAAGAAATAGTTGCACTAGTTGAAACTCTTGAGGAAATATTATTATCATCTTCAGTGAATGTTGGGGCATCATCAACATCATGACCATAAATAGTAACAGATGATGAACCTGATTCATTGTCTTCAGAAGTAAATTCAACATATGCATTTGATATTGTAGAACCTGATGGAATGTTTAATCCATTAAATCTTACACCAACATAATCCTCTTGATCTAGATCCAAATCACTACTATCAAGATTCACTCGACCAGCAGTATCACTGCCATCACATGCACCAAGTGTATCTCCATGATTTAGATGTGCAGATAATGCGTTTTCAGAAATTGAAATGGTGTGACCATTATGACATACTAATTCTTTGTTATTTTGATTACCAATCAAACTTTCTTCTGCATCATCAGATGATTGAGAAATTTGATGAATGATTGTAACAGATAATGAAGGAGTAGCAGTTGCAATATTTGATGTTGGTCCTGTGCCAATTGCATTTACAGCAGAAACTCTAAAGTCGTATGATTGGCCGTTTAATAGACCAGTAACAGTTGCAGTAGTTAATGGGCTTGTGCCATCTGCAAATGTTTCCCAACCAGAACCATCGTTGAACTCTACAAGGTAATCAGTGATTGTTGAACCGCCATCAGATGGAGCAGTCCAAGTTAATGTAACTTCAGTGTTAGCACCGACAGCAGTTAGATTAGTTGGAATAGTAGGTAAATCAAAGGTGGTGGCACCAGCAGTACCAGAAACAGCACCAGTGCCAGTTGTAGTTATAGCTGCCACTCTGTAAGTATAGCTAGTTCCCGCAGTTAATTCAGAATCACTGTATGCAGTATCAGTAGTTTCAGTATCAGATACAATTATTTCAAATACACCAGTACCAGTTTGTCTTTCAATTTGGTAACCAATAATTAGTTCACCACCAGTGTCAAGAGGTGCAGTCCATGAAAGATCAATTGCTGTAGAAGATACAGATGTAGCAGTTAAACCAGTTGGAGCCTCAGATGTTGTAGCAGGTGTTGCAGTTACAGTATCAGAAGGAGTACCAGTACCAACTTCATTAATTGCTGAAACTCTAAAGGAGTATGATTGGCCATTTGACAAGTCAGTTACGGTTGCAGTAGGAGTAGTACTAGTACCATCATCAAAGATAGTCCAATCGATTTCATTAGTACTGTATTCTACAAGATAGTCAGTAATTGTTGCACCTCCATTGTTTGTTGGTGCAACCCAAGTAAGGGAGACTTTACCATCACCAGGAGTTGCAGATAATTGTAAAGGTTTAGTAGAAGTTGTTGCAGGGGTTATAATTTCAACAAGAGATGTAGAACCAGTACCAATTGCATTAATTGCTGAAACTCTAAAGGAGTATTGTTGACCGTTTGTTAGACCAGTTACAGTTGCAGTAGTTAATGGGCTTGTGCCATCTGCAAATGTTTCCCAACCAGAACCATCGTTGAACTCTACAAGGTAATCAGTGATTGTTGAACCGCCATCAGATGGAGCAGTCCAAGAAAGTGAGACTTCAGTATTACCTGCAGTTGCAGATAGATTAGTTGGAGCATCAGGGGTTGTTGCAGGTGTTGCATCTACAACAAGGGATGAAGTGCCAGTACCTACTTCATTAATTGCTGAAACTCTAAATGAATATGATTGACCGTTCGTTAGATCAGTTACAGTTGCAGTAGTTAATGGGCTTGTGCCATCTGCAAATGTTTCCCAACCAGAACCATCGTTGAACTCTACAAGGTAATCAGTGATTGGGGAACCGCCGGTGATTACAGGTGCAGTCCAAGAGAGAGTTACCTGAGTGTTGCCATGTACTGTAACAAGATTAGTTGGAGCCTCAGGAGTTGTAGCAGGTGTTGCATCTACAACAAGGGATGAAGTGCCAGTACCTACTTCATTAATTGCTGAAACTCTAAAGGAGTATGATTGACCGTTTGACAAGTCAGTTACAGTTGCAGAGGTTTCAGTGCTGATGTCATCATCAAAAGTAGTCCAAGTAGAACCGTCAGTACTATGCTCTACAAGATAATCAGTAATATCAGAACCGCCAGTAATTACAGGTGTAGTCCAGGTAAGTGAGACTTCAGTGTTACCTGCAGTTGCAGATAGATTAGTTGGAGCGTCAGGAGTTGTTACAGGTGTTGCATCTACAACATCAGACGAAATACTTGTGCCAACAGATGTTATTGTTGAAACTCTAAAGTCATATGATTGACCGTTTGACAAGTCAGTTACAGTTGAAGTAGGAGTAGTACTGATGTCATCATCAAAGACATTCCAAGTATCACCTGCATCATCACTATACTCTACAAGATAATCAGTAATTGGAGAACCGCCAATGTTTGTTGGAGCTGTCCATGAGAGTGAGACTGTGGTATCACCTGCAGTTGCAGTAAGATTAGTTGGAGCTGCAGGTACAGTAGCAGGTGTGATATCAATTAGAACAGACGGATTACTTGGACCAACAGAGTTTATTGTAAAAACTCTAAAGTCATATGATTGGCCGTTTAATAGATTAGTTACAGTTGTAGTAGTTGTAGTACTAGTACCATCATCAAAGATAGTCCAAGTAGAACCAGAATCAGAACTATATTCTACAAGATAATCAGTAATTGGAGAACCGCCAGTACTTAATGGTGCAGTCCAAGAAAGTGAAACCTCAGTGTTACCAACAGTTGCAGCTAGATTAGTTGGAGCACCAGCAACAGTTGCAGGAATAGCATTAATTACATCAGATGGAATACTTGTACCAACATCATTTTCTGCCAAAATACGGAAATAGTAAGTTTGTCCATTTATCAGACTAGTTACAATTGCAGTAGTTGCGAGGTCAACACCATCAGTGTAAACTGTCCAATTAGTATTATCAAGACTAACTTCAATAACATAATCAACAATATCTTCACCTCCATCATCAGCAGGAACATCCCATGACAAAGATACTTGGGCATTACCAGACGTTGCTACAGGATTAAGAGGAGGAGTAGAAAGAGTTGCAGGTGTTACAGAAATAGTTGTAGAGTGCAAACTAGAACCAACAGAGTTTATTGCAGAAACTCTAAAGGAGTATGATTGACCATTAACTAAATCAGTGACAATAGCAGAAGTGGTAGTACTTTCGCCATCATCAAATGTAGTCCATCCAGAACCATCATTAAATTCTATAATATAATCAGTAACTGCATCACCATTATTTGAAGTAGCCATCCAAGATAAGGAAACTTGGGTATCACCTCTAACCCCTACAAATGTATCAGGTGCATCAGGAATAGTTGCAGGTGTTGCAACTACAACAAGAGATGGAATACCAGTACCAATAGCATTAACTGCAGAAATTCTAAAAGAATAGATTTCACCATTAGTTAAACCAGTAACAGTAGTTGTTGTACCAGTACCAGGACCATCATTAATTATAGTCCAAGATGAACCATCAAGGCTAAATTCTATAATATAATCAGTAATTGGGGAGCCACCATCATCAAGTGGTGCAATCCATGTAAGTGATACTTCAGCATTACCTCTTGTTGCAATTAGATCAGTTGGTTTATCAGGAGCAGATCCTGGAATTGAAATTACAATGCCAGATGGAAGACTGGTTGCAACAGCATTAACTGCAGAGACACGGAAATAATATTCTTGTCCATTAACTAAACCAATAACAATAGCAGAAGCAGTATCACTAGTACCATCTGCAAATGTATCCCAAGTATCACCAGCATCATCACTATACTCTACAAGATAATCAGTGATTGGGGAGCCACCATCATCCGAAGGAGGAAGCCATGTAAGTGATACTTGACTATCACCAGAAGTAGCTACAAGATTTGTTGGTGCCGTAGATGTAGAAGTTGGTATTGCGGATGCAGAGTCAGATGGAATACTAGATCCTACAGAATTAACAGATAAAATTCTAAAGGAATAGGATTGGCCATTGACTAAATCATTGACAATAGCAGAAGTGGTAGTACTTTCGCCATCATCAAATGTAGTCCATCCAGAACCAGCATTAAATTCTATAATATAATCAGTGATTGGGGAACCGCCGGTGATTACAGGTGCAGTCCAGGTAAGGGAGACTTGATTATTTCCACCAGAAGCAACAAGATTAGTTGGAGCATCAGGAAGTGATGATGGAGTAGCAGTTACAGTAGATGAAACAGGACCAGTTCCGCTGGAATTAACAGCAGAAACACGGAAAGTGTACTCTACACCATTAAGTAAACTTGGTATAATGACAGAAGTTGTAGTGCTAGTGTCATCTTCAAATATTGTCCAATTTGAACCAGCATCATCACTGTATTCTATAATGTAATCAGTAATTGAAGCACCACCATTGCTTGATGGAGTAGCCCAAGTGAGTGAGACTTCAGTATCTCCAGGAATAGCAGTAAGAGCTGTTGGTTGACTTGGTGGCTCTACAGCAGTAGAATAATTTATGATAAGTTGTGGTGCTTTACTAGAATCACCATTATAAGATTCAGCAGTTCGTTCCCCATCACCTGTAATAATAATAGATAATGAATTACCAGAACTCCATCCGTCTCTATCAATTACTTCTTGAATTATAGTTTTAATGTCAGGGGTTTTTTGATCATTACCTGCTTCACCTACGGTATTCCATGCAGGTATTAATGACCAAGATATAGACGTAGTAGTTTTTGGTCTATCAGTAATGTTATCATTATCATCATCAAAAGTCATAGAACTATCAACATCTTCTGCAAAAATTGTTAGATTTGTTGGATCATCATCAGTTTCATCTACAGTAAACTGAACAAAAGCACTAGAGATTATAGCAGTAGGTGGAATTGTAATATCATTGAATCTTATTCCTACTTCTTGTTCACTATTACCCTCATCAACTAATTCTAAATCGCTACTAGAAAGATCAATGCGACCATTTGATACTTTTTCTTCTGCATCATCATCATCATGATTAACTCTAACTTCAAGAGTGGTTGCAGGATTTGGTGTTGCAAGAATATGTAAAGATGTAGGGCCAGTTCCAGTAGAATTAACAGCAGAAACACGGAAAGTGTATTCTTGATTATTTACAAGTCCAGTAATTATTACAGAAGTTGAAGAACTTGTACCATCAGTAAAAGTGGACCAGCTAGCACCAGCATCAGAAGAATATTCAATAATGTAATCAGTAATGGATGAACCACCATCAACAGTTGGAGCAGTCCATGAAAGTGTAATTTGAGTATCTCCAGGAACAGCAGACAAACCAGTTGGAGTATTAGGTACAGTTCCCGTAACAGAAGGAGTAGCAGTAGAAACATTAGATGCAGAACTAGTTCCAATTGCATTTACTGCAAATACTCGAAATTCATACTCTTGACCATTGATAAGATTAGACACAGTTGTACTAACAGCAGTTTCAGACCCATCTTCAAATGTTAACCATTCATTTTCAGCAGATTCAATCCATTTTTGATTATCTCCACCATGACACGTCCACATCAAAACGTTGGCACCATCACTAGTGTTTCCACCTTCAATGTCAAGACATTTGTCGTTTAGTTGTGATGTGATAGTATCTCCATCAATATTCCATTTTTGATTATCAGAATTATCACAAGTAATCATTTGTACATTGGCGCCATTACTAGAATCTACAACATCAAGACACTTGTTGTTCAACAGAGAAACAATTGAAGAATCAATAGTGCGATATTGTACAACATAATCAGTTAGTGAAGAGCCACCATCATCAGAAGGAGCAGTCCATGAAAGTGTGACTTCAGTATTACCTGCAGTAGCAGTTAGATTAGTAGGGGCATTAGGTACATTACCTGCATCAACAGGTGTTGCAGTTATAGTGCGAGATGGAGTACCAGCACCAGTACCACTAGAGTTAACAGCAGAAACACGAAATGAATATTCTTGATCATTAGTTAATTCAGTTATCGTAGCAGAGGTTGTAAGGTCAATACCATCATCAAAGATTATCCAAGTAGAGCCATCATTAGAGCTATATTCTAACACATAATCAGTAAGTGAAGAGCCACCATCATCAGAAGGAGCAGTCCATGAAAGTGTGACTTCAGTATTACCTGCAGTAGCAGTTAGATTAGTAGGGGCATTAGGTACATTAGATTCACCACCTGGTGTTGCAATTACAATATCAGATGGAGAACTAGTCTCATCAGATGCTACAGAAGATACACGAAATGAATATTCTTGATCATTAGTTAATTCAGAAATTGTTTCAGTAGTACTGGCATCACCATGAGGAAAAGTACTCCAAGAAGAACCAGAATTAGAACTATATTCTATTTTATAATCAGTGATAGATACTCCACTGGATACAGGTGCAAATACTCCGACATATTGTGCATGCCTATTTGCACTAGAACTAGAAGTGTGAGATTGAGTATCAGAACCGGCAATTGTTTTAATTTCAGTAGTGACGGACATGGCTGCACTAGATGGGTTAAAATCTGCTTGCTCAATTTGATCAGTTCCATGAGAGATATAAGATCCACCCTGACCATTACCAACAACAGATACAATGAGGGCACCATCAGTTTGTGTTGTTACAATTGCACTAACATTACTAGTTTCTGTAGCAGTAGCAGAATTTTCAGATTCTTCTGCTTGTTGGGATACATTAGAAAATGACATTACAGTTATGCCACCACCACTAATTGAAGAAGAATAATTTATTGTAATAGTGTTAGAGCCAGTAGTAATATCAGATTCCATAATTCTCCATAGTTCTACTTGTTGACCAGTTCCAGTTACAACATCTTCACGTCCTACAAGAATACCAACATCAGTGTTTTCATTAACATCAATTGAATCAATATCATCAGGAGTTGGATCTTCATCAGCAGTAGAAACAATGATCATACGATTATTACCTTCTGCAACAGTGATGGAAATTGAACAGGATGTACCAGTACAAAGATTATTAGAATTATCTACAACATTATCAAATACAATATCAGATGAAGATGATGTAGGTGCAGTCCAAGAAAGTGAAACCTCAGTGTCACCTGCAGTAGCAATTAGATTAGTGGGAGGATCAATTGTAGTAACAGATGCAACAGGAGTTGCAAATACAGAGACTGTAGACCCACCCCCTACAGAATTGTAAGCAGATACTTGAAATTCATATTCAGAGTCATTAGTTAATCCAGTAACAGTTGCAGACGTAGTCTGAATATTTCCAAGTAAACTCCAAGAACCAGAACCAGTCAATCTAGATTGAACGGCATAATAATCAATTACAGTATCATCAGCAGGAGCAGTCCAAGAAAGTGAAACCTCAGTGTCACCTGCAGTAGAAATTAGATTAGTTGGAGTCCCAGGTACAGATAATGCAATAGTTAGATTATTTTGGAATTTGTGTATCCTATTATTTTTTGTGTCAGTAACATAAAAAATACTAGATGCACTATCAAAAGATATTCCTCTAGGACCATTATCACCAAATTCTCCTTCTCCAGAACCTTTAACACCATATTTTGTTAAAAAATTTCCAGATAAATCATAAGCTACAATTCGATCATTATTAGTATCTGCAATCCAAACATTATCAAAAGAATCCACTGCAATAGCATTAGGTTGTCTAAATTCAGTATCACCAGAACCTTGACTACCAAATGTTAGTAAATGATTTCCATTAGAATCAAATTTCTTAATTTTATGAGCTGCAGTATCAGTTACCCAAATGTTATCTAAAGAATCTATTGCTATACCTCTAGGACCATTATTTATAAACTGACTATCGCCATTACCTACACCACCAAATGTTAGTAAATGATTTCCATTAGAATCAAATTTCTTAATTTGTTCATTGTTTGTATCTACAACATAAACATTGTTTAAAGAATCAATTGCAACTCCACTTGGTTGTCTAAATTCAGTATCACCAGAACCTTGACTACCAAATGTTAGTAAATGATTTCCATTAGAATCAAATTTCTTAATTTTATGATCTTTGGTATCAGTAATCCAAAAGCTACCAGTAGAATCTACTGCAATATCGCGCGGTCCATTATTGTTAAACTGACTATCGCCATTGCCAACAGAACCAATTAATAAAAGAAAATCTCCAGAAGATGAAAATTTTTGTGCATGTTCATTTTTGTAATCCATGACCCAAACATCACCAGATGGTGTAACATCAATCCCCCAAGGTCCATTATTTCCAAATTCACCATTCCCGTTTCCTTGACTTCCAAAAGTATCAAGATATGTTGGAGGAAAATTAGTTTGTGCAAATGCTTGTGGGACTGGTTCTGAAAAAGGAAGAGCTGCTGGCGGGACAAGCAGTATTACAGCTAGCAAAATAATTACAAGTCGATCTAATACTACACTCCAATTGTGTCCCATGTGCCTAAAATTACAAAATTATAGCATATAATGATAAGCTGAATATTCCAAAAATGGGATTTTCTATACTTTTCACATCAATTGTTGATAATTTTACAGTATTTACTAAGATTTTATGATTTTGAATAAAATTAGGTTCAAATTACATAATAGACATTAATTATCTCAATATCGATCAAGGAATGAGAAAATTAGTTAGAATTTTTTTCTTACCAAGCGATCTATTAATTTCAGACGAGGTTGAATTTCTATTTTAACATAATAAATTTTGATTTTTCCTTAAAAATCAACAATACAAGATTGAGAAGAAGTTTTAGAGTGATACTCACAGGAATCAAGCAAGATTGAGAAGAAGTTTTAGAGTGATACTCACAGGAATCAAGCAAGATTGAGAAGAAGTTTTAGAGTGATACTCACAGGAGTCATGCAAGATTGAGAAAATTTGATCATCATCAAAAATACTGAATTATATTTTAATTTTCCATGATTCATCATCTCTAAATTTTTAATGGAATTTTTCCATCTATGTTTATTCACATTAGAACATAAATCAACATAATGAATACGCAAAGTCACATCTAATACTTTTGCAGTATAAATTATCTATGACAAGGATTCAAGATTATAAGTAAATTATCAATAGATATTGTTTTGTTGTGTAACATGTTTTGTTGTGTAACATGTTTTGTTGTGTAACATGTTTTGTTTACAATTTAAAAGATTATTTCGTAATCACAATAAAGAAATATTTTATGTTGATAATAATTTTAAAGTAAAAACCATCAAATAGATCATACTTACAAAATAATTTTGATAGACAGCATGTTATTAATTTCACATGCTTCCAAATCCAATTACAAATATTTTTCATCTAAAAGTTGGATAATTCATGAATTATGATATGATTTTCAATAAAATACGGTCAAATATTTCCCAAATTGGTATTATTTTCTTTAAGTTTATAGAAAATTTTTTGTGGGTGTGAGTGAAATCAGCTAAATGAGAGAATAGTCATGTTGAACTATAAGCACTCTGAATTAGCATTTAAACTCGGGCAGATCATATTTCATGGGTTCCTTCACATGTACCCACCATAATGAAACGAAATATTGAAAAAATCTCAATGAAATATGAAAAAAATAATTTTTGGGTGATTTTAATGGAAATTACTGAAATTGGAAATAATCTTGCAAAAAATATTCAAAAATAAATAACATTTACACAATCTTCAACGTTAGATCAATTAACAATTTGAAACACATGTAATATTGAAATCAATGATGAAGAGATCATTATCATTAAAAGATTATATCATAATATTTTAGAAAAAAATAAAAAAACATACTAACAAAAAATTGATAAGAGTGGAACAAAGATCAAAATAATAAAGAATCCGATTCGATTCGATTTCCTTCTTTAACGCTAGGTTCACCAACTGAGTCAAAGACTGCAGCTATTTGGGTAAATTTAGTAAAATACTACAAATGGCGACGTATTAGTATACTCTATTCTTTAAACGTACTCTTTATTAGAACAACGCAAATATTACAATCTGAGTTGAATAAAAATGGGGTAGATACCATAAGTGAGGGAATAGATAGGTATAGTAATGAAAATGATATAAGATATGAGCAGGATATTAATCGGAAATTAGAATTATTATTTTCTAGCTCTGAACAGAAATATAGAATTGTGATTGCAAATTTCTATGAAGACGTAGCTAGAGATGTCCTGTGCTTAGCTTACAAGCAAGGTTTTATCTATCCAAGAATTACATGGTTATTTCCTGGATGGTACACCAAGGCCTGGTATATAAGCAACAATATAAGAGGAAATTGTACTGCGGAAGAGATAATAACCGCAGCGAATGGGGCGTTAGGAAATTTGGGGACGCCTAGTAGAGAGAGAACTCTAAAACAAAATGCCGATACAATATTAAATGTGAATCAGTTAGATATATTTAATATGTTTCTCGAGAGGAGTAATCAAATTTATGGTGCTGTACAGGCAAATATCTCAGATACGGGTACGAATTATGAATTGTATAGTTTTGACAGTATGTTGACTCTAGGAATAGCATTGAGTAAATTACATACAGATGCTATTGAAGAATTTGACTATAAAAATATAAGCAAAAAAACGACAAACTTTCAATACATGACAGAACTGACGAAACAAATCCATAATGTAAGTTTCAGTGGGCTTGGAGGCCAAGTTAGCTATACGGATTCATCGAGATATGAGACTCGTGGCCAAATAATAGAATTCTATAATGGCAAATTTGATATCGTTTACGACCTAAATAACCTTTCAGAATCAGCAGACTATGAAGAATACAATGGATTCAAAGGGTTCGCTGAAGGCAGTATTCGTTTATTTGGCAAACAAGGCCAACCATTGGATGGAGTTATTTTGTATCATTTACCCCTATGGGTATATGGTATAATGGTAATATTAATGATCCTCAGCTTGATCTATATAAGTTTTATTATAGTGGTGCACGTGATCTATCGAAACAAAAAAGTATTCAAATTGAGTAGCTCTATCATTAATTCTCTTATATTCATTGGTTGTGTGATCGAAATATTTGCTGTATTGCCTTATTTAGTAGATAATCTAGTTTACCAACAAATACCCGAAAATGATAAACCATGCTGGTATTGCTCCATGATGTGTCACCTTCGGTATGCATTACCTGCCATTGCGAAAGATCTAATTTTCGGTAGTCTCATTGGAAAATCGCTTCGTCTATATATAGTCGTGGTTAAACAAAATATAAACAAGGTTTTTCCAGAATGGAAGGTCGTTATTTGCACTCTAACACTTGTTTTTGTTGATATTGTGTACAATGTGGTTTGGAGTGCGATTGAGGGTATTCGTCTTCAATACATCTCGGATGGAATCAACCCATATAAAAGTGCATTTACAGAAGATAGTAATATCCCATTCAGAATTATTTTTAATTGTGTACCTGGTGGAGAAATCAAATCACCTACTGCATGGGTGCCATTAATATACACAATATTAAGATCCATCTTATATATTGTGGGCATATTTATTGCATTTCTAATCAGAAAGGTTAAGATAAGAGGAGTTAATGAATTTGTTCCTATTGCATATGCAACACTAGTTACTATAATGCTAACTTTCCTAAGAATATTCTTAAATGCGGTAATATTCGAGTGGTACGAATTCGCACTTGTGCTTATATGTCTTTCCTTCCTACTAGACACGGTATTAGTTGCGTCTTTTCTTTTCATTCCAAAACTCTATTTCGTACTTAAAGATCCAAAAGAAAAAAGAATATACACAAACCAACCTGCTGTTGAATATTTATCAGAAGAAGTTATAAATAACGTGATGAAAGAATCGCTTGTACAGGAAATAAAAGTACTAACATATAGGAGGGATAGTATTGCGGTTGAGCTTAGTTCAATTCAAGAGCATGCAGAATTTGTAAGAAGCAAATCCATAGAGATAGAAACAACCTTAGAAGAACTAGTAAATTAACGGATTATATTAACTTTTTTGTTTAGTTTGCTTTATTAAAAAGATTTAATATTTCCCCCCAATAGTATAATATACTGCACTGTATAATAAAGTGCTATTAAGATTTTGTATA
>LFLC01000032.1 GCA_001543015.1 Nitrosopumilus sp. LS_AOA | reverse complement strand
TTTCTAAAAATCTAATTTTGTAAGAAGTTTTGATGCAATGACAAAAAGTACAGATGCAATACCAACAAGAATTATCATTTCAATAATAACAAATTCAGTAATAGTTCCAAAAATTCCGGCTCTAATAACATCTACAAGATAAGTTAATGGATTAAGATAAAATGCAGTACGTAATGGTTCGGGTACACCATCAACAGGATAAAATGCAGTACTAACAAAGGCAAAAAATAGAAAAACAGTATTAATTAGTACATTGAATCCTTCACTTGAATGAATTCGGGTAGAAATTATGGATGCTAGTGAACCAAATAATACAGAACCTGTAATTGCACCAAAAATAATTATTGGAATTGTAATAAATGAAAATTCTACAGATTCAAAAAAGACAGGATAACCAACTATGGCAATTAATGATGCACTAACTAATCCAATTATGCCTATAGTGCAAATATTACTAAGAATATAATGACTCCTAGTGAATGGTCCTGACATAATTTGCTCAAACATACCATGTCTCCTATCATTCCAAATTAGAATACCAGAAATCAGTGTACTATTCATGATGTTAAATCCTATCATTCCAGATGCTAAAAATGCAGGATAATCAAGATCTTTGCCCCCAAAAGGAACATCGTTAATCAATGGAGCATATGCATATCCTGCTACAAAAATATAGATCAAAGGAAAAATTACTTGCCAAATTAAAAATCCAGGGTTAAGAGAAATCGTAAGATTTCTGTTTACAAGTCTAATTATTGGATGCGTTTTCTTTCACCATTTTTAAAAAGATGTCTTCAAGATTTGTTGGGACAGCAGATAGATCTTCAATTTCAATATTATTTTCATTAAGTATTTTTAAGACTTGTAACAAAACTAATTCTGATTGTTCTGAATGAATTATGATATTAGTTCCGGTCTCAAAATTAATTTTACAGTCAGGAATTCCGGATAGGAGAGAAGGGATTTTAGTTTCTTGTTCTAACAAATGAATTTTAATTGTTTTTTCTTTTCCAAATCTAGATTTTAATGCATTAGGAGAATCAACAGCAATTATTTTCCCTTTATCAATAATAGCTATTTCATCACAAAGATATTCAGCTTCGGAGAGAATATGTGTTGTATAAAAAATAGTTAATCCTGTTTTAACTTTATTTTTTAAATAATCTAATAATTTTCTTCTAGCACTTGGATCTAATCCAACAGTTGGTTCATCTAAAAATAATAATTCCATATCATGCATAAATTCACGAGCAACTTGTACTCGTCTTCGTTGTCCAATTGATAGATCTTCATTTCTTTTTTTACGAATTTCAACAAGATCAAAATCTTGTAATAATTGTTCCATTCTTTTCTTACGTTTTATTTGGGGAACATTCCACATCATTCCATATTTGTCAAGAGATTTTTCAACAGTTAGAGTAGGTTCATAGCTTGGTTGCTGTAAAACTACACCTATTTTATGACGAACACTAAGGGGATTTTTTACAGCGTCTATTCCCAAAATAGAAAGCGAACCACTAGAAGGAGGGATTAATGTGGTAAGAAGTTTGATTGTAGTTGATTTTCCAGCACCATTTGGGCCTAAAAATCCAAAAATCTGTCCAGTATTGACTGATAAAACTATATCATCAACAGCTTTGACTGAACCATATAGTTTTGATAAATGGTTTACATTAATGCATGACATACTAAAACTGCTATATTCCTATTAATTTAGTTAATGAGGTAAATATGATAATTTCAGAAAAAATAGGATTATCAAAATAAAATATGTAAAAAATTAGAAGAGAAAATTTAGAAATATTTTTAAAAATGATAAGAGAAAAGCGATCAAATATTCAAAGAAATGAAATTTTTATTAATACAACAGGTTTAGCAATATTGAATTGTCTGAATTTGAAAATTTGATTGATAAATTACTTGAACAAAAATCAGGATTAACTAGAGAGGATGTTAAAGAGCAAATAAATCAAAAGAAAGAAAAGATTGGTGCCGGATATTTGACTGATCAGGGAGCGTTATTTTTAATTGCATCAGATTATGGGATTACATTATCAGGGCCATTAAAAGTGGAAATGAGTATAAAGGATCTATATGCAGGAGCAAAAGAGATTTCATTAGAAACAAGGGTTTTGAATCTTTCACCTGCTAAACAATTTTCAAGAAAAGATGGATCTCCATTTTATCTTAGAACAATGACGGTATATGATACAAATTCTACTGCAAGTGTAAAATTATGGGATGAGAAAGCAAATTTACCAGGTATTGAAAATCTAAAACCAGGAGATTTAATTAAAATCATTAAAGCTTATGTAAAATCAGATCTTGATGGTTCACCAACTATCAATATTGGTTCAGGATCAAATATTGAAACTACAGATACGAATAGTGAAATTCCAACTATTGATACTATAACAAAAGATGTTAGTGAATCTCAAGAGGGGCAAAAGGATCTTGTAATGTCAGGGATTATTGATGGTGCAATTAGTGGGATGGAATTTACAAATTCTCGTGGAAAGCCTGGAACGGCACTAAGAATGAGGCTAAAGGGTAAAGATGGAAGTGCAATGAGAGTAGTTCTTTGGGGGAAAGATGAATCATCAATTCCAAATATGATTTCACAATCAGCCAAAGTAAGATTACTTGGTGTTAGAATAAAATCAGGAAACCAAGGATTAGAAATTCATGGAAATGATGCTACAATAATTGAAATCGAGGGAGGTGAAATAAAACCTATCATAACAAGAATACTTTCCATTTCAACTACAGAAACAAGAAGAAAAATGATTTTAGCTGTTGATAGTAAAAAAAATACATACAACATTAGTGATTCATCGAATTCAACTAGTATTTGTGAGGAAGGTGATGTAATAGAATGCATGCCAACAAAAGTTTATGGGAATTCAATAACATTAGATGAAAACTCTTTTGTTAGGAAATTAGATAATGATAAAAACATACCATCGTTATCTCAACTCAGAACAAAAATTAATGATGTTAAAGTGGATGAGAGTTATTGTATTGAATCTATAATTTTAAAAGTTCCTGAAAGACGTGAAGTGCAAACAAAAACTGGAGAATCAATTTCACTTTCAGAAATGTTTGTTGAAGATGATACAGGTCAAATTTGGGTAAAGGGATGGAGAAATCAAGCTCGAATAATTGATAAATGTGAATTAGGAGAAATTGTTTCAATTACTGGATTAAATGCAAAGGCAGGACTTGAAGGTAGAATAGAATTATTTTTATCACCATTTTCAAAAATTATAAAGAAAAGTTAAGAATCCCAAAAACCCCTAGTAACAACATATTGTCTCTCTGCTTCATAGATTTGTTTGAATAGATATTCTTCATCTACCATGTTTCACAATATTCTTGCTGCTGTATCTGCACCAACTCCATATCCAGAAATAACAGTTATAGCAATTTTTCCAAAATTTTTAGAATTTTTCAAGAGGGAGAAAATTGGAATTGTAGCACATTCAGTTTTTCCAGAACCGGTTGGAGCAATTACAAGACAATCTTTTTTTTGTAAAATAATTGGTGAAGCTTTCTTCTGAATTTCAGTTAGTGTAGAAAATCCAAATTTTTTAAATAAAGATTCAGGAATCTGATGAGTTTGATCTTGATCTTTCATAAACAATTACACCAACTAAGCCAAGTGCAAATAAAACTACAGTAATAATTGGAATTGAATCAAAAATTCCTGCCATTGATAAACTTCAAGATTGACCATTAAAAATCTTCAGTATAATCAGACAAACCTATTTTACTAATCTTGTAAGAAAAAGATTTCTTATCGACTGCCCAGTAAATTTTTCCATTAAATTTTGATGAGTTTTTAAAAAGATGTATTTTGATATGTGTGAAAGGATCTATTGCACTTTTCATATTTTCAACTTCTTTACCATCAATGTTTCTAATCATATTAGTAAGAACGATAGGAATTTTGTTTGTTATTGCAAATTTTGATAAATCATGCATGTATTTCATGAATAATGAATTTTTTTCAAAAGTAGATTCATTTTTTTTATATTCATATGAAAATAAATCTGTAACATTATCAATTACAATTAAAGAAAAAGTATTGTTTTGAATATTTTTAATTGATTTAATTTGTTCTGAAGTATTTCTCAATCTAGATACAATAATTTTTTGAAGAAAATCAAATTGTGTTTCGGTTTGTTTTTGAATTTCAAGTACTCTCTCAGGTCTGAATTCACCAGTTGTATCAAAATATAAGACATGTCCACCTTTTTTAATTGAATTAATAGATAATTGTAGTAATAGTTGGGTTTTTCCTGTACCTGCTCCACCAAAAATATCTACGATCACGCCAGTTGGAATTCCTCCAGATAAGAATTCATCTAATTTTTGTAAACCAGTAGAGATCATTAGTATAATTAATACAAAAAGAAGAAAAAATTTAAGGAATTTCAATTTTCATAAAAGAGGTAAGGCTTTTATTCTAGAGAACAAAGTTGCAAATTAAGTGAATAATTAGTGTCACAATCAACTAGCGCAAAAAGACCTTTAACAGTTCTTCAAAAAAGTACGAAGAAGAAAGTTACTGTAAGATTAAAAAATGAAGTAGAGTATAAAGGAAAAATGGATAATGTGGATTCATACATGAATTTGATTATGACTGATGCTGAAGAATTGCAAGATGGCAAAACTATTGCAAATTATGGTAGAGTAATCGTAAGAGGCAATAATGTATTATTTATCAAACTAGAAAACGAACTCTAGTTCAAAATGTGGTTTTATGACCAATAATTTTCTATTTACTTCTGAATCAGTTACAGAAGGTCATCCAGACAAAATATGTGATAATATTTCAGATGCATTCCTGGATGAATATCTTAGACAAGATCCCAATTCGAGAGTAGCCGTTGAAACAATGGTCACTACTGATTTTGTAGCTGTATCAGGAGAGGTTACAACTAAAGCAGATTTTGATAAAAAGGCTCAAGAAGAATTAGTTAGGAAAACAATTAGAGAAATTGGTTATGATAACAAAGATTTGATGTTTGATGCAGATACATGTCAAGTAAATTTACTGCTACATTCACAAAGCCCAGATATCAGTCAAGGGGTAACAGCTACTGAAGAAAAAGAACAAGGTGCAGGAGATCAAGGATTGATGTTTGGATATGCAACAAATGAATCAGAAGAATTGATGCCATTACCAATTTTACTTGCACATAAATTAATTCAAAAGTTATCACAAGTTAGAAGAGATAAAACTTTACCATGGGTTAGACCAGATGGAAAATCACAAGTGTCAGTTAGATATGAAGACGACAAACCAACAAAGATTGAAACAGTTGTAATTTCAACACAACATGCACCAGAAATTTCTCAAGAAGAAATTTCAAGTGAAATTATTGATAAAGTAATAAAACCAGTTTTAGGAAATTTGTGGAATGATCAAATTAAAATTCACATCAATCCTACTGGAAAATTTGTAATTGGTGGTCCACATGGTGATGCAGGTTTAACAGGAAGAAAAATTATTGTTGATACGTATGGTGGATTTGGAAGACATGGTGGTGGAGCTTTTTCAGGAAAAGATCCTTCCAAAGTTGATAGGTCTGCATGTTACATGTGTAGATACATAGCAAAGAATCTTGTTGCAGCAGGGTTAGCTGATAGGTGTGAAGTACAATTAGCATATGCAATTGGGGTTGCAGAACCAGTTTCACTTTATGTAAATACATTTGGAACAAATAAAATTCCAGAAAATCAAATTGAGGACATAGTAAGAAAAAATTTTGATATGAAACCATCAGGCATCATATCACAATTAGATTTGAAGAGACCAATTTACAAAAAAACTGCAGCATATGGTCATTTTGGAAGAAATGAGCCTGAATTTACTTGGGAAAAAACAGACAAAGTTGAAATTTTAAGGAAATCTGCGGGATTGAAATAATTCCAGTACAGATTGAAATTTAATTTTAGATAATTTTGATAATTTTTTGTGATTTCCTTTAAAATTTCCAATTAGAATATTTAGATCATCAATTCCAAAATTAGATTTTGAATTTCTTATTGCTTCATGATATGCATCTTCAAGTTTGATTTTTCTAATTTTAGTTTTAGTTCCTTTAGAAAAGAGTTTAACATATTTTTCAAAAGTAATATTATCAGAACCAACAAGATCAATAATTTTATTATTAAATCTCAATTGAGATACTGATTCAAAAATAACTTTTACAACATCAGATACATGTATTGGTTGAATTGAATATGTTCCAGAGCCAGGGATAATAATTTCTCCAGATTTAATTTGGTTTTTAAGATTTTTTGAAAACAAATCATCTTTTCCAACAATATATGAAGGTCTAAAAATTGTGAATTCTAAACCAGAATCAGTGATTTGTTTTTCTGCATTATATTTTGAAATAAAATATCCTAATGATGTATTTGGGGAAACTCCTAAACCACTCAAAAAAATAATTTTTTTAATTCTAGCTTTCTTACTTAAATTTACAACATGTTTTGTTAAATCAGTGTTTATCACATCATAATCAGAATTTACAGATTGTTTTCCTATTCCAACAAGATGAATTAATGCATCTGAATTTTGAATTTTTTTAAGAATATTTTTATCGTTATAATTCTTTGAGATAATTTTAATTTCATTTTTAAAATTCTTGAAGTCATTTCTAGATATTGAGATTAATTCAATATCTTTTTCGGATAAATATTTTCTGAGATTTTTTGCAATAAAACCACTAGCTCCAGTAACAACAATCTTTAGAGATTTGACCACAGTAGAATCAAGTTTGTTTTAATTTTAAATCTATTTGAATAATTTTTAAAAATTATGAAATAAGAGTTAATACCATAAAATGATTACAACTATCGTGGAAGAAGAAAAGACAAAATTAAAGACAGGTTTTACTACAGGAAGTTCTGCAACTGCAGCATCAAAAGCTGCACTATTATCAATAATTAATCAGAAAAAAATTGAGAATGTAGATATTTTATTACCAAAAAGATCCTATATTCAAATTCCAATACATTCATGTGAATTTGGATCTGAGAAAGCAAAATGTTCAGTGATTAAAAATGGAGGAGATGATCCAGATGTTACTCATGGGGCAGAAATTATTGTAGAGTTATCATTTACTAAAAAAATTAATCAAGTCGATATTGATGGGGGTGAGGGGATAGGAATTGTCACAAAACCAGGATTAGGTTTGGAAATTAACAAACCAGCTATAAATCCAATTCCTAAGAAAATGATTATTGAAAATCTAAGAGAAGTGGGAAAAGAAATTCTTTTAGAAAAAGGAATTAGAATAGTTATTTCAGTACCTAAAGGAAAAGAGTTAGGACCTAAAACAGACAATCCAAGATTAGGTATTACAAATGGGATTTCAATTTTAGGAACTAGTGGTATTGTCATTCCATTTTCTACAGCTGCTTATGCAGCATCAATTAGACAAAATTTGGATGTTGCAATTGCAATGGGTAATCATACAGTGGTGCTTACAACTGGTGGAAGAAGTGAAGATTTTGCAAAAAAAATGGTAGATTTACCAGAACATTGTTTTGTACAAATAGGTGATTTTTCAGGATATGCCATTCAACAGTGTGGTAGAAAAGATATCAAAAGAGCATATGTTGTAGGATTTATTGGAAAACTTGCAAAAATGGCTGCAGGAGTTAAACAAACTCATGTTAAGGGATCTAAAGTAGATATGAGTTTTCTAGCAGGATTAGCTGAAAAATGTAATGCAAATGAAAGTGTAATTCAAGATATAAAAAAAGCAAATACGGCAAGACATGTTTCAGAAATTGTTCAAGAAAATAAGGTTGAGGGATTTTTTGACTTGATTTGTGGTGAGACGTATAAACATATGAAAAAACATTCTGAAGAAAAAGTTCCAATTGAGGTGGTATTGTTTGATTTTGAAGGAAACATTTTGGCTAGAAAATCAGAACAGTAAGGTATTTTATTAAAGTTGAAAGATTTTGATTATGGAAAAAATTTCAGTTCTTGCTATTACTAAAAATGGAGTCAAAATTGGAGAAAATCTAAAAAAAATATTTCCAGAGTGGAGTGTATTTGCACCTTCAAAATTAACAACTGAAGCAGTAGGTATAACATGGTATTCTGAGCCTACAACAGAGAAAATAATTGAACTTTTTAAAAATAATAATGCATTAATTTGTATTTTTTCACTAGGGGCAGTAATTAGATTAATTGCTCCATATTTGAAAGATAAAAAAACAGATCCTGCAGTAATTGTAATTGATGATAAAACAAATTTTGTAATTAGTGTTTTATCTGGACATTTAGGTGGAGCAAATGAACTTACTGAAGAAATTGCAGAAAAAATAGGAGCTTTATCTGTAATTACCACAGCAGCTGATGTAAACAAAACAATTGCAGTTGATCTTGTAGGAAGAAAATTTAATTGGAAAATTGATGATGATTCTACTGTGACTAAAATTAGTGCACATATGGTAAATGAAGAAGCCATAGGTGTTTTTCAAGAAGCAGGTAAGAGAAATTGGTATAAAAAATTACCAAAGAATGTTTTAATTTATGAGAGCATGGATGATTTACAAAAATCAAATTCAAAAGCACATCTTATAATTTCAGATAAAATAATTGATGATGAAATATCTAAAGAATCTGTAATTTATCGTCCTCCAAGTTTGGTAATAGGAATTGGATTACATTGGGATACATCAAAAGAAACCATTAGAGAAGGAATTGAATTTTGTTTAGATAAATTCAAACTGAGTTCAAAATCAATTGCAAAACTAGTATCAATAAAAAAACCAGAAGATGTTCAAGGATTAATTGATCTTGGGAAAGAAATGGAAATTCCAGTAGAGTATGTAAATAGAGAAGACTTGGCTGAAATTACAGCTCCAAACCCCTCAGAAACTGTGAAAAGATTCGAAGGAACTGCAAGTGTTTCAGAAGCTGCTGCAATCAAAGTATCAGAAGGAGAATTGATAGTAGAAAAACAGAAATTCCCTCCTAATTTGACTATAGCCATAGCGAGGATTACAGATTGAAGCGAGGATTATTAATTATTGATAGAGGAAGTAGAGAAAAAGAGGCATCACAGGAATTAGAGACTATCTGTCAAGAAATCAAGAAAAATAGAGATTATGCCATTACTAATTATTGTTTTTTAGAGGTAGAACCACCATACATTGAAGCAGGGATTTCAAAATGTCTCAAAGAAGGAATTGATTCCTTAACAGTAATTCCTTATTTTTTGTATCCAGGAAGAAAAGTAAAAAATGCAATATCTGATGTTGAAAAATTACAAAAAAATTCCAAAATAGAATTTTTAATTACTAAACCTATGAGCATGCATAAAACTTTGGTAGAAATTGTTGAAAATAGAATATCAACTACACTTAAAGAAAATCAAGTAACTCTTGAAAATAAAGATGTAGATGTAATGATCATTGGACATGGTAGTAAGGATCCTAATGCACAAACATCACTTGATTATATTGTAAATGAGTTAAGTGATTCATACAGAAATGTAAGTCGTTGTTGGTTAGAAATTGAACAACCAGGTATTTTTGAAGGCGTAAAGAAGTGTGAAAAAGATAATCCAAAAGTTCTAGTGATTGTTTTTTATTTTCTTCATGAAGGTGCACATGTTAAAACTGATATCAATATTGATTTAATTCCTGCATTAAAAAATTCTAATCTAAAAAATACATACATAACAAAACATATAGGAACAGATCAAAAAATTATTAATTTAATTATTGAAAGAGCAAAAGAGGTAGAAGATGCAGACTAAAAAAGGTCAATCAATTGAAGATGCAAGCATGCAAATGATTGAAGATGAAATTGGATCACATACATATAATGAAAAAGAATGGCCAATTGTTAGAAGAATAATTCATTCAACTGCAGATTTTGAATTTGCAAATAAAAATAAAATAATTTTTCATAAAGATGCAATTACAAGCGGCATGAATGCTTTGAAAAATGGTTGCAGTATTGTAGTTGATGTAAATGGCGTAATTGGAGGATTTAACAAACAAAACCCGAAAGATTTTGGAAATAATATAATTTGTAATATTTCAAAACCAGAAATCATGGATTTGGCAAAAAAAGAAGGAAAAACACGCTCTCAGGTATCAATGAGGACAGCAATTTCAGATATTGATGGAGGAGTTGTAGTCATTGGAAATGCTCCTACTGCATTAATTGAAGTAATTAAGATGGTAAAAGAGGGAATTGTCAAACCTGCTCTAATTGTTGGAATTCCAGTAGGATTCATTTGTGCTGCAGAATCTAAGGAGGAACTAGCAAAGTTGGAAGAAACACCATTTATCACTAATTTGGGTAGAAAAGGAGGAAGTTCATCAGCATCTGCTATAATTAATGCAATTTTTAAGCTAATTAGAACAGAATCAGCTTCTTGAATACTTTAAACAGTTTTTAACAAAAATTTGTGCATAATTTGAACTATCAAAATAGAGATGTCCGTATGAAGCAAGAGTATTGTATTCCATCATCCCATCTTGATGTTTTTTGATTCCCTCACCAATTTCTAAATTATATGCAAATTTAGAATCAGATGAGACTAAATCTAATTGAGAATAATGAAATTCATGACCTTGAAAATTGTGGAGTTTTTCTGAAATAGTAGATTTTGTAATTGTTCCTTTTGTATAATTTAGTCTCATTTTGTTTGTCATTATAGTTTCAGCATCAAACAATCCAACCATTTTATGTTTTTTATTATGAGATGTAATTGATTTTGTTAAATACATCAATCCACCACATTCAGCATAAATTGGCATATTGTTTTCAGATAATTTTTTAATAGTTTTTTTCATAGTTTGATTTTTTTCAAGTAAATTACCTAATACTTCAGGAAATCCACCACCAATGTATAGCCCATCACATTTTGGAATTTTTTTATCTTTAACAGGACTAAAAAATTTCAAAGTTGCACCTTCACGATGTAATGCCTCCAAATTATCTTGATAATAGAAATTAAATGAAGTGTCAAGAGCAACTGCAATTGTAATTTTTGATTTTTTTGGGATTGTTTTTGATTTTTTTGGAAGATCAATTGGTTTTTTTAAAATTTGAATTATTTTATTGATATCTAATGATTTTGAGATAATTTTTGAGATTTTTATAATTTGATTATTTTGGATTTTGCTATCTAATGTTGAAATTAATCCTAAATGTCGTGATTCAATATTTAATAATAGATTTTTTGGGATTACGCCAATTATAGGAATTTTTAATTTTTCTAATGCAGTTCTGCACAAAATTTCATGTTTTTTACTACCTATTTTATTAAGAATAATTCCCACAATTCTAGAATTCCCATGAAATTTTTGAAAACCTAAAGCAGTTGCAGCAATTGAACGTGAAGTTTTACTTGCATCTAAAACTAGGAGAACTGGAGATTTTGTAATAGTAGCTACATGATGAGTACTAGCATAATTTGAATCACCACCAAATCCATCATAATATCCCATTACACCTTCAATAATAGAGATATCAGATTTTGAATTTGAAATAAAACTATTCAAAAGTTGATTTTTTCCCATTAACCATACATCCAAATTGTATACATCATGTTTTGAAATATTTGAAAGGTAAATGGGATCAATATAATCAGGTCCTACCTTAAATGGTTGAACTGAGTAACCTTTTTTTTGTAAAGCATGAATAATGGCACATGTAATTGATGTCTTACCAACACCGCTTGTAACACCTGCTAAAACAATTCTAGGAATTTTCAATTTGAATGACTAGGAATTTTTTTTATTTAAACTGATGTCTTTTGTAATGCCCAATGTTTTTAGTAAGATTATTTGAATACCAATTATGAAAAATGATGGTTTAGTCATTGTTTATACTGGAAAAGGGAAAGGGAAAACAACTGCAGCATTAGGTATTGCTTTACGAGCTACGGGTTATGGAAAAAAGAGTTGTATGATTCAGTTCATTAAAGGTTCATGGCATTATGGTGAAATGGATTCATCAAAAAGATTAGAACCAGAATTTGAAATGATTGCAGTAGGTAAAGGATTTGTAGGAATTATAGATGATAAAACTTCAAAAGAAGTACATAAAGAAATTGCTAGAGAAGCAATAAAGATTAGTAATGAAAAAATTCAATCAGGAAATTATGATATTGTCATTTTAGATGAGATAAATTATGCTGTAAATCTTGAATTAATTTCAGTTGATGATGTTTTGAATATAATCAAATCAAAACCATCAAAAGTAGATCTTGTACTTACAGGAAATTATGCCAAAGATGAGGTAATTGATGTAGCTGATTTAGTTACAGAGATGAGAGAGATAAAACACCCATTTCAAAAAGGTATCAAAGCAAAGAAAGGAATAGATTTCTAACCAGCAAACATTAATTTACACAGTGAAGAGTTTTAGAAGAAATGTCTACTGAAATTCAAGAAATGCCTGAACAAGGAGAGATTATTCTTGCTACAGTGACTAAAGTAATGGATCATGGTGCATACGTTACATTAGATGAATATGACGAAATTCAGGGATTTTTACATATTTCAGAGATTGCTCCAGGTTGGATTAGATCAATTAGTAGATTTGTAAAAGATGGGGAGAAAAAAGTTCTGCTTGTAAAAAAAGTAAATATCAAAAGAGGAGATATTGATCTTTCACTAAAACAAGTATCAAAAGATCAGAAAAAACAGAAACTAAAAGAAGTTAAAAAATATGAAAAAGGTAAAACACTACTACAAAATGTTCAAGATAAAACAAAACTAACAGATGAAGAAATTGAAAAATTAGAAGATATGATTTATTCAAAGTTTGATTCAGTGTATGATGCATTTATTGAAATTGGAAGAAACGGAATAGAATCTGTAAAGGATCTTAAACTTGCAAAAAAAACTGCAACCGCAATTGATGAAATATGCTCAAAAATTAAACTACCATCAGTTGAAATAAGAGGAATTATGGAAATTACAAATACTAAATCAAATGGTATTGAAATAATTAAAAAAATCTTACTAGATGTTTTAAAGAAAGATTCTAAAATGGATATTACATATTTGGGGGCACCAAAATATAGATTATCACTTATATCAGAAGATTTCAAATTGGCTGAAAAAACATTGAAGCCAATTGTTGCTGAAATTCAAACCAATATAGAAAAGAAAAAAGGCTCATTCAAATTTACTAGAGAAGAATCAAAGAAAACTAGAGGATAACTAAAATGAGATTTCAATTAAGAAAATGTATCAAATGTTTTCAGTATACACTAAAAGAAAAATGTCCACGATGTCATGAGGATACAATTTCTGCACATCCTGCAAAATTTTCACCGGATGATAAATACATGAGATATAGATTAGCTGAAAGATACAATTAGAAATTTAATTTAATGGAACATAATTTTGGTTGATTTCATAAACAAATACTCCAATTAATTTTCCTCCTTTTCCAACATCAAAACTTGGAGAACTGTAAACTAATCTTAGTGGACCATCTCCATCTATTGGAAATTTAATATCTTTTACATATATTGGAGAAAAACCTGGTTGATAAATCGGGGATTGTTGATTATTTTGAAGATTCACATATGCTAAAGGCGTAAATGGTATCATTTTTCCCAATAGTGTTTCATTCCAAAAATAATCTGTTCCACTAACTCCATCTGAATGCAAATATTTTGCTAATGGTTCTTCAGCAATTCGCATGAACCATTGTTTTTTTGATTCGTCACCACCACCATGTAATAAATAAAGTGCTCGATCATTATCATCTACTGCTAATCTTTGACCTGCAACAAAAATTACAAAGTAATCAGATTCCATTTGACGTAAAATTTGCCACCCTTGTTCAGGAGAATTAAGAAGTAGTTCGGCTATTTTTTTTATTATAGCAGTACTAAGAGTTGAATTATCAGCTAAAGATGCTCGATCTGCTTTTGTTTGAATCCAATATCCATAATCCCACCAAGCACCAATAACTGCATCTTCTGATGTATTATTTTTTATCCATTCCATAGAGTCAAGCCAATCAGTTGTACTTATCTGAAATATGCTCCCACCATTCATTATAGTGGGGGGATTATCACTTATAGAAAAAACATTTCCTTGAATAGGAAAAACTAACGGAACAATTAATAAAATAATCATTCCAAATACAAAAGAAAATTTAATTAGTGAATTTTTTAATTTTTTCGTTTCTTTTTTATTTAAGAAAAATTCTTTGATTATTATAGATAATCCTAATGAAGATAAAATAATTACAGATAAAGAAGCAAATACTTCGAGTCGAACAAATGTTGAACTGATATAAACTCCAGTTAAACCAATTATTAATGAAAAAGCTACCATCTCATTTTTAATGGAATATTTTGTTTTAGAATTTTTTAAAATTAACCAAATTCCTATTCCTGCAAAAATCATCAATATTGAATGAAATAAGAAAGATTGTGAAATTGTTGTAGTTGCATGTTCAGAAACTGAATCTACAAGTGGATCCGTAGTTGTTAAAAATGGATTAATTGCATTTAGATATCTAAAACTTGCAGAAGGTAAAAATTCTGAACCAAGGAAAAAAATTGATGTAGAAATTAAGCAAATAGCTAACAGACAAAATAACATATTTCTGGTTACATTTTTGTTACTGAGTGTTTTAACAGTTAATAAAATTAGCAAAATACTTGTAGCTATTATTAATCCCATTCCACCAATATTTGTTAGAAATTGTATACCTGGTCTTTCAAAACTAATAGCAGTTATTAAAACAGAAATTACGAATAATGGAACAGACCAAAATAAAAATTTATTGTCATTTCTAAAAAATGGTAATGTCATTATAAAAAGACCAATAGGAATTACAAAAAATTGAGTTCCACCCCAAGATGCAAAACTAAATCCTAATAAAATTCCAGATAAAATTAATTTGGATGCTGCAATTTTAAAATTGTTTGATTGTAATCCACTCAAAAATAAATATAATGTTATAATTCCAAAAAATAATCCAAGAGGTTCTGATTTAAACCAACCAATTTGACCACGGATTATAATTGGTATTGAGACTGAAAAAAATAAAGCTGCAAATAAACCAGCAGTGGTTCCTCCAATAACTCTAACCAATGCAAAAATTGCTATTCCAGTTAAAGAACCAACAATTACTGGAAATAATATAGTAAAATCATATAGACTTCCACCAGAACCAAAAATCCAATATGTAGTTGCAGCTGTAAGATGCAGCATGATTTGAGAAGATTGAGAAACATCTCGTCCATGTGGATACCAGCTTAATTCATCATTCCACTGGAAATATGCATCAATTCCATTATCTACAATGTATTGAGTTGCTCGATAATTGAAAAAAGGATCAAACTCATTTAATTCCCAACCATAATCTGCAGGTTGAGATCTAATCAAAAATGATGTAGAAAAAGCTATTGAAAGAATACCAATAATCAAAAGATGATTTAGTTTTAAATTGAAATTTCCAATTGAAAATAAACTAGAATTTGAATTCAATATTTTTCATAAATTATCTGTATTTATTACTCTTTTTGAAAAAATAATCCTTAAACTAAAAATTAACTAATATTATGGTGCAAACTTTCCTTCGAGTTTTGTTTCAGTAATAATATGGCCTTTCATTGATTCTTCTACTTCAATTTTTGTAGAATCTTGTTTTAGATTTAGTGATATGTCTAAAGCGTAAAGCTTGAAAATGTAAGTATGTTCTTTGTCAGGTGGTGCTGGTCCACCATAACCAATTTCACCAAAATCAGTTTTTCCTTCAATAGAATCTTCAGGGATTGAATTTTCTGAAATTTCTTTTGTATTTGGAGAAATATTCCACAAAACCCAATGTACCCAAACTTTTCCAACTACACCCATTGCATCAGGATCATCCATTATCAAAACTAAAGATTTTGTTCCTTCTGAAATTTCAGAAATTTTTAATGGAATGCTAATATTTCCATTTTTATATCCATATTTTTTTGGTATGGTTCCACCATTTTCAAAAGCAAGACTTTGTAAAATCATGTTAATTATTAATAAAAAAAGTCCCAAAGTTAAATTTTTCTAAGATTCCAAGATAATTTTATCTTGTGAAAAAGAAAGAATAGAACTGCCTTCTTGTTTAATCTGTTTTTTCAATACTTTATCCATTGTGCCTATAATAGATCTGTTATTTTTCACATATTCTATCAATTCTTTATCTGCAAAATTTCCTTGAATAGGAATTGATTTTAGCTTTTTTATATAATTCAAAGTTGTTTCTATTTCTTGCTTTTTTTCTGGATTATTTTGTAGTCTAATTAATTCATTTTTTACAACTTCAGGAACAACAAATGAAATTGAGCCTATTTCTGTATCCAAATTATCTATATTTTTGATTCGTCTAGTTGCTAAATGAATTAAAAAACTAGTATCGCATATTACTTCAACCAACTATTCCTGCACCAATTAATCTCCATCGCTCATCTATTCTTCTGCTAAGTGCTACATTACCATTTTCAAAGATACATGCAGGTCTTCTAAGTTCAATCTCAACTGATTTTGATTTAATTTTTACAACTTTTCCTAATACAGGAGCAGTTCCAATGTTTAATCGAAGTAGTTCTCCAGATTTTATTGGTTGAACTTTGATATCCTCAGTAATTCCAACTGCTGAATCAAACAAGCTTGTTTCTAATTTTATCAGAGATGAATTTTCAGGTAATGTACCTGGTTTTCCAATTACTGAACCAATAAAAGAATCACTTCTAGTCATTGATGGATCAAGTTTTGTTCCAATAGCTACTAAACCACCAGGTTTTACTGATTCAACTATTCCTGCAGCAGTTCCTAATGATGTAATTTCTGTCAATATAGGTTCATAGATTTTCTTTTTCTCATTTACTATTCCTGGTTTAATCTCAATCTCATCTCCAACTTTAAAAATTCCTTGAGTTAAACTTCCACCAATTACTCCACCTTTGATATTTTTTAATTTTGTACCTGGTTTATTTACATCAAAAGAACGTAAAACATGCATTACGGTATCTTTTTTCTCATCTCTGATTGGTGTTTTGATTGTTGATTCAATTGAACCAATTAATGCATCAACATTCAAACCAGATTGGGCAGAAATTGGAATGATTGGTGCTTTTGCTGCATGTGTTCCTTTAACAAATTTAGTAATATCTTGATAGTTTGTTAATGCTTCCTCATATGAAATTAAATCGACCTTATTCTGAACTACAACTATTTGTTGAATATCAAGAGTTTGAAGAGCTAAAAGATGTTCTTTTGTTTGAGGTTTTGGAACTTTTTCATTTGCTGCAACTAGTAATAGTGCACCATCCATTAATGCAGAACCTGAAAGCATATTTGCCATCAAACTTTCGTGGCCAGGACTATCTACAAAACTGACAACTCTAGATAATTCACTTTCTTGTCCACAGTTATTACATTTTGGAGTTGTAGAAAATCCTAATGGTTCTTCACAGCTTGTACACTTGTAAAATGCAGCATCAGAATATCCAACACGAATTGTAATTCCTCGTTTTAGTTCTTGACTATGTACACTAGTCCATGAACCAGATAATGCTTGAATGAGTGTTGTTTTTCCATGATCTACATGTCCTGAAGTTCCAATGTTAACACATGGTTGATAACCATATTTTTTGATGTACCAATCAGGAAGAGTTTCTCTCCAATGCATGAGTCAAAATGTAGAATCGGTATATGTTAAGTTATTCTTTTTTATCTTTAGTTTTTTTATCTGTTGATTCTTTTGCATCTTCTGCAGGTGCTTCAACAGGTAATTCTCCATCAAATTTACAATTTACTTGATAGATTTCTTCAGAAATTGTATTTCCACGCATTAGTTTTCTTATTCTTTGTCCAGTTTCTGCTGCTTGCAAACCTACTCCTTTAGAAAGTAAAACACGTTTTCTTGCTGCACCATGAATATCAGATCTCATTGGAACACCAGACTTGTCACTTCCTCCAGTGAGTTTTAATTTTCCAGATAATCCTACAATGGTAGCATCAGTTTCATTTCCTAATTGCAATCCCAATAATGGATTTGCATCACTGTCTTTGAGTTCTTTGGAAATAGATTTTCCCTTTATATCTGAAATTGTGAGTTTGAAGTTAGTCAAGTATTCAAAAAAAAGTTGAACGTCTAATTAAGCTTTGGACATTATTTTTAAATCAAGACTGTAAAAGAGAATAATGGTAGAAGACATCAAGTGCCCAAAGTGTGATAATAAAATGGTGGACATGCAAGCATGCCATATGTTTTGTCCGAACTGTGGTGCTCACTTGGATTGCTCAGATAAAGGAAGTTATTGGTAATCAAATTCCAGATCTGTCGGGAATATAATCAGATACCATATTCATTGCTTGGTCTTTCATAATTTCAAGATAAGTATCATAATCTGCCTCAAAATTACAATGGGGGCATTTTACTCTAGTAATCTCATCATCTAAAATTGCAACTCTTTCACATTCTGGGCATTTTGCATCCATGACATAATTATTCAATCAAGATATTTAATCATAATTAATGAATGCCACCTAAGCGGAGTTAGTTTAGTCTGGTATGACGTCAGCTTCCCAAGCTGAAGGCCGCGGGTTCAAATCCCGCACTCCGCATATCAAATTCTAGAAATAAAATGATTAAAATCTAAAGTAGATGAAATCTTCTGGATTTCCATCATAAAAGAAGAAAATTGGTATCATAATAAAAATCATGAATATAATCCAATATCGAAGTTTTAGGTTTGAAATTCTAAAGAGAAGATCAGTTTTCTTAAAAGAAATTATACTTAATAAAATAAATAATATTATCAATAAAGAAGAAAAAAGATTTAGATTTATTTGGTGAAGTAATTGTGTAATTTGAAAATCTAGGAAAACAAATTTTCCCATTGCATAAAATAGTTTTTCAGAATCATCTATTCTAAAAGGAATCCAAGCTAAGAAAACAAAGTATTGTGTAATAGAAATTGAAAATAAAATTCCTATTTTTGTTTTAAATGGATTTTTTATTTTTTCAGGCATTATATGAGCTAATAACCGATGTCCAGAAATTACTAGTCCATGAATTAAACCAAATAAAAGAAAATTCCAACCAGAACCATGCCACAATCCTAATACTAACATTGTAAACAATAATGTTCCAGATACAACAATTATGGATTTTCTTCGTTTAAACATTAATGGATAATAAAGATAATCTCTTACCCACGAAGATAATGAAATATGCCATCTATCCCAAAAATTTGCTGGCGATGTAGCAAAAAATGGGTTGTTAAAATTTTTTGAAATTTTAATACCAATTATCATTGCTGCGCCAATTGCAATATCAGAATAACCTGAAAAATCACAATAAATTTGTATTCCAGATGCTATTGAACCTAAAAAGATAGTAGAAGAATCAAAACCTATTGGGTTTGCAAAAATATTGTTTACTAGTGGAGCGATATTATCTGCAAAAAATATTTTTTTAAAAAAACCTATTGCCATCAAAGTTATTCCAAATTTTAAATTTGTATTTTGAATAATAATTTGTTTTAGTTTTCCATTATAGGTACCATTAATTTTTTCTCGTAATTGAGGAAGAAAATCTCTTGCTCTAATAATTGGTCCTGCAACCAAAGATGGAAAAAATGCAACAAAAATTGCAAATTCACGAAGAGATTTAGAGGGTATTAGATTTCCACGATAAATGTCAATTGTATAACTTAATGTTTGAAATGTATAAAATGAAATTCCGATCGGTAAAATTAAGTCTAAATGAGGAATAGAAGATTCAAAATTCATACTAAATAATACATAATTAATTTGATCTATTGCAAAATCTGTATATTTAAAAAATCCTAACATTCCAAGATTTCCAGCAAGACTCAAAAATAAGAGAAATTTTTTCTTTGATTTTGTTTTTGATTTATAAATTTCTTTACCAAGATAAAAATCAAGAATTGTTGAAAAAATTAATAGTGTAATTAGATAGTTACTTGAATAATAAAAGAAAAAAAGACTTGCAAATAATAACAAAGTATGTTGATATTTTCGATTTTTAATTACTACAAATAAAGATAAAACAAAAATAAAAAATATTACAAAATCGATTGTGTTGAATAACATTTCTTAAATTGATAATTAAATTTTGGAATATAATGATTTAGAAAAATTTGTAGTTAATGCATGGATTGTCCTCCAGATATAATGATATTTTCACCATTTACAAAATTTGACATTTGAGAGCAAAGATATAACACAGTAGAAGCAATTTCATCCGGAAAAACTAGTCTTTTTAATGGAATATCATTTGCATTAATTTCCTTCATTTTTTTTGGAAATTTTTTCGTTAATGGTGTTTCACACATTGAAGGAGAAATTCCATTACATGTAATTCCGTATGGACCTAATTCAACAGCTAATGTTTTGATTAAACCTAACAATGAATATTTTGCTACAATATATGGACTAAGAGATGAAGGTGGTCGTCCTATTACAGATGAGCTTAAAATTCCGATAATTTTCCCAGATTTTTTTTTCTTCATTTTTGGAATTATACTTTTACTTATTTGGAAAAAAGATTTAGTTTGTAATTCAATATGATGTTGAAAATCACTCCATTTTGAATCAATAATCTGATCGTGTTCTAAAGAAAATGATGTAGAATGAATAAAAATATCAATTGATTCATTTTTAGTAATTTTTTTTAATACTTTCTCAAGATTATTATCATTGAGTAGATCAACTTTGTAAGTTTTAATTTTATTTTTAGAATTTTTTGAATAATGAATTAATTTGTTGATATTGTCATCATTTTTATTATATAATAATATCAAATTAGAATTTTTTTCAAATAACTTTTTAGAAATAGCGTAACCTAATCCACCGTTTGCGCCAGTAATTAGAATTGTTTTTCCTTTTAGCAAATTATTCTCACCAATATTTTTGATTCACCCTTGACATTTCTTTAAATTTATCAATTATTTCCTCTATTATTAAAATATCAAAACAGAATACATCATTAATTTTAATTTCATCAAAAGTTAATTCCAATGTATTAATCATTTAAAATTACACCATGATTTTTCAAGTGTTTTTTAATATCTTCCACGGTTTTAACATCAACAACTTCTTCTAATGAAAATATAATTTTAAACTTAGATTCTAATTCATCAACTAACAATAAGCCTTTAAAAGAATCCCAAGAGTCAATACTTTCAGGACCAGAACCATCATTAATTTCTGAAAGTGGTATAGACATTACTTCTGATATGATTTGATATAATTCTTGAGACAAATTATATTAATTCAACATATGTAGGAAATTTAAATGGTTTCCTAGATTATTTTCATGTTTTTAAATCAATTTTAATAAGAAAATTTTTTAGTAGAAAATATCATTTTAGTATTTTAAAAATAAGTTTTGGAATTATCCATTAATACTCACTTATTTTTCAAAATTTGAGAAATGATTTCACTAATATTTTCATCGTATATTTTTCCTTCGGGACCATGACTAATATGATTTTCACTCAACCAAATATTCATTTTTGAATAATTATTCATAAGTGAAAAAACATCTACATTTGAATTTGATTTAAGAATATCAATTTGGTGATAAAAATTTTCTTTGTCTGTTTGAGAAATAGAATTTGTGTAATACGAATTATGTGGTGTAATCACCAAAATAATTTTAATATCATTTTCCGAAAATTTTTCTAACAAAAATTTTAGAGATTTAAATTCTTTATTATTATCAAACTTTGGAATATGTAATTGATTATCATCATTATACATTTTTTCTAATTCCTCAAGATTAGTTACACTGTCATATTCTGGTTTATAATGAAAAAATGGAGTATGTTCTTCAAAATTAGCAATTTCATTTCTATAATTAATTAAATCTTTAAGAAAATTTAGAGTGACAAGTTTTGGATTATCAAAAAAAGGTGGCGATATTAACCAAAAGAAATTTGATACATAAATTGATGGATTTGGGAGATAGTCATTAAACAAATAATTTTCTGATGATAAATCTCGTAATCCAATACCATACAGAATTATTTTAGGTTGAAACAATATGATTTCATCAATTTGACGAAGTCTTTTTGATGGTTTGTCTCCAGATATTGCAAGATTAAAAACTTCATAATTTTCATATTTTTCTGTGATTGATGATTGAATTCTTGTTACATTTAACATTCCCACATCACTTGCACCTAAGAGTAAAATTGTTGATTTAGAATTTTTTATATTTTTATTAAAAAAATCTTCTTGAAGAGGTCCTAGAGAATTCCAATTATTATATTGAAAAATAATAAATATTGAAAATGATATAATAAAAGCAAGAAAAATTGAGAAAACAATTTTTTTGTTCATGTTAAAAAAAATTATTAATCTTTCATATTAATTAGTATAAAATATTTAAACGGTTTTTAGGAACTTTGTTTCTAAAATCTTAAAGTTCTCTTATAGCCTGTTCTATTATTCCCCTATCTTTGGCTTTAGGAAAATATTTCAAATAACTTTTAAGATCATCTTTTGCATCTGAATTTTTATTTTGTTTTTCTCTAAGAAAAGCACGATTTTTGTAAATTTTGGCTGATCTTTTTGGATCAATTGTGATAGCTTTGGTGTAATAATTTTCTGCCTTTTCAAATTGGTTTGATTTAAGATAAAAATTTCCCAGTCCATTAAATGTCAAGTATGATCTGTTGTTGATTTCTAAACATTTTTCATAAAATTGTACACACTCTGTTGAGTTTTGCTCATTCATTAAAGAACCTAAAAGATGTAGAGCAGTTGGATTTTTTGGTGTTATTTCTATTGCCTGCTTTAATGATTCAAGTGCATTAGAATAATTTTTTAGTATACTTGATCTTTCTGAATCAAAACACAATCTATTTGATTTGTTACTAGAATCATTTTCAAGTTTTAGAGAAGATAAAATATCATTTGGTGCAAGTACTATCACTAAATTACCTTCTTCAGACCATTCATTTTCAAAAATATCTTGAGGTATTGCACCTTCTTGTTGTTCACCCTTTTGGTTTCCTTTCTGAATATAATGAAGAATTGTTTTTTCTTCATCATTATAACCAGTAATTATTGATGCATGTTGTGTAATTTCAGGAATTCCTGGTAAAATAACAATTGGCGGAATACCAGCATCAATGATTTTTTTTAATTCAGATAACGATGAATGAATAATTTTGCATGTTAATCCATGTCTTTCAGCAGACTCTATTCCTTCAATTAGAATACTTCCATCAAAACCTGAATATTTTTTTGCAGTTTCTATGGCTTCAGCCATAGGTAATTCAATATTCCAATATTTGGAAACTACGTTAATTGGTAATGGGAGACAAATATTTTCCTCATCAACTAGTGGTAAAATTAATTCATGAACATCTTGTTCCATGAATGAGAAAAAATCTAAGAGTAATTAAAATCAATCAGAGTAAGCAAAACTTTTGAATTAAATCATGACCATCTTTGCTCATTTCAGGATGAAATTGGGTTCCAAAAATCAATTTTTTTTCATATTGAATAATTTCATATTTACAGTTCTGTGATTCTGCAAGTGGAATTAATACGCCTGGTAATTTAGATATCTCATACCCATGACTCTCAAAGACATTCAAAGTATCATTTGAAATTAAATTATCTTTAAAAATTTTGATTGTTTCATTACCTTTTTGAAGTGATTGAGATTTTTTAATCGTTCCACCCAATGTTAAAGCTAAAATTTCTGCTCCATAACAAATACCAAGTAATTTCACATTATTTTTAATTGATTGAATAATTATTTTTGAATTTATTTGATTAATCTTTTTTTCATTTTTTCTTCTTCCTGATAAAATTATAGAATTATAATTTTTAAGAGAATCTAAATCAAAAAGTTGAGGAGTATGTTTCTCAAATGAAATATTTTTCTCGTTTAGATAATCAGTTAAATTTTTTGTGTAAATTGAACCATTATCAACAACAAGTAGCAATTAGTTGCCTACCTCAATTGAGACATAATGTATCTCAGGAATTCCATCTTTAACTAATATGGTTCCCACATTAAGATTATTTTCTTCTTGCCACATGAATACTCTATCAGTACGTGGCTTTACAAAGTCATCAATGAATTCAGCTAGGAATTCTTCAGCCTCTGCCTGATCATTTTCAGTAAAGAAGATTATTTCTCCTTCATTAAATGACAACGGAATTTGAATTGATGTTGGTTCAGCAATTGATATGTCATTTTTCTCAAACACAGACTTTATGATATCAATTCTATCATCTTTTACTAGTTCAACATAATCATCATCAGCTACTGTAGTAGATGATGCAACACCTGAAACTTTCTTCAGATATGCTTCAAATGCTGCTTCTTGAGTTTCTCCTAGTCCAACAAAGTATTCTCCATTAAATGCAGCACCAACTGCAGCAATTGTGCCTAGTTGAGCAACTACTCCTCCAGCACCAGCAGTATACACTGGAATAAAGTATACATCATGATTACCTACACGATACAAAATATTATCACCAATTCTTGGATTTCTCAAAAGTGTCTTTAGTTGAGCGAAATCAGGATCTCTATCTAGTGCCTCTCTAACTGCAGTTGGACCAATTAATTTTGTTGTAGAATTTAATGGAACTTCATAAAATTGTAAATCACCTAGATTTGCAAGATCATTTTCAACTATCATGTAACCTGCAAGATTTCTTCCCTGAGATCCTCTTAATTCTAATGACAATAATCCTATAAACTCAGTTTCTGAAAATCCTGGTGGTTTTGCTTCAACATAATAGGTATCAAGACCACGAGGAATTTCATAAAATTCATTGGCTTGAATAAATGTCTCAACATCAGTTACATGGTAAATATTGTACATCTCTGTTTTCCAATTAAATAATTCAGCAGGATATCTAACTTGTTCTTCTAACCATGCTGGAATTGGTATGAATTGATCAGAGTATTGACTAACAAACATTTCTGCAAAGAAATCATCTCCGGTTTTTAATAATTGAATATCACCATTGTATGAATCTACAAGTGCATAGCCTACCAAACGTAAGTATGGATTTCCAACAGACCATGGTACATCATGTGTATCAAATCCAATAATTAATGGGATTAACCAATAAGAGTTTGTTCCATCAGTAACAGGAATTGAATCTAATTCTTGTCCAAACAAATTATAAAGAAAATATGGATACAATATTTCCATTCTGTCATGAACATCTTTGTATCTCATTATGTGAACTGGTTCAGAAGGAAATGAAAGTACAAAGTTTGGCTCAAATATCCAACTTAACGGTGGTGCAACATCCAATCCACCTAAACCTGAATAAGATACTCCTCCAAGTTCTGCACTCTCAGAACCTCTAGAAGTAGGATAACCAGACCAAGTTTGTTCAAATAATCCACCCTCACCATAGTAAATTTCTCTTTGTTTGAAAAATTTGTCACTATTAACAATTTGTCCACTAGTTGCCTCTAAAGTAAGAAATCCATTTGGAACGTGAGTATAAACAAGATGCTCGTTATACCATCTATTATCAAGACTAACTGATGATGGTAAAATTGGTTTCATTGAGGCTGTCCAATACAAAGTATTGTTAAAACGAAGAATATCGTTATCTTCAAAGTCCACATAAGGAATTAAACCAATTTCAGGTTTTAGTTTAGCAAAAGCTGCTTCCCAGTCCCAAATTCTAATAACATCAAGAACATCACTGTTTTGTTGTACATAATTATTGATATTATTTGCAGAAACTGAAGTTAGTTGAGGATCATGAGTATTTTCTTGTATATCATTTAATTCACCAAGATATCTGTTTACTCCAACTTGTTGTGCAGTGTATGGACCCAAATATTCAATCTTTTTTGCATCAGCAATACTATTATTCACAGAAACAACACCTGCTACAATTATTGCAATTGTAATAATTGTTAGAATTCTAATATACACATCTCGTTTAAACATGTGAGTAAGAACCTTTGCTCTAATTCTATCAAATACTGCAAATGCGATTAATGCAAAACCAATAACTAGTGTGCCCCCAATTACATATCTTGTATTATAATCAATTTGATCAGTAAAGAAAAGATTAATTCCAATCCAAATAATTGCTATTCCAAAAATTCCTTCTATAGTTGAAACATAATTAAGATATCTTGGTTTTCCGTCAGTAGAATCCTGAATATATGATGTAACTACATCAATAAGTCTGTGAACACCAACGTACAAAAGTAAACGTAATCCAATTGCTGCAAGTATTGGAGGAATTAAAATAACTAATGCAGGAATCATTGGTACAACTTTTTCTACTGCATAATTTGGATCAGTGTCAGGAGTTACAAAAGGTAATGAAAATAAGTTTGGTAAATTTTCTAGTCCAAAAGTATTTCCATCAATAAATGATATTGCTGCAAATCCAAACATGATATTTGCAAAAAATGCTCCAAAAAGGAGAATCTTTGTAATCTGCCAAATAACAAATTGTGGTGAAGTTAGTTTGTAGTTTTTGAAACTTGAAAAACTAGATGCAAGTGGCTGTTGTCCTCCTTGTCCAAGAAACTTGATTCCTGTACTAATTGCATACCAGAAAATAGAAGATCGTCCAACAATATTTACACGTACAAGTGCAATTATGGATAAAATTATTGTAGATACTAATGTGTAAAAGAGTGGTTTTGTGAATTGTTCTCCAAATTCAGTAAAATTCATCGATAAAGTTACTGCCTGATTGCCTACTGTAGCAAAAATTATGACGCCAAGTATAGCAACTATACCTAATCTGATGTATTTTCCAGCATCAGGAGGCGGAGCTTGCTTATCAGTAGAGGCACTATACAAAATCAACCTTGCTTGAGATTTGGTAAATTAATGTCTTACCGGTAAAATTAAGCTATTGTGGCTAGTTTTTTGCAAATCATGTAAGCTGCTGCAAATGTAGGAATTGTTACTTTTTCATTGATGTACGGTCCAAATTTTTTGTTTTTTAATTTAAATTCTATAGGACAATTTGCAATAACTTCAACTGAATTCTCATTAAGAAATGATGCTTCAACGTATGGATCAAATTTTGTTAAATCTTTACAATAAAGTTTGGTTAATCCACTTTTGCTGTTAATGGAACCAGGTAATCTAAAAATTCTATGAATATCCATAGTTACATTAGGATCAATTTTTGTACCAATTTTTTCTGAAATGTCTTCAAGTGTTTTTTGAAAAGAAGAATAGCCATTTGCCAGTAACTCTGAAATAATTTTTGAGCGTTTTGATTTTGAACCAAATACTTGTTTTGAGAATCTGCCTCTCCATCCATATTCATTAAAATCAGAAAAAGATGAACGGTTTGGTTTGAATTTCTTCATTCCAAATGTTTCAGGAATAGCTCCATTAAACATGATGTAATCTACTAGTTCTGATCTCTCTCTAGAACCAATTTGTTGAAATTGTGAATTATACACATAAACATGAAATCCTTCGTTTCCAGAAAAATAAACATGAATATCATCTTTAGAAATTGCTAAATCATTAATTAGAATTTCAGATAGTTTCAACACTTCATTTTTTGAGGAATCTATACAATTTTTACATGGTAGAGATTTTTTTTCTAGTTTTATTGATTTACATTTTAAACATTGATCTAAATTCTTTGATACTTCATTGCATTCATTACAAATTGATACTGTATGATTTTTTCTGCAAGATAGATTTAGATCTTTTGCATCAATATCAAAAATTAAATCTGCTTCCTTCCAATCTTTTTCATTCATCTGTAAATCAGGAAATGAATAATATGCGTTTGAACAATAAACATCAGATGGTATATTTTGCATAAATAACAAATGTAATGCCTTATCATCCTTAATGGAAATATGACGATTCATTCCAGAATTGAATTTTTGATATCCAAATTCCCTCTCAGATGTACGTTCAGGCACGTGAATTAAATCAGAATGATCAAAATAATATTTTTTAAATGAATCTTCTAAAAATTTTACATCAGTTTCTTTCATTATTTTCTCTTTCTTCCAAATTGTAATGGATTAATGATATTATCACACTCAGGTATAATAAAACACAAATTTTGTGTTTTTAATTTTTCACATGAAGGACATGAATACTGTGTACCACTTCCAGAAAGTCCTGCTAGATGATTTAGTTGGTAAAGTGTAACTCGTTCATTATAATCAGGGGCGTTTTTAAACAAAGGTGCAATTTGTTCAACACTTTGACCCTTTGATAATAGAAATGCTGCTAACATAAATCTCCCAGAGTGTGGAAGGTTTTCTCCTTTTTCAAGAACTTCAATTGCATGTTTTATGCAAGGAGGATGTTCTCCAGTAGTAATGGTGTAAGAAGGTGTAAGTTTTTTACAAATTGAAACTAGTTCACCAACATAATTTTCAAATCCAGGAATCATTGGTGGTATTGGAGCATTAATAATTTTTGAACTAATGTAACTACCTAATTCTTTTCGAATTAATCTAACTGTTTTATCTGGAGTTAAGAACACTTTACCATCTTCAACATGTCTATTGATTAATTTCCATTCTCGTTCATGAAAAGTAACTGAATGTTTGATGTAATCAGATACAGGCATTACAAAAAAATCATTTTGTTTTGTTACCTCAATACCAAATAAATCAGAAATTATTCTAATAGCTAAATCAATTTTTGATTTATCAGTAGCATTTCCCAAATCTTTTTCAAGATGTTGTTCTGCTCTTCTTGCTTCAGCTAATGCAAATCGTTTGACTAGTGTATTCATACCAGTTAGTTTTATCATAACTATTGCTAAAAGAAATGAAAAAACTTCTCTTTCAAGAACATATGATTTTGATGCTTGGCCATCAATAAGATCAGATTTGTAAATTCCTCCTTCAGTTGATACTTTGAGCCTGTGAAATGCTTTTTCAACAGATGATTTGAGATCTGGATCTGTACCAAATTGGACTAGAGGAAAACCCTTGTCTTTTAGATACTGGCCAGCATCAGTTAAGAAAGGATACTTTGCTTTTTCATCGGGTCCAAGTTCAAGCATAATAGTGATTAACCTAATTTACTTAAAAATCTGGGTTTGATATATTGAATGCTGGTTTAAATTATGTTTTAAAGAAAATGTTACATATGCAGATTGGCTGTCATGTCTCAATATCAGGATCAATTGATAAAGCAGTAGATAATGCAGTTGAAAGAAAATGCTCTGCTTTTCAAATATTTACCAGAAATCCAAGAGGATGGAATGCAAAAGAACTCATCAAAGAAGATATTGCTAATTTTAAATCAAAACTAAAAGAAAGCAAAATTGAGAGATTGGCAACTTGTGCACATATGCCATATTTACCAAATCTTGCATCACCAAAAGTAGAAGGATTTGAAAAATCAGTTAAAACTTTGATTGATGAAATTGAGAGATGTTCACAATTAGGAATTCCATATCTTGTGACACATCTTGGTAGTCATTTAGGAACAGGTGAGGAAGGTGGAATTAAGAGATTAGTTGAGGGCTTGAGTAGAGCAGGTAAAACATCAAAAGATGTAATGATTCTATTAGAAAATACTGCAGGTCAGAAAAATTCTGTTGGTTCTGATTTTAAACAACTAGGAGAAATTTTTAATCAGTTAAAACCTGCAAAAAAATTTGGTGTTTGTTTTGATACATGTCATGCATTTGTTTCAGGATATGATTTAAGAAGTAAAGAAAAAGTCAAAGAAACTTTTGATGATTTTGAAAAATACGTAGGAATAAAGAATTTAAAAATTCTTCATCTAAATGATGCTAGGGGAGAGATGGGATGTAATCTTGATAGACATTATCACCTAGGATTAGGAGGAATTGGAGAAAAAGGAATTTCTGCAGTTATAAAATTTGCAAACAAGGAAAAAATTCCCATAATTTTGGAAACTCCAATTGATAAAGACCGAGATGATTTTGAGAATGTTAGAAAAGCAAAGGAATTTGCGTAGAGATTTATTTCATGAGTGAGGAAATATAGCAATGAATTATGAGACCGTAATGAAATTAGCACTTGAGCGTGGATTTTACTTTCCTAGTTGTGAAGTTTATTCAGATGCTCAAGCAGGATTTTGGGAATATGGACCAACAGGTGTTGGATTAAAAAATAAATTTCTAGAGTTATGGAGAAGAGAATTAATCAGAAGAGATGGAATGCTTGAGATTGATGGTTCTCAGATTATGTCAAAATCAGTTTTTGAAGCATCAGGACATTTAGGAAACTTTGCTGATCCAATTATCAAATGTACAAAATGTAATTCAACATTTAGAGCTGATAGAACCATTGCAGAAATAACAAAAATTGAAATTCCTGAAAGTGCTGATTTAGTAGAATTTGATAATGCGATTTTACAAAATAATATTAAATGTCCAAAATGTAAAGGTGATTTTGATAAAACAAAAAATTTCAATATGATGTTCAAAGTTGGCATAGGTCCTGAAGAAGAAGAGGCATATCTTAGACCTGAAACATGTCAATCAATCTTTGTTGATTTTCCAAGACTCTACAAAACCATGAGAGGAAAACTTCCTTTAGGAATTGGACAAGTTGGTAAAAGTTTTAGAAATGAGATAGCACCAAGACAAAGTTTACTTCGTCTCAGAGAATTTTATCAAGCAGAAATTGAGGTGTTTTGTAATCCTACAAAACTAAATCAAGTAGAAAAATTTGATGAAATTCAAGATACCATTCTCAGAATACAGACAGATTCTGATCCAGTTGCAATGACATGTAAAGAGGCAGTAGAATCAGGAGTAGTTCCAAACAAACTAGTCGCATATTACTTGGGAATTTTAACTGAATTTTATGAGAAAACTGGAATTGATATATCAAAAAGTAGATTTAGAAAATTAGGGGATAAAGAAAAAGCATTCTATGCTGAAGTTGCATTTGATTTTGAAGTTGAAACTACAATAGGATGGCTTGAATTAGTTGCATGTAATTATAGATCAGATTATGATTTGTCTAGTCACGCAAAGAAGAGTAAAGAAAAGTTTGAAGTTATGGATAATGATGAGAAGGTTCTACCACATGTATTTGAGATTTCAATGGGGATTGATAGAAGTCTTTACACAATTTTGGAGCATTCACTCAAAGAGGATAAAGAACATGAAAGAATTGTTTTATCTTTAAAACCATATTTGTCACCAACACATGTCGGAATTCTTTCTCTAGTAAAAAAAGATGGGTTAAAAGAAAAAACAGATGAAATTTATCTAAACATCAAGAGAAAATTTGATGCATTTTTAGATCATTCAGGAGCAATAGGTAGAAGATATCGAAGATTAGATGAAATTGGTGCACCATTTGCAATTACAGTAGACCATCAAACATTAGAAGATGATACCATAACTATTCGAAAAAGAGATTCCATGGAACAAACTAGAATAAAGATTTCTGAATTAGATTCAATTCTTTCTGAATCAGTTGCATTTCCTTAGTATGAATAAAATATATTCATTTTTGAATTCTTGATATATTTTATTTCAAGTAAAATGTGTGAAATAAATTTTGAACATTTTCTAAAGAATTATCAAATCGCCTAATAATCTCATATTGATGAATTAAGGTTTAATATCTATCAGATTTTGTGATTGAATAGATATGCTAAAGCAAGTTGAGGCTGAAAAAAGTCAGATTTCTATAATAATTCCTACGTACAATGAATCTGAAAATATTATTAATATTTTACATTCAATTAGAGAAATCATACCAAGAAATATTTCATCTCAAACTATTGTAGTAGATGATAATTCACCAGATGGAACAGGGAAATTAGTAGAAGATTATTTAAAAAATGTAAAAAAAATTGCTGATAATACTATAGAAATAATTCATAGAAAAGCAAAGGACGGTTTAGGTTCTGCAATTCTTAAAGGAATTCAACAATCAAAAGGTGACACAATTGTTGTAATGGATTGTGATTTTTCCCACCCACCTCAAATTATTCCAAAATTAATTGAATCAATAAAAAAATATCAATATGACATTGCAGTTGCATCACGATACATAAGTGGTGGAAAAATTCAAGGATGGTCTCTTAAAAGAAAATTAATGAGTAAATTTGCAACTCTAATTGCAAAAAAAGGATTAGGAATTAATACCAAAGATCCAATGTCAGGATTTTTTGCATTCAAACGAAGTATAATCAAAGAATTAAATTTTGATGCAATAGGTTACAAAATTCTTTTAGAAATTTTAGTAAAAACAAAAGGGGTTAACATAAAAGAAATTCCATATACTTTTCAGGATAGAGAGTTTGGTTCTAGCAAAGTAGGTCTTAAGACTATTTTAGATTATTACAAATCAGTTTGGAAATTATATCGTTATGGTAAACCATTAGAAAAACAAGAAAAACGTTCATCAGTCAAATTTCTTTCCAAAGCAGCTAGATTTTACACAGTAGGTGCATCAGGATTTCTTGTAAATTATTTGATTTCATTACTTTTTACAAATGGTGGCTTGGATATGTGGTATTTGCATGCAACTGTATTAGGAATATTTGCATCAATTACTAGTAATTTCTTTTTGAATAAAACATGGACATTTGGAGATAGGGATTTCAGAATTAAAAAAATCATTTCTCAATATGGAAAATTTGTGATGTTTAGTTCATTAGGTGCTCTAGTACAATTAGGAATGGTCTATTTCTTAGTAGATGGTAATGATGTGTCATATCCATTAGCATTGATAGTTGCAGTTATCACTGCAGCATTTGGAAACTTTGTTTTAAATAAAAAATGGACTTTTAATGAGAAATTATTGAATTAAGTAACTCATCAATCATACATTACAAAATCTAAAATCATTATGAAAAAATTCATTGATTTCTAAAATTTACTATGAATGAAAAATAGTTTTTAGAAATTAAAGAATAAGACTGGTTTATTTGTCTCCGATAATTCAATAATTATTAGTGGAAAAACAGATTTTAGTAATTGCAACATTTTTAGTAATGATTGGTTTATTTTCAACTCCAGCTTTTGCGCAACAATTTGAAGATTTAGATTACAAGATTCGTGGTGGAGAATTGATAAGTTTTGAAATAGATGAGGATAATGCAATTCTAAACATTTTAGTTGAGGCTAGAGCAAGAGGAGAACTTATCATAACATTACCTAGATATTTAATTGATGCAAAAGTTGGTTCTGAAGATATTGATTTCTTAGTTCAAGTAAGTGGATTACAACTTATCTCCTATGATGAAACCAGTACACCATATGATAGAACAATTACAATTCCATTCAAAAGAGGAAACGGTGAATTTCAAATTACTGGAACACATGTTTTTTCTCAACCACCAGCTGCACAAATCACTAGTGAGAAATCGATGGATCAAGTAATTCAATCAGAATTAAAAACACAGATACCTGATGGTCAAGCAAAGTTAATGATATTTTCTAACACTGATTGGTCAGGTGCATTCCAATCTTCAAGTTTTGATTATACTGAAATTAATGGTAATAGTGATGATGAAGTTATTTTTGGTTGTGAATCTTCTTTTGGTCGTCAGGGTGTCTTTGGTGCAAAAATTAAAAAATTGACTCAAGATGGTTATTTGAAAATTATTGTGATTCAAGATCAAAAAGTTGTGGCTGAAGGCTCAACAGAAGATGATTTTGGTGAAATTCTAATCAATGGAAACTGTGTATCTGGTTTTAATTCTAGTCCTACAGGCGGAGGATGTCTTATTGCAACTGCAACATTTGGTTCTGAAATGTCACCACAAGTTCAACAACTAAGGGAATTACGAGATAATTCACTATTACAAACAGAATCAGGAACATTATTCATGAAAACATTCAACAATTTCTATTATTCTTTTAGTCCAATCATAGCTGATTATGAAAGAGAAAATCCAGTATTCAAAGAGGCAGTTAAAATAGTAATTACCCCTTTGCTCTCATCCCTATCAATTTTAAATTTTGTTGATATGAATTCAGAAGCTGAAGTATTAGGATATGGAATTTCATTAATTATTCTAAATGGAATGATGTATGTTGGAATTCCAATCGTAGCAGTTGTTGGAATTAGAAGAATTCTCTAATTTTTGTGATTTATTGTACTGTTAACTTAATAATTCTGAATTTTTGTACCTTGGATTTTTAATTATTAACATAAAATAATAAAAAAAATTATTTTTAAAAAATTAAATAAAAATAATGACTAGCGTCCTATCTAACTAACTACTCAAAGGAAGTAGTAGATGATTGAGACGAAAGTCCGGTTGATGTTGGTACAGATGGGAATTTGTCTCCTATCTGTTGCTCAGCTACTGCAGATGCTTCTTGAAGAATCTTATCTGTTTCTTCGTTTGCAACATCAGACTCCATGTTAAAGGAATCTCCTGCGAGTGAATCCATCATTAGTCCATTAAGTGTCTGGGTCATACTGTTCAATTCGGCATCAGCTTCTGGCATGAATCTTCCAAGTGATGACTTCAATCCCTTCATTGTTGACATCGCTGGTCCAATTGCTACCATAGCATCACCAAGATCATGAATAGTTGTCAGTCTTAGTTGAACTTGTTCTAATGACATTCTTGCATTGCCGAGCATCTTTGTAACTTTACGAATTTCAGCTAATTCGTTTGACAAAACTCTACTAGTGCTAGTATCATGTTGCTGCATTGCAGTCACGACTCTCTGAAAGAGTTGCGCATCTCTTTCATGCAGTTTATTCAACATAGAATCCATTTTTGAAATTTGGACTTGTAGTTTGTTAACTGCAGTTTGAATTCGTGGTTTTAATGCACCTTGAGGTTTTACTGCATCACGTAGTTTGCCAGTTACACTTTGAGTCTCTTGTCGAGCCCAAGTACTATCGAAGTTTGGCATATTTACGAATTCAGGAATTTAGTCTTAATGGACAGTGTAAATTTAGATCGGTTTTGAGGTAAATTTAGCTAACAAACTATTATTCGAGATTTATTCATTATTTTTGTGGTAAAAATTGCAGTTTTTGATTCAGGATTAGGCTCATTATCAATCATAAAAGAAATTCAAAAAATTACAAAGAGTGAAATCATCTATTTTGCTGATCAAAAAAATTATCCATATGGGAAAAAATCTAAGGCCCAATTAAACACAATAATTCAAAAAACAATCAAACTTTTAGAAAAGGAATTTGCACCTGAGATAATTGTTGTTGCTTCAAACACGCCTAGTTTGATGTTAGATTTATCTACACAAAAAATTATTGATGTAAAACCACCACTCGAGATTGCAAAAAAGATTACAAAGACTAAACAAATTGGAATTCTTGCAACAAAGTCTGCAATTAACAGTAAAGGACTATCAGAATATATTAGAAAAAATAATTTTTCAAAAAGTTTTAAAATTTTTAAAATTAATGGTTCTAATCTTGTAGATTTAGTAGAGTCTGGAAAATTTCTCACAAATAAAAAATATTGTAGAAAAATTATTAAAAAAGATTTAGAAATTTTATCTCAACAATCAATTGATACAATTACACTTTCTAGTACTCATTTAATTTTTTTAAAATCATTATTAAAAAAAGAATTTCCAAAAATAAAATTTGTAGATCCAGGAAAAATGGTTGCACAAAAGATTTTTTTAAAAATTAAAAATAAAGAATCTAAAAGGAATTCATTGAAAATATTAACATCAGGAAATGTAAATGATTTTCAAATTAAATTAAATAAATTAGGAATAACAAATAAAGTTAATTTTTTATCTACTTGACTTTGGCTTTTCTAAAACCATGACTAAATGTTTTATCATATAGTTTTGAATACTCATATGATTTTGGTTTTATTACATCACCAATAATTACAATAGCAGTCATTGTAATTTTTTCAGCTTTAACTTTTTTTGCAATATCTGTAAGTGTTCCAAGAATTATTTTTTGATCCTTTCTACTTGCTCTATAAACTACTGCAACAGGTGTAGTTTTTTTATATCCACCAGCAATTGCCTCTTTTGAAATTTTAGTTAATAGATGAACACTAAGATAGAAAATTAATGTTGCTTGATGTTTTGCAAGTTCAGAAATTTGTTCTCTTTTAGGAACTTTGGTTCTAGATTCTGCTCTTGTAATTATCATTGTTTGTGTAACACCTGGAAGAGTTAGTTGTGTGCCAAGTGCCGCAGCTGAGGCTAAAAATGATGTAACCCCAGGCACAACTATTGATGCTATTCCTTTTTTTTCTAAATTATCAATTTGCTCCCTAATTGCACCATAAATTGCAGGATCACCATCATGGAGTCGAACTACTAGTTTGTCTTTTTTTGCATTTTTGTATAATAAATCAAAAATTTCTTCTCGAACTAATTTTGCTGCATCATATAATTTTCCTCTTTTACAGAATTTCAAAATGGGTTTTGGAATTAAAGAACCAGAAAAAACAACAATGTCTGCTTTTTGAATTAATTTTTTTGCTTTAATTGTAATTAGATCAGGATCACCTGGACCACAACCAACAAAAAATACATCAGACACGTTTTACCACCAAAATTGAAAAATATTTTGTAGTCAATGTATCATCATTTACCTCACCCAAAGTCATTGTTCGTATAATTTCATTATCAGTTCCTAAGTCTTGTCCAATTGCAAAAAGAGAATTATCAGGGAATCCAGCTTCTTTTAAAACTTCAATTACTTGATCAAAGTATCTGCCATCTTTAAGAAATATCATTGATTCAGAATATTTTGCAATCTCTTTCACACTAGATAGATCATAACAAGATGGAATAATTGCAACTTTTTCTGCACCCTCGGCAACACTAATACCAACTTTTGAAGCAAATGAAAATATTGAAACAATTCCTGGTACTACACTAATATCCATATCAGGATATTTTTCTTTTAAATCTCTGTGCATGTAAATCCAAGTACTATAGAGATATGGATCACCTATTGTAATATACACAACATTTTTTCCTTTCAAAACAGTTTCAGCCATTATTTTGGCATTTCTTTTCCAAGATGCTTCTAGAATATCTTTATCTTTAGTCATTGGGAAAATTAGTTTTATAATTTCTTGATTTTTTGATTTATCAATTATGGATTCTATTATGGATAAAGCAATGCTTGGTCTATCTTCTTTAGAAGCAGGACACATGATAATATCGGCATTGTGAATTGCTTTTACTGCTTTGACTGTAAGAAGCTCTACATCTCCAGGACCTACTCCAATTCCAATTAATCCAGGCATGAAATATGTCCCAAATTCCCCAATTAAAAATCTAGATTATATTTTGGTAGCAGAAATTATGGTTACAGGGTTTCTTGCAAGCATCATAGTTCCAGTAGTAGTTTTTCTGCTCTTGGATATTGTAACCTGAGTAATATCTACGTCTTTAAATTGTAATTTCTCTAAAATCTGCAATACTGCTGAAAGTGTTTCAATAAGAATAGTACCAATCACAATTCTACCACCAGATTTTAGTTTTTCCTGAGATAATTCAACAATTTTTTGTGTGTCTCCACCAGTTCCTCCAATGAAAATTACATCAGCTTGTTCTAATTCTAAAATTTTTTCTTTAGCATTACCAAAAATTGTTGTAATGTTTGAAACTTGAAATTTTTCTGCATTTTTTTTAGTGAGTTCTATAGCTTTTTCATCAAAATCAATTGCCAAAATTTTTCCAGATGATTCAACTTGAAGTGCAGCTTCAACTGAAATTGATCCACTACCACAACCAATATCATAAACTATTTGACCTGGCTTTAGTCTTGCTTTACTAATTTGGATGGTTCTTACTTCTTCTTTAGTAATTGGAACTTTATCGACTCGTTCAAAATTTTCATCAGGAATGCCAGGTGTTTTAAAATTCCACATATACTATCTTCTCATAGTTTTGATTGAAAAATTAGAGATTAATTCCATTTGTAATACTTCCTGAATGAATCAAAGTATGACTTACAATCCAAGTAAACAAGTACAAGAAAACATAGCTACCAATTGCTTGTGTGACAAGTTTCTTTCTATCTGAATGTGGTAATTGCATTTTCATTCCTTTTGCAACCATAATAGATGCAAAAAATATGATAATCATATATCCAATTGAAGCCCATCGTCTTTCTTCACCTTCAATATCTGCAAAAATGAAGGTTGCACTAGTTCCTGCAATTATAGCTAAAGCAACTCGCATCCAGTATAATTTATTTAATTTTCTATTTTTTTCACTCTTTTCAGCTGTACTCACAGGTGGATTTTTTGGATCTACAGGTATGGGTTCAGATTTTTCTGTTTCAGGTATATCTGAGGGTTTTTCGTCTATTGATTCGATTTTAGAGTCATTAGTATCAGGTGTAGGTTCAGATGTTTTCTTTTTAAATTTCGCCAATTAAATTTCTAGCGTGACTCAATCAAACCATGTTTAATATCTTTGCTCGAGTTTGAGCATGTTATAGCAAGGATATAATTTTAGACTGAAAATACGATAATTATGGGACTTGCTGGAATTGAATTACGATATTTAGTAGATACAATTTCAGAGCAAGTTCAAGGCTACTATATTAGCAATATCTATGGGATTACAAAAGATAGCATTCTATTCAAACTTCATCATACTGAAAAAAGTGATCTTTTCATGATGGTCTCGACATCAGGTGTTTGGTTAACTGCAGTAAAAATTGATCAGATGGAACCAAATAGATTACTCAAAAGATTACGAAGTGATCTTCTTAGATTAAAGTTAAAAAAAATTGAACAGATAGGTGCTGAAAGAATCGCATATTTTACTTTTGAGGGATTTGGAAAAGAGTTTGTTTTAGTAGGGGAATTTTTTGGAGATGGGAATATTTTACTTTGCAGTAAAGAAATGAAAATTCTTGCATTACAGCATTCAATAGAAGTCAGACATAGAAAACTAAGTGTTGGGTTAGAATATGTACAACCACCAAATAATGGATTAGATATTTTTAACATATTAGAATCTGATTTTGATGTTCTTAAAACATCAGATTTAGTTTCTGCAAAATGGTTTGGACGAACTTTAGGATTGCCAAAAAAATATGTGGAGGGAATTTTTGAGATTGCAAATATTGATCCAAAAAAAATTGGAAATCTATTAACTAATGATGAAATAACAAAAATTTTTGAAACAACAAAAAAAGTTGTTTCAGATGTAATTTCAGGAAATCATAAACCAATTATTATTAGAAATGAAAAAACTGAAATTCTTCCAATAAAGTTGGGAAAAATAGAGGGGGAAATAGTTGATGTAAATAGTTTCATTGAAGGATTAGATACTGTATATACAGAAAATATAGTCACAAAAGGAAAATCTATTCAGTCAAGTGGTTCTGATAAAAAAATTAAAGAATTTCAAACTCAAATTTCAGAGCAAGAAAAGGCAATTCAAACAGTCAAGGATAGATCAAAAAACATTACAAATGTAGCAAATTCTCTTTTTGAAATGGTTTCAAGTGGGATATTATCAATTGAGGATGCATCTGCACAAAAGATTTTAGCAAATCACAATGCAAAATTAACTAGTGAAAAAGGAATTTCATTAATTATAGTACAAGATGAAAAAATAAAAATTAAAACAAAATCTTCTCTTCAATCAATTGCGTCATTATTATTTAATGAGGCAAAAAAACAATCAAGAGCAATTAGTTCAATTGAAGAAATAAAATCTAAAACTGAGAAAAAGCTTGAAAAATTTCAGAATAAAACAGAATCAGAACAAGATATAATGTTAGTTACAGAGATTAGAAAGAAAAGTTGGTATGAAAGGTATAGGTGGTTCTATACAACAGATGGATATCTTGCTATAGGTGGAAGAGATGCTGCATCAAATTCAGCTGTAGTTAGAAAACATTTAGTTAAAAATGATAAAATATTTCATGCGGATATTTTTGGTTCGCCATTTTTTATCATTAAAGATGCAGAACATGCACCAGCTACGAGTATGGATGAAGTAGCACATGCTACTGTTTGTTTTAGTCGTGCATGGAGAGAAGGATTGTATGGTGTTAAAGCATATTGGATACATCCTGAACAAGTGAAAAAATCTGCTCCAAGTGGAGAATTTCTTCCAAAAGGATCATTTACAATTGAAGGGCAACGGAATTTTATCAATTCTAAAAATCTCAAACTAGCTGTAGGAATAATTCAAGAAGAAGATGGTCATGCATTAACATGTGGACCTCCAGAAACAATAAAGAAAAATTCAATCTGTTATGCAATAATTGAGCCTCATGGGGCAGAAATGGTAGATACTGCAAAAAAGGTTAGAATTGAATTCTTAAAAATTCATGAAGAAATTACTAAAAAGATTAGCATTGATGATTTTGTTCGTGTAATGCCTTCAGGAAAAAGTCAGATTAAGGAAGTAGGGGTAGGAGATGCACAAATAGAAAATCTTACTGATGATGAATTGGATTAGAATCATCTGTATCAAGTGAAATTTTCATTCCATCTTCAATAGAGAGAAATTCTTCATCAGTTATAGTGATTAATGGAATATTTGCTAATGCACATCCAGTAGCCACTGTAAGATCTGCTTTTTGGCAAATCATTGCACGAGGTGCAACATTATTTGATTTAATTGAATAAATTGTATATGCCCCAACACTACTTCCTACACCTGAAGGAAATACTAAGATAGAATCTTTAAGTGATTTTTGAAAAAGATCATGATTCTTGTCACTGATAATTCCAGTTTTTTTATCAACTGTACCTAAAAAATTAATTGGATCATTAGATTTTAAAACAGTTCCTTGTACTTTACCTGAAACTAGAATTTTCTTCAACTTGTCTCATCTTCAATTATTTGGGATAATGGTTTTAGATTTACATCTACACCGTTAGAATTTTTTAGATAAAATGCACCTTTGATGCTGTTTGTAGTAACTGCATCAACAGAATCTTTGTTAATTAATGGAGTAAGACAAGTGCAACAATCAGATAGAATTTCACAACCTGCGCGTTCTAATTCATTTGTATATCCAAGTTTTTTTGCTTGTTCCTTTACAATTCTTGGAGTAAAAACCATACATCTCTTTTTGAAAGAGCGGCCCTTTAATTTTTCAGAAAGTTCAGTAATTTCATCTAATCCTAATTGAGGACTTCCTAGTGTGATGATATCGCCTTTCTCAGCGGTGTTTAATTCATCAAAAATATTTAGCATCTCTTTTTCATCAAAATCAATTTTTTCACAATCAGAATCACCTTCTCCAAAAATGAATTTGGCACAAGTTCCTGAAGTTCCCATGCCTCCACACATGGCTTTACATTGTCGTTTATCCATTTCTGCAAGTCCAGACACATTTACTGATATATCTCCAACTTTTCCAGCAAAAAATCCTAACATTCCATATGATAATTCATTTGGATTTTTTACCTTCATCTGAATTGTGACATTTGGTTTGTCTTCTTTTCTTAGTGAAGAATTTGGACTTTTTCCAGTAAGTGCACTAGCTAATGCACTAAATGCACTTTCCTTGTTTGTTTTTAGATTATCATAAGAATTTGCGTGGATTGCAGCATTACTTTCAGCAAATGCAACTTGAGTTCCTTTTTTTGGAATATCATAAATCTCATATGGAATACATGAAAATGATGGAATTACACCCATTGTTTCATATGAATTTTTTATTGATAGTTGTTTTGTGATAAAATTTTCGTCTAGTCCATAATTTGATACATTATCAATATCAAAACCCATTGGGTTTAGGGTTGTTTTTACTTTAACTCGAGCTTCTTTACTAATACTAGAAAGGAATTCTTCGCCTGCATCACCAATTGTATTATAATTTACACCAGAAAGATGGGTCCATTCAATTGGAATTAATTTTTCAGCATCAGTTGCCTCACCTGTTGCAACTAGAATTCTGTATGCCATCTGCATCATTTCGCCTTGTTCACCTTTTAGTGCAGATTCTTCTTGTTTCGTTAATTCCAATGAAAAATATGCAGTTATTACAGTTATAATACTTGTATGTAGTTTTTCAGATTAAAATGGAAAGAATTCTTCGCGGTATGATAAATACAATGGATGCTGTAAAACCTCCCAGAATCACAGCATTAAGAGATCTTCATGATGCACAAACTGGTCCATTTAGTATTCTAATTGGTACCATTCTATCAGCAAGAACAAAAGATGAGGCTACAACAAAGGCTGTTAAAGCATTATTCTCAAAATACAAAAACTCTAAACAACTTGCAAATGCCAAAGTAAAAGATGTTGAGAAGATAATAAAATCAATTGGATTTTTTCATGTGAAATCTAAAAGAATTATTGAAGTTGCAAAAATTATTAATACAAAATACAAAGGTAAAGTTCCAGATAATTTAGATACACTAGTCGAATTACCAGGCGTTGGAAGAAAGACTGCAAATTGTGTACTAGTTTATGCTTTTGAAAAACCAGCTATTCCAGTTGATATTCATGTTCATAGAATTTCAAATAGATTAGGACTAGTGGATACAAAAAATCCTGAAGAGACAGAGCAAGAATTAATGAAGAAAGTTCCAAAAAAATATTGGATTGATATTAATGATACTTTTGTAATGTATGGCCAAAATATTTGCAAGCCAATTTCTCCAATGTGTGATGTATGTAAGATTAAAAAAAATTGCAAATATTACAAAACTAAGTACGCTTCTTAGTTAGAAATAGTGCTGCAACTATTATTCCAACTCCTATGGCCATATAAAATGGAAAATATGCAAAGATGTTTTTTGATGGGTCACCGGATAAAATATCTACAATCATACTTCCAGAATTTACTGCGGGTGGATCAGTTGAGCTCTCCATTCCATGAACTGAATAAGCGTCAATTGCAAATGGGGAAATATCAAGATTGGTAACTACAATTCTTGCTCCATTATTGACAGTTAATCCTGCTTTATCAGTATAAGATATGATTAATTTGGTTTCAGGATACCAACCTCTAACTAAATCTCTATGGACTATGATGTATCCTGTTTCTTCAGTTATTACTGCTACCCAAAATTTGTTATTAGGTTGTGGACCCATTCCAATTTCAATTAATTGTCCACTACCTTGCTGATCGTATAATCTAATGACTGCCGTTCCATTAGGATTTGAATAAATTAAATTATTATCAATGTCGACTTGCCAACTAATTACATGAATATCATCAAGTGGTATAATTTGTGTATCTCGTACAATAGTATTGAATTCTTCTGCAGGAATTTCAAACGAAACATCTACTAAAGAAGGATTTTTTGTTTCTTGAGCAAATGCTGGAGTAAAAATAAATCCTATTAACAAAATTATTGCAAATAGATATTTCACAAATTTATTAAAGTTTGATTGAATAAATATCTAATCAACAAATGGTTTTGGATGATCTAAAATTACTTTTGCTACTTCTGGTCTTAAGATGAATTCAGAGGGTGCTTCTCCATTTTGAATCATCTCTCTTAGTGCAGTTCCACTGATTTGCACTTTTACATCATTATCATGTGGACATGCTTTTGGAGTTGTGTATGTAAGACATTTCTTACAATAAAAGAACGGTGGGAAAAATACTGGAGATATTTCTAATTCTGGATAATCGTCAAATATTTTTTGGGCTGCAAATGGATCATAGAATTTTCCAACACCTGCATGATCACGCCCGATAATAATATGAGTACATCCATAATTTTGTCTCATAATTGCATGATGAATTGCCTCTTTTGGACCAGCATATTTCATTTGTGTGTGTAGTGTTCCAAGTTTACATCTATTTTCTGGATAGTATAATTTTATCATGGTTTCATAACATTTTACAATCACTTCATCTACAAAATCACCGGATTTTTTCTTTCCAATGATTGGATTGACAAAGACTCCATCGCGAGTTGTAATTGATGTCTTTTGTAGCATTTCATGTGCAACGTGTGGAGGATTTCTAGTTTGAAAAGCACAAATTGTTTTCCAACCTGCTTGAGCAAATGCTTCCCTTGTTTGAATTGGAGTTAATCTATTTTTTCTAATTTCAGTGTCTTCAGGTCTTTGAATATAATCAATTTTTCCGCCAACCAAATAATCTTTCATTGACATAGTATATGCAACACCTGGATGTGATGAATCATTAGTACCGTAGACTCCTTGAGCAGTTTTTTCTTTATCAAAAGAAAATGTTTCTGAAACATGTAATACTGCAATGCCTGTTCCTTGATGATTTTGTATCAAAACATCACCTGATTCTTTCATTTTTGAGGCAGTTTCTTCATCAACATCAAGTACAATTGGAATGGTCCAAGCTAAATCATTTGCTAGTCTTCCACGAGAAACAACACTGTCAAAGTCTTTTTGACCCAAAAATCCCTCTAAAGGACTAAAAATTCCATCTGCAATATTTTCTACATCATTTGCAAGATCTTCACTAATTGTAATTGTGAATAGTCCGGTAGGATCAACATTAGTAATTCTGTTTACAAGAACGCCACCATGTGCTTTGATTTGACCGTTATCTGACACGTTAAATCCTCTATTTATCGTCTATATGAAGGCCACATTCTTTGTGTTCACCCTGTTCCCACCACCATCTTCCAGCTCTAAGATCTTCACCTGGTTTTATTGCTCTTGTACAAGGTTCACATCCAATACTTGGATATCCTTTGTCAAGAAGACTGTTGTATGGAAGTTCATTCTTTTTGATATATTCTTGAATTTGTTCCCATGTCCAATCAATAATTGGATTAATTTTGAGAATTCCTCCATGTCCAGAATCAAGCTGAAAAATTTTCACATTTTCTCTAATCTTGGTCTGATCACGTCTTAAACCAGTAATCCATCCATCCAAAGTGTTCAACATTTTATTCATTGGATGTACTTTACGAATTCCACAACAAAGTTTTCTGTTCTCCACACTATCATAGAAGAGATTCATTCCTTTTTCTAGAACCATTTCTTCTACTTCTTTTGTATCAGGGAAAAGTACTTCAATTGAAATATTATATTTTTTTCTTAAAATATCCATAATGTCATAAGTTTCTTGAGGTAGTCTTCCAGTATCTAATGTAAAGAATCTAAATTTTGGATTAATCTTTAACATAATATCCATTACAACTGCATCTTCTGCTCCAAAACTTGATGCCTTTGCAACTTTAGGATGAAGATTATCAGATACCCATTGAATAGCCTCCTCTGTAGTGCTTATTTTGGAGTTTAGTTCATCTACTTGTTCTTGCGTAAATCTTACCACACTATGTTTTGAAGTATTTGTTTTATATTGATTACCCGATTTTTATCCTAAATTATAAACAAGTAGAATTCAAAATAGAAATTATGAATGAAATGTCTTATGTTGTAGTTTTTCCAACGATATTTTCAAAAAACAAAATACCTCAATTAATTTCAAATATTAAAAAAATTCTCAAAATAAAAAATCAACAATTTAAATCTGTAAAACGTGACTGTGATGTAATTTTAGTAGATGCAAATGATCCAGTCTTTGCATCATCTGCTATCAATTTACTCTTTGGGATTGAAAAAATAATAATTGCCAAACAAATAAAAAATAATTTTCAAGATATTATTTCTGATATTACATCAATAAGTGGGAATCTACTCTTGAAAGGTGAAAAATTTTTAGTTAGAGTAGAGGGAACATCAAAAGGATTTCTAGTCAAAGATGTAGAAATTGCTGCAACATCAAACATTATAGAGAAAAAATCAAAGTTGGGAGCTCATCCTGGAACGGATCAAAATTATGATAAATTGTTATTCACGTATTTAACAAAAAATTTTGCATACATTTCTATTTTTTCAGATAAAGGTAATGGAGGAATTCCCTATCAATCTCAAAATGAGAAAACAATTTGTGCAGTTTATGATGAACTATCTGCAGTTTCTTGTTATGAGACAATCAAACAAGGTTATGATACAAAAATCATAGTTTGTTATAGACAAAAATCAGAATTAATGAATTTAGCTAAAATAATTAATCAAATAATTCCAAGACTAGTACAAGATAAGATAGAGTTGGAATTTTTTTGCTTAAAAATAAAATCTAGTGGAATTAAAAATTATCTAGTTTATGTAAATTCTATTCTAGAGTTAATGCTAAAGCAATCAAACAATCGAGTGTCATTGTCTTTATCACCTCTAGTATTTTCTTCAAAATTTATTGATAATTCATTAAAGAGAGTTTTTGAAAAAAAGAAAATTCCAATTATTCCACTTGCAGGAGTGGATTCTAGTTTGTTTGATGAGGCAAAAGAGATAGGGTTAGAAAGAAATTTCAAAAAATTAGAAAAAATAGTTATGACTAGTTCTAATGAAATTCCTCCATTTTTGAAAAAAGAAGTAGAAATGGCAATAAAAACAAAAAAAGTAATTTCAATTAAAGTAGGATCAAATAATCTACATGATATTTTAGATTCCTTAGAGTAGAATCACTGAGAATTTAAACAGGCATATTTGGTTTCATATTGTGCTCAAAATAGGGGAATTTATCTATCCGTGGGGAAGTGGTCACTATTCTCGAATGATGAGATTGCATGAAGCACTAGAAGATCACATTGATGATGAATTAGATGTTCATTTTTCAAGTAAAGATCACGTTTATGAAAAATTAATTAAAAGATTTCCAGACAAGAAAGAAAAAATTCATAATATTTTAATGCCAACACCAATTGATGGAAAATTTGGTCCAAGTGTTTCAAAATCATTGATGAATATACTATTACCAATTGAAAATAATCCTTCCCTGATAAGACAAATAATTAATTATTTGAGAGAAGAGAGAAAATTATACAATAAAGAAAAATTTGATTTGGTAATCAATGATGGTGACATGGGTTCAAATATTTTGGCAAAAAATAGAAATATTCCGAGTTTATTTGTAACAAATCAATTTAGACCAAAATTATATAATTCAAGATCATATCTTTATCCATCATTAATTTTTATTGCAAAACAAATTATTAAAGCATCAAAAATTCTTGTTGCAGATTCTCCTCCACCATATACAATGTGTGAATATAATCTAAACTTCATAAAAGAAGCAGAAGAAAAAGTTGTTTATGTTGGACATTTTACAAACAGTAAACCAATTCAAAAAGAAAAAGAGACGGATTTAGAACAATTAGTTGCCAATAATGAATTTGGTTATTGGATGAGAACAGGAAACAAATCAACTAATGACGGAACAGGTCAAAGATATGAAGAAGTATTCACTCAATCGGAAATGCAAAAAGAAAAACGAATTATTTCACATGCAAGAAATGAATCAAGTATTGATGGAGTAATTGGAAAAGATGGTAAAAAATATTCAATATCTGATGCTTTGGAGAAAAAGATTGATTGGATTCAAATAGATATTGGATTTCTCTCAGAACAAGAAAAAGATACAATTTTGAATTTATGTAATTATGCAGTAGTTAATGGCTCTCATACTGTCATGGGGGAAATTATGGGTGGAAAATCAAAGCCAATTATTGGAATTCCAATTTATGATGAACATACAAACAACATCAAATGGGCTCAGGAGAAAAATTTGGGTGTTTTAGCCATAAAAACAAAGCAAGTGATTCAAGGAATTTCTAAAATTAAAGAAAATTACGCAGAATTTGAGGGTAGTTTGAGTGAGTTTTCAAAGAATTTTGTTCCTACTGGGGCAGAAAATTCAGCAAAAATTGCTGCAGAAATTCTAGAAGAAAAGAGATAATACATTATCCTAAGAAATTCGCTCATCTGGCACGCGGGATTTCGATGGGCGAACGGACCGAAAGGGATGATGAAAAAATCCGCGTGTCAGATTCACATCGATCAGTAAAGAAGGTGCCAACGCTTTTATGGAAAAAATTAAGCCAAAATCATAGTGCCTAATTGTCCTGAATGTACATTCCGAGAGAAAAAGAAAATTGTAGCAAAGTATGAAGAAGAAGTACCAGAAGAGGAAAGAGGTAGAGAAGACTTATTCAAATTATTTGATGAAATTGACATCCCAATGAAGATGGATGAAAAAAATAGAAGACATTTCATCTGTAAACGATGTGGACTATATGCCACAAGAGAAGAGGTATCAGACATTAGATACAAACTAAATCAAAAAGAAAGAACACGTGATGATAAACACGATGACTATCTTGAGTGGTGGTCAAAAAGTAAAAAAGAAAAAGAATTAGACTAGAGCCGATTTAGTTACCAAAGACAATCAAAATGGATGGTTTACTAAAAGGTGAAGTTTATGAATTTATTTTTGATCAACATAAAGCACCACTAAGCAAAAAAGTTACAGAATTTTTAGATAAAGAAATTGAAATGAAGGCAATCTATCAATTTGATTTAAAATCTCTAGAATTAACAGAAGTAGGCTCAAGTGAGACTACAGATAGTGATACTGAAGAGTAAAGCTAGAATTATTTTTTAGAATCTGAAATATTTTTGAAAGCTTTTCCAAGAATTGGATTGATAAGATATGGAAATGTATGTTTGAACCATACAGCACCACGTACTATAGATGGAGTAATAATTTCTAATCTTGGAGAGTTTGCAGCTTTTATGATTGCATTTGCAACAGTCTTTGAGCTAAGTGATGTTGGAGAGAATTTTGGCATTTTTTCAAATGATGGATGATCAAAAAAATCAGTTCTAACCATTATTGGACTAACGACTGTAATTCCTACTCCCGTGCCTTTTAGTTCATGTTTTAGACCCTCTGAGAATCCAAGCATTGCAAATTTTGATGCACAGTACGATGCAATTCCTGGTAATCCAAAGCTTGCAGCAACTGATGCGACATTAACAATGTGACCTGATTTTTTCTCAATCATTGAGGGAAGGAAATTTTTGACACAGTATATCATTCCAAAATAATTAGTATTCATTTGTGATTCTATCTCATCTATAGATAAACTAGATACTGTGCCATAAATTGCAAAACCTGCATTATTTACCAAAATATCTATGCTGTTAAATTTTTCTAGTACTGTTTTTGACATTTCTTTTACTTGGTCTTTGTCTGATACATCACATTGACAAACAAGGATTGTTGTATGAAATTTTTCTAATTCTTTTGCAACTAGCTCTAGTTTGTCTTTTCTTCTTGCAACTAGGATTAGCTTTGCACCTTTTTTTGCAAATTCTATTGCAGATTGTTTACCAATTCCTGATGATGCGCCAGTAATTAGAATTACTTTATTTTTAAAATCCATAAATTCAAAAAAATCATTTAAAGATAAAGTGGTTTCTATGTGGTTTTTGATTTAGGGATTTTACTCAAGGCTAATTTTACTAGTAATAGCCATGTAATCAAAACTGGAACATAATATGTTGCAATTCTCCAGCCTATCACTGCATCCCAGGCAACAATTCCTTCTGCGATATGAAAATCAAATGGATTCAAATTATTTAGATATGCAACAATTCCAAATTCAGCCAAACCAGAGCCACCTATAGTTATTGGTAGATTTCCAATTGCATTAGCGCCCATTACAGCCATTATAGAATCAAATACATTTATCACATAATCTGTCCCCATTGCAATTATCATAAATGATAATCCATAAAATGACCAAGATACAAGTGAAAACAAAAATGAAACTGTAAAGATTTTTTTGGATTCAGGAGTATTGATGTTTTCTTTAATTACAGTACATGTTTCATTCATCCAAGAATTAGCTTGGTCAACAATTTTAACACCTTTTTCTTTTCCTAGTTTTTTAACAATATTTTCTAATGTAGTTGGAACTTGGAAAACTCTTTTGGATGATAAGAAAAACATTAGCACCCACACAAATGTAACAATAATACTAGTAATCAAAATAATTATTCCAACAACATATGCACCACTTAGTAACGCAAGAATTCCAGCCATTATAGATAACAAACCTGCTGCAAGAACTTCAGTTACAATATCTACTAGTGCAATCCATGTAGCTTTTGATAGCTCGACTCCCTTTTTCTTTAAATAATAAATTACAACAAATTCTGCACCAATAAACATTGGAGTAGTAAATTTGATAAATTCGCTACCGACTCTAACACCAACTAGCTTGAAAAATGAATCAAAATTACCAAGATACTTTCTTGTGATATATGCAAATTTAACTCCCTGAAGACCTAATTTTATCATCATTACAGTTATTGCTCCAATAAATGGATAAACTCCAATTGCTAGAATGTCTGCTAATTTAATATCAAATTGAATAGCAATTATGAAAATAGGTATTAGTGTAACAGGTATTGCTACTAGTCTCCAGTTCATCTGAATATTTTTTTTAAGGAATCAAATATGAAAGTTGAGCAAATTTCTATTCATTAACTAGTCAATATATCAAATTAGGCGTAAAAAATGAATAAAATCCACTTTAAAGTAGTTTGAAATACAAGCAAAAAAAGAATCAAAGAGTTGAAAACGATTTTTGTTTCAGGTACTGCAGGTTCTGGAAAATCACTTCTTACATCAAAGTTGCTTGAACATTATACGAATAGTGGAGTTTTTGCAGCCGTACTAAATTTGGATCCAGGTGTAGAAAATATGCCATACACTTGTGATATTGATGTGAGGGACTATATCGATTATGTCTCAATTATGCAGCAATACGATCTTGGTCCAAATGGAGCACTAGTAATGGCAAATGATTTGATTGCATCAAAAATTGATGAGATTCAAAATGAGGTACACAACGTAAATCCTGATTATCTAATTGTTGATACACCTGGACAAATTGAATTATTTGCATATCGTTCTAGTGGGCCATTCATTGTAGAAAATCTTACATCAGAAGAGAAAACAAGTATCTTTCTTTTTGATGGCGCTCTAATTACATCTCCAGTAAATTTTGTATCAATTGCATTACTAGCTACATCAATTAGATTACGATTGAATTTACCCGCAATTAACGTATTAACTAAAACAGACATTATAGGAGATAAACTAAAAGAAATTTTACATTGGACTACTAGTTTGAGTACATTAGAAAATGCAATAGCTAAGGAAGTTGATGGAGATACATATTCATTGACTTCAAATATTTTACGTGGATTGAATCTAGGTGGGTTTGCACAAGGATTAATCCCAATATCAAATACAACAGGTGATGGATTTATCAATCTTGAAGGTGCGTTAAGTAGAATTCTTAATTTGGGTGAGGAGGTAGAAGACTAGTGATATCAAAAATTACTATCAAAGCTCCATCATCTACTGCAAATTTAGGTCCAGGTTTTGATGTGTTTGGATTAGCACTAGATGCATTGTATGATAAAGTGACATTGACTAAAACAAAAAGTGGAATTACAATAATTACTAGTGATGATGTTCCGACAAAGCCTGAAAACAATACAGCAGGACTAGTTGTAAAAAATATGAAGAAGAAATTCAAAATTAAGGACGGTGTTGAAATAAAAATCAAAAAAGGAATTCCTGCAGGATTTGGGATGGGAAGCAGTGCTGCATCAGCTGCTGCAACTGCAGTAGCATTTGATAAACTATTTGGATTAAAATTGGATAAAAATAGTATAGTAGAATTTGCAGGATCAGGAGAAAAAGCTAGTGCCGGCTCAATTCACTATGATAATGTAGCAGCATCTGTTTTAGGAGGATTTGTAATTGTAAAAACTAATCCACTTGATGTAATTAGAATTGAGCCACCAACAAATCTTAGAATGTGTATTGCAGTTCCAAAAATTAAAGTTCCAAAAAAGAAAACCAAAGTATCAAGGGGAGTAATTCCTAAAAAAATTAAACTAACTGATAGTGTTTTGAATTTATCAAATGCCTCAGGAATTGTTGCAGGATTTATGAGTAAGGATCCAGAATTAATTGGAAATTCAATCAAAGATGTAATAGTTGAACCTGCAAGACAGCATTTGATACCAGGATTCACCAAAGTCAAAGAAAATGCTCTAAAAGCAGGAGCGTTAGGGGTGACAATTAGTGGAGCAGGACCATCAGTGATAGCATTTGCAAAAAAATCTTCTAATTTAAAAAAAATTGGTTTAGCAATGTCAAGAGGTTTTGCAACAGCCAATACAAAATGTCAAATAATTATCTGTAAACCTAGTATAGGTGCAATTGATAAAAAAAATTATAGTTGAGAATTTATGAAAAAAGCAGTTATTGTTTTTAGTGGTGGGATAGATTCTGTTTGTGCAGTTTCATATTTGAAATCAAAATATGAGTTGTACGGTATTACGTTCTCATATGGACAAAAGGCAGATATGGAAATTACTGCTGCAAAATATTTTGCTAAAAAATTAGGGTTAAAACAGCACAAAGTCATTGATATTGGTTTTATGAAAGATTTGTACGGTGATTCTAATGTTTTAACAAGTTCAAAAAAGAAAATTCCTAGTAAATTTGAATATTCAATTGTAGTTCCAATTAGAAATGCAGTTTTTTTATCTATAGCATCAGCATGGGCATATACTCTAAATGCTTCACTTGTTGTGTATGGTGCTCATACAGGAGATAAACACTATCCTGATTGTAGACCAATTTTTACAAAAAAATTAGAGTCTGCATTTAATCAAGGAGAAATTGATGGAATTAATTCAAAATTAAGAAAAAGTCTTACAATTTGGTCACCCTATCGTGAGGGATTATCAAAAAGTAATTTATTAAAATCAGGAATCAAAGTTCTAGGTGATTCTATCTTTAAGACTTGGAGTTGTTATTCCAATAAAAAATATCATTGTGGAGTTTGTGAATCTTGTAACAATAGAAAAAGTGCATTTGCAAAAGCTAGAATTAATGATAAAACAAAATATTTAAAATAAAATTAGTAACCGTTTCGAAGAAACTTTGTTAGAATAATACGTCTAATTACAATATACCAAATGAAAAACGAAACTCCTAAAAATCCTATAAACATGTAGTTTTGTACTTCAGGAGATAGTCCTTCTATTGAATTAGTAATTTTACTTGATAATACCAAAGTTACTGCAATTACAATTATACATTCTATTGCATACCATGTCCATCTAGGCCATGATTCTTTTGGAATGTGAATATTTGGATGCACTCCCATGATATTTATCAAAAATTTAGATTATTTAATTTTTCAGTATTTCTACATGTAAGAATCAGGTGCATGTTTTCTAATTAAAGCCAAAATGCCTTCTTTTTCTCGGGTATTTTCATAAATTCCTCTAAATGCTGATGAAGTCAAAGTTGCATCGTTTCTAACACCACGCATTTTCATACATAGATGTTCAGCATCAGCTAATACCACTACACCTTTCACTCCTTGTGAGTATAGTTCATCTGCAATGTTTTTGGTTAATCTTTCTTGAATTTGTAATCTTTTTGCATATTTCTCAACTAGTCGTACCAATTTTGATATTCCAAAAACTCTACCATTTGGAGAATATGCAATGTGAACCTTTCCAAAAAATGGTAACATATGGTGCTCACACATTGAATAAAATTGAATATCACGTGCAATTACTACATCAGAGTCTTCAGAGAATTGTACTGATAGTTCTGAATCAGAGTCATATCCACCAAAGATTTCTTTGTACATATTTGCAATTCTTTGAGGTGTCTCTCGTAATCCCTCACGGGTAGGATCTTCTCCAACTTCAATAATTAATTCTCTAATGAGTTTTTTTACGCGTTCGTCATCCATTTTATAATTTCACAGAATTTTTCTAGTATTTGAACCTAATCTGATTTTTAGGCAGATAATTATGGTGCTCCAATGAATTTGTGTAGCTGTGGAACCACTTTGACATCAATGTAATGTGGATATACAATATCATACAAATCCAATAAAAGTTCCAATGATGGTTCAGCAATACCATATGTAGGTTGAATGACAAATCCATCAATATTTTCTTTAGAAATAATTTTGAAAATTTGATTTGTCAAATCTTCAAAATCATTTAGTTTGGTTTTAGAACTAACAACAATTTTGATATATGTTGTTTTCTTTTCTTTTACAGAAGATTCAAGACATTTGAATGTGTGATCAATTAATTTGTCATAATGTTTAGAATCTACAAAATCAGAATCTTTTGTTTTGAATTCAATTTTAACAATATCAAAAAATGGTAAAACATGATTAAATCTATCAATATCAAAACAAGATGATTCAAGGTATGTAGGAATTTTCTTTTCTTGAATATACTTTGCAAGTTGTGCAACTGCTTGGTGTTGAATTAACGGATCACCACCTGTAAAATTAACTTTGTATGTTTGTTTTTTTAAATTAGAATCAATTAGTTGGCATGCATCATCAATTGTATATTCTATTCCAGAATCAAGTGGAAGTGATTCTTTTGTATCACAATAAAAACAAGTAAAAGGACAACCTGCTAATCTTACAAAAAGAGTTTTTGTTCCATAAAGAATTCCTTCTCCCTCAACTGATGTAAATATCTCAAATATTCTGACTTTCAAGTAACAACACTGTTTTTTTTTATTATTTATTCGATGAGTTTCTAATGCATTACAGGTTCTTTTGTATAAAATAATCCAGAAATAAAGAATACAACACCTAAAATTCCAATTGTACTTCCAATTAGTTCTATTTGGTTTTGATAAACGCCTTCAATTGAGCCCCATAACCAGGCCATTAAAGCACCAACTATTATCATTGGAATTCCTACACCAATAGTAATTGCTTTTGATGCCATGTTCAAATTCTTTAGAAAATGTATATGAAGCTTATGTTATCTACCGTACCGAACGTACGATATTTTTCACTAATTTGTGTAAATCATGAAATACCATCTTTGCGTTATCGATATCGTTTTCAGAAATTAGAATTTTGATTTCAGCAATTAATTCATGAGCATTATCAATTTGGGTTTCATCAGCTCCTGCATCAAGTGCTCTTGTTAATTTCTTCTCAATACCTTTCAGTTGTTTATCAATAAATTGTTTAATTCTATCAGATGCCCCATGAGAAGCAGATTCACGAATTTCCTTTTCAATAGAATGAATAAGGTCTTTTAATTTATCAATAATTTCAGATGTGTTATCAGTTCCATTATCGATTTGAATATATGCTTCATTGATTAAATTATCAATTTCATCAAAATTTATTTCAGATTTATATTTTTCAGATATCTTTTTTAGATTTTGCACATGTTTTTCTAATCTATCTAGTTCACTAGAAAAATCTCTATGAGATTCTGATGTATATGCAGAAATCTTCGATTCTGCAACAGGTTCTGAAATCATTCTTGTAATTTGTTTAAATGATTTCATTGCTGAAAGGAAATCTTCTCTTGCTTGTTCTATATTATCAGGTAATGAATTTTTTAATGATTCAACTGATGTGTGTCCTTTTTCATATAGTGTTTGTATCTTAGATGGTATCGAATCACCATATGATCTATCTAATTGATTTAAGATTTGTTTGTCTGCTTGTGTAGCAATGCGTAATAAAATACTAGGATCATTTTGTGCATATGCATTATTAGCTGATGATGTAAATGCTACTCCAGAAATTAATACAAATATTGTAAATATTGCTAATGTTTTCATTCCTCTTCCTCCTTCTCTATGTCTTTTCGTAATTTTACAAGATTTTGCAAGTCTTTCTTTTCAATTACTATAACTCCATTACGCTCTAATCTCTTAACTGCACGCCACATTGTAGTTCTTGGTTGTAAGAATTTCTTTCGCAATTCACTTTCAAGTGCATATCCTCCATTATTAGCAATAAACTTCACTATTTCTTTATCATCTTCACGTAAATCTGGTTTTAGTTTAAAAATTGTTTCAGCATCAACTGTTTCAATTTTTTGTGTAGATTCTTGAACCTGTTCTGGTTTAGCAGTTTTTTGTTTGGAACGAATTACTATTGCTATTCCAGCAATAGATGCTGCAACAACCCCACCAACTAATGCATATGTAAGATAATCAGTTTGTGGTGTTAAAGTATCTGAAACTATAGGATCAGATATTATTGGAGTTGTACTGAAAAGATAATCAATTTCAGTATCGCCCACTGATAATGTTAATTGGTTTTGATCATTAATTATTTCCATATTAATTGGAAGATTTGTCATTCCAACTATAGCAGAATTTTTTGGTAAAAGTAATGTAAAATCAGATGGAGCATCCAAAGAGAATGTCCAAATTCTACCTTGTTTTGAAACTAAATCATGAATGTCATATTCTATAGTAATAATAGATGAACCAAAAGTTTCAATTAATGCTGAATTACCAATAACATCAGTATTTAGTAGAAATCCATCTTCTCCTACTACTACAAAATTATCAATTGTACTTCCAAATAGATCAAGTTCATAATCAGTAACAAGTGGATCAACATCAATTTCTGATGAGACATGAGTTGTTCCATCTGGATAAATAATTAAATCAAGAACTCTAGGAGAACTGAATGAAGACTGAATTGGCATTACTGCTGCTACAATAATCATGCTAGCTACCAAAAGGGGTAATTTGACCATCGTATCGAGGATACCTTCAGTCCTTACAAAAAGCATTCCATCTTCTCGAAGAGATTCTTTCCTATGAATTGGTACAATTTGGGGATTCATGAGTCAATACCTTAGATTCATGCTTTCTACTAATCCCTGAAATCTCTTAAATTCCTGAAAAAATGCTAATTCTTTTTCAGTTATTTGAAAGACTCTATTCCTTTCATTTTTTGTGGATTCTACTAAGCCGGCTTCTACCAATTTCTCACATTTGTCTAATACTGCGTAGTGAGATAGGTTTGCTTTTCGAGAGATTGCAGATACAATGATTCCATCACGGCCGCCATCAGCGGTAACGTCTAAGATATCACCCATTATGCCCATTTCGGACCTGTATTGTTGTTTTGACATGTTAAAGTATAGAACTAATTAGATAATTAGGGACATTATGAAACGCTAAAGCGGAACACAAAGCGGAACAGTGTTTTAGCTAAGAAAATCGTATGATTTTTTACAAAAATGATGCGGGGAGAAAGTTCATGCGTAAAAAATTGATTAAAAAATTATTATTTTCTTGAAAACATCCTGTTTTTATTATTTTTAGAAAAAAATTTTAAATTTTATAGTTTTTGGGAATTTTGAAAAAATTTTGCATATAAAGAACAGGATGATTCCTCACTGTTCCTAATCTATCATTTTAACTTCATTCTAAATGTGAAAAATTCCCAAAAAAGATCATTTGGAGTCATTGCAATATTTGTAATGCTTGGTACCTCACCACTATCTGTAAGTTATTCATTTGCAGACTTTGGAGAAAATGACTCTGAACTTTTGAAAAATAAAAGACTAGGAGTAATTCTTACTGAAAAAGTAGTGAATGGGAAGTTGCAAATTCAACAATATTCTCTACCTGATGAGTTTTCAGATAATGATAAACAGAGAATGGTATCATTTGAAGAAGAATCATCAAGTTGGGCATATGTGAATTACAATGCACTTCATTCAGGAATTGTACTATACGATGGAAAAGCATCAAAAATTGGAGAGAATCAACTAGAGATTTCTACTAATTTGCTTGAAGATAGTCAATCTGGGCTTGAAATACCTGAAAATTCTCAAAGTGAGACTGCTGAAAAAGAACTAAGATACAAAGTCATTTTTTCAGGAAATATTGTAAATTCAGATTTAGAAAGTGAGAAAATTATTTACTTTGTAAATTCTATCTTCTTTCCTGAATTGACTCAAAATATGAAATTCCTTGATTTTGGAGAAAATTTAGAAAAAATAGATCTTGCAAATGAAAAATTAAGAAATTTCAACTGGTGATTTATCACCATTTTCTTTTTTTTATTGACTAAAATCATTCACAAGGTCAGCTTTGAGACTCATAGTAACTTTTTATTCCTATTTCAGAAAAGAAATTATAAAATGTTTGATAAATTCAAAAATGATGAGGGAGGAGAAATGGTAGAAGAAAGACCTGAAGAAACATCTAATGCAGAATCTGTAGAAACTCCAGCTGAATCTAGTCAAATTGGAATCGGGGAATTAATGGGAAAACGTGCAAAATTAGAAGAGGCAATAGATTATGTTGGTTTAATGATTAAAAATTTAAAAGATAAGAGAACTTTACTTGAAAAAGATATTGAAGAAGAATCAGTAGATATTAAAAATTTAAAAGAAAAACTTCAAAAAGTTAGCGAATACATTGATGAGGAAAATAGAGGAATAATGGAGCTTGCAAGTAAAAGAAAGAGGGTAGAGGATGAAGCTGATGAAGTTGGTACAATAATTAATTCTTTAAGAGATAAACTAGCAGGTGTTGATAGAATTATTGATGATGAAGGAAATAGAGTTAGAAAAATTAAAGAATCTAAAAACTCGTTAGAAAGTTAAAATTTTTGAATTATAGAAATTTTGTACTAGTTGCTTCTTGAGTACTACTTGGTACTGATGGAAACATTTCTCCTGTAGAACTTTCAGCTACTGCAGCAGCCTCTTTTAGAATATTTTCAGATTCTGTATTAGTAGTTTCATCCATACTAAATGCTCCATCACCTGAGAAACTTTCAGTCATAAAACCTCCAAGCATTTCTGCCATTTGACTGATTTCTTGTTCAGCTCCAGGCATTACTTTTCCAAGAGATGATTTTAGATTTTTCATCAAACCCATAGTTGGCATTATTGCAACTACTGTATCTCCAAGATCACTGAATGTGATTAATCGTAATTCAATTTGCTCTAATGCAATTCTAGCACCACTCATAATTTTAATTACTTTTCGTATCTCTGCTAGTTCATTTCCTAGAACTTTGCTTGTTTGAGTATCATGGTTCTGTGTTGCATCTACAATTCTTTGAAATAGTTTTACATCTCGCTCTTGTAGGCCAGTCAACATTGTATCTAATTTTTTAATTTGTAATTGTAATTTTTTTATTCCAGTTTGAACTCTTGGTTTTAATGCACCTTTAGGCTTGATTGTATCATTAATTTTTTCAGAAATATTGGATTTTGGTTGTGTAGTCCACGTATTATTCAAACTAGGCATGAATTTGCTTTAAGAAAATATACTTAATTCAAGGTGTAAAAAATGGTTCACTGCTTGTAAAATTTTACTAACAAAAATACCAGTTAAACTAATGATTTTAAGAAATATTTTATGCAGAAAATCTATTTTTATAATGGAGAAAAGAAATCGTTCCAGTGAATAAAAAAATCGCCGTTATTCCAATTATCATTATCGTCATAGTTTTTGCAATAAATTTTTCATCTGATTCAAATGTAGAAAAAAGCAATAATGTTTTTCATATTACTCTTGCAGATCCTAATTTGTATACAAATGGAGTATATTTTGATGAATTTGCTATTAGTAAAGGAGAATATTCATTTAGTTTTGTTCCAAATGGTAGCAGCCCAAAAATATTATCAATTAAATTAAATGGTGATAGTTTTGATTTTTCTGAAGATTTCAAGCTTGAAGGTACATCACACCAAACTGGAATATCAGAATATTACACATGGAATTACAATGGAGAGAGAAATATTTTGATTCCTGAAGAACAAGAGATTTTGATTTCTATTAATCCCAATGGAAATGTAATGGGCTCAGTATCAGTGGATATTTTAGAAAATTAAAAGGCGTAAACCCCTAACTGCAGAACGTTGAGAGATTTCCTCTCGTGGTCATGTGTCAAAACACATGATTGCCTTTTCTGTTCTGCGGGGTTACGCAACTTTATTCGATAGGAATTATATCTATCGACATCAAATAGTATAGTAACTTTAACTATTTAATTTTTTATACACTTGTGAATACTTACATGTGGTTACAATCGATATATTTGTTATTATATCGGGAATGAGAAATGATTTTGTCCGCAAAGGAAAACTTACCGCCAACAGACACAATATAATGACAAGTTTTTTTCATTTATGCCAATTTGCAAAATTCTATGGCTAGAGTATGTCAAATCTGAACTAGGACTAAAATTTTTGTTTACCTAAAAACAAATATTCAATTGCTTGCTATATTTGGCTAAAGTTAAAATTGTGGTTTGCACTCAGGACAAATCTCATTCGGATTCTACATAATCTGCAACTGGCCTAACATCTGCTTGAATAGAAATTTAATGTAAACAGTCTATTACTAGATTAGAAAGATAATAAGTCTATTCTAGGCTATAACGAACTTTGGAGATAATTACATAATTTGAGAGTTTCCTCTTGCTTCGTTATAAAGGGGAGACTGTATGTATATGTAAATATAGTGATGCATTAATATATTACAGGTTAGTAAGAAACTTGGCGATACTAAGGAATCTTTAAAAAACTTAACATCAGCAATATCCTCTACTGATATGAAAAGTAGTATGGCTAATACTAAAAAGCAGAGTAGAATTACTCCAGGATTCAATATTAGTGTGCAGGAGAGAGCTTCATTCTACGTTGAGTTAGCTAATCTGCAAGCTGAAGAAGGTGAGAAAGAGCAGGCCGAGAGGACAATGAGAGAAGCTAAACAATTATTTGTTGGTTCGCAAGCAGAAGCTAGATTACAATTGGCTGATGCAGAACTTGCTGCTAAGTGTGGAGATATAGACACAGCATTAATAAATCTCAAATCAATACCAAATGATCATACCTGCTATGTTGATGCAGTCATTTTAATGGCAGATATATATTTGAACAAGAGAAGAGACAAGAAACTTTTTCTCCAATGTTATAAAGACCTCTATAACGAGGTATGACTATACTAATCGTAACATTATTCGTATCTCATCTGCTTATATACATAATATAGTAATGTTTCTAAAATTCGCTCTCAGAATGGTAGCATTGGTCCTTAACTTCGGTTCGGGAGCCATAAAATTAAACTAAGCATACTCTATGTGTCACCAGATTCTGTGGAAATGGATTAAAAGGGTCTACAGGATTGAACTTGAGATCCACTGAGCTATAGCATTAGCTAGGACGTTACTTAAATCAATGATTATTTTACATTTTTTAGATTTCTGAATCCTACATAATGTTATTGCTTGGAGATGCATATATGAGAGTTCAGGAAACTGAGAAAGCTATTGATATTTACGAAGGAGCTCTTAAAAAGAATTCAAAAGATGCTGCTTTGTCTAGGAAAATTGGTCAAGCTCTTGTTGAAACACATAATTATAAGTCAGTTATTTCTCAAATCTTAATAAATAAGGCAATAAGTTTTATCATATGAAAATAAATATTTGAATCGCTTAAAGAACCTAACAAGTTTAAAGAACCTAACAACTTATTATACTTTTATTGCTATGCTGACTAATATGTAAGGAACCGCGGAATGTGTCCTAGAGAAAATCGGATTGTGTACTACACTTAGAGTTAGGAATTTGTCCTCAGCAAATTACGGAATTTATCCTACACTATATTAAAGGTAGGAATTTGTCCTACAATCAATTCCGGGATTTATCCTACACTATATTAAAGTTAGGAATTTGTCCTACATCCAATTCCGGAATTTATCCAACACTATATTAAAGTTAGGAAGTGTTGATAGCAAATTAATAGTGATTGTTTTGTATTTTTCGCAGGTATGGTATTTTACAACTAGTGTTGATAACAAATTAATAGTGATTGTATTGTTATTTAATTTTGTGTTTTGTATGACACCCAACAAGTCTCTATGTATTCTACATTTGACAATTCCACATTATATGCAATTGTATCGAGGTATAAATTGCAAAACTATTCATATATCTTGAAATTCTACAAACCAACTAATTTCCTCCTTCTAAGTGATCTTAATGGAATATACCGTCATTGAAGGTAAAAAGAATCTCTGTGAAGGTTTCCGATATGTCAAGGCTAGGGAACCTGAATCCTGTATTTATGTCAAATGTAGCCTGTTTCGAACTCACTCTTGTGAATGTAATGGGAAAATAAACAAATCAGCAAATTTATTCGAAATTTCTACTTTTCACAATCATGAAGCTGTAGCTTATAATCATGATGCAATTACACTAAGTAATAAAATTAAGCGACCAATAATGGAGCGGAAACATATCACAATTCTCTAAAAACATATATAAAGAGTTCCCATCCAAACATTTGGAAGTTCATGGAATGTTTGAACAATATTATTACCGATAACGATTTGGAATTGCAAAGATTGATGAATGGTCATGCCACTACAAGAGATCCTAATGCGACTACAAGGGCTAAACAGATACGCAGAAAGCAATGTAAAGAAAAATATTTAAATGGTACTTATACTGCAGTCGACTATCTCAATGCCATATCATTGACAATAGGGCATGCAAACATAAATCCTGCACCAGGACCCTTTCAAAGTTCTGACAATTTAGGTGATATGTCAGATGACATGAATGAAGAAGACAATAGCAGTCAATGTCACGTTTGGCTACTACCAAGAGTGACAAATTTCGCGCTCTTACACGATAATTGCGTGCATGGAGGATTCTGTGAGGCATGTACCAATCAATTATTAAATCTTAAAGTTAGATGTCCTCTGCAGAGAAAACGTAAAAGGAGTTTTACAGATCTTTCAGTGATGTATCAGTCGAATAGACACCATTTTTCCCATAA
>LFLC01000025.1 GCA_001543015.1 Nitrosopumilus sp. LS_AOA | reverse complement strand
AATTATTAGAAGAAAATAATTTTTCTAAATTATTTTTATTAAACAAACTTAGATGACCCACACTTAATAATCTAAAATTACCTTTGAATCTTTTAGCAACGTATGACCCTACATTTGGTGTTCCTACAATAAGAATTCCATTTTTTTTAACCATCATTGAGAGGTGTTTAAAAAAAAGATCCGGTTCTTCAATGTGTTCTATTACATGATAACATATTACAACATCAAAATTTCTTAGATTTTCAGGTGGCGGTTTCTTTAAATCTAAATCATTTATTATTATTTCTTCATAATTTTTTTCCATAAATGATATTGCAAACTTTGATGCATCAGAACCATGTTTCTCCCATGTATTTTGAATGTCTGAAAGTAAAAATCCTAATCCACATCCTATATCAAATATTTTACCTGGTTTTTGATTTTTAATAAAATTAGATATATCACCATACCAATTTTTTATTTTAAAATCTCTCATTGTTGTTTGATCTTTTTCATTTCCATCTGGATCAATAGCATTTGTCCAGTAATCTTCGTTATACGAATATTCAGTTATTGGATTTTGAAATAACAATTCACAACCATCACATTTCCAATATTGATTTTTTTTATAATCTACAAGTTCAAAATTTATTTTAGTAGATTTACAAAGTGGACATTGTTTTTTCATGATATTTTCCATTTTTGTTGTAATTATTTAAAAAATATTCCTTTAATTTCTTCTACTAAATCATTCAAATTCCCATCAGTTTTCATTTTTATTGATTTCATTTTCATTTTATCAGCTGCATGTATATCTGAATTAGAATCTCCAATTAACAATGCATTGGATACATCAATTTTGAAATCTTTTACAGCCTGTTCAATCATTCCTGTATTTGGCTTTCTGCAATTACATTTTTCATCTGGATGATGTGGACAATAATAAATTTTAGTTATTTTGCATGAATTTTTCTCTATAGTTTTTAACATATAATCATGAATTCCTTTTAATTGATTTTCAGAAATTATTTTTCTATTAACAATTGATTGATTGGTAATAATTATAATTGAAATTCCTAAATCATTTATTTTTTTTAATGCATCAAAAATATTTGGAAGAAATTTAAATTCATTTACACTTTTAACATAATCATTCCTTTTTTCATTAATTACCCCATCTCTATCTAAAAATAATATTTGTTTCATTGCCATTTCATTAATTTGAAAATTTTACTTAAAAATATTATCCTGGTTTAACGCCTTTTTCATTTACTTTCCAAGTTTGAAGTCCATGATTTTCAAAACAAAAAGGTATTATTTGACAACCCATTTTAACTAATTTTTTTTCAAGATCTCTTCTTTTTTCTAAATTTGCATAAAAAAGCATATGGCCTCCACCACCTGCACCTAATAACTTCCCCCCGATTGCACCATGTTTTCTTGCATTATCATAAATCTTTTCAATTTTTTTTGTTGAAATGATATCTGAAATTTTCTTTTTAGTTAACCATGATTCATGCAATTCGTTGGCAAAGTCTTTAACATTACCTTTTAGTAATTGCCTTTTCATATTGAATGCATGTTTTTTCATATCATGTAATATATCAACAGTTTTTTCATTTTTTGATTTTGCCTGAATTGAATGAATTTCTGATGAATCTCGAGAGATATTTGTATCTGCTAATACTAAACAGCTTTCTAACTCATGAATAATATCACTTCTAATCTTTAATGGATTTACAATGATACTATTTTTTTTAAATTCAATAAAATAAAACCCTCCAAATGTACACGCATACTGATCTTGAACTCCACCCTTAATTTCAAGTTCTTTTCTTTCTATTTTATGTGCTAATTCAGCTATTTCATATGATGTTAATGACAATTTCATATATGATTTTAGAGCTCCAACAATAGATGTAACAACTGACGTAGATGATGCTAATCCACTTCCAGGTGCTGAATCACTTGCAGTGATCATTTCAAAACCTAATTTTTTTGGTTTCATTACATTTAGAACAGCTTTTGCAAGATCTAATTTTCCATCGTATTGTAAATCAAAAAATTTAGCTTTAATTTTTAAAACTGTTTCAATGTCGTAATCTGTAGATCTTACTAAAATTTTATTTTTATTTAATTTATTAGGTGTTAATGTTGAATATGCAAATTTGTCAATTGTAGAACCAATTACAGCTCCACCAAATTTTTCATAGTAAAATGGAAGATCTGTTCCACCACCTGCAAAACTAATTCTTAATGGAACTCTACAATGAATTTTCTCATTTTTATTTACCATCTATTTTTTTATTTTCAAATATGACCTTTTAAAAGGATGGTTTTTGTTAATTTCTAGTAATTCTGGTTCTTTCTCTAGTACTTTTAGTATATCTTTCATCAAAATAGGACGATTTTGAATTCTTGAAATTATTTTACGAACAAATTTCAGATCATCATTTTTGTTAATTGTGAAACTAATATGAGATAGATTTTTTGAATTGATTAAATTATAAATTTTAAATTTTTTACTATTATTGTATATGTATGGTGTTACATATTCCCTTTCATATAAAATTGAAGAATTTTTCCATGATTTTTTTAATGCATCCATTGAAATAACTTCAACATGAATTCCTTTTGGGAATGTTTGCAATAATGATGTTGTTACACAATCAAATTTCCCAGTTATCATTTTCTTTATCGCTTTATCTATTATTTGTGGATCATTTAGTGGATTATCCGAAGTTACTCTTACTATTGTATTAAAAGAATATTTTTTTGCACACTGATAATGTCTATCTAATACATCAGTTGGACTACCTCTAAATACTTCAACATTCATTTTTTTTGCAACTTTTACAATTGCATCATCTATTTCTAATTCACTTGTTGCTACTACAATCTTATCGATAAGTTTGGATTCTTGAATTTGTTTTAAAACATAATATAAAACTGAATTTTTTTCATCAATTTTTTTAAGAACTTTACCATATAATCTAGTAGAGTTCATTCTTGCTTGAATTATACAACCTATCAATATTATTTGACAATTTTTTCTAGTATTTATTAAATCTAAACATTAAAACAAATGTTATTTTTTTAGGTTTTTTATCTTGGAAAATGTTTTGATTACTGGTGGAGCAGGATATATTGGCTCAGTTTTATCTAAATTTTTACTTAATCAAGGATATTCTGTTACTGTTTTAGATAATTTCCGATATAATCAAAACAGTTTGTTGGATTGTTGTCATGATGAAAATTTCAACATTATACGTGGAGATGTTATAGATGAACAAATTATGTCTTCATCTCTAAAAAATCAAGATTTTATCATTCATCTTGCTGCATTAGTAGGAGCTCCAATTTGTGATGCAAATAAAGATGATGCCCTATCAACTAACTTTGAATCTGTTAAATTATTACTAAAACTTAGACATAAGGACCAAAAAATTCTGTATCCTTGTACTAATAGTGGATATGGAATTGGTGAAAAAGGAAAATTTTGTACTGAAGAAACACCATTGCGACCAATTTCTTTTTATGGTCAAACAAAAGTTAATTCCGAAAAATTGATTCTTGATGATGAAAATTCTATTAGTTTTAGATTAGCTACTGTATTTGGGGTTTCATCAAGAATGAGAACTGATCTATTAGTGAATGATTTTGTAAAAAAAGCTTTCAAAGAAAAATATCTTGAAATTTTTGAAGGCCATTTTCAAAGAAATTATATTCACATTAGAGATGTAGTTAGAGTTTTTCTTCATGGGATGAAAAATTTTGATAAAATGAAAAACCAATCATATAATGTTGGACTCTCTGATGCAAATCTTTCAAAATTAGAATTATGTAAAAAAATTAAAGAACATATTTCTGATTTTACATTTATTGAATCTGCATCTGGACAAGATCCAGATAAGAGAGATTACATTGTTTCAAATAAAAAAATTGAAAATACTGGTTTTAAACCAAAATATTCATTAGATTTTGGAATAGATGAACTGATAAAATGTTATACAATTTTACCAAACCAAACTTATGGTAACATCTAATTTTTTTTAAATAATAAAATCATTTTTGAAAGATCTTTTGTGTCCTTCATATGGATCTGAGTTTTTGTTAATTTTCAATAATTCTGGTTTTCTTTTGAACAAATTAACTAAATGTTTCATTAAAATTGGTCTTTCTTTTATTTCAAAAATTACTTTTCTAACAAGTTCATAATCATCATCATTATCTACTGTACAATTAATGTACGTTAAATCTTCCGGATTTACTAGATTAAATATTTTAAAATCATTATTTTCTTTTTGCATGTACAGTACTACGTGTTCTCTTTCTGAAGGTAAAGTTGATTCTTTCCACGATTTTTCTAATGCATTAAAAGAAAAAACTTCTACAGATATACCATAAGGATAACTTCGTAAATTACATGTTGTAACCATGTCAAATTCTTCTTTTTCAAATTTTTCAATAGCTAAATCAATAACTTCTGGATCTACTACTGGATTATCTGAAGTGATTCTAACAATTGGATCTATTGAAAATTTTTTTGCACACTGATAATACCTATCCAATAAATCATTTTCACTCCCTCTAAAACATAAAATATTTCGTTCTCTGCAAAAATTTTCTATTATATCATCCTCTTTTAATTTAGTTGTAGCAATAATAACGGTCTCTAATTTTTCACTTTTCCTTGTTTGATTTATGACATAATCTAAAATTGTATTTTTTTCATCTAATTTTTTTAAAATTTTATTTGGTAATCGATCTGAACCCATTCTTGCTTGAATAATACAACCAATCATAAAATAATTATAAGAATTTTATATAAAAACTAAATTGAAACCTATTATAACAAACCATTTGTGAAACCATATGTCAAAAAAACTCAATATTCCTTGGAGTAAACCTGATATTTCTGAGAATGAAAAACAAGCAATTCATAAAGTTGTTGAAAGTGATTGGTATAGTCAAGGACCATTAACAAAGAAATTTGAAGATGAATTATCTAATTATATAGATTCTAATGTTTCAGTAGTTAATAGTGGTACATCTGCAATTATTTGTGCATTATTAGCACATAATTTTAAGCCTGGTGATCTTGTTCTTGTTCCTGATTTTACTTTTTTTGCTACTCTTTCATCTCCAAAATTTTTAGGTGCTAAAATAATTACTGCAGATGTTGATCAAAAAACCCTGAATATTTCCCCTGTTCAAGTAGAAGAGATAGTAAAAAATAATGACATAAAATTTGTAATTGTAGTTGATATTGCTGGATTACCTGTTGACATTGATGCTTTTGAAGAACTTGCATCAAAATACAATTTTACATTAATTGAAGATGCAGCACAAGCACTTGGTTCAGAATACAAAAATAAAAAAATTGGTTCATTTAACCATACAACAACATTTAGTTTTCATATTGCAAAACAAATTACTACTATTGAAGGAGGCTGTGTTTCTTCTAATGATGAAAAAATTTCTGAACGAATTAAACAACTTAGAGATCATGGAAGAAGTAACTCTAAAAATTATTCTCATGATCTGATTGGTTCAAATTTTAGAACTACAGATTTGCAATCATGTATTGGCTTGGAACAAATTAAAAAAATAGATCGATATCTTTCAAATCGACAAATAATTTCAAAAAAATACAAGGATGAATTGAAGAATGTTAATTTTCAAGAAAATCCTAACTATTCTGTAAGACATAGTAATATGATGTTTTTTACAATTTATCCAAATAAAGGAATTCGAGATAAAAATTTCAAAATATTACAAGAAAATGGAATTGATGCAAAATTACCTTGGCCTCCATTACATAGCCAACCCGCAAATCCTGAATTAAACAATAAAAGTCATATCAATACTGAAATTATTTCTGATACAGCTTTGATGTTGCCAATTTTTAATAAAATGACTGAAGAAGAAGCTGATTATGTAATTGAATGTAGTAATAAAATCTAATTCAATGTATCGAGAATTTTCTGACGAGTTTTCTTAATGGTCTTATTGTTCCTAAATAATCCCATACTAACTACATGTCTTGGTTTCCCGCAAATTTTTTCTTCATTAATAAAAATTCCCTCAATTTCAAATCCTAGTTTTTGATATATTTTTACTGCTGATTTATTATCATAATAAGCAGTTAACCAAATCTTCTCAAATTTCTTCTTCCATGCAACATTTATCATATGTTTACATATTTCATACCCAAAACCTTTTCCTTGCCATTTATCTCCAATAACTATTCCATAAGTACATACATGAGTTTTTGTTTTACGCGGGAATTTTGCTAAAAAGCTATAGGCAATTAACTCATTATCTATAAAAATAAAAAACCTCAATTTTTTTTGTTCTTTTAGTTCTGATACAATAATTTTTTTTACATTATTTTTAGTTATATTTTCAAAATATGTGAAATCTTCTAAAGTTTTCTTACTTAATCCTAATAATAATTTCTGAAAATCTTTTTTTTCACAATTTGTAGAAATTCTAATCTTATTCATTTTATAACCTCTTCAGCAATTTTAATATTTTTTTTAATCTGATTAGTGTTTAAATTCATTGTTTCTAAAGTAATTGGTTTATTTTTAAAATTTTTTAATTTTGATGTTTGCCAACAATTTTTTGTTAATTGTTTATGTTGATCCTGTACACCATTATTATTACTTGCATGAATAACCGTTACAAATTTTTTAATCTTTTCTACAAATTTATTTTTATCAAATTTTAACCAGTGTGATGTTACAGAAGTATGTCCTAAATCTAATAACAATCCAATTTCATTTTTTTTAAAATTTTTTAAAAATTTCATGGTTTCATCATAATCTGCAAATAATAACAGGTTATTTTTCCCTTTATCCAAATTGAATTTTTGTACCACATTTAGCTCCATAGCAAGTTTTATTCCATTTGATTTTGCATAATCTAAAATCTTGTGTGTGGATTCAATAAAAGTATCAATTGCTATTTTTCTATCTGCCATACCTATTCTAGAAAATCGTTTCCCTAGTTTAGTTGGATCTACTGTAAATCCTGCATGAAATGTGAAAATTGGGCTTTCAATATCTGAACAAACATCTACTGCGTTTTTTACAAGATTGATACTTTTCTCTCGAATTATCTTTTTTTGTGATGCTAAATTGAAATTAAATGGAGTTTTGGGTGGTGGAAAATATCCATGTGCGATAAAGTTAAAATCATATTTTTTTAGCGTTTTAGTTTTAAAATAATTATGGACAGAACCCAATTCGACATTTTGAATTTCAGCTTTTTCATATTCATCTAAAACTCTTAAAATATTCTGAGGATTTTTTAAACAACTTGTTGATGCATAAATCATAATATTCAATCTTGTTTCTGTAAATAAAATATTTGTTATTGGAATAATTATAATAACTCCTAATTATTAGTCGAAATATGAAAATTGGTTCAAAGACGGTTGGACCTTTAAATCCTGTATTTATTATTGCTGAAGCCGGTGTTAATCATAACAACAGATTATCATTAGCATTTAAGATGATTGATTTAGCAGCTAAATCTGGCGCTGATGCAATTAAGTTTCAATCTTTTATTACTGATAATATGCAATTAAAAGAATCTAAGAAACCACGTTACCAAAATAAATTACCTTGGAGTTATTATGATCAGTTAAAAAAATCTGAAAGTTCATTTGATTTTCAAACAAAATTAATAAAATATTGTAAAAAAAAGAAAATCATTTTTTTGTCAACACCTTATGATGAAGAAAGTATTGATTTTTTAGTCAAGATGAAAATACCAGCTTTCAAAATTTCAGCTTCTGATACTACAAATCATCTACTTTTAAAATATGTAGCAAAGCAAAAAAAACCAATTATTCTTTCAACTGGATTATCAACTATTGAACATGTTGATGAAGCAGTCAAACTGATGAAAAAATTAAAAATGAAAAATAAATTAATTCTACTCCAAACAACTTCTGATTATCCTACTCCAAATGATGATGTTAATCTTCGTGTTATGTCCGAATATATTAGTCGATATAATCTTCCAGTTGGATTATCTGATCATACTTCTGACTATGTTGCAAGTTTAGGTGCAGTTGCAATGGGTGCATGTGTACTTGAAAAACATTTTACATTAAATAAAAAATTAAGTGGTCCAGATCAATCTTCTTCACTTTCACCTAATGAATTCAAAACTTGGATTAAAAAGGTGAGAACTATGGAAATAATTTTAGGAGAACCAAAAAAATTCATTACAAAATCAGAAAAAGAAAATCTATCTATGAGAAAAATATTGATAATTAAACCTACAAAAAAAGATACAAAAATTACCTTAAACTTACTATCTGCTAAACGAGGAAGAAATAATGGTGTTTTGCCATTAGAGAAAAATATACATAAAATTTTAGGAAAAAAACTTAAACACACAATTAATTCAGAAATTCAATTTAATTGGAATATGATTAACTGATCTTTAAAAAATAATCTCATTTTAAATAAGGTATAATTTTTTGAGAATTGTTGACTGATACGTATAGTGATACGAATTCTTCACTTAGGACAGTTGAATGGAAAAACAATAAAGTAGTCATGATTGACCAGACTAAATTACCAAATCAGTTAGTTTTTGTAGAATATGATAATTTTCATCAAGTTGCAAATGCAATTAGTACATTAGTTGTTAGAGGAGCTCCTGCAATTGGTGTTTCTGGTGCTTTTGGTTTAGCATTGGCAGTATTACAAAGTAATGCAACTAGTAAAGATGAATTAATATTAGATTTGGAAAAAGCAAAGAAAATCCTATTTGCAACTAGACCAACTGCAGTAAATTTGGGTTGGGGATTAAAAAAAATAATGGATGTTGCAAAAACTGGAAATACAATTGAACAAATCAAAGAACTAGTTATTTCTAAAGCAAAAAAAATGGCAGATGAAGATATTGAGATAAATAAGACAATGGGAAAAAATGGCTCCGTTCTTTTTGATGATAATGATACTATAATGACTCATTGTAATGCCGGTGCACTAGCTACTGTTGCATATGGAACCGCATTAGGAGTCATTCGTGCAACTAGAGAAAGTGGAAAAAATGTCAAAGTAATTGCAACTGAAACTAGACCAATTCAACAAGGTTCGAGATTAACTGCATTTGAATTAAAACATGATGGTTTTGATGTTAGTTTGATTCCTGATACTGCAGTTGGTTATTCCATGGCAAATGGATTAGTGAATAAAGTAATAGTTGGAGCAGATAGAATTGTAAAAACGGGGCACGTCTTTAACAAAATCGGAACTTATCAAGTTGCAACCATGGCAAAACAACACGGAATCCCATTTTACGTTGCAGCACCATTATCCACAATTGATTTGGAAACTAAAGCAGAAGATGTCATAATTGAGATGCGAAAAGGAAGTGAAGTGACTGGAATTGGTGATAAAAAAACAGCACCTGATGGCATTAATGTGATTAATCCTGCATTTGATATGACACCACCTGAACTAATTTCAGGAATTATAACTGAAAAAGGTGTGGCTACTGCCCCTTATGATGAATCTATTCCAAAATTATTCAAAGCTAATTAATAGAAAGTTTTTATTGTTTTTCAAATCCTTCATATCAATATGAGTACTGTTTCTGCTCAAGCAATTGAAGAATCACTCAAACAGTGTATGGATCCTGAAGTTCCTCTAAATATTGTAGAAATGGGATTAATCTATGGAATTGATGTAACAGAAAATAATGATGTTAATATCAAAATGACAATGACTACACAAGGTTGTCCTCTTCATGAGACTTTAGTTGAAGACGCAACAAGATATGCCAAAAAAGTTCCAGGAGTAAATAATGTCAAAATAGACATTGTATGGGAACCTGCATGGTCAATGGATAAAATGACTGAGGAAGGAAAATTAAAAATTAAAAATATGGGTGCTAGTATGAATACACCTGCACCAATTAATTATGAAATAGCATTACCTCAAGGTGTTGGAAAATTAGTTACACAAGAAGATGGTTCTATGGTGTTGGCAAATGAACATGATCAAGGCTTTATGGTAAACCAAGCAATAGTTGATTTTTGGAAATCATGTAATGGGCAACGAAAAGTAACAGAACTTGTAGAAGTGTTTGCACAACAAACAGGACTACAAAGAAAACAAGTTGAAAAAGAAGTCATGCAATTACTCCAACAACTACGTGATGGTGGATTGATTGCAATTGCAGGACAACCAGATACCCCAAATGTAGAATTTAAAAAATAATTTTAAAAAATATAGTTTGAATTTGCACCATCAAAGTTTATTGTAACACCTGTTAGATATTTTATTTTATTTTCAATTATTGCTTTAACAAAATTTCCAATCTCTTCAGGCTCACCCAATCTCTTCATAGGTAAAGATTTTTCATATTCTTGAATATTTTCAATTAATTCTTTCGTTCTATCTGTATTAATTGGACCTGGTGCAATATTGATACAACTAATATTTTTTTGAGCATAATCTTTACTTAATATTTTGAAAACTTCACTAAATGCTGCACGATATGCTGATGAAATTATTAATTTTGGATTTGGTTCCTTTATCACACTAGAACTAATCAAAAATATGTATCCTCCATCATTAATTTTCATATTCTGCAAAATAGTACAAAACCCTAAAAATAATTGATTGTGATATAATTTCCAATCATCCTCAGTAATATCCAAGAATTGTTTTGGGACTGGACCTCCCGTGTTGAGAATTAAAATATCTGTTTGATTATGATTGTCTACAAATTTTTTTACACTATTCAAATCCGAGGTATCGATATCATTTTTAGATGCTGCAAAAACATCAATTTTAATTGATTTGAGTGCATCAGAAATTGCTTTACCAATCCCTCTAGAACCACCAAGAACAATTGCATCAGTCATGTAATTTTTAAAATATTATTAGATAATTAAATTTCTTTAATTTCAGTAATTGTTCCTAAAACTGAATCCATCTTAATAATTGCCTTTTTTTCATCCCATCCCAATGCAACATACCAATCTCCTGCATCATCATGGTATTTTGTCTCAAGTGTCTTGATATTATCAGGTTTTATGTCATATTTTTTTGCAATTCCTGACACTGCAAGTGCAATTGCATCTTTTTCCTTTTCTAACCTTCTCTTCATTAGACCAATTCCAGGACTCATAATTTCTGTATATTTTGTAATCTAATATAGGTAATTCGGAAAATTACTCACAAAGTCCAATTTTTCAAATTGAAAAATTTACAATATTTCAAATAGTGCTTTTTTAAAAAAATAAGAATGAAACTTGTTTCAAATCTGATAAATTCTATTCCTATACAAACTACAACTCTAGTTTCTCTAGTTTCTATTCTTGCAGTTTTTGGACCATTCATTTCAGTTTCTGCTGGATTTTGGGATGCAGTTAATCATTTGATGAACGACCCTGAATATTTTTGGAGTATTCAACACCTGGTTGTATATTTTGGAGTTTTTTTGGTTGCATCTGCTGGTTTTTTGGGTATTCTTCTTTTAGCAAAAAAGTCAGTACATGGAACTCTGAAAACTGGAATTTTACTTGTAGTAATTGGTGCTGCAATTCAACTAGTTGCAGGTTTTGCAGATTCTGTTTCTCATGATGTATATGGTATTGATGGATTAATTTCATGGTCACATCAACCACTTGAATTAGGTTTAGTTTTAGCAGCACTTGGTGGATTTCTAGTACTAAAAAATAGAGAACACACAAAACTCAAAATCTTAATCCCATTATCCATTATTGCTTTTCTTTTCTTTACAACTTGGCTTATCTTTAATTTTGCTTTAATTTTTGGACATACAGTACAATGTATCTATATTCATGTTATATTTTCATCAGGATGCTCAATTTTGTAATTTCTTAATTTAACAAATGATAAACAAACAATCATTATTCCTCCTGCAAAAGTCATAATTCCTGAATAAATCATTTCCTCTACTCTTGTATCCCCTAATTCTATTTGTATGTCAATTGGATGTTCTAGTGTATTGACAACATTTATTGTATATTTCCCACTATTCTCAAAATCAAAGTAACTTACAGACATTTTTGTTTTAATATTTTTTTCTGAAATAATATTCTTATTTTCATCTAAAACTTGAGCAAATATTTCATATTTTAGAAATTCAGGCATGAGAATTTTATAGTATCCTATCCCTACTCCTTCAAAATATAATTGAATTTTATGAGATTGTTGTGATTCTAAAGTAAATTCTTCTGAAATTTTTTCACCTTCTATAAATATCGCTGATGTCCAAATTGCTCCTATTACACTTAGTATAATTCCAATTTTAAATAATGATATTTTCAATTTAATGACTCGTAAATTATTTGTTTAATAAAATAATCTAAAGGGCTCGGAGGGCTTCGATCCCTCGACCTAGCGGTTCGAAGCCGCTCGCACTATCCAGACTGTGCAACGAGTCCAAACAAGTAAGATTTTAACAGGCCTAAATATCTGTCTAGATACTTTGAAAGTATCAAAAAAAGTAGCAGGTGTTGAATATGCCATTAGAGATATTGTAGTAGCTGCAAGAAAAGTACAACAAAAAGGAATGAAAGTAGATTACCTCAACATTGGTGATCCTGTACAGTTTGGTTTTCAACCACCTGATAATGTGCGACAAGCTTTGATTGATGCAATTAACAAAGGAGAGAACTACTATTCATCATCTGAAGGTCTTTTAGAATTAAGGCAAGAGATTGCAAAAAAAGAAAATGTTAAAGGATTCTCCATTTCATCTGAAGACATTCTAGTTACAAATGGAGTTTCAGAGGGACTTGATATGGTAATTGCCTCAATTGTAGAAGATGGAGATGAAGTACTTTTACCAGGTCCATACTATCCACCTTATGCATCCTATGTGAGATTACATGGTGGTATTCCTGTAGAGTTTGCAGTAGATTTGAACAACTCAACACCTGACATTGATGATATAAAATCAAAAATCACATCAAAGACTGTTGCCATTTGTTTGATTAGTCCTAATAATCCAACAGGTGTTGTATTTAATGAAAAATCACTCAAAGAACTAGTAGATATTGCAAATCAGTACAATCTATACATTATTTGTGATGAAATTTATGATCAAATTGTTTTTGATGAAAAATTTGTAGGAATCGGTAAAGTTGCAGGTGATTCTCCAGTAATTATCTTAAATGGTTTTTCCAAAGTTCATCTAATGTCTGGATGGAGAATTGGATACATTGCATTTAATCAATCATCAAAGCTTGATGCACTAAGAGAAAATCTACCAAAACTTGCTAGAGTGCGAATTGCAACTAATCTTCCAGTACAGTATGCCGCACTTGAATCATTACGTGGACCTCAAGAATATATTGGTAATTTTGTTTCAGAAATAAAAAAACATAGAGACTTTGTAGTAAAACGTCTAAATGAAATGCCTGGTATATCTTGCCCTAATCCAAAGGGTGCATTTTATGCATTTCCAAAAATTGAAGACAAAAAATTTGGAACAGATAAAGAATTTGTTACAAAATTATTAGAATCTAAAGGAGTACTCACTGTTCATGGTTCAGGATTTGGAGAAAAATATGGTAGTGGACATTTCAGACTAGTTTATCTTCCAAACATGAACGTTTTAGATTCAGCAATGAACAAAATTGAGGAATTTGTTTCTCAATAACTCCAAACAGAATATTTTTCAGGAATAATTTCTATTATACAATCAGTATCCTCTAGTAACTCTTGTGCTGATTTATTTTTTAATGTCTTAAAATATCGTAAAAGAATTTTTTTAACAATTACTCTTACTTTGGATTTTTCTAAAATTAAATTTGCTTTTCCCTGTCCCATTACACCATAAATATTTGGAGCATTAATCCCAACATCTACACAAAAAGAGACCTTGTTATTTTTCATAATATTTTTTGCTTTTTGCGTTTTGGTATTTGTCCCAATTTGGATTTTTTTCCCTACATATCTATACCATACAGGAGCAATATGTGGAGTATTATCATTCCCAATAGTTGCTATCCTTAGTACTTTTTGTGATTTTAAAAAATCATCTTTTTTGGTCATGTTTTCTAAATCCTAATGCTATCATAAAAATACCAAAGCCCAACATTGCCATTGAAACTTTTTCATTAGTAATTTCTGCATTAAATAAAAACTCCTCAACAAAATCTATTCCCCAAATTGATAATTGTCTTACAAGGACTATTCCAGCCATTACACAAAACATTACACCCATAGCTGAGAACCAATTTCTACCTCGTCGATAATACTCAGAACTCATGATGAGAAAAAATATTCTTAAATGATTTTGATTCCGGGATTTTTTATCTTGTTTCTAATCATTGCATTAAGTAGTAATGGTGTGGACATTTCTGCAAGATAAGATAATTCTATTGGTCCCAAGTAAATTGATCTTAGACCTTTAATTTCATTAATTAATTCATTTACTACTCCAACTGAATCCTTGTCATCACCACACACAAAGATATCATAGTCTAATTCGAGAGTTGGATTGACAAGTTTTTTCTCAGAAATTACATGAAATGCTGAAACAAGTTTTGATTTATCTTTCATATGTTCTAAAACAAGTTTGTATGAAAATGGTTTATTTTCTTTAATTGAAACACATTCAAATCCAACATCTGTTTTAGTCATTGGAACAATTGGAGATACAACAACACAACTGTCTTTAATTTCAGATAATATTCCTGAGCATACTGTATCAATATTTTCATACGGAATTGATAAAATTAAAACATCACTTTCTTTTGCAACTGAAACATTATCACTTCCAGAAATACTTCCTTTAATTTCTCCAAATACTTCTTTTGCAAGATTTGTGTACTCTTTTGCAGATTCTGCTGCTCTTGCAGCATCCCTTGAACCAACAATTACATTGTGATTTTGTGACCATCTAAGAGCAAAACCTTTACCCATTCCACCAGTTCCGCCAATAATTCCAACTTTCATGATTAATCCCCAGACAATGTTATTATTATCTTTATTTGAATTTTAGACCAAGTTGGGACAAATAATTTTTCTCAGACATGGTCAGGCAAAAAATAACACTGAGAGAATTCTAGCAGGTCGAACAGAAGGTGTCCCATTAACTGATACAGGAATTAAACAAGCAGAACTCACTGCTCAATTACTTGAACACATGAATATTTCTACAATTTATTCTAGTCCAATTCAGCGAGCAAAACATACTGCAGAAATTGTAGGAAAACACAATTCCCTTGATGTTACAATTGATGAGCGTTTAATTGAACTTGATATGGGTAAGTTTACTGGAATGCCGTATGACGCAATTTTTAACAGTCATGGAAATGTCTTTATGAAATTTTACAACGGTGAATTAGAAATTGCTCATAATGGAGTAGAAACTTTTACTCAAGTCAAAAAAAGAATACTTAGTCTAGTTGATGATATAATTGAGAAACATCATGATGAAAATGTAGTTCTTGTAACTCATATGGACCCAATCAAAGCTATGCTTTCAACAATTGTTGATTTATCTCCTGCGAATCTCTTTGAATTAATCATTGCAAATGCATCACTTAACATCTTTGGAGAACACAAGAAGAAATTCTCAGTATTAGGACTTAATGTAATGCATACTTCTCGATTCGATCAAGTTTAATGTCTAAAAATCTTGAAAACCCTTAAATAGAAATTATAGGTCATTTGACTCATTCGCTATGAAGGGAATCATTGTATTATTCTTAGCATTGGTAGTTTTAGTAATAGTTCCAGCTGTAGACTTGGCATTTGCAGCAGGTGATGAACCTGGTGAATACGTTGATCGTAGAGTAATCATTTGGAATTTATTTTTTAGATTGATGACTGTAGCATTTGTTGTAGGTGCAGTAGTGTCAGGTACTATCATTTGGCAAGTATGGCGATTTAGAGAATCTCATCCAAAAGCAAAACCAACTCCTTACGAAGGAACGGATTGGTAAAATTGAGTGGACATTCTAATTGGCCTGAATGGATCTATATCGCAGTAGTAATTGCGTTAATGTGTTGGGTTGGTGCTGAAGCCTGGAATGCAGAAAGACTTGTAGAACATGTTCCTGAAGGTGCAGAAATTATCAAAGTTACAGGACAACAATGGTTCTGGACTTTTGAACATGAAGATGGAACTAAAGAAATTGGTGAACTACATGTTGAGGTGGGAAAAGCATACAAATTTGAAATTCATTCAAAAGATGTTAATCATTCTTTTAACATTCACGATTATGTTGTATTAATGGATGCAATACCTGGTAGAATTAACACTGTATGGTTTGCACCAACTGATGTAGGAACTCATGATATTCAATGTAGAGAATATTGTGGATTAATTCACTATAACATGCGAGGAACATTATATGTGGAGGAACCCTCAACTTGATAACGCTTTTATCACAACTTTTCTCGGAGGAGATTAACTAATGGTTGTAGAATTAGCAAAGCCACGTCCAATTTGGCAAATAATGTTTTCAACACATCACACGGATGTAGGACTGCTCTATCTAATTATGTCACTTGCATTTTTGTTCATGGGTGGTGCACTAGCACTAATAATTAGAGCAGAATTGTTCTTGCCAGGTGCACAAATTATTGGTGATGCAATGACCTTTAACAGAATCTTTACAGTTCATGGTACAACGTTAATCTTTTTGTTTATTTTACCATTTGCATCAGCTGTTGGTAACTACTATGTTCCAATCATGGTACGATACAAAGACATGGCATATCCAAAACTCAACGCAATCGCATTTTGGATGATTCCTCCAGGTGGCGCACTCGTCTGGTTAGGCTTTGCAGACTTTACATGGTATGCAACCCCACCATATTCAATTATCAGTGCTCCGGGACCCGCTGCTGACATGTGGATATTTGGATTAAAGATTTTAGGTATATCCTCAGTACTTGGCGCAATCAACTTTGTAGTTACTATTCTCAAATGTAAACATCCTGACATGTCAATTGGACAAGTTCCATTATTGGCTTGGTCATATTTGACATCATCTTTAATCATTCTAGTTGCAATTCCAACATTTGCAGCGGCGCTCTTAATGTTGTTAACTGATAGACTAGGTGTTAGTGGATTTTTCAATCCTGCGATGGGTGGAGATCCAATTGCATATCAACACTTGTTCTGGTTTACTTTTCATCCTGAAGTGTATGTATTGGTAATTCCTGCAATTGGTATGATGTATGAAATCATTCCAAGATTCTCAAGAAAACCAATTTACAGCTATAACTCTGGAATTTTTGCGTTTGTATTGTTAGCTATAGTTGGATTTTCATCTTGGGCACATCACATGTATGCATCAGGAATGTCATTTACTGAGAAAACAGTATTCATGGTAGGAACACTTGCAGCAGTTCCAGCATCAGCCATGCACGTTTACAATTTTATTGCAACAATGTGGAATGGTAGAATTAAATTCTCAACTCCAATGATGTGGGCAGTTGGTGGAATTGCATTATTCTTCTCTGCTGGTGCAGGTGGAGTTGCAAATGCCGCAATGCCTTTGGACTTTTCAACACATGATTCGTATTGGGTAGTTGGTCACTTCCATCTCTTTGTGATGGGAACTATTGCATTTGGTTCAATTGGTTTCCTCTACTACATGTTCCCATATGTAACAGGACGAATGTACAATGAAACCATGGGTAAAGTTCATTTTGTAATGTCATTTATTGGAACTGTCCTAGTATTCTTTACACAACACATACTTGGCTTGTATGGAATGCCAAGAAGAGTTTTCGATTATCCTCCAATTCCAGAATGGATTGCAATGAATCAAATTGCATCAGTAGGCGCAATGATTATTGGTGTCAGTATGGTATTATTTTTGATAAATATGATTTACAGTTCAGGTAAAGGAAAACTTGCAGATACAGACGACCCATTTGGTGTGGGTGGAAAGTATTATTACCCATTCGAGGCAAAGAACCCTCATCATTAGGAGAAAAAATGGGCTACGGATCAGAACAACCAACAGGTGAAACATCACATGGAGTATACAGAACTACTCCAGCTAGAACTGGAAAAATGTTAGTAATTATGTTTGGAATAATAATTGTCGGTGGAGCTATATTCTTTTCAATGTGGGATTATTGGATTTGTTGTCCTGCTCCAGTTGTCGCAATGATGGCTGGAGAAGATGGTCCTACAGAATCTGCCGTATTTACTGGTGATATCCTTTCACAAGATCTTTCATTTATTGAATCATCTGACTTTAGGACTTTGGCGTTTAACGCGTTACCTGGTGAAAGTGGGAATAATCCTTCAATTCAAATGAGTGTTGGAGACAAAGTTGTCTTTAATGTTGATAACGCAGGAAGATCATTTCATTCCTTTGGTGTTACAGCAAATGATGAAGGATTTTCTGGAGTAGTTCCTGGAAGTGATATTGGAACTGCATCAAATCCGTTAAAACCTGGTGAGGGTGGCACTTCAGAATTCATTGCAGGTGAAGAAGGAATATTTTACTATATTTGTACAGTTCCAGGTCACAGAGAGCAAGGAATGGTTGGCCAAATCATTGTAGGTGATGTTTCTGCTCCAGTTATGGAACCAAAAGTTGTTGAAGAAGTTATGGAACCAAAAGTTGTTGAAGAAGTTATGGAACTAGAATCTACTCCTGTAGAGTTTAGCGGAGTAATTTCTCTCCCAATGGGTTCTGGTGCACCTGGATGTGATGATACAAATGAATGCTATATCCCATTTAATACATCAGTTTCAGAAGGTGAAGAAATTACATGGTCAAATGATGATACTGCACCTCATACTGTAACAAGTGGACCACCCGGAAGTCCTGATGCAATCTTTGATAGTGGCATGTTAATGGCAGGAGACACATTTTCTGTAACTCTTGATGATTCTGGAGAATATCCATACTATTGTATGGTTCATCCTTGGATGACTGGTATTATTTCAGTAAACTAGAAATCGAGAAATATTGGCTTTACAATATCTTGCATTAGCAACAATGATAGTTTTGTATTCTCTAATGTTTATTGGAGGATATGTTTCAGCTGCAGGACTTGGTTTAACCTGTCCTGACTGGCCATTATGTCCTGGTGGAATTTTACCTTCAGAAGAATATCTAATTGAATGGACTCATCGATTAGTTGCAGCAACTACTGGCGCATTAGTCATTGCAACAATGGTTGTAAGTTTAATAAATAAAAATTCAGATTTAAAAATCAAAATTACTAGTTCACTTGCAACAATACTTGTGATTACTCAAATTGTACTCGGTGCAATGGTAATTGATTTGCAATTGCATGCAGTTCTAGTTGCAATTCATTTGGGAATTGGAATATTGTTGTTCTCAATGGTATTGTTGACTACTTTGTTTGCATTTAGAATATCTAAAATCCCAAAAAATACTAATCTTTAGATTTTTTAAACATATTTGGTAAATAAATATACAAAACAACACCTGCCAGACATAGTGCTCCTACGATAATTGCTCCAAAGAAGATATACCCAAATGGGTTTTGTGTTCCCATGTTAAATGTATAAGTGTGAACCTCTTGATTTTCTGCCATATCATACAAGTCAATTAATACAATATGATTTCCTTGAGTTCTCCATACATAATCAAAATCCCAATGAGAGCCTTCTATTGTAATTGGAGGTATTGTGTCAACTTGTTGTTCGTTGAAAAAAATTCTAAGCCCAACTGTAAATCTATCGACTTCTTCATAATCAAATCCCTCAGTCACTCTAATTTTAAATTGAGATGGCTCACCAACTTGTGGAAATTCTGGGGCGGTTGCTACTTGAACTCTGAATCCTGATTCAAATTTTTCAGCAGAATTAAACATTGAATGTGCATATGCATCACTAAAGAAGACAGATGAAAGAATCAAAACAGAAAATATCAATATTGATCGCTTTTGAGTCATTTTAGATAATCTAAAAATCCGATAAATATATTGTACATCAATTTTTTGGAAAATCTTCAAAACCTTTAAATCCTTATTGGCAAAAATTGACTTATTGACACTTGTTTCAAAATCAATTGATATTAAGGCACCAGTTGATAATGTCTTTACTTATTTTGCAAGACCAGAACATGTTTCTGATCAAATCAAAAATGATACAGTAGGAATGACAGTCGTTCCTATGGACATCAAAGAAGGAATGGGAGTAGGTACAACCTTTAGAATTATTGGTGACTTTAGCGGTAAACGTTTAGAGTGGGATTGTGAAACTACAGAATTCATTAAACATGAGAGAATCTCTGCTAAACAAATTAAGGGACCATTTAAGCGATGGCTAATTACCAACGAGTTCAAATCATTAGGTGATAATCTCACTAAAGTAACCATGACAGTAGATTATGCAATGCCATTTGGTCCATTAGGAGCAATTTTGGATAAAGCAAAATTTGCAAAATCTGCTGAAAAAGGAATGGAGACTGCACTTTACAACGTTAGAGGTTTACTTGAAGGAAATGGTTCAATTCCTGTATACATCACACTTGATGCATACCAAAAACTTCTCGCCGAAAAGAAAAAAATGAATGATGTTCCAGTTTCAACAGTACTTACTGCAATCATTGAAAAATACAATGAAATCGAAGCAAAATCACAAAACTAAATTTTCCTTATTTTCTAATCTCAAGATTAATAACAACTCTGGGCATATTCTTTTTGGTGGGTCTATGGCGCAGCCAGGTAGCGCACCGGACTCTTAATCCGGTTGTCAAGGGTCCGAATCCCTTTAGACCCGCTATTTCAAAATAATTTAATTAGATTTAGTCTATAATTAATAATCAAATATTTTCCAAAATTTGTATTCTTTAAATTTATTATACAAAATTTTTAGACACAATATTTTTTTACTATTTCTAACAAAAAATCCATTCCAATTGGCTTAGTAATTATTTCCACAAATTCATCTCCTCCTTTTTCTTGTATCCCTTCTGCAACTTTGGAATAACCAGTGATAAGAATTATTTTTGCATTTTTATCTATCTGTTTTATTTTTAATGATGCTTCATATCCATTAAGTTTGGGCATATCACTATCCATAATGATTAACTCTGGATTGATTTCTTTGAATTTCATTACTCCTTCTTCTCCATTTGATGCAGTTTCAACCTGGTATTCATCTGATTCTAAAATTTCTATGTACATTTTTTGTAAATCTAAATCATCTTCTACAACTAAAATTTTCTTCTTCATTTAATGATATTATCCTTGTATATTATCAAATAATAGTTTGTTTTCAAATTAAATCTAAAAAAAATTCATAACATCTTTTATCTAGTTTTGATTTAGATTGTCTGAAGCATATGAGTGAATTACAACAAAAATCTCTCAAAAAACCACAAAATTCAATTTTATTAATAGTCATTGTTTTGATATCTATTACTGCTCTTTATCAGCTAGGACCTTTTGTTGATGACTCTACATTTCTATGGATTTCTATTCCTGCATATTCTATAATTCCTGCAATTTTAGTTGCTTTTTCTGCATTTCTTACGATTAAATTATATCGAAAAAAACATTTTCAATTCAAATCTTATTTGATTCTCACAATAGGTGTTTCATTTTGGTTTACATTCGAACAAATTTTATCTTTTTACAATTATGTGTTAGATATAGATCCCTTTCCATCTATAGGTGACTTTTTCTTTTTAGGATCATATCTGTTTATTTTTGCATTTCTTTTCATTTCTCTAAAACCTGTAAAAAAATTATTAAGCAAAAAGATTTGGATTTTATCTTTTGCCGTTTCTCTGGCATTTTTGATTCCATCAATTTTTGCATATTATGATAGTTTGGAAGGCGGTGATACATTTGAGATTATTATATTACTTGCATATCCTGTTTTAACTTCAGTTCAATTGATTCCTGTAATTATTGGAATCTCTCTTTTAGTAAAGAATCCATCAAGTTATCCCTGGATGTTACTGTTATTTGCATTTTTAATTTATAGTGTATCTGATACATATTCTCTTTTTTCACAATTAGATGAAACCTACTATGTTGGACATCCTGTAGATTTAATGCATTTGTATAGTTTCATTTTTCTAATTTTTTCTATACATAGTTATTACAAAAGACTACCTTTTCAAGATGATAAAGATGAATTTATTCACTTTAGTGAAAAAGAAAAGTATGACACAATTAACCGATTTGGAACTCCTCTTGTATTAGTAATAATTTCAATGATTGTAATAATTTCTACTGTTCATTCTATTTACTCATTATCTGAAGAAAGTATTTCTGCTGAGAATATAATGATTGGAATTATTTCAATGTTGGGTGTTTTTGCTGCAATTATTTTTACAATCAATAGAAACATGAAGAAATTTACTCAAATGCGAACTCAAGAACTAGTTAGACAAAGAGATATTTTAGAACATCTAGTTGAAGAAAAAACTAATGCTTTACTAAAAGCTGAAAGATTATCTGCAATAGGAGAATTATCTGGACGTCTCGCACATGATCTAAGAAATCCTTTGTCTGTAATGAAAATGTCAACTGATCTAATAAAAAAAAATTCAAAGGACTCTAAAGTTTCAGATGATGTTACTCAAAAAAGATTAGACTTGATTAGAAAAAGTATTGATAGAATATCACATCAAGTTGATGATGTACTTGATTATGTTAGAACTTCACCATTACAATTCATGAAATGTTCTGTTAGAGATACTATTTTTAGCTTGACTGATAGAATTTCTATTCCTGATGACATTCAAATAATAATTGACAAATTTGATGTGAATATTGTTTGTGATTCAGAAAAGATGGAAGCCGTTTTCATTAACATTTTGATGAATTCCATTCAAGCAATGCCTGATGGGGGCACTCTAACTGTAAAATTACGCTCAAATGATGATTTTATTGTAATTGATTTTATAGATACTGGTAATGGAATTTCTGAGGAACCCATTGAAAAAATATTTGAACCCCTATTTACAACAAAGCAAAAGGGAACTGGTTTAGGTTTAGCAAGTTGTAAAAATATTGTTGAACAACATAAAGGAAAAATATCTGTAAAAAACAATCCTACTACATTTTCTATTCAATTACCTAAAGCACCTCACAGTTTTTCTGAAACCGACAGTGATTATTAAAATTCTATTTATCTAATTTCCTAAGTAATGTGAATCTACTTTCATCTGGATCAATATCTACATGCATATTCACATTACTGATAATTTTTACATTATAATTAATCCATCTTTTGTACACATTACGAAATTTTTGATTCTCATCAATTTGTTTTTCATTTTCTTCAAATTTTTCACAATTCATTATATATTTTTTAGACACTCTATACATTTCTGAAATTCCTTTATCTAATGTTTCATCATCCAAATAATTCAAAAGTTGATGTGTAAAAACAAAATCTATTGAAGCATTTTCAAATGGTAATTTTGTTATATCTCCATTCTTAAAATTTGCAATAGATATTTTCTCTTTTGCAATATTTAATGCAGTTTCATTAAGATCAACTCCGTAAATTTGAAATGTATCTGGAAATAATCTTAAATCAATTCCTGTACCACAACCAATTTCTAATACACTGGTACAACGCAAAGATGTAGCTAAATCTCTTGTGAATTTTGAAAATTCTTCATTATATCTTGATTCATTATCCTTTGCATACTCATCCCAAAATTCTTTTTTATAATTCATGGAATTTTTAAACATCAGCTCTATTTGATATTAATTGTTTAGTGTTGACATTTACACGGAATGAGCTTTGTATCAAAAGTACAATCATGTGGTCCCTCTGATTTTCCTTGAGTTGGAATTTCTTTCATACAGTCATTATGGCGACCTTTTCTACAAAACCAGCATATTTCCTGCGTGTCTCCAGTCGCACATGAATCCATAATTTTTGAACTTTTTTGTGGGTAAAAAACTTTAAAAAATCAGATAAATGTTAACCAAGGCAAAAACCTTTCATCTTTACCCATCACCACATCTGTAAATGATTTTTGTAATGCTTTAGTGATCGTGCCCATTTTACCATTACCGATCTTTATTTTGTCAACTTGTATAACTGATTTTACTTCAGCAGCTGTCCCTGTCATAAAAATTTCATCAGATGAATAGAGATCATCTCTTTCAAGATCTCTTTCAATGACAAATCCCCCATTTTCTTCAATAATTTGTATTACTGCATCTCTTGTTATCCCTTCTAATCCCCCTGCCGAAAGTGGCGGTGTTTGAATTATATCATCTTTTATGATGAAAATGTTTTCTGCACTTCCTTCTGCAATTTTTCCATTTGAATTTAACATTATTGCTTCATCATAACCATTATCCAAAGCTTCCATTCTTGCAAGTGCTGCATTTGCATAATTTGATGCAGCTTTTGCCTGCATGGGTTGAGATCTTGAATCAATTTTAATCCAACTTGATACCTTACATTTTGCACCAGAGAATTTTCCTGCTTTTGATTCTCCCATTTTCCATTCCCAACATGCAATTGAAACATCTACTTTGTTTTGTGTTGGAGTAAGACCCATTGCTCCATAGCCATAATATGCTAGAGGTCTAATGTATGATTCTTTTAATCCACTAGTCTTGACAGTCTTTAAAATTGCATTTGAAATCTCTTTTTTTGAAAATTGCATTTTCATTGAATATAGTTTTGCAGATTTGAAGAATCTATCTACATGTTCTGGTAATCTAAATACAGCAGAACCATTTGGTGTATTGTAACATCTGATTCCCTCAAAAATTGATGTTGAATAATGTAATGCATGAGTTAGAACATGTACTTTGGCATCTTTGAATGGTACTAACTTCCCATTCATCCATATTTTGCCTACTTCTTTCATAGGTGTGGGAAAAAACCCTACTAATTTAAAGAATTATCTTTAATCATTTTTTTAAGATTGTTTGAAAACTACATATCTGATAAATTGTTGATTTTTTTATGGAGTGGACACTGGGTTTTGCAGGAATTATTTTACTTGTAATAGGTTTGGTTGGTCAGGCATTTCAAATGCGAAAAATACGTTTAATGACATACAAAGATGGTGAATTAGCCTCACCAAATCTCTTCATGGATAAAAGGAACTTCAAATGGTATGCTGTGATAGGCGTTGGAATCCTATTGTGGTACATGGCTGAACGTGTTTGATCAATTCTATATGGATCATCTCTATATACTAGAAATTCTAATTATTATTATCGCGTGTTTTGGGTAACGCCGGACTAAATCTAGATAATGGTCCAAGAATAAACCCTTGATGGCGGTACAGGTGTAAAAACCCGTAACGCCACACTTTTCATTAAATAAAATTAATTTTTGAAACTTCTAGGTGTATGGCATTAATTGCTTTCTTGATATTATTCCCTGAATCTTCTACAACAATAATTATTCGTGAAGTTTCTTCTTGTGCATCCATGTTTAGAATATTTAGTCCTGATTCCCCAATTTTTGCACTAGTTTTTGAAGCAACTTGTTGAACTCTCCACATCTCATCACCAATTAATGTGATAACCCCTCGATTGTATGTGATTGTGGCAAGAGAATCAAATCCTAACAAATATTTTTCATTTCTCTTTACATAATCACCATCAAGAAATAAAATTCTTGAAAATTCTATTCCATCTTTGGTAAATGGTGATAAAATAATAAATTCACTATATCGTTTGTCTTTTTCTAATGATGTTAATAATTTTTGAATACAATCTGTCTCAATTCTAAAAATTGCACAATTTTCTTTTCCTGTAACTATTTTAATTGGATGTCCTGTTTGCTTATCCAATATTCTCTTTATTGTAGTAGTTTTTTCTGGATTTTTCATATTTGTAATTTTAATTGGCATATCTACCCCATTTTCTACAATTTCTTTTATTGCAATAGGATCTAATATTTTCATTCCAAACATTCCAGCTAACCTTGCTTCATTGTATGATAATTGATACACATCCCTTAATCCCTCATCCACAATTTTTGGATCTGCTGAAACAACAGCACTATCTTTCTCAAAATCTATACTTGTTTCATATTTTTTATGAAATAATATTCCAAGATCGGCAGCAGTTCTATCAGAACCTCCACGTTCAAATGTGGTTGTAACATTGTCTACTGTTTTTCCAATAAATCCTCCAATAGTAACTACTTCATTTTTATCTACGAGTTCTGCGATTTTCTGCATTTTCTCCCTTGATTCTGATGAAAGAAAATTGGTAAATTCAATATTGTTATCTGTAATAATTGGCCAATCCTCAAATTTTACTGCATCAGTTATGATACTATTACTCCTTAGAATGTAATTCATTACATGAGAAATCAAAATCTCTCCAGAAAATGCTAATGCTCTTGAGCGTACTTCATTTGCAAATTCTTTACTCTCATATGCCTCATCGAGAGCATTTTGAGATAATATTAGATGTGAATCAATGACATTTTTACAATCTTCTTGATTTTCAGAATTTACCATTTCTAGAATTTTTTGATAAGATGATTTTACAATATCTAATGATGGTTTTATTCCATTTTCTGCATTTTTTCCTTGCTCTAAAACAACGTCAGTCAAAGAACGTTTTTTTCCATCATGTATGGTTAATGGAGCTGAAAAAACAGCAATTATCTTGGAATCTTTTTTTAAATCAATAATTCTTTGAATAATTTCTGGAATACCAATACCATCTGCCCCTAATGCACTTCCTCCAAACTTGGTAACTATTAGATTAGTCATAGTACTTTTTCAGATCTAAATGACCATCTATTAAGCATTTGATTAGTTTTTAATCAAATTTTTAATAATTTTTGATGCCTCAATTGAACCGTTACAGATTATTTGGTTTCTTTTTTGTTCAATTTTTTCTAAAATTAATTCATCTAATCTTTCAATATCCTCAAAAACAAATCCTTCTTCTTTTGCATTGTCTTCCTGCTCAAAATGATCTTTTATTGGTATAAAAATAGCCGGCGTTCCATAAGCTTTGGCCTCATCAATTGTTGATTTTCCAGCAAGAGAAATAATCAAATCTGATGCAAAAATTATTTCATGTAAATTATCAACAAATCCTAAATTTTTTACATTTTCATATTTTTTATTGACTGCAGGACCTGAAACTAAAACTATTTCAAAATCCTGATTACTTTTTGAAATAGATTTTATAGCTTTTTCAATAAGGAATTGGCCCGCATTTGTTCCACCAATAGATATGACTATTGTTTTACCCTTAAATGAAAATTTTTGTCTTAATTCATCTCTTGAAAAGTTAGTTTGTCTAACTATTGGTCCAACATATTTTATGTTATCTTGATTATTGCCATTTTCAGGAATTATTACAACATCACATTTATCAATCATTTTTTTCATTGATTTATTCATCTTTTTTTCAATTAATGATACTATTCCCTTTGTGAATTTAGTTTCTAAAACATCTGTAATTAACACTGTTGGAATTTTTTTCCCTTGCGCAATTGATAATGCTGCAAAATCTTCATCACTCACCACTAAATTTGGATTATCCTTTTGAATAATTTCTTTTGAAATATTTTTACAATCTTTATAATATTGAAAATAATTCCATAACCATTTAGCTGGATTTTGCAGTGAACCATTTTTTATGATAAATGAAGGGGGATTGTACCTATTTTGAACATTAAATTTTAAATTTTCTAAAATTTTTGCAGCTCCACTTCCTGAAACAAAATTTGTTGTAATATTTTGAAAATTATTTACAATTGCAATATCTCGAGTAACATGACCTAATCCAATTGGACTTGAAAAAAAATCAATAACATCCATGAATTTCTTAACATTTAATCAAATTTCTAGATTCTTGTTTGTCTTAAAGTTTAAATGGATTTTAGCAAGGTAGACTTTTGGGCTCATGGTCCAGGTCGGTTATGACGTCGCCCTTACACGGCGAAAATCCGGGGTTCAAATCCCCGTGGGCCCATTCCCTTTCTTAGGACTAAAAAGGATGCAATTGTGCGTAGAACGTGGAAATTACTATGGAGATAAAATTTTGATATTTGTTGTTAAAATAACATTTCTTCAATACTATTCATAAAATTAATAGTCCATGATAGCGTGCATTGGATTATGAATGAACATGTAAATGAAATCAAAGATGCAGTTGAAATTTATCTTAAAACTGGTGAGTACATAGTTGGAGAATCAGCAAAATTGAAAAGTAAAATAGATCCTGAATTAGGCTTAGAATCTATAGATATTGAAACAATGTTAGAACAGATTCAATCATGGAGAAACTCATTTGATAGAATTGAAGTTATGATGAAACCTGTTTTGAAATCCAGATTGAATTCTGTATGAACAGAAATGAAGAGAGAAGAATTTAAAAAATGACTTTGGAATAAAATTTTCTTTTTGCACCTAACATCAATTCCAAGAAAGATTTCAGTCTTTGAAGATTCAACTTGAAATTATTTTTTGGGATTTTATAGATTAGCTCTTCATAGTGAGAACATGACAGTGTGCTTTATGGTGAATTTGGTTAATAATATCATCATGATGATTAGCCTCAACCATTGAAAGTTTAGGATAATCTACAATCAACAAGTCAATTTTGTGTTCTTTCACATAATCAATAACCCAATGAGCAATTAAATCCGTCAAAGCAAATTTTGTATTGATTTTTACACCTTCTTTTAATGCTAACTCCTTCCATTTTTTCAATTCATTTTTGATCTTTGCAATTTGTTTTTCTACATTTTTTTTATCTGATTTAGTTTCAAAAAAACAAAATTTTGGGGGATTTTTATAAACACATTCAATTACAGATAAATCGGAATCGAGTTTTTTTGCTAATATTAGTCCCATATCAAAAGACTTTTTCGTGTGAGTGGGCGTAATTATGGCAACGGCAATTTTTTTGAACATTTCTTATTATTACTTTGAAAGAACGTTATATGCTTTATAAAATTTATTTGAATTCCAAGAATAAACAAAAATCAATAATCTTTAGTTTATTGAAAATTTTTTAGATCTACAAAATCATAATATCATTCTTTTATTTGAGAATGTTCTACTATACTTATGGTAAAAACAAAAAGTAAGGTTAAATCCCAAAAAAATAAGAACAATAAAAAAAAGCCTGAAAATCTAATAAAAAAAGAATATCTAGAATCATTAGAAGAATTAAAAAAATCCATAGCAAAAAATTGAATAATAATTTTAAAACATAGTTGTGCTAGATTAGATTAATTTTAGAATTAAATTAAAAAACTAGAACATATTATCTGTCTAATCTTTATTTTTTGTAATTTAAAATTACGCCTATCTACGTCCATAATTATCCCAACAAGGTGTCTGAATCCACTTTAATCTCCATTTTAAAAAAAATATATCTTATTCAATGAATATGTGATTTTTGATACTGTAATTCACTCATAAACTACTTTAAATAAAAAATTCAATTAATTTTGTGTCCAAAGAAAACCCCAAAGATCTCGTTCCTCAATTTTTTAATGATACCTCTAATTCATATGATAAAATAGTGAATTATACAACTTTTGGAAGAGATAGTTTTTGGAAACATAAAATGTTAGAACAACTTTCTAATGAAAAAACTGTTTTGGATCTTGCTTGTGGTACTGGTATACTTACAAAACAAATTGCAGAAAAATTACCTCGTGCTGAAATTGTTGGTGTAGATATTACAAAAAACTATCTTGAAAAAGCAAAAAATAAATTAATACAATATCAAAATATTTCTTTTATAATTCAGGATGCTGAAAAATTAAATCTTGGCAAAAAATTTGATTGTATTACTGCATCGTATTTACCAAAATATTGTACAGCCACTATTCTAATAAAAAACTGTGTTGACCATCTTAATTCAGGTGGAAAAATAGTTTTACATGATTTTACATATCCACAAAATAAATTATTCCAAAAATTATGGAATTTTTATTTTAAATTACTTAATTTAGCAGGATTTTTTATCCCTGAATGGAAACAGGTCTTTATTGATTTGCCTAATTTAATACGAAATACAAATTGGGTAAGAGAATACGAAAAAGCTATGAATGATTGTGGACTAAAAATACACAAGCAAAATTTAACATGTGGTTCTTCAACTATTATTGTAGGAACCAAGATTATCTAGTCTTATCTCTTCAAATATTGTAAACCAAATAATTCCATCGTGAATAATTTCGTATTCTCTTGAAGCTCTGTTTTCATCAGGAATACGATTTAAGGATAATACATTTCTAGTAGCATTGATATTATTTGCATTAAGAATCTCACCAACACCTTGCTTTTTCTTTAAAAGTTCAGTCATGATCAATTTAGGTAAAACAGTAGAATCAAATTTCACATCTGCTTTTATCACTGGTAATTCTTGTGCGGTAATTGAGACTTTTCTCACAAATTGGTTTGGAGAAACAGTGTTTTGCTCAATTACTTCTAATTTTATATCACAATCAAGAATTTCACTAAGAACTGTAATCACTTTACCTACAGGAGCATCTAATATTTTATTTAGTAAATCTTCAGAAAACGCATTCATACAAATTGTTCGATTTTATAGAATTAAAGGTACCTTAAAGTAAACATGACAATTGTGCCAAATATTATAGTAAAACTTACAATTTTTAGAATCATTTCTTTTTTATGATATATTTCATGATGTACATTTTGTTGTTTTAGTTCTTTATACTTTCTAGAAGTAGAAATTAAAATATAACTTACAAGTCCTGCAATTGCAGAAAAAAATATTGTCTCCATTGTGATAGAATTGTATTGAATTACTGCTCCCGCAAAAACAGGTAAAACCCCCCAAGATATAACAAATGTTAAGTTGTTGTGAAATTTACCTCGAAACAATTCAAGATTGTATGCAAAAAGAAAAAACCCTTCCAAGATTCCTATTGGAAATAATAACCAAGAATCTAAAAATGCAAAATATAATCCAACAGAAAAAGCTATAATTAATGAAATTATTGATGCAATCCACAGCTTTGTGTGTGAAATATCTCCCCAAGGTTTTTTCTTACTTCCTAATGCATCAAGACAATGTGCAGATACTCCTATTGCAAAAAAATAGAGTAAACAAATGGATATCAGTCTATCAAAACTAAATTCTACTGAAAGAGCGCCCCAAATTGTAAATGATACCACCATTCCAGTATATGGTAAAAACAAAATTCCTATTGATAATCTAAAATTTCTAGAGCCAAATTTTGGAACAAACCATTCAGATAATCTATCATTTTGCATTCTTTTTTATCAACAATCTTACGTTAAATTATTTTAAATTAAAATCAATAAAATGATTCAAAATTATTTTTCAGCCTATATTTTTCCTCATAAATGGCTGAAATTTCCTCTAGATTCAACTTTTGTTCCTAATTTAATAGAATTTTATACAAATTGAATCAAATCAAAATTAAAGATTTACAACTTCATTTACTATGTCATCTAATTAGTAGAATATCATGCATTGTAATGGATCTTGTAAAACATTCAAGGCTACTAACAATAGTGTTGAATATGGTAGATATCAACAGGGTCAAAAACGATGTCCTACTTGTGAGATTTTCATTGAATGGGAAGGATTGTGGTGTCCTTGTTGTGGACGTTTATTGAGAACAAAACCAAGAGCTAGAAAATTAAAAAATAAATTATCATTAAGTCGAATTAGATAAAAAATTAGAAATACTAGATATATTATTGTATTTTGATGAAAGCTCAATCTATTGCAAATCTTGGATATGCCGCATTAGGGATGGCAATTGTGATTGTTGGAATGAATCATTTTTTGGGATAAAGAATCATACTAATCATCTAATTCATGTCTCTACAGGAATAAATCTAAATTTCTAATCTAGAATCTGTTTTCAAAAACTACTTTATCTAATGATAATTGACCACCACGTGGATTTGCAGGTTCTGATGCTTTTCCAACAACTATCATTAAAACAATCAAATGATCTTCAGGTAAATTAATTATTTTAGCTAATTCATCATATTCAAAACCTACCATGGGACAAGAATCAAGACCCATTTGTCTTGCAGCAAGCATAATTGTTTGTCCTGCAAACCCACATGAACGCATTGCTTCATCTCTTTGATTTTGAGGATTCTCTGCATATTTTGTACGAAGTGCATTTTTTACATACTCTTGTTTTTCTAAAGTAGAATTTTTCCAATATCTTAAGGGATCCTCTTTCCATGCATTCATGTTTCCACATAAAATTATGACTAAAGATCCATCCGATGGTTGAGATTGATTACGTGCAGCTTTACTAATTTGTTCTTTGATTAATTGATCAGTTATTGTAATGAATCTCCAATTTTGTTGATTATAACTAGTAGGTGAAAGAATTGTTAATTTCATTAAGGAATTAACTTGTTCAGGTGACATTTTGTATGTGCTATCAAATTTTTTTATTGCACGTCTTGTGTTAATTGCATCAAAAGTATCCATGAGAATAATTAATCAAAAGATTATTTGTAATTTAATTGATTATATTTTAATTATTTTTAAAAAATTACTGTACATATGCCTGTATTACTTTTGTTAACACAATAAAACTCTAATAATTCAAAATTAAACAAAGAATATTGGATTATGAGAAATTTTGTTCACAAATTTTAGATGCAGATCCTAAAATTAGATTTGCTTCTGTTTATGATGAATGGGCTACTTGTGTTGGCGGAGGAATGAGGGAGGGATTAGAAAATCCTCTTTCAGAACACATGCAAAATGAATTAGTTAATCTTTCTATTATTCATTGGAAAGCACGTAAAGACACTGCAAAAATTCTTGGCAAAACAAAATACACCATGTCTGAATATGAAAAAATAAAACGTTTTTCATTTTATATGGGTAATGATTTTTTACTTTTGGTCAGTGCAGAAAAAGATGTTGATACTAATGTTGTAGTAGATCATGTGATTCAATTGTATTACAAAAATCAAGACTAGAAATTATATCACTATTTATCCAATTTTACAACAGCTTTTACTTTGTAAACCTCTAGCAATCCAAAAAATTGATAAAATTAAAACTCCCACTGAAATAAATTTTAATTCTAATCCTTGCATTGGAAATAATGATAATCCTCCTACTGCCCCTAAAATAATTGCTAATGGTGCAGTACATGCAGGACATCCTGGAGTAAATCCTGCAAATATTCCTCCTAGTAGTGCAGTAGAATTTGTTTTTACAGAATTCACCATCCTCATTCGTTTTATTCTAAATGCTACCATTGCAAAATTAATTCCACCTAAGGAAGAAATTACAATTGTTAAACCAACTGATGTAGCAATATAATTTGGAAATAGATCTCCTGCAACATCAATATGTGTAGGAAGCATTGACATTGTCAAAAAATAATAGATTATTCCTAAACCTAACCCACTAATTATTGCAATAGTAGCATATCTTTTCATCGATAAAACATTTGAAATTATTTGTAATTTACTTTCCAAGTAGGGTAATTTGGTTTACATCATATTTTAACCATTTATCACAAATCAACGATTATTAGCCATAAATTCTTGATGTAAATATGACTCAATTTACCTATGATGAGAAAACAATCCTTGTTCAATATGCCATTAAAAAATATGAAAATGAAGAAATTGTACTTGAAAAATTAAAAAATCTATTATCTGAAAAAGAAATTCAAAGAAATATTGATACGCTTATTGGCACTCAAAGAGTAAGAAGAATAGGGCCTGAAAACATACAAAATAATGAAAGCCATACTGAATTGCCAGAATTACCTGAAAATCTAAAAACAATAATTGAAAATCTATAATCTGAAAAATTCTTAAACTCCTATGTGATAAAATTTGATATGAATAAGATGATTTTATTTTCTAGTATTTTTGTAATTAGTATGATTTTTTCACTTTCAATTGATTCTGCTTTTGCTCATCCTCATCCTGGCCAAATTACAATTAATGGACATACTCATGAACCTCAAACAGAAATTACTCCATTAAATGAATTAATTGGATTAGAAAAATCAACTGTATTTTTCCATACACCTGATGAAAATTCATTACCGTGGGCATTTGTTGAAGGAACTATTGCAAACCATGTTGATGGATATCCTGTGATTATTCAAATTTTCAAAGAAAATCAAGCAGTTCATTTTGCCCAAACAAATGTGGATTCTAATGGTCAATATGAGTACAAGTTTAGAGTGCTAAATTCTGATAATGGAAACACAAACAAAATTTTTGATGGCGATTATACAGTAATAATATTCAAAGTAGTATATCTAAATCAAGAAAATCTAATTTAGAATCCTCTTAGTCCTTGAGGACGTACAATTTCCGGATGCTGTTTCATCCAATCAATTTGCGATAGCATTTCTTGTTTATCTTGTGGAAAAGTACCCTTGATTGTATATGCATTTGAACCATGATTTGCTCGAAATACAATTTCTTCTTTAGTTTCTATTTGATCAAGTAAACTATGTAATTCTTCTAATGATTCATCGTCATTAATTTTAATAAATTCCCCTTCAAACTTGTCAAGAAATTCTTGTTTAATTCCATTTTCAAGATATAGCGTTAATGCACCTACATAATGTGGTGCACATGCATTAATCACTTCAGCAGTACCTTTGATGTGTTCTTTAGAATATGTTTTTCCACCTAACCCCAAAATTACCATACATGACATTATGTAACCTGCATCTTTTGCCTTGTTTACTGATTTGATGATTGTCTTTCCAATAGCTCCCTTTGTTACTTTTTTTAATACTATATCTGACCCACTCTCAATTCCTAAATAAAACATGTCAAGTCCTGCCTCATTCATTTTTTTTAGTTCTTCAGGGGATTTTTTTAAAATGTTCATAGGCATTGCATAACATGAAATTCTCTCCAATTTTTCAAATTTTTCTTTAATGTATTTTACAATTTTTATCATATACTCTGAATCAAGATTAAGTGCATCACCATCTGCAAGAAATATTCTTTTAGTTTCAGGCAAATAATTTGCCATAGTGTCAATTTCAGACTTTATTTCATCCCATGATTTTTCTGAATATTCTTTTGATCTATACATATCACAAAAAGAACATTCGTTAAATGAACAACCCAATGTAACCTGGAATATTAATGACCTAGCTTCTGAAGGTGGTCTGTATAATGGTGCATCATAATTTAATGACATTTCTATTTCAAAGAAATTTGTTTAATTGTGGTTTTATACTTTTTACTTTGACTAAAATCCCAAAATACCTTTTAGTAAATAGGAATAATTTTCATTACTTATGACCAGTGATCCTGATGCAAAAAGACTACTTTGGTTTGTTTTTACAGGTACACGTGGAGGACTAAATCGACTAAAAATTATTTCAAAATTAAAGGAAAAACCATTAAACATTAATCAATTGGCAAAGGAATTTGGTCTTGACTATAAGGCCATTCAACATCACATTAAGGTGCTTGAAAAAAATAATTTAATTACTAAAATGGGAGAAAAATATGGAATCATGTATTTTATCTCTACATTTCTTGAAGTAAATATGGAGACATTTGATGAAATTGAAGGAAAATTGGCTAAAAGTAAATAAGCACTCAAGAGGAGTTTTTTTCTAAATGGAACCTAATTCTCTATTTCTGTCTATAGTATCTATTGCAAATATGGGTATTCTTGGAATTTTAATTGCAATATTTGGAAAAATGTATGGAAACACACGAGCGCAACTTCCATTAGGAATGATTGTAGTTGCTAGCATGTTATTATTACATAATGTAATTGGTGCCTTAGCTTACTTCTCAATGGATATGTATTTCTCAAATGATTTGTTCCCATATATGATGGGAGTAGGAATCGCAGAGCTTGTAGGATTGATTATATTTCTAAAAATTACTTTGGATTGAGTTTAATTGTAACTCAAAATAATCATTTGTTGTGTTACAAGAATATCTTAAACTAAATAAAAATATTCTAATTGCATTTTCAGCATCAATTATTATTTCTGCAATTATTGCACAAATATTATCAGACCAAGCAGATTATCTAAACACTACATATACCACAATTGCAGATTACATTGTTTATTTTTCTGTTTTTAGTGGAATGTTTTATCTTGATAACAGAAAAAAATATCGATTAGAATCAGGTAAAACAGATACTGTAAGACTAAAACATGATCTTAAAAAATTAATCACATCACTTGGAATTGCAGAAGTTGTTTACACTATTGTTAGATGGGTTTTTCAATACTATTTTCTTTCGATAAGCTACGATCCATATCTTGCATCAATTACATCACAAGGTATATCGACAGTAATTTACATGATAGTAATTAATCTAAGTGTAAAAATGACCAAGTTGTATAAAGATGAGAATTAGTGTTTATGTTGATGGCTCTGGGGGCCCAAATAGTGGATATGGTTATTTTGTAAAAGAGACAGGAGAATCATTTTATGAAAAAAAACCTGAATTAACAAATAATCAGGCTGAATATTTGGCAATAATTTCTGCATTAAACAAATTTGTTAATTCAAAAGATGAAATCATAATTTTCAGTGATTCTAAAAACACCGTAAATCAACTTAATCATGAATTTGCAATAAATAATGAACAGCTTCGAAATCTTGCACGAGAGGCTTGGAGTGTTATTGGAAAATTTTCTAATCTCTCAATTGTCTGGATTCCTAGAAAAGAGAATCTAGCAGGCAAAATGCTGGGAAGCTAAAACTAGAGATCAGACGTTTTTGAGAATAACTTTATTATACAAAATCCTAGATCTAACATAATATGACATATTCTCCAATTTTATCTCCAAAATCAATTGCAGTGATTGGTGCATCTGACAAAAGAGGAAGTGTTGGAGCAACAATTACCTCAAATATTATGAATGGTTTCAAAGGAATTGTTTATCCTATTAGCCCCTCACGTGAAACAGTTTTTTACAAAAAAGCATACAAAACTGTTTTAGATGTTCCAAAACCAATTGACCTTGCAGTAATTGTTATCAAAAATACTTTGGTTGCAGCAGTTTTAGAGGAATGTGGCAAGAAAAAAATCAAAGGCGTAATTATCATCACAGCAGGTTTCAAAGAGGTTGATGAAGAAGGTGCAAAACGTGAACAAGAATTAAAAGATATTGCTAAAAAATACAAAATCCAAATCATTGGACCAAACTGTCTTGGTGTCATGAATCTTGATCCAAAGACAATGATGAATTCTACTTTTCTAAAAATTACACCAAAGTCTGGAAAAATAGCTCTGGTATCTCAAAGTGGTGCAATATGTGCAGCATTAGTAGAAGATGCAAGTGCTCAAGGAATAGGTTTTTCAGCAGTTGTTAGTCTGGGAAATAAAGCTGTGATGAGTGAAGTTGATATTCTAAAAATCCTTGCAAATCATAAACAGACAGAAGTTATTGTAATGTATCTTGAAGATATGGGAAATGGTCAGGAATTCCTTAAAGTTTGTAAAAATATTACAAAGAAACTCAAAAAACCAGTACTTGTTCTAAAATCAGGACGTAGTCCTGAAGGTGCAAAAGCTGCAATGTCTCATACTGGGGCATTGATGGGCTCAGATGAAATTTATGATGCTTTACTAAAACAATCAGGTGCAATCAGAGTTGATACAATGGAGGAGCTCTTTGATTATGCAACTGCATTTTCAAAACAACCACTTCCAACTGCAGGTGGTTTAGTTATTGTATCAAATGCAGGTGGACCTGCAATTATTTCCACTGATGCCTGCTCTAAATCAAAAATTAGAATGGCCAAAATTGATAGTATTCGTCCAAAGATCGATGAAGTAATTCCTCCTTGGGGAAGCTCTGCAAATCCTGTTGATATTGTAGGTGATGCTGATTTTAATAGATTCCATAATGTTTTAGATCGTGTACTCAAACATCCAAAGGTTGGTTCTGTAATTACAATGTGTACTCCTTCAGGAACTCTAGATTATGACAAACTAGCTGAAGTGATTGTTGAAATGTCAAAGAAATACAAAAAAACAATGCTTGCAAGTCTAATGGGATTAGATGAAGGAATCACTAACAGAGAAATTTTAGCTAAAGGAAATGTTCCTTATTACAACTATGCTGAAGGAGCAATTAGAACTTTAGCTGCAATGATAAAGTTTGCAATTTGGGTAAATACCAAAGAAGGAAAAATAACTAAATTCAAAGTAAACAAAGCAAAAGCCAAGAAAATTTTTGATAAGGTTAAAAAAGAGAAAAGACCAAATTTACTTGAAGAGGAAGGACAAGAAGTTCTCAAAGCATATGGTTTACCATTACCATCTAGTGCACTTGCTAAAAATGAATCAGAGGCAATAAAAATTGCGAAGAAAATTGGATACCCTGTGGTAATGAAAATTGCATCTCCACAAATCATTCACAAGTCTGATGCCGGTGGTGTTAAAGTAAATTTAACAAATGATACTGAAATTAAAAATGCATTCAAAACAATTATCAAAAATGCTAAAAAATACAACAGTAAAGCTGAGATCAAAGGTGTTTTGATTGTTGAGATGGTAAACGGTGGCAAAGAACTAATCATTGGTTCAAAATTAGAGCCTGGGTTTGGTCCAGTCATTATGCTTGGAATGGGAGGAATCTATGTGGAGGTTCTCAAAGATGTAACCTTCAAACTAGCTCCTGTAACTAATCTTGAAGCTGATGACATGATTGCATCAATTAAGACTCAAAAATTACTTCAAGGAGTAAGAGGTGAAAAACCATCAGACATTACAAAACTATCTGAATGCATTCAACGATTATCTCAACTCGTAACGGACTTTGAAGAAATTAAAGAATTAGACATGAATCCTGTACTTGTAATGGAGAAGGGTAAGGGATGCAGAATTCTTGATGTCAGAATTGGACTCTGATTGTAATTCATTCCTAAAATTAGCTTATACTAATTTAGAATTTTTATACAACATCAAATGAATAATGTAACATGGCTAATGTCTTAAAGACAATTAGAACTGGTGATGATTATATTGAAAGTCTTAGAAATCGTGATCTTATAATTTACCTCTTTGGAGAATTAGTCAAAGAACCTGTAGATCATCCAATGATTAGACCATCAATGAATGCAGTTGCAGAAACTTATGATCTTGCAGTACGTGAAGAAGCATTAGCTACTGCTGATTCATCAATTACTGGATTAAAAGTTAACAGATTTTTACATATTGCAGAAAGTGCAGAAGATTTAGTTTTACAAAATAAAATGCAAAGAACACTGGGACAAAATACTGGAACCTGTTTCCAGAGATGTGTTGGAATGGATGCATTAAATGCTCTACATTCTACCACTTTTGAAATTGATGAAAAACATGGAACTGATTATCATAAACGATTCTTAGAATTTGTAAAGATGGTTCAACAAGAAAATCTTGTAATTGGTGGTGCAATGACTGATCCTAAAGGTGATAGAAGTAAGGGACCATCAGAACAAGAAGATCCTGATTTGTTTACTAGGGTGGTGGATACTGATGATAAAGGAATCTATGTTTCTGGTGCCAAGGCACATCAAACTGGTTGTATTAATTCACATTGGATACTTTTGATGCCAACAGTTAGATTAACAGAAAATGATAAAGATTGGGCATTTGTTGGTGCAATTCCAGCAGATGCAAAAGGAGTTACTTACATCTATGGTCGACAGTCCTGTGACACAAGAAGTATGGAGGATGGTGACATAGATGATGGTAATGCAAAATACGGTGGTCAAGAGGCATTAATGATTTTAGAAAGAGTGTTTGTTCCATGGGATAAAGTTTTCATGCATGGTGAACATGAGTTTGCATCAATGCTCATTGAGCGTTTTACTTGTTATCATCGACGTAGCTATGTATGTAAAACAGGACTTGGTGATGTACTAATTGGAGCAGCAGCTACAATTGCTGATTATAATGGAGTACCAAAAGTATCTCACATCAAAGATAAAATTATTGAGATGACTCATCTTAATGAATCAATTTTTGCTGCAGGTATTGCATCATCTCATTTAGGACATAAGTTAAAATCCGGTGTATATCTAAATGAAGACATGTTAGCACAAGTTTGTAAACATAATGTGACTCGATTCCCATATGAGATTAGTAGACTTGCACAAGATATTGCAGGTGGACTAGTAGTTACACTCCCCTCTGAAAAAGACTTTAGACATCCAGTAGCTGGTCCAATGCTCAAAAAATTCCTAAAAGGAAGAAAAGGTGTTGATGTTGAAAATAGAATGAGAATTTTAAGACTAATTGAAAATATGACTCTTGGTAGAAATTCTGTGGGCTATCTTACAGAATCTATGCATGGTGCAGGTTCTCCACAAGCTCAAAGAATACAAATTCAAAGACAGATGCAAATTGGTTATAAAAAGAATCTTGCAAAACACTTAGCTGGTATTACTAATGATATTGAAGAACCTTCAGAAAATTCTGAATACTTTACTAGGATATTTCAAACAAAAGATTCTGTTTTATAGATTAAAATATTTTTTACAAATTATATCCATGAGCCTGGTAAAATCAGCTTTAACTCATAAATGATTCTACTCTCCAAACTTATGATTTATCAGGATCCTTTTTTAGTAATTTTGACGTAATTTTACCACCAAGCAAACAGGACGATCTATTGCTATTATTATGGCATTATGTGAACCTGTTTGCCTGATTTTCACAAATTATTCTTTCTTTTCTTTTTCTGAAAAATCATCTGTTTTGGTTTCATCAGAATTACTTTTTTTATCTACAAAATCAATATTATTTTCATGCTTTGAATATTCTGAATCTTTTTCAATCTCATTAATATCTGATAATTCTTCTTTGATGTCTGGATTTTTTGAATCAAGTGAATCTTGAAAATTTAAATCAGTAATTTTTTCTTTTTTCTTTTTACCCATCATCTGTTTTACCACCATAACTCCAATTACAATTACAATTATGATATAATTGGTTGGTGGTTTTAGTACCTGTGTTACATATCCTACTTGTGGAAGAGTGAATACCACTTTACCAATATACTCTTCTTCTGAAATTGGAAAGTCTGTTCCAGGAATTGATGCAGGATTTGCATCCCCTTGTGTTCTAATTATTTTTGGATTTTCATCAATTATTGAGACAACTCTATGAACAATTACTCTATTATGATCTGAAGGTCGATTAAATACAATAATATCTCCAATTTCAATTTCTTCAAAAGGATCATGGCCTTGAACTACTAGAACATCGTATACTTCTAAAACTGGAACCATACTTCCACTTGCAACTACATAAAATGGATTCTGTGTACCAAACGCTGCTTGAAGACCTATCCAAATTGCTAAAACCCCAACAACTACTATGAGAATATCTTTAATTATTTTTTTTGGGATTATTTTGTTTGCCAATTGTTTTCTTGCCTATAATATCATTTAATTAAAATTACAATCTATTGAATTGATGTTCCACATTCCTCACAGAATTTAGCACCATCTTTATTTACAAAACCACAAGAACATTTTCCTGGTTGGGCATCATTTTCCGGATTTCCTAATAATATTACCTCTCCGACTTTTTTGATACTCTTCCATGGAATACTTCCCTCAGAACCATCATTTTGAGTAATTACTAAAACCATTGCTTGTGTAGAATCAATTCCTACTTGTTTTGCAATACCAACTTTATTTGCATTTTCATCATATACTGCTCTTCCTTCAATTGATGTAACAGAAGTAGCAGGACTTGGGGTTGTTACAGTTTCTTGTGGTGGACTATCTATTTGTGAAATATTTGTTACTTGAGGTGCACTATCAACCTGAGGAGTATTTTCAACTTGTGATGGAGCAACTTGTTCGATTGGTTTTGCGCTTCCAACACCTTCTGATTCATTTTGTTTTTTGAATTCTCTGTATTCTGCAATTGAGGAATTACATGAATTACAAATGTATTGACCTTTTTCTGCAAGTATTAGATTTTCTGCAACTTCTTCATTTGGATTCTCAAATTCTATTTTTGGTGAACCCTCGAATTCTTTTTCACAAGTATTGCAAAAATGTTTAGTGATAAATTCGGCACTTAGTCGTCCAATTGGTGCTAAAAATAGATCAGGACCGCCTAAATTTCCTTTGGTCTGTTGTTCATCAGACACTCTGGCCATTACATAGCCTCCAGAACCTCTTAATTTTTTTAGTCTAAGCTCTGAACTCATGTTTGATTTTTAGCAAAACGTCATTTAAATATATATCAGAAATTTTTATACCACAAAAAATATGGTGTTAATTCTGGTTAACATTTTTAGGTGTGTTTAATTGAATATCATCACAATGGGAATAACTGAAATTTCTGATGCAAAGTCTTGGGAAGTAGATGTGATAAACTCTGATGTTCCAGTATTTGTAGACTTTTGGGCTGAATGGTGTGGTCCATGTAGAATGGTAAGTCCTGTAGTTGAAGAATTAGCAGCTGACTATGATGGCAAAGTAAAATTTGTCAAGGTTAATGTTGATGAGGCCAATGAATTGGCATCAAAATACAACGTCTTTAGTATTCCAACTTTAATTCTCCTAAACAAAGGTGAAATAGTTAGTCAACAAGTAGGAGCTGCTTCTAAAGAGTCATACAAAAGTATGATTGATAGAGCACTTGCATAAATCTCAAATAATATTTTCTTCTTTTTAATTTTATACTTGTATTATTTCAGATCTAATTAAAATGAAATTTGATTTTATTATTTAGGAATTAATTAAAAATCTAGTCATTAGTAATATGTTCTGCTTTAAGACCCTTGTATCTATTTCTTATAGTAACTTCTGTAACTCCAGCAGCTTCTGCAATATCTCTTTGAGTAACTGAAACACCATTTTTTACACATGATAGGTATAGTGCAGATGCTGCAAGTCCCATAGGATCTTTTCCAGCTGACTCTTTTCGTTCCTGTGCTTCTTTGAGGACTTTGATTGCATATCTTTTAGTTTTTTCTGTAATCTTTAGTTTACTTGAAATTCTTGCAATACATTGAACTGAATCAACAACAGGCATTTTTAGCTCTAATTCATGATGTAATAATCTATAACATCTTGCAATATCTTTTCGTTTTACATTGGCAGCATCTGCAATATCTTTTAGAGTTCTGGGGGTTTGTGTATCTCTACAAGCAGCATAAAGTGATGCTGCAATCATTGCAGAAATAGAACGTCCTCTAACTAATTTTTTCTCTAATGATTTTCTGTAAATGTATGCTGCTTTTTCTAAAACATTTGCAGAAACTGAAACTTTGTCTTTTAATTTATTTAATTCACCTAGTGCTTGTCTCAAATTTCTATCAACTGGTTCATGAGCTTGACTTCTACTATCCCAAGTTCTAAGTCTCTCAATGGTACTTTTCATTGATGTTGAAAGTGGTTTTCCTGATGCATCTTTGTTTAATGGATTAATTACTGTGGATAATCCCATATCATGAATTGTAAGTGATGATGGTGCACCTGCTCTTGCGGGATTTGAACCACTATCTTTTTGAAATGATCTCCATTCTGGACCTGACTCTTCTGATTTTTCAGAAATAACAAAACCACACTTTGAACAAAATTGCTCTCCTGTGACATCATCTGATAACATGGACTTTTTTCCACATCTTGGACAATTAGTACCATGATTACTTGACATTATATCTTACCTTTTTTTCTCCATATTTATTGTCACGTCAAGTAATCTTCCATGGCATATTTAAACCGAGTATGATCGACTTGTTTTTAATAAAATATTCATATCTGGCCAAAAAATTAATAAAAAATTCTTTAGCAAAAAGTTATTCTTTTTGACCTTGGTTTTTTAACAAAGACTCAGTTCTATGAAATTCATTGAAGTCAGAACATCTCGCGGTGTTAGCTGGGAGCCCAAAAGCTCACATAAACTAGTTAATACATTATGACATGGTCTCCAGTGCAAAGGAGACTGACTTTTTCTCTAGGCTGGAAAAATTTGAGGTATGTTTGTTATTTTTCTTGAATCACGCCTATTAACAAATTCATTTTATTCTAAATTTGAAAATTTCCTCCATCTTTTAATCCTAAAGTAATTAATATTCCAAAAATTGTGGCAGATTATGTCATTTGGTGAAGTAGATACACTAAACATGTTATTTGATAAACTACAAAATTTGTTTGATGAATCTCAAGGATACTATGAGTCGTTTCTAGATACTAACAACATGTACAAAAAAGGTCAATTAAGTGACAAAGAATTTTTCCAAAAACTTGGTGATTATACTGTGGCATATTCTGCATTAGAATTTTTAGCAATCAAAGTAATTTTTGAATTAAAAAAATCAATTGGATCTGGTTCTGGAGGTACACAATCCCCTGGGTTAATGCCTGGAATGGGAAATCCTGGAGGAATGCCAGGTGGAATGCCTGCAAGATCTGGAACTGCAGAAAATCCAGTTGGAGGTCCACCCGGAATTGTATCTGCACAACAAACATTTGGAGAAGCTGGTACTTTACCATCCCCTGATCCTCGTATGATGCCACAGAGAACTGTTCAACAAAGTAATGGAAGTGGATGTACTTCATGTGGTGCAGATTTAAGACCTAATGCAAAGTTTTGCACAAAGTGTGGAACTAGAGCATAAAATTAGAAATTATTATTATTGCGTTGTACCGCATTCAGGACAGAATTTTGCAGTAGCTGAAAGACCTGAACCACATTCAGAGCAAAACTTTCCATCTGTTTTTGTTTCACTGTATGCATTTCCAACAAATGCTGTACTTTTAACAGCACCTGATGGTTCGTATTTCTCATCATCAATTAGAACTGGTTGAAAATCTTGTTCTGTTAAAAATGTCATCATTCTTGGAATTCCTTCAGACTTTTCACCTTTAGGATCAGGAACTGAATCCCCTAACCAAAATGCAAATCTCATTAGAGTTAGTTCTGGAGTTGAAAATGCCAAAGTATGTTTTGACATGTAATCTTCAGCAGCTTTTTTACCATCAAAAACTTCCATGGCTAAAGTGTTTGGCATTAATGTATAATGGTTTCTAGATAGAAATCATTCGAAATGTTTTAACCAAATGATCTTTGACTCTATTTGGGCATATTTTACATGGGAAAAAGTGACTTTAAAGAAAAGCTGATCATTGCTGGATTCCTTATGGGGATCTTTTTACCTATACGATTAGTTTTTGTTGAATATGTTTCTGATCAATGGCTGGGTAATTTTGGTTTAATTTCTGCAATAAGTTTGATATTGTTAATATTAATTAAAAAAGAGAAACTTGGAAAAATTGGAAAAATATTTGAAAACCAAATGAGAAAGACAATTTTTGGAAAGACTGGAAAATTTGTTATTATTTTTTCAATGCTATCTTTAGTATATTTTACAAGTTCTATGATGTTTATTGAAAGAGGAGTTACTGTTTATTCTGAGGATCAAGAGTTGTTTTATGATGCAATTATTCAAAACAAAAACTTGGATCAAATCAATCCAAATAATCTAAAAAACATTCACATTGTTTATGAATCTGATAATTTACTATATTCTACTTTTGATTATGCATTTTCAATAACTTATTCAATAATGAATGAGTTTTCTGGTGGATGGCTAGAACATCTATACTTTATTTTACTTGTAGAGCAAGTTGAAATGTTGGGAATTTTCCTATTTTATAGAGCATTATACAGACCAGTCATTTCAATATCTGCTTAGAAGAATTTCATAAAATTATTCGTGAGAAAGACATTACCAATCATCATCGTCAATATCATCCTCAGAACTACTCTTTACTGCTGGTCTAATAGGTATGAATATTTTCATGTTAATACTATGAATTTGATATACTTAGTCTTGTGTTTGTATTATAATACAAACTAAATGGAATTAAATGGACCGGGAGGGAATCGAACCCCCGTCATCCTCGTTGCGAACGAGGTATTTTGCCATTAAACTACCGGCCCCTAAATTACTTATTTTACATTGTATTTTTATTCATTTTCTCATTAAATAATGACCAAAATTGGTTTCTGAAGTCAATTTTGAATTATAATTAAATATTCATAAATGATAATCTGGTCTTTGATTGATTAAACAAATTGGAAATTATATTATTTTATGAAATACAATAATTGATAAAAATCGTATTAAGATAACTCAACTTTATCTGATACCATTTTTTTTAATCAAAATCAATATTTATGATGTTTGAAAAAAATTCTCCAATGAACAGAAATTTTATAATTATTCCAATTTCATTAATTTCTGTATTTATTATAGTGATATTTTTTATTCCATTAATTGATGAATTTGAAACATTCAACTGTATTACCACACCTTGTATCATGCCTAAAATCACTATTTTTGAATCTCTTCAAAATCAAAATTCACAAATTGATTCCTTTGAGTAATGTCTTGCTGCAGGAATCCCGCCATGGAATCTCATCCCCGACAATGCAGAACTGTAGACGGCAAACATTTTGTTGAGCAAATTGATTCCTAATAGAAAGTTTGTTAGTATGATGATATTCTAAAGTATTCTAAGTAATTTACATTACAACTGTGATTTCAGGAGATGATACTCCGCCAAATCCTGGATCAATTTTTTGTTTTGGATTCAATGATGTATCATGATGACATGCTTTGTTACATACAGGACAGAATTTTCTATCAAGAACAATACATTGACAAATATGGTTTTTTACATATGACTGAGCTGCTTGATTCCATTCTCCTGTTCCATTACAATAAACACATACATTTGTTGAATCAGAACTGGCTCCTTTGCAAAAATCACATACATCATCTGTCATTTTTATGACTCTGTTGTATTCTCTGAATCAATATATTTGAAGAGATTGTACCCATTCGACAAATAGAATAGTTTTTCATCAATCATTCACATTTGTATAAAAATCATATATTATAATGAACAAATATTAAGATTTTCTTAGGATCTACTTAAATTTCTTCACTGTGAATATATGATAGCGAGGAAACTATCAGACCTGCTGAAATTCAAAGGGGTGTCTTTGAGGAAGTAGATAGATAGGAAAAGGAGAACACGAAAAAGATGGAAGCATCTAAAATTCGTTACTAGTTTTCCATTTACCCTCGTTCCTATTTCGTTTAATTATTGATGAACTGTTTAGTATGTCCGTTTTATTGAATCCATTAAAAATGGTTTTTACATATTTTCTCAAAGCATAATAAACTGCAAGAAATAAAATTTTCAGATGACGTATGATACTGTGATTATTGATTCCCACATTATACTTCCACAGGGAATGATTGATAAAAATCTCATAATTGATGAGGGAAAAATTATTGGACTAACATCTGATGTTCCAGCATGTGACCATAAAATTAATGGTAATGGTTTGATTTGTGTTCCAGGTCCAATTGATACTCATGTTCATTATGGTGTATATTCTCCAATTAATGAAGCTGCAAAAACTGAATCACATGCTGCAGCAATTGGTGGAATCACTACTATGATGAGAATGCTTAGACTGGAGGATTCATTTTCAAGTTCTCTACAATCTCAACTTGATACTTCTGCTCAATATCATTATGTTGATTATGCAATCCATGCATCTATTTTTAATTCACAGCAAATTAATGAGATGAAATTCTGTGTTAGAAAAGGAATTACATCATTTAAAATTTACATGAATCTTGGTGGTGAAGTTGGACATGTTTACATGGATATGCCACCAAATTCTACTGGACTTGTTGCAGCAAAAGTTGAAGTTACTGATGATATAGTCAAACAAACAGTAAAAACTGCTGCATCACTTGGATGTCCAGTACTAGTTCATGCAGAAGATTATGAATCATGTGGATGTGGAATTAAAACTGCTAAAGAAAAGAACCAAGACGGATTATCTGCATGGTCTGAAAGTCGTTCTCCTGAATTTGAGGCTAAAGCAATAAAGACTGTATCAAAATTTGGACGTGATTATAATTGTGTAATCTATTTTGTTCATATTGGTTCTGAGATAGCATTGTTACAAATAGAAGAAGAACGAAAACTCGGAACTAGAATATTTGTAGAGACTTGTCCTCATTATTTGACATTATCTTATGAAAAACAACAAGGATATCTTGCCAAAGTAATGCCTCCAATTAGAACTGAAAATGATAGACAGGCAATATGGAATGCATTATCTGGAAATCAAATTGATACAATAGGAACAGATCATGTGGCAAATCAACTAAAACTAAAACTTGGTGGTGATGATGTTTGGGGTACACTTGCTGGATTTCCTGGAATTGGAACAGCTTTACCAATATTACTCAATGATGGAGTAAATCAGAATAAAATTACTTTGGAGCAATTTGTTTCATTTACTAGTACAAATGCTGCAAAAATTTTTGGAATGTATCCTCAGAAAGGAACACTAGAGAAAAACTCTGATGCTGACATCACTATGATTGACTTGAAAAAAGAAAAAAAAGTAACATCTGAATTGTTTGGAGGATTTTCTGATTATATTGTATATGAGGGACGAAATCTAAAGGGCTGGCCAGTAAAAACTATAGTTCGAGGTGAAGTTGTTGCTGATAATTTTGAAGTAATAGGTAAACTTGGTTATGGTAAACTAGTTGAGCGAAAAATTTAGAATTTTACAAAAATCATTTTAAGATCTGAAGTAATTCAATATACATAATCATAAATTCATAGATTCACCTAAATTTCAGTAATTAAATTAATTATAGATGGATTTTGATACTGATATTGAATCTCAGATAATAATTCAAAAAAATCTTAGACGGGCTTTAGATGAATCTTCTATGGTAACAATCACTGATACAAATGGAATAATAAAATATGTCAATAAACAATTTTGTGAAACCACTGGTTATTCTTCAGATGAATTAATAGGGAAAGATCATGAATTGATTCGTTCTGGGTATCACTCTATAGAATTTTATAATAATTTATGGGATAAAATTAATTCAGGAAAAGTATGGCATGGTGAAGTTAAAAATAAATCAAAAAATGGTAAAATTTTTTGGTCTGATCTATTTATTGTACCATTTTTGAATAAACAAGGAAAAGTCTATGAACATATTGCAATTCGTCGAAATATCACAAAACAAAAAAAATTCTATGAAGAAAATTTGAAAAATGAGAAAATGATTACTGTCGGTAGATTCTCTTCTCGTCTTGCACATGACTTGAGAAATCCACTTTCAATCATTAAGATTTCATTAGAAAATCTAAAACTATTGTATGGGGCAGATAAATCACAACAAAACATTATGGATAAAGTTGAGCGTTCAATTGATAGAATTACTCATCAAGTAGATGATGTATTGAATTTTGTACGTGAACGACCAATTACATTAAACAATCATAAAATATCTGAAATTATTTCAGAATCTTTAGATTCTATACCTATTCCTGAAAACATAAAATTAATTCTTCCAAAAAATAATATTGACGTATATTGTGATGAAAAACAATTTTCTATAGTATTCAATAATTTAATTTTAAATGGAATTCAGGCAATTAATTATACTGGTACAATAGAAATTTTAGTTGAAGAAAATAATGATGGAATAATAATACAAGTTAAAGATTCAGGTGAAGGTATTCCAAAACAAAATATTGATTCTCTCTTTGAGCCCTTATTTACCACAAAACAACAAGGAACAGGACTAGGTCTTGCAAGCGTCAAATCTATTGTAGAATCACATGGTGGAATCATTTCAGTAACATCCCCACCTACAATTTTCACAATTACATTGCCCAAAATTTCAGATAATTCTAGTTCAAGAAAGATTACATAAATTCAATTATTCTATAATATGTCGAATTTGCCATCTATTTTGGCTCTGTAAATCACATCAGGCTTTCTGAGAAATATTCCAGACTCTAGTACCCCTGTAACACCTTTAATTTTTTGAGATAATATTTTAGGATTTTTTATCACTCCAAAGTCACAATCTAAAATTATGTTACCGTTTTCTGTAAAGAAAGGATATCCTTTCTCCAGTGAACGTAACTCTGCTGTTCCTCCTAATTTTTTAATTGATTGAATTACAGAGGTTCTTGCAAGTGGATGAATTTCAACTGGTACTGTTCGTGTGAAATTTTTTACAAATTTTGTTTTATCTGCCATGATTACTACCTTTTTTGCAAGACTAAACAAAATATTTTCTCTCAGTAAAGCTCCACCCCCACCTTTGATTACATATTTTTGAGAATCAATTTGATCTGCACCATCAAATACAACATCAATAAACTCTACCTGATCTGATTCTACTAGTGGAATACCTGCTTTTTCTGCAATTAATTTAATTTGTAATGACGTTGGAACTCCTTTGATATTGTAATTTTTTACTTTGATTAATTTTGCAAGGGATTTTACAAATGTAGTAGCTGCTCTACCACTACCTAAACCAATTATGTAATCGTCTTTGACAAATTTTAGTGCATTATTTGATAATGCCTTTATGGCATCATCGTAGGACAATTATTCTACCTCTGCTTGATCAAGCTTTGAGAGAACTTTCATGATATCTCCTTTGATTTTATCTAAATCATCTACATCTTCATTAAAATCATCATCAAATGTGGCTAATTTTGGTTCAGGTAGTGCTTTGTACTCGTTAATTTTAGCAACTTCTTTTTTGATATCCGGTATTATTTCTAATTTTGATGTAACTGATTGAATGATTTCAATTTTATCTTCTACTTTTTGTTTTGGTGTAATGATTTCTTGAATAATTTCTTTTCTTGAGGTAATGACTTCTTGAATTATTTTTTCTTTTGGTTTGATTAATTCTGTTTGAATAATTTTTGGTTGTGGCATTGGTTTTATCACTTGTTTAATTTCTTCTTTTTCAAATGATGGGAATTTTATTTCTTTTCTTGGAACATTTGTTAATGTAGTTAATTCAAATGATTGTCTTGATCTTGTTGTAGGAATCTCGACAGGTTTAATCTTTACATCTTTTGAAGTTTCAAAATTAAATGTCTCTTTGATTGACTCTGAAATCTTTTGTTTTATTTGCTCTTTCTTTATTTCTGGTGTTTGAATTTTAGCACTTGTTATCTTTGATGATAATTCGTATAATCTATCATCTAGCTTTGATAATTTTTGATCCATTAATGTTATCAAACCATCGCCTACTGGACCTAAATCTGGATGTTTACTTGCTTGTTCTAGTTTTTCTAGTTTAGCTAAAATAATTCCCAATTGGTGTTGATATTTTAATAATAATTTATCCTTTTGAATTTTAGCGAATTCAGAATCTGTTTGGTATAGTCTTGATATTGTTTTAGTTAGAATATCTTTTTCAATTTTTAGAGTTGTAATCTGACTTTTAATGTGAGAACTTGCACCAAGACTAAGTAATTGATTTTTGTCTCTTGGCATCTTACGTACTGCAGCAGCTGTAGCTACACCAACTAATGAACTAAGAATAATTACAATCTCTTGCATCTATGTATACCATTTAATCCAGGAATACTTTCTGCGTTTAGCCTCTGGGAATCCACAACTTGCACATTGGTGGTGACGCTTGTGAAGAGAATTTTTACCACATCGTCTACATCTAATGTGAACTTTCTTCTTTGTAAAACCACCCATAGAAGTTGTGCCTTTAACCATCCAGAATCACCTATTTTTGTGCCGGCGGAGGAGATATCATAACTACATTGTCTCCTCTGACTACAATGGTTCCAAGGCTTTTAGAATCGCCTTCAGCAGGAATTTCCTCTGAAGATTCGAGTAGCAGGTTCATGTGTTGGTCAAAACCAAGAAGAGTACCTCTAATTGTCTTAGTTCCTTTGAGTTTTATCAGTACAACTTGACCGATACTCTCATCCAATACTTTTACTGCCATATCAAGGGACATCATTAATCACTTATTGACTTGGATATTGAGGCGTTATATTAAATTTCCATTGGTGAAATTATGAGCTATGTCCGGTGAGGCAAGTTTGACACCTTTTTCCCAGATTTTTGATGATTTCATCTAAAATCTCTTGCCCATCCTTCTTTGTAGCTTTTGTAGGATCGCCCCAAATCCCATTTTTAGTAGCTTTTGGAAATGATTGATTGGCTAATTTTCCAATTTTTTTGATTTCTTGTTTTGTCATTTTATCTGTGATGAGTCCTTTTTTTACTAAATTCATTTTAAGATTTTTTGAAATTACCATCATTAATGATGTCTCTACAAAACCTGCATGATCAAATTCTCTTTTCATAAAATGCCAATATGATAATGGAAATACTTTGAGTTTATTTTTTGAGAGTTTTTTGAGTTTTACATCAATGTTGTTAATTGATTTTTGATTTCCATGATGACCATTAATTATGAAAATTGTTTTAATGTTGTTATCTAATAATGAAATACACAAATCTATTAGAACAGTACGTAGAGTAGATTTTCTTATACTCAAATTAAAAAATGGAGCATGTTCAAATGATACTCCACAAGTAATTGTTGGAAGTAAGAGATAACCTTTCTTTTCTGATAATTTTTTTGCTACTTCTGTTACAATATCTGAATCAGTTGACACTGGTAAGTGTGATCCATGTTGCTCAATTGAGCCTATAGGAATTATTGCAACTTGTTTTTTCTTTTTGATTAATTTTCTAAGATTGGGATCAAATTGAGCCTTGATGTCTACCATTTAATTCACTTTGATTTAATGTGAACTTTTCTCCAACGAACTTCAAGTTTATTCTCTAGATGCATCTTTGTTGCTTTGAGTAATGTTTCTGCTTCTAGTTTTTGTCCTTTTGCTTTAATTTTTTCAAGTGTATCATTTGGATCTACCTTAAATGAATCTTGGAAAATGATTGGTCCTTGATCTAAATTCTCTGTAACATAGTGAGATGTAACACCAACGATCTTTGTACCTCTTTCATAAGCTTGTGCATATGCTAATGCACCAGGAAATGCTGGAAGTAATGACGGATGAATATTAATAATTCTATTTGGATATCTCCAAACAAAGTTTGGACTAAGAATTCGCATGTATCTTGCAAGTGAAATTAAATCAATATTATATTTTTTACAAATATCAATAATTTTTTCTTCTGCTTTTTGTTGATTCTTATCATTTACAATTACAAATGGAATTTTTGCTTTTTTTGCTAAAGGTTCCAATGTTTTTTCTGTACCAATAATTACTGAAATTTTTCCCTTTAGTGATTTTGTATTATCTAAAAATGTTTGTAGACAAAGTGGTTCTTTTGTTACTAGTATTGCAATATTTTTTTGTGAATTTGTTTCATGATGTGTACTAACATCCATCTTTTCTTTTTTTGCTAAACTTTGAATTTCTTCATCAAATTTCTTTACATCGACTATTTTTGAAAAAGAAACCTCTAGATACATTCCAAAGATATTTTTAATAACATTCTGGTTAACCTTCTCAATATTTCCACCCTTTGAGAATGCAAAATTTGTAAATGTAGCTACAATACCTTCTCTATCTTTTCCAACTACTGTAATTCCAACTACTGTTTTTCTCATGACTTTGTTTATGCATATTTTCTCACTATTAATCATTCATAGAAATCAAAATGGTGCGGGAGGTGGGATTCGAACCCACGAACTCCTAAGAGATAGGGTCCTAAGCCCTACGCCTTTGACCAGGCTGGGCGACTCCCGCAACGAATTTGCCATTAAACACAAATTTATCTATTATTGAATAGTTACATGGCAAAATTTTTCGGAACAAATGGAATTCGTGGTATTTTTTCTGAAGATTTCACATTAGAATTTGTTCATGACATGACTTTAGCTATTGGAACTTATTTCAAAAAAGGCCCTGTGTTAATTGGATATGATGGTAGGGATTCAAGTCCTGCAATTTGTAAAGTTGTAAGCTCTGCATTAAATTCAATAGGCATTGATTGCAATATTGCAGGAATTGTTCCAACCCCTTGTCTTGAATTTGCAGTAAAAACATTGAGATATTCTGGTGGAATAATGATTACTGCATCTCACAATCCTCCACATTACAATGGAATAAAACCTGCAGCATATGATGGAGTAGAAATTTCACGTAATGATGAATTAATAATTGAGGATATTTATCTACAAAAAAGTTGGATACAGAATCCTGATAATTGGGGTATTACCAGAAAAGAAGATCGTACAATTGATGTTTACCTCAAAGGAATTATTTCACATATTGATTCTAAACTAATTGAATCAAAACATTTCAAAGTTGTATTGGATTTAGGTAATGGTGCACAAGCAGTATCTGCACCTAACTTTTGTAAAATGTTGCAGTGTGAAACATTTCTTATTAATGAAAAAATTGATGGTTCATTTCCAGGACGTGGTTCAGAGCCAACACCTCAAAATCTTTCAAAACTTTCAGAATCTGTGATTGCAAATAATGCCGATGTTGGAATTGCATTTGATGGAGATGGTGATAGAAGTATTTTCTGTGATAACAAAGGAAATATTTTGACTGGAGATAAATCTGCACTTGCATTGATGAGACACATATTAAAAAAGAATCCAAATTCTCTAGTTGTAACTTGTTTGAATTCAGGATCTAACACTGAAGTTTTAGCTAGAGAATCTAATTCAAAAGTTATTCGTACCAAAGTAGGAAGTGTTGAGGTATCAAGGAAGATGGTTCCAACTGATGCATTAATTGGATTTGAAGAAAATGGTGGATTCATGTATGGTAAACATAATCAAGTTAGAGATGGTTGCATGACTTTGGCTTTGATGCTTGATCTTTTAGCAACATCTGAAAAATCAATTTATGAATATGTTACTAACCTCCCTTCATCTTTTACTACAAAAGATAAGATTGTATGTTCTCCTGAAAATGTTTCAAAACTGATTATGGCTCTAAAAAGTGAATTTCCAAATTCTGATACAACTGATGGAATCAAAATTACAATCGATCCAAAAAATTGGGTGATGATTAGACCTAGTGGTACAGAACCAATTGTTAGAGTTTATGCAGAATCTGAAAGTCAAGAGAAATTAGATGTTTTAATGTCTGAATATATCAAAAAAATAAATTCTATCATTACCCGATAACACTTTTAATACCAAACCCGCGGATTCAGAGAATGGAGAATAAACCCCAAGGGTGATGAAGAATGGGTAAACCTTATTATGTTAAATTTGAGACGCCAGAAGACCTCGTAAGTCCAATCTTAGAAGCTGTTAGAGTTGCATCTACTAGTGGAAAAGTCAAGAAAGGAACAAACGAAGCCACAAAGGCAATTGAACGTGGTACCAGTAAACTAATCATTATTGCTGAAGATGTAGAACCACCTGAGGTAGTAGCACATCTTCCAATTCTCTGTGAGGAACAAGGCGCAGCATTTGCTTTTGTACCAAGTAAACAAGAATTAGGTAAATCTTTAGGTATTGACATTACTTCTGCCGCTGCAGCAATTTTGGATGCTGGTGACGCACAACACATTGTAGACCAAGTTGTGGCAACCATTGCTAAAATTAAAGGCGGTAAGACTGAAGAATGAGTGCCACAACTGACGAAGTAGTACATTCTGAAATTATTCAAATTGTTGGACGAACTGGTATCGCTGGTGAAGTTATTCAAGTTAGAGTAAAAGTGCTTACTGGAAAAGATAAAGGAAGAATTCTTACAAGAAATGTAAAAGGATCTGTTAGATTGGGAGAAATTTTAATGCTTAGAGAAACAGAGAGAGAAGCAAAGAAAATTAAATAGGTGAAATGAGAAATGAGTCTTTTAGTTAAACCATGTACTTTTTGTAACCGACCTGTAGCAAAAGGTTCTGGTACAATGCTTGCAAAAAATGATGGAACTGTTTTATGGTTTTGTTCTTCAAAATGCAAGAAAAATGCTCTAGTGTTAAAACGTGATCCACGAAAATACAAATGGACCAAAAAATACGTTAAAGGCGGAATTCGAAAGAACTAGAATTGACTGAACAATCACTATTCATTGTTAAACCTGACGCAGTATCTAGAAATCTAGTTGGTGAGGTTGTATCAAGATTTGAAAGAAAAGGATTCAAACTTTTGAAACTAAAGATGTTTACATTTACTCAAGAACAAGCCGAGAATTTCTATGGTGTTCACAAAGATAAACCATTTTTTGGAGAGTTGACATCATTTATCACATCAGGACCTGTAGTTGCAGCAATTATTGAGGGAAATAATGCAATTGCCACTACTAGAATTATGATTGGCGCCACAAAATCTTTTGAAGCAGATCCTGGTTCAATAAGAGGTGACTTTGGATTAGGATTTAGCGAAAATATTATTCATGCATCAGATTCCCAAGATAGTTTTGATCACGAATCGAGGGTAGCATTTGAGTGATCTGAATTGCAAATTCGTCAGCCCATAGTGGCAGTTCTTGGTCACGTAGACTCTGGAAAAACATCTCTACTAGATAGAATTCGTGGTACTGGTGTTCAAGGTAGAGAAGCAGGTGGAATCACTCAGCATATTGGTGCAAGTTTTCTTCCAACTGAAACAATTAAAGAAATATGTGGACCATTATACAAAAAACTTGAACAATCAGAAAATACAGTTCCTGGACTTTTAGTAATTGATACTCCGGGACACGAAATTTTTACTAATCTTCGCTCAAGAGGTGGTTCAGCAGCTGATATTGCAATTTTAGTAGTTGATGTAAATCGTGGATTTCAACCACAAACAAATGAAAGTTTGAAAATTCTGCAAAGCAGAAAAGTTCCTTTTGTAATTGCATTAAACAAATGTGATCAAATTCCTGGATGGAGAAAATCTGAAACAAAATTTATTTCACAGGCAATTAAAGAGCAAGATGCATCTATCCAAACTGATCTTGATCAAAAAATCTATGATGTTGTGGGAACTTTATCTATTTTGGGATATCAATCAGAAGCATTTTTCCGCGTAAAGGATTTTAAATCAGAAATTGCAATTGTTCCAATTTCTGCCCGAACTGGAGTTGGAATACCTGAGCTTCTAAGTGTACTAGTTGGATTGACACAACAATATCTCCAAAAAAGACTTAATCAAGAACAAAAAGATTCACGAGGAATTGTGCTTGAAGTAAAAGATGAGGTTGGATTAGGACAAACTGCAAATATTATTCTAATTGATGGAACAATAAAAAAAGAAAATAGTATAGTTGTTGCAAAACGTGATGGAGTAATTGTTACAAAACCAAAAGCAATACTATTACCAAAACCACTTGATGACATGCGTGATCCTCGAGATAAATTTCAACCTGTTACTCAAGTAGATGCAGCAGCAGGTCTCAAAATTGCATCGCCAGACCTTGAAGGTGTTCTTCCAGGAAGTACTCTTTATGTTGCAACAAATGATGAAGAGATTGAAAAATATACTAAACTCATTGAATCAGAAATGGAATCAGTATTCATTGATACTCAAACAGATGGAATTATTGTCAAATGTGATACTATAGGCTCACTTGAGGCAATCCTTGAGATGCTTAGACGCTCACAAGTACCTGTAGCAAAAGCAGACATTGGCCCTGTTACTAGGCGAGATATTATTGAGGCAAAAACAATCAAAGAAAACAATAGACATCATGGAATAATTTTGGCATTTAATGTAAAACTATTACCTGATGCAAAAGAAGAATCAGAAACAAGTCATATCAAAGTATTTGAGGATAAAATAATTTACAGTTTAATTGATAACTATAATGCATGGGTTGAAGAAGATTCTGCAAATGAAGAAGATGCAATATTTTCTGAATTAACTCCAATCTCAAAATTCACATTTCTTAAAGGTATGACATTTAGAAATAACAATCCTGCAGTTTTTGGAATTCGTATAGATGTTGGAACACTAAAACATAAAACTCCATTTATGAATATGTCTGGACGTAAAGTTGGAAACATTCACCAACTCCAACTTGACAAAAAAACAGTTTCATCTGCTAAAACAGGTGATGAGGTTGCATGTTCTGTTAAAGATGTAACAATTGGCAGGCAAATTTTTGAAGAAGAAGTATTCTATACTTTTCCTCCATCCCCTGAAGCAAAAAAACTCATCAATCAATTCATGCACAAACTAAGTTCCGAAGAACAAGAAATTCTAAATGAGATAGTTAGAATTCAACGAGAAAAAGAATCAATGTATGGTTACTAGCTTGAATGCTTTTTACAAATCATGTTGATTCCTGGAGCACCAACTGCTCCCATCATCTTATCTATAATTTGCCCAGATTTGAACATGATAAATGTCGGAATTGATTGAACTGCATATTTCATTGAAATATTTTGATTATTATCTACATTAACTCTACCAAATTTTACATTTGGAAATTTTTTTGACATACTCTCAAATATTGGATGCATTGATTTGCAAGGACCACACCATTCTGCCCAGAAATCCACTAATGTTAGATTCTCAGAGGATATCGTTTTATCAAAATTTGAATCATTCAAATCAATTATTCCAGGCTCAACCTTAGGTTGATTTAGCTGTTTGAGCATTTCTTCTAGTTTTCTTTGTTTTATTTTTTCAATTTCTGGGTCGTCTGACAACAAATAACAAAAATTTTATCTATTAAAAAATCTATGTTGAAAAATTATTCATCTTTTGAATTTAATGGGATTGCTTCAAATCTTCTTGAATTGCATATGGGGCACTGATCGATATATTTAGTAAAACTAACTGAAGTATATGCAATACCACATTCTCCACAAATTCTAAGATTTCTACTGAGTTTACCCATGTAAATAATGAAAAAGTATTCTGATTAAAACTTAACTTTTCATACATGTTACCAAAATTGCCACCAAGGCTTTACATTTGGTATTTCAACAATAGTGCATACTCCATCAATTAACTTTGTTCCAGTACCACAAAAACCAAATTTCTTTTCTTCAACTATCTCTTCAACTATTTCTACATCTAGTACCTCTAATCCCACTGCCTGATAAATTGAATCATACTCTGAATAATTTTCATCAAACCATTCCTTGTAGCTTGTCTCATTGTTGTATCTATCTACATAACTTTGAGCATCTTTTGTTTCATCAACAAATGAAGCTGGAATAACTAATGGTTCCTCTAATCCCACTGCCTGATAAATTGAATCATACTCTGAATAATTTTCATCAAACCATTCCTTGTAGCTTGTCTCATTGTTGTATCTATCTACATAACTTTGAGCATCTTTTGTCTCATCAACAAATGATGCAACTTCTAATTCTATAGGTTCTGAAATTGGTTTAGGTTCAGCTTTTATCTCCTTTATTGGTTCTGGCTCTTTTTCAGGTTCATCATATGCTTTCTTTACAGTAATTTGGATATTTTCTTTATCTGATTGACTTCCACTGTTAACAATAATATCGAAATTATAATACACATCATGTATATTTCCTTGAGATTTTGACGGAGTCCAAACAAATTTTCCAGATTCTGAATCTATTGTAGCTCCTACCGGTTCACCACTTAAACTAAAAACTGCATCCGTAACTGATGTATCCTTAATACTAACTGTAAATGTAATTGTTTTTTCCACATCAATAATTCTATCTGAAATTGAATTTAGCTGTAATACATATTTTGGAACTTCAAAAACTTTCTCTCCATCAAATTCTACTATCATTGTAATGCCATTTGCTTCTTTTTGTTGATCAGTGAATGCTGTTGCATTATAGATTCCTATATTGTCAAAGAAAATTGTTATTGATCTTGGGATTACAGAAAACTCTCCCTGATTTTGTGTAGGATCTGATAACATCCCTTTGTATTTTCCAAACGCATCACGAATTATGACAAAAACAATATCTCCTTCATCTTGAGTTCCAATAAATTTGAAATCTTCATTTAATGTGTAAAAGTTCTTTTCAAATGATAATGATGTCACATTTGCATATGCTGGTACCAACATCAGTGTAAATAATGAAAATACTGCAAATCCTACTAATTTTATCTTCACAGTAATGAATTTTAGAATTCACTTTTAAAAAACACGTATAATTTCTTCTTGTTTATGGCAAAGAAAATTTCACAAAATTCACAAATCAAGCAAAAATCTCATGTAAACACCATCATTTTGCCTGATTTCCATATCATAAAACGTGGGTGCTTTGATTTCGACTTTGAAGTTATGTTTGTGTAAATCTAATGGTTCACCATATGCTATTGCATTGATTTTATACCCATTTTTTTCTATGATCTCAAATTCTATTCTTCTAATTGCAAATCCTTCAGTAATTAGAACAAATGGAATTTCTTCAAGCCAGCTAAAAAGAAGATAATTCAGATCTTTTCCTTGTGCTGAAAATTCCTTTTTCCCCTTTTCCTCCACTTTTTCTTGATCAAGTGTTAGATTAATTACTGCATCAGCTGTAACTGAAAATGCCTCTTTGAGGTCTTTTGCAGTAACCTCAATTATTGCATCAGTTGCATGATCTAAAAATTTGTAACTCAACTTCCTTCTAACACACATTGATTACTTACTTTATCAAGTACAAGTCCTTCACCACATTTAGAATGAGTTTCATCAGCAATTTTACTTCCTTCTAACACACATTGATTACTTACTTTATCAAGTACAAGTCCTTCACCACATTTAGAATGAGTTTCATCAGCAATTTTACTTCCTTCTAACACACATTGATTACTTACTTTATCAAGTACAAGTCCTTCACCACATTTAGAATCAGATTCTGAATTAATTGTAGGTATGGTAACTATTACTGGTGTAGCTTCAATTACACTATCAATTTGAATTTCATTTTCTCCTAAAATCTTTACTCCCATAGCAATACCTCCAACAATGATTACACCAAATAAAATTACAATTACTAATGTACTAACACTTATTCTCGCTTCATTTTTAGTACTATTTTCTTGAGGTTGATTTTTTCTGAATCTGACATCATATTGTTTTTCTTCTTTCTCTACTATGTGTAGTGAAGAACCACATTTAACACAAAAATTTTCATTTTTAATCGTGTTACCGCAATTACCACAAAAATAATTTTTATTTGAATCTAATATTTCTGGTGTTGGTTTTTTTACATATTCCGATATCTCTCCAGATATCTCTCCAGATTCTTTCAAATTTTTAGCCATTTGTTCAGCTTCTTTGGTCCAAAATTCTTTCAACTTTTTAGCCAATTGTTTAGATTCTTTCCCATCTCCAGATGTGTCATCAACTTCTTTCAAATTTTTAGCCATTTGTTCAGCCTCTTTCTCTTCTTCAGATGTAGGAATTTTTAATCGATTTGTATATTCGGGATAATCATAAGAGTTGAATCTTTCTAATCTTTGGCCCTTGCGGTCCTCAAGATATTCTCTAGTTAATTCTCGAAGATATTTCGTATCTGAAATGTATAACACATTTCTTGATTCAAGTGTTGTTTTGATGTGTTCTAGTCGCCCAAGGTCTCCTTGTTTTAATTTTAATAATGCATTAACATCATCTAAAAGACTATTCATAATCTGTATGTTCCCTCAAAGTATATGAAAGTATTATTGAATAATATCATTCAGCCTTTTCATCTTTTTCTATAATTCCAAATACGTTTAGTTCGGTATCCATACATTGAGCAAACCACCCAATTTTAGGGATTGCCATTTTGGGAACAATTAACTGTCCTCCGTTTTTAATGATCTTTTTTGTAAATTCATTTACTGATGGAACATCAATTGTATTTACCATTCCCATTTGTCCTGGCATTCTTTTTGATAATCCACCATTAATTCCTGGTTCTTTTGTTCCAGTTGTTGCCATCCAATAATCCATTGGTCCATCCCACTTTTCAAATTTCCAACCAAATACTTTTTTGTAGAACTTTTGTGCTCTTGCAGGATCATCTGCTGGAATATCAAAATGTGACACTCTTGGCATAATTTTTTATCTCGTTAAATTATTTAAAACAGATCTTTTCATTTCTGAAATCTTTTTTAAAAAAGCATTCATAGTAATATTGTGGGAATTATTTCTAATCTAAAAAAAGATCTTGCTAATGCAAAAAGAAACAAAGCAGCAAAGATTAATGGAAAAAATCTTAAAGGTATACTAAAAAAATTCAAAGAAGAACGAGATAGAATTGAAAAAGAGACAGGAAAAAGACCTCAAATTGATGATACGACACAGATGTTTATGCAAAAAATTCTAAACGAATGGCTATCAGAAGGAAAAGAGATTGATGAGCAAAAATTTTGGATAGAAGTTGATTATAACCGACAATTTGAGAATCCTGTTGAATTCTATGAACGAAAACGCTAATTTTGTGAATTATTCGTATTTTGACTCTGTAATTTTACTCGTAAAGTAATTTAGTAGGAATTTAGTTGGCAGAAGCAAATGGAACTATTTGATTCTCTTCTAGTCTGGCTTTCAGATTTTCTTGGAGGGCATCTTTATGAGGGAATATTTCTAGCAGCATTAATTGAAACTATTATTCCACCAATCCCTACTTTGGCAATATTTCCAACTGCTGGATTCTTGGCATTTCAACAAGGAATTCCACTAATTGGAATAATCCCAATGATCATTCTTGGAGCATTAGGGGCTACAATTGGAACATCTGCAATTTACTTTATTGCACTAAAACTTGGTCGAGTAGTTTTACTACGATATCTAAAATTATTCAAAATATCAGAAAAAAAATTAAAGAGAGTAGAAATTTGGTTTGAGAAATATGGGGACAAGGCAGTATTTTTGGGAAGAATGGTACCTGTAATGAGGGAGATGATTTCAGTTCCTGCTGGATTACTACAAATGAGAATTCCAAAATTTATCTTGTATACCTTTGGAGGTTCTCTAATTTGGTCTAGTGCAACAATTTTGGCTGGATATTATTTTGGTGAGGCAATTGGACTTTCCGTATCAACCACATAATTCTAAAAATTTCCTAATGTTTTTTGCTTTTTTTCATCCCACACAAGTTCCCTCATTCCTAATTGTATTCTTAAAGAATTTGCAGTAGCTGGGCCAAACCCTTCATAGTGATTGTTTGTCATTAGAAATGCTTGTGGTATATTTTGAATCTCTTTGAGTTTTTTTGCCCAACTTGAAATTAATCTATCTTTGTTTTTCACAACTTTACCAAACTCTGAATCAGGAATTGATCTGTCTCCAATTAATCTGATGTAAAGATAATTTGCAGTTACAGGCATCGGATTATTTACTCCTGCAATATCATTCCATACAAGACAGAATTTTTTTTCCTCAAGAAATTTTATTGCTTCATCTGAAAACCATGATTCATGTCTTCCCTCAATTGGATACAAAAAATCATCTGGTAGTAATTCAAATAGTTTTTCTAATCTTGGTTTGGCTTCTCCAAATGACAGTGATGGTGGTAATTGTAAAACCAGGGCTGTAATTTTCTCATAAATTGGAGAAAGTGATGATAAAAATGCAAACACCTCTGAATTCACATTTTCAAGCCTTTTTTCATGGGTAATTATTGATGGAAATTTTGCTGTAAATCTAAAATGTCGTGGAGTTACTATATTCCATCGTCTAGTCATTTCTTGACTTGGAATTTTATAAAATGTTGAATTGATTTCAGTGATATCAAAAATCTGAGAATAATATTTTAACCAATCTAAACTCTTTAGATTCTTTGGATAAAATGTTCCTGACCATCCTTGATAACTCCAACCAGTACATCCTATTTTGATATTCATGATGAAATGTAAATTACCTCTATTTTTAAATTTGAAATTAGTAGAAAATTTTGAAAGCTGACTAACGGGGAATAACCTTTACACAGCCCTGCTAGTATGCTCAGACTGGTAAATAATCACCATGTATTTAGACAATAGGATATTGTATCAGCTTTCTAAAATACAATACGTGAAACTAACATTAATTTTAGATCATAATATTTTAAACACTTGTTCAAAAATTATTAATTTCATAAACAAATTTTTATTTTAAAATAATCTAGTTTATTGACTTGTTTTTACATTACTTATTGGGAATAGATATTGAGTATTCAAATAGAAAAACAAAGATCAATTCAAAAATACAAACAACATAGGTTTTTTGAAAAAAAATGTAAAACATTGTTACACAATATTCCAGAATTAAGATATGTGGGATTGCTTGATCCTATGGGTAATCAAGTTGCTGGTGGTTTTAGACGGGGTATAAAACCACTAAAAAATTTAGAGGATAGAAAAATCATGAATATTGAAGCTGTTCTAAGGGTAAAAACAAGACAAGATTTTGATGAAAACTTGGGTCCTGTACAATATGCTGCATCACGAAGAAGCACAATTGTTATGATGAGTTTTATCATAGGTGATTATGTTTTGCTACTTTCTGCCAACAAGGACGTTGAAATTGATGATACTGCAAGAAAAATCATGGATTCATGGGGAATTTCAAAATAATTTTTCATAATTCATGTATTAGTTTTTTTATATTATAAAATAATTAAATCCTGATATGGGATTTTTTGAGAAACTCAGGAAAGGAATTGAACTAAAACAAAACACTCCTTCTCATTCTATGATACAAAAAACACATGAGAAAATTTCACATCTAGAAAAACAACTAAAAATCACCCCTAAAAATTCAAATCTTTATCTTGATTTGTATAGATGTTATGTGGAAATATCCGATTCTCCAAAAAAGATTGAATGTTTGAAAAAAATAACTAAACTCAAACCAAATGATTCGTATCCACTACAACAACTAGCTGATATTTACTCAAATGAATTAAATGATATGAAACAAGCTAAATTTTTCCAAGATATGGCAAACAAAATCACAAAATCTTTCTAGTAAAGAATTCAAAAACTATGAAATTCTAAATATTTTCACAAAAACCTGTTTATCGCTAATAATACTTGCGACATTTTAATTCAGTATTCTCTTTTTGAAGTATTTTGCCTAAAGATTTTGGGTTTTTCTATTCCTGAAAAATCTCTATGACAATCACATTGACAAGACGAAATGATACATCTATGTTTTTTACAATCAAGACAACGTTTACTTCTACCAGTTTTCATTCTTAATTCTTCTATACGTTTGTCTTTTTCAAACATAAAAAATAGATTATATCATAATTCTAAAGTGTTTTGTATGTAACAAAAAAAGACTTAGATAATTTGGAAAATAAAACAACATAAATTTAGCTATATTTTTGTAAATTTAATGGATTTTATGCTAGAAGAATAACTATTAGATTTAATGACTTTTTGTCTACAAAATCCAGAGTCTGACAAAATACCAGAAAAACATAAAAAAATTACAGAAATCGGTCAACAGCTGTATGATGATGGAGGAATTGATACATTAGAGAATTTCTTTTTTGTGTTAAAAAATAGAATTACAGAAGAAATAGGAAAAGATCCAACACCTATGCGTTCACTTTGGAATGGTATTGATGCAAAATGGGAATCAATGAAATAATTTCTCCAAATCTAAAATTTCTAAGAGATAATAAAAAAAGAAAAATAAATCACACTAGTTTTTTAGTGTGAATGGGTTTATCCATGATTGGATAATATTTTTATTCAATTCTGCAAATGCGTTTATGTTATCGCTAAAAGTTTTGATATTTTGTACTGTAGTATCAATTGTAGTTTTTGTCAATTGATTAGTTAGTGTACTTGCTTGAACAATTTGCTTGTTTGTATCAATGATTGCAGTTTTTGCGGCATCTGGAACTTCTGTTGTGATGCCTGCTTTTTTTGCAAATTCTTGTTGTACTGATACTGTTGCATTGATTGTTTTCTCACAGGTTTTCATACCTTCTTCTTGCAATTGTGTAATGGCTTGAAAATATTGTGGGGTGATTTTTGAGATATTTTCAAAGTATTTTTGAACATTTTGCTTGTACATTGAATAAACATTGTTTGAATGTGTATTGTTTGATTGTGTATTCTTTGTTTGAGTTTGTGTGCTCATGGTGAGACGTTCTCACTCCAGTATATATATCATTGGTAATGATTGGTAACCATTGGTAATAACAGGTTCTTAATGTCCGTCGATAAAATATGCCTAAAATCTGCATATTTTATGTCAGATTTGAGAAAATATTATTTTAATATGAAATTTTTAGCACATTTTTTACAAATTTTCAAATCTTATCATAATACTGTAAGAATGTTCATAATTCTTAAGGTAATATTATATCGTATGTTAGCATAATTCCCAAATATGGCAATGAGAGATAAAAACTCAGTTTTTACATTGAGTTCCTATCATTTTACCATCATTGCAATTGTTGCATTTATGATGATTTCATCTGTGAGTGTGGCTGTAGCAGAATTACCTTATGAAAAACAAGTAAAATTTGTAAGTGCAGTTGAGCAAACAAATGGACACATTATAGGAGCAAAAGAAAATATTGTATCTGGAAATTATGAAATTGCATCATTACATTTAACCCATCCAACTGAAGAATTATATGATGATCTTCATGCAGATTCAAAAAGTAATTCACAAATAAATCAAAAGATAGAATATGGTTTATTTATTTTAAAACACACTGATCCTAATGTTGATTTAGATTATTTTGACAAGCAAACAGATGAAATTATTAAAATACTTAATGACGCAAAAATTGCATTAATTTCTAAGGAGACATTAAATGACTCTGTTTTCAAATTGGATGTTATTTCTGATCTTTTAGAAATATCAGAAATGCAATACAAATTTGCAATGAATTCAAATGATGAATTATCTAAAATTGTAGACTTTGAAGATAGTCATGTATTTGTAATGAGAGCAGAACATGTACTTTCTACTATTGAAGATATGGAACCAGAACAAAAAAATAAACTAGAATTAAAATTGCAACAAACACAATTAAATATTTTAAATAGACAATCTTTGAATGATGTTTCAATAGAGTTTGAAAATATTGTTAATGATGTTGGAATTATTGAGAAAAATGGATTGGGATTTGAAACAGCAATTATTGCACTTGGTGGTTCAGGAATTGGTGAACCTGGAATAATTGGTGATGATGGTTTAGGATCTCAAGAAACACAAAATGACTCTATTGTTATTGGGGAATCATTTATTCCTTCATGGGTAAAACTCAATGCTGCTTGGTGGGCTGATGATCTAGTTACTGATGAAGAATTTCTTTCAGGAATTGAATATCTAATTGAGCAAAAAATCTTAGTGGTTTCAACAATTCAGGCACCAATTGATGGTACAGATAATAAAATTCCTTCATGGATTAAAAATAGAACTGGCTGGTGGGCAGATGGAATGGTTTCAGATACTGAATTTCTCTCAGGCATAGAATATATGATTGAGCGAGGAATTTTAGTGGTTTAGAGAATTTAGTGTATAATCTATATTTTATGTAAAGGCTAAAACCTCACCTTTTGCCATTTTCTCTTTTAATTTCTCCTTTTCTTTCTCCTTTTCTTCTATTTTCTTTGACATGTTTTACATTCGCAATTATTTGATTTATTGTAGCTAGTAGAAATACTGAAAAAATGTCTAAAAATACTCTAAATTTTAAACATCATTAAAGATTGAAAAATTTGTTTTTATTCAAATATGAATTTTCTTTAAATTATTTACTATCTGATGTAATTTCTATCTGTATTCTTCACCACAATCACCAATGGTATCAAACAAGTCATTTGATTTGCCAGTGACTGAATTAATTTGTTTGATATCTTCTGAATCTAATTTCACATCAAATACTTTGGCATTATCTTCTCTATGATTAGTAATTCCAAGTCTTGCACCAATGATTACTCCCGCAACTTGTGGTTTGTCTAAAATAAATCGTACTACAACATTTGCTATACTGCAATTGTGTTTTTTAGCTATCACATTTAATTCTGATAGTAATTCTTGGAATAACTCCCATCCTCCCCATGCATCAATCATGTTCTTGTATTTTTGCAGACTAGCTGTAGTTAGATTTCCTCTGTGTGGTTCATCAGATCCTACATATGATTCAGAAAAAAATCCTCCAAGTAATGTACCATAGGCTAAAATCTTTATGTTGTGTTTTGCAAAAAATGGTGTCATAACTTTTTCTGGTCTGTTATCTAAAATTGAATATTGAACTTGGTTTGATATTATGGTAAAATTATTTTCAAGCATTATTTTTATTCGTTCTGTATCAAAATTTGTTAATCCTAAATGTTTGATTTTATTCTCACTTTGTAGTTTTGATAAATGGTGTAGTGCATCAAGGTAACTTTTATTGGAATAATCCCACCAGTGAAATTGCAATAAATCAATACAGTCAGTTTTTAATTTCTTTAGTGATTGTTCGATATAGTGAGTAACGATACTGTTACTCATTGGACCAGGATTTGGGACAAATTTTGTTAGTGCTTGGAATGATTCCTCTGAGCCTAGTTTTTCTCTGAATTGTCCAATTAGGGATTCTGCAGGGCCGTAAATGTCTGCCATGTCCCAAGTGGTGAATCCATCTTTGTGATATGATATCATATCTTCAATAGCTGATTCAGTATCTATCTGGCCATGACCACCTGCTACCTGCCACATCCCATTTAAGATTCGACAAATCTCAAAATTTGGTGCTAGAGATGATTTTTCTATTAACATTCATTATTTTGGTGAGAAATCTCTTTAAAAATTAGTTTTGATTGCAACTATTCTTATTTTGATAATTTTTGCCACCTGTTTTTGAGATTCTCTACACGTAATATTATGATATCAGATCACAACAAGTTTCATACACAAAAATCATTATTATCATATTATGTGATTATAATAAATATACAGGTAACGCATGATGCTACAATTTCTGGTAATTTGAAATAATTAAATATGTTATTTCCAATATTGGAAATGTGTGTGTCCAAAGCAATCACATATGAGATTATAGGAATTAACTGTTTTAGAAATGCGTGAAAACCATCATAAAAATAGGATTATTGGCAACAATACAAATCTCAGTTATAATATTTGCCACACAATTTTTAGTTTTAGAAGACAAGCCAAATCACATTGACACTTATGTTCAACAGACAATAAATCAAATTCCTGCTAAAAATTTTTCCCAGATTGAAAAATTTGACTTTAAGAAAGCACCTTTCATTTCCAATGTTAATATTTTTATGATAATTAACACCATTTCTGTTATTGCTCTGATTTTTGGTATTATGACAGTAACAAGAATAGAAACTAAAAAGAAAGTCAATATGGAAAAATTAGCTATAGTTGGAAAATTAGCTGCAAGAGTTGCACATGATATGAGAAATCCTCTGTCAATCATTCAAATGACTTTGGAAAATATCAAAATGTTGCATAAAATAGATGAGAAAGAACAAAAACAATTTGATAAAATTGAGTCTGCAATATTTAGAATTACACATCAGATTGATGATGTTTTAGATTTTGTTAAAACACCAGTTATAAAAAAGAAATATCATTCATTAAATTCTATTTTAGAAGATAGTATTAAAAAAATAAATATCCAATCAAACATTAAAGTGAAACTCCCACAAAATGATTGTAAAATATTATGTGACAGGAATAAAATGTTAATTGTTTTTGTAAATATTATATCTAATGCAGTACAAGATCTTAAAAATATGGGAATTATAAGTATCTCATTTGATTTAGATATAAACTGGACAACCATAAAAATTGAAGATAACGGGAACGGAATTGAACCAAAAATGTTGAGTAAAATTTTTGATCCACTAGTCACAACAAGACAAACGGGAACAGGTTTAGGATTATCAAGTTGTAAGAGTATAGTAGAAAGTCATGATGGCATTATCTCTGCATGTAATGGACCTGAAAAAGGGGCAATATTTTCCATCCGTATACCTAGTTGAACTATTGATTCTGATTTTAACAAATTAAGTATCAAACTAAAATTTTAACATCTCAATGGAGTGTTAAACTAATTTACTAAATCTCGCTCACGGATAATCACAAATCGGATGGAAGTTGGCACTGATGTCTCTTTCAATTAAACAACTAATCATACAATCATAGTTATCTCAAACTGCTAAATCATCAGTACTAGTCAAATATGATGATTCAAAAAATGGCATAGTTATTACGCACAAAATTTCATTTGTAATGCTTTCCTGCAAAACATTCCTTACACACTCTACTATCTATTCTACTCCTCAACAATTCTGATTGCTTTTCATTTAATCGTCCATGCTGCAACAAATTCAGCAACTCATCTGAATGAATAATTGGAAACTCTACTTTACAAGTACACTCTGTACATTCACAGCTAATTCTTAATCCCATTGGTATCACTTATTTATAATCCGCCACCAGAAACCTCGCCAAGCTCCAATTCATATCCACTTGGGTCAACGATATACACCGATTTTGATTTCTCCCAATTAATCACTCCATCATATAGAATCTTAACTCCAAGCTCCTCACATTTTGAAATAACCTCATCAAAGTTCTCTACATTAAATCCAAAGTGAGCAATTCCACCTTCTGGTGTCATGTCAGGTACTTCATACAGACACAATTTGATTGAGTCATTTCCAATAATCTTTGATGGAGCATCAATCTTGTTTTGATTCTCTTCTTGCTTTATGACAAACCCAAAAAGATTCTTATAAAATTCTACACTCTCATCCAAATTTTTGACTTTCATGTTCACATGATCAATCATTTTTGCTTTGAGAACCATTACTATCAATAATTACAAAATTTACTTAAGATTAACCCATACAGAAATATCTAAATCCCAACTATTTGAGACAATACTCATGGAGTTACCACGAGGTATGAAAGATTTTGAGGAATCAGAAAATGCAAACATTGAGCATATCAGGTATCATTTCAAACAACTCTCAACTCTGTATGGGTTTTCATTTATGGATACATCACCAATCGAACTATTATCAACTCTAGAGACAAAGTCAGGACCCGCAATTAGAGATGAGATTTACTATTTCAAAGATAAGGGAGATAGAGAAGTAGCACTGAGATTTGACTTTACAATGGGATTGACGAGATATGTTGCTGCTCAAAAATCAATGAAATTACCAGCCAAACTCTCAGCATTTGGTGGAGTGTTTAGGTATGACGAGCCACAAAAAGGGAGATACCGATACTTTCACCAGTGGGATATTGAAATTTATGGTAAAGCAAATTTAGAATCTGAAGCAGAAATTATAGAACTAACATCACGACTCTTTGATTCTCTACTACTCAAAAATATTACAATTGACATTAACCACAGAAATCTTGTAGAGTCTTATATCAACAAAATATTTGATTCAAAAGAACCTCAGCTAGTAGCAGATATTTTACGAGCAGTAGATAAAATTCAGAAAAAATCCAAAGAAAAAATTATAGATGAATTCAAAGATAGATACGATGTAAGCAAGCTAGAAAAAATTTTAGAATTTTCTCAAATAAAAGGAACCATCAAAGAGATTGAAAATTCCTTTGATACAACACAGCTAGAATCCTGGGATGAACTAAAAGAATTATTTGATTCACTAGAGAATAGAGGAGTATCAAATGTTAGAATTAATTTCGGTATCGTACGAGGATTAGATTATTACTCTGGAACAGTCTTTGAGGTATTTGATAAAAATTCAACTCTGGGAGCACTTGCTGGTGGCGGACGATACGATACACTAACTAAAGCATTCAAGCGAGATGACTTGGGGGCAACAGGAGTAGCTGGTGGTGTTGAGAGAATTATACTAACAATGCAAGAACAAAAAATAATTCCTGATATTTCACAAAATAGAATTGCAGTACTCTACGTTAATGATGAGATGAAAAAAGTTGCACACTCTATTACATCACTACTACGATTAAATAAAATTCCTACAGACATTGATTTAGCAGGACGCAATCTAAAAAAGCAGATGGATATTGCAAGTAATTCAAGACTAACAATTATAGTTGGACCACAAGAACTAGAACAAGGAAATGTAGTTCTCAAAGATATGGTTACAGGAACTGAAGGAACTATATCTCTAGAAAAATTAACTGAAGACCCAAAAACTATTCTTAATTTAGAAAAGCACTAGTCAAATTCATAATTTCAGGACCAGTAGTTAGTGAACCAACAACAATACAGTGGTTATTAGCTAAAACTCCTGATGCAACATATGGCACTCCATTATTAATTGAACTAGGTTCAATATTTACGCCTAGAACATCTGAAAATAGTTCAATATCTTTCTCATCTGTATCTGGATGGATGGCAGCACCTGAATCATTTGCAACCATTACAGAACCAATTTGGTTGAATCCTGCAATTCTTTTCTGAATTGTTTCAACTCCCAACACATCAGAAACTGTTTTACATTCTTCTTTTGATAACCATGGAGATACAACTGCTCCTTTGTCATTTGCACAAATCACATTACCTAATGCATTATATTTTGTATCAAGTACTCCAACTTCTAAATCAGTTTCATCTTTAAGAAAATCATATTCGTTTTGATATGCAGTAGTTGGTAATAGAACTCCTTTGTTATTCATTACAGATAATGCACCAATTAGTCTGGTGTTAGCTACTGCTGTAAAATAAATCTCAATATCAAGATATTTTTCAAGTTTGTCTGCTTTGGTTTGTGCAAATCCTAATGGTACTAGTCCAATACTATCATTGACACTCATGTAGACTCCAAGATTGGGTCCCCGATACACATCATACTTTACAATATCCATATCCAGATAACTGATCGTAGAACATTATGAACGTAAGGGATCAACTTGTGACTAAAAGTCTCTAGTTTGTACTACTGTAGCTTTAAATAATAATGAAAAAAAATTACATACATGCCAATAGCAGAAAACTTCCCTGAAGGTCTAAAGCCACTTGGAAAGATTAGCCTAGATGATGGAAATTTCCATATCATGTGGGGTCCAGGTAAAGAGAAAAATGCTGATGGTTCGCAAGCTGAAGTGTTTGCAGATGCAGATGTAGTTGCAGCATATGAGGCAAGAGGTGAAAAACAAGTTCCTTTAGGAATTAGTGGAACTATGGTTGCAGTAGATTGGGATTCATGTGTTGCAGATGGTGCATGTATTGAGGCATGTCCTGTACAAGTATTCCAATGGTACAGAACTGAAAAAGATATTCCAGCAGCAGATGTAGTTGGTCAAACTTTTGAGGGAACTGGAAAAGATACCAAAGATGAGCGTAAAGACCTAACTGACAAGGCAGACCCAATTAGAGAACATGATTGTATTTGGTGTATGGCATGTGTTTCTGTTTGTCCACCGCAGGCAATCATAGTTGATCAGTCCAATGTGGAAAAACATGAATTAGCTGCAAAATCTTTGTAAATTCTTGAACCACAAATTCAAAATTATGATAGAAATTAAATTTAGTTACAACTAATTTTATCTAGCTTTAAATAATATTCTAAGTTAATTCTAGTATGGTAGATCTAGTTATACCGGAAGACTTTTGCATCAATGATGTAAAGCCAACAGGAAAAACAAGCCATTCAGATGGAGAAAATAAACACTTTATCTGGGGCGATGGACGTTCTGATGGTGCAGCATTCTCAAACGATGAAGTAAAGGCAGCTTATGAAGAACATGGGGAAGAAATAGTTCCTTTGGGTATTCATGGAACAACTGTTGCAGTCGATTGGGATGCATGTACGGCACAAGGTTCATGCTTTGGTGTGTGCCCTGTTCAAACATTCCAATGGTACAGAACTGAAAAAGATATTCCTGCAATAGATTGCAAGGGTGAAACTTTTGAAGGTACTGGACTTACAGAAGATAACGAAAGATTAGATTATTCTGACAAATCACAACCAATCAGAGAACACGATTGTACAATTTGTATGGCATGTCAAGAAGCATGTCCTGAAGGAGCAATTTTAATTGAAGCATCTAATTTGGAATGGCACGAAAAAGCAGACGGTACTTATGTAAAAATGCCATCTAGCGGTGGCGGACCACATTCAGGTCATTAAAGAAATTTTTTCTTTTTTCTTATTTTTTATGTACACATTTTTCTCTTCCTCAACAAATTTTAATCACTGTTTTACAACAATTTTTGCAGAGGTCGCCTAGCCCGGTAGGGCGCGGGCCTTGAAAGCCTGTGTTCGCAAGGACACGGGGGTTCAAATCCCCCTCTCTGCGTTTTTATCTATTTTAGATTACTAAGTTCTGCAAGCATTGCAGATAGTTGGATCTCAGAATTGGCTCCAACAAGAATTCTATAATCATACTTTGCAATAACTTGTAAAATTTCTGATAGGTGGGGCTGTTTTGATTTGAACACTGCGGCATTTAGATATTTCAAAAAGTCAGATTCAGACATTCCATACACTTTGATTAATTCAATCATTTTCTCTCTTGCTTCAGGAACCTTTCCCGATAATGCAATTTTTAAAACATCATCTACATCACTGGTTTTAGTTAGACCAGCTGATGACTTTACGTTATCTTCAGTTATTCCACCAAGACTTGCAGTTGCCTGCATTAGATTAATTGCATGTCTCAAATCCCCCTCTGAATGATCATAAATTGCCTTTAGTCCTTTTTTGTCAGACTTTACTTTTTCTTTTTTTGTAATTTCTTCTAGTCTACCAATAATGTCTTCTTCAGAAATTGTTGTAAACTTGAATTTAGCACATCTACTTTGAATTGGATCAATAATTTTTGAAATATTATTTGCAATGAAAATGAATCGACAAAATTTTGCAGTTTCTTCAATAACTCTTCGAAGTGCAGTTTGAGCATCTGATGTCATTTCATCTGCTTCATCTAAAATAATAATTTTAAATGGAATTTCTGCAAATCCTGACCATTTTGAAAACTTTTTTACTTTTTCTCTTACCATCCCTATTCCTCGCTCATCTGATGCGTTTAGTTCTAAGACACTGTTCATACTATAGTTCTCACCCAAAATTTGATGTGCAAGACATAATGCAGTAGTTGTTTTTCCAACTCCTGCAGAACCTGAAAACATCAAGTGAGGCATATCTGTTGGATCTTTGATTAATGCCTCAAGACTGCCAATTACTTCAGTTTGATTGACAATTTCTGAGAGTTTTGTTGGTCGATATTTTTCTACCCACATACCTGTTGCAGACATCTGAGTAATGTGGTGCAATTCCCACTAATAAATCCGAATTGGTTATTGTAACATACAGTAAATTAAAATTAAAATCAGCACAATTAATCATGCGATCAGCCTGTGGTTAATTAGGATCAAATGATCTCACCAAATTGTTAACAGAATTGATCGATCCGATACATACGATCTGAATCGCAATAAGTGATCTCATATGGAAATAGAAAAAATAGAAAAAGTACATTCAATTGGACATAGACTAGAGGATACTAAAGTTTCAGTTACTAAAGATTTCAAATTTAATGTTGCAGGCATAAAATCAGAAGGAAAACAAGGTGAGGTAAATAACATGCCTCAATGGGTAGGAAAAATACTATCTGACAATAACTTGGGAACACTTGATTCACCTGATATGATTACTGCACTAAAACAAGCATTATCTAAAGAGAAAATGGTTGGAGAATACCAACTCTCAACACTTGAACCACATTTTTACATCAAGCTAAAAACATCTATGAAAGAATTGAGTAGCAATGATTTTGATAAAGTTGAAAGTATAATGCTTGAATTATTTAGAACAAGAAGAGGAAAATTAGTAAAGATTGCAGACACAATCAAACTCACTACTGAATTGTACAATAAGCTTACAGTTGAGGAAAATATATTTTATAAAACAATTTATGAAAATAGCAAAGAGTTTGAGAAACAAATTACAGGAGATTTAAATGAGCAAAACTCAGACTAGCACATTTACTGATTCTGCATTGTCAGATAAAGTAAAAGAATTTCTAACTAGATACAAGGACAAGAATGGCATCTACAGGTATGTGGAAGCAATTGATGAGATGATGCCAAAAAATGCAAAATACATAATTATTGATTACAATGATTTAGTTTTAGAGCCTGAAATTGAAATAATTTTTTCTCAAAATCCTGATAGATTATTTGATGCATTTTCTAGAGCAATCAAAGAAGCACTTCAAACAAGATTCCCTGATTATGCAGAAAAAATAAAAGATGAAGTTCGTGCAAGGTTAATTAATTTTCCATTAGAGCGAAGTCTAAGACAAATTACTGCTGAAACCATTGGACACATTATCAGTGTTTCAGGAATGGTAGTTCGTGCATCAGAAGTTAAACCTCTTGCAAAAGAACTAGTCTTTGTTTGTCCTGATGATCATACAACCAAAATCATTCAGCTAAAGGGAATGGATGTTAAAATGCCAACTGTTTGTGATAACCCCACTTGTAAACACAGAGACTTTGAGCTAAAACCTGAAGCAAGTAAATTCATAGATTTTCAGATTCTCCGATTACAAGAACTACCTGAAGATTTACCTCCAGGTCAACTTCCTCACTATGTTGATGTCACAGTTAGACAGGATTTAGTAGATAACTCAAGGCCTGGAGATAGAATTATCTTAACAGGTGTGGTTAGAGTGGAACAAGAATCAATTGCAGGCGTTCAGAGAGGTCATAGTGGATTATATCGATTAAGAATTGAGGGAAATAATATTGAATTTTTGAGTGGACGTGGTACAAAAAGTGATAGAAAAGTAGCAAGAGAAGAAGTCTCTCCTGAGGATGAAAAAAGAATCCATGCATTAAGTAAGACCCCTGATGTTTATCAGAGAATTATTGATTCATTTGCTCCACATATTCTGGGACAATCATTAATCAAAGAAGCAATCTTGCTACTCACTGTTGGCTCTAATCAAAGAAAATTAGGTGATGGCAGTAAAATTAGAGGAGACATTAACATATTTCTTGTAGGTGATCCCGGCACTGCAAAATCAGAAATGCTAAAGTTTTGTGCAAGAATTGCACCAAGAGGTTTGTATACTTCAGGTAGAGGTTCAACTGCTGCAGGACTTACTGCTGCAATAGTTAGAGACAAGACAGGAATTATGATGTTAGAAGCTGGTGCTGTAGTACTAGGTGATCAAGGATTGGTATGTATAGATGAATTTGATAAAATGAAACCAGAAGATAGAAGTGCATTACACGAAGTTATGGAACAACAATCTGTAAGTATTGCAAAGGGAGGTATTGTTGCAACTCTTAATGCTAGAACTTCCATTTTAGCTGCTGCAAACCCAATGTATGGGAAATATGATCCTTTCAAGAATATTACAGAAAATGTAAACTTGCCAATTCCATTATTGACAAGATTTGATTTGATATTTGTTGTACGAGATATTCCAACTAAAGAAAAAGATGAAAAGATTGCAAGACACATTATACAATTACACACACCACAAGGAACCAACAAAAAATCCGTAATTGATGTAGATTTACTTACAAAATATTTGTCATATGCAAGACGTGGAGTTCCTGATTTAACAAAGGAAGCTGAAGAAAAGATTCTTGATTACTATTTGCAGATGAGAAATGTTGAATCAGAAGATATGATTACAGTTACCCCCAGACAATTGGAAGGAATTATACGACTAGCTACTGCCAGAGCACGATTACTCATGAAAGACAAAGTAGAAGAGGAAGATGCTGATCGTGCAATTTTCCTTATTCAGAGTATGCTTCAGGATGCAGGAGTTGATGTGAATACTGGAAAAGTAGACTTGGGAGTACTACAAGGAAAGCCAAGAAGTGAGGTTTCAAAGATGCAATTATTCATGGATGTTCTCAAAGGCCTTGAAGGTGATAACAAAGTTCCAGTGGAAGAAAAAGTATTTGTCCAAGAACTTGAAAAAAGTGAAAAATTCACTCAAGATGAGGCCAGAAATTATATCCGACGAATGCTCAGGGAAGCATCTATTTATGAATCAAAACCCGGTCATTATAACCGCGTATGAAAATAGAGAAATTAGATCTTCCAGACTCTGCAATTGAATTTTTAAAATCTCAAGGTTTTGAAAAATTATATCCACCACAAGCAGATAGTGTAAAATCTGGATTATTAGATGGAAAAAGTATTCTAGTTTCAGCACCTACTGCAAGTGGCAAGACTTTGATTGCAATGCTTGCAATGTTTAGTTATCTTTCTAAAAATAATGGAAAGGTAGTTTATCTTAGCCCTTTACGTGCATTGGCTGCTGAAAAATTTACAGAATTTAAAAAATTAGAAAAAATTGCATTGGGTAATAAAATCAAAGTTGGAATTTCAACTGGAGACTTTGAAACCATTGAAAAAAATTTAGAGAAAAGTAACATTTTGATTTTAACTAATGAGAAAATGGATTCAGTAATTCGACATGGTGCTGAATGGATTGATGAAATTGGTCTAGTAATTTCTGATGAGATACATTTGATTGGAGATGAAAATAGAGGTCCAACACTTGAGATGATTCTAACACAACTAAAATTATTAGATTCAAAACCACAAATTGTAGGTCTTAGTGCAACGATTACCAATTCTGATGAAATTGCAAATTGGCTTGATTGTACACTAGTAAAAAATGACTGGAGACCTGTTCCCCTTTCTGAGGGTGTATGTGATGGAGGTCAAGTTACTATGAATGATGGAACAATTTTTGAAGTTGAGCGTACTTTACGTGGAACACCTATTGATTTAGGCGTACAATCCGTAATGCAGGGTGGTCAATCCCTAGTTTTTGCAGAAACTAGAACTCGCTCAAAATCTCTTGCAACAAAAGCAGCAGATGTAATTTCTCAGTTGCTTGAAAAAAATGATCTAAAAGAATTAGAAAAAACCTCAAAAAAGATTCTATCTCAAAATGAGCATACAGAAATTGTTAAGACATTAGCAACTCTTGTAAAAAAGGGAGTTGCATTTCATCATGCAGGACTAAATCAAAACTGTAGAGAAATTATTGAAAAAGAATTTCGTAATGGTACAATCAAACTATTATCATCTACTCCAACATTAGCTGCTGGCGTTAATCTTCCAGCAAGAAGAGTTGTTATTTCAAATATTAATCGATATAATGTCAAAATTGGAAGAAATATGCCAATTAGTATACTCGAATACAAACAACTTTGTGGACGAGCAGGACGACCACAGTATGATGATTATGGGGAATCAATAATTGTTGGATCTGGAAATGTTGAGGAATTAACTGAACACTACATTAATGGAGAACCAGAACCAATCATTTCAAAAATTACTGATGACAAATCATTAAGAACCCATATTCTTAGTGTTATAGTTACACATCCTGGAATTAAAAAAGATGAAATTTTAGAATTCTTTTTACAAACATTGGGGGGATTACAATCAAGAAAACCTACTATAAAATTTGCAATTGATATTTCTCTGCGTTTTCTTTCAAGTGAATTGTTGATTATTAAAAAAGGTGAACGATTCGCTGCAACAGAATTTGGAAAAAAGACATCAATGCTTTACATTGATCCACTAACTGCAACTCATTTTAGAGATGCTGTTGAAAATGTTTCTCAGGATAGAAAGCATACATTTGGATTTTTACATCTAATTTCAAGTTGTGAAGAATTTTTCCCAAAATTCTCACTTCGAAATAGGGATTACGAATCAGCAAGTCTACTAATTGAGAATCATTCCTCAGAACTACTTGAACCAATTTCTGAATATGACTGCTCAAGGAGTCTTTTAGCTTTGCAGGCATGGATTACCGAGTCCTCAGAACTATCCCTATCTGATAGTCTTTCAATAGAGTCTGGAGACATGCATAGGATGGCAGAAATGGCTAACTGGCTTTCATATTGTCTGAGAGAGATATCCAAGCATGTGGAGCGAGCAGACTTGCTTGAGGAGTTAGATGATCTTAGGAAGAGAATAGTTTATGGAATTAGGGAAGAATTACTTGATTTAGTTCGGGTAAAAGGAATAGGAAGAGTTAGGGCTAGGATTTTGTACAAACACAAAATAAAGAATTTAGATGATTTGGCAAAAATTCCTGTAAACAAATTAGCCGAAATAGATAAAATTGGTTCAACCATCGCAGATAACATAAAGTCAGAATTACGGAAGGTTAGATATTGACAGAATTAATTATTCCAGCAATAGTTTCTTGTTTTGTTGCATTTTTTCTAGTATTTGTTATGACTCCACCGCTAATCAAATTTCTAGAAAAAAGAAACATGGTAGTCAAAGACATGAACAAAAAAGAAGATGTAATGGTGGCAAGACCTGGTGGACTTGCTTTAATTGTTGGAATCATTGCGTCAGAAATGATTCTTTATGCATTTTTACAGATGAATGAAATTCTTGCAATAATAATTACAACTAGTGCTGCATTTGCAATTGGATATGTTGATGATAGAAAAGTCATGGGTGGTTGGTTCAAACCTGTTGCATTGGCACTAGCTGCCATCCCAATAATTGCACTTGGTGCATATAATTCAGATTTAGCATTCCCAATATTTGGTGTAGTACAAATTCCAGTACTATATCTTGCATTGATAATTTTTATGATTCCAATTACTGGAAATACAATTAATTCCATTGATGTTCTAAATGGAGTTGCCAGTGGTTTTATGGTGATTGCAAGTTTCTCATTATCCATTTGCTTGTTTATTGTACAAAATTATGAAATTGCAATAGTTAGTTTGCCTTTAGGATTTATTTCATTGGCATTTTACAAGTATCATAAAATTCCAAGCAAAATTTTTCCTGGAGATTCTGGAGCTTTGACTTTGGGTGCAATGTATGGTGCTATTGCAATTGTTGGAGGTGTAGAAATTATAGCAGCAGTTGCACTATTACCTGCAGTGATAAACTCATTTTTGTTCCTATCAAGTGTAAAAAAAATAGTAGAGCACAGACAAATCAAAGGAAAGCCAGTAGATCACACTGATGATTTCAGACTAAGGGCAACTAGTGACAAATCAGCACCCATAACTCTAGTACGACTAATTCTTGCAGGAGGTCCATTATCTGAAAAACAAGTTGGGTATGCAATCTTTAAGCTTGCTATATTTTCAGGAATTTTGGCAATTATCACTGCATTTTTGATGGGGGTCACTTTTTGAAGTCTAATCTTTACGGATTTTTGTTTGGAATGTGGATTTTAATTCTACTTGGTGGTGGAATTATGGTAACAATTTTGGGCCCATTTACAATTCAACAGTTTGGAGAATTTCATTGGATGCTTGCATCAGGAATCAAAGTATTGATTGCTCTAGTTTTAGTAGTGATATGGATTTTAATTTTATTAAAATTGAAAAACTGGATCTTTAGAAAAGAAATAAAGTTCTAACTCTCTTTCCACTTTCTTTGTTTTTTATCGTATTCTTCTCTACTGAATCTAATGGTTGCAGGAGAACCAATTACTACAACATTTTCTGGAACATTCTTTGTCACAACTGCTCCCATTGCAACAACACTATTTTTTCCAACAATAACTCCTGCTTTGATTACCGCACGTGCGCCAACTATTGCATTATCTTCTATAGTAACTCCAATCATTTTATCACACATTGGATATGGATCATTAGTTAAAACTGCCGCAGGACCTATGAATACATTTTTTCCAATTCTTGAAAGTGGTGGAATGTATGCCTGACCTTCAATTTTTGTATTTTCTCCAATCTTTACATCATAATCAATATGGACAAGAGAACCAATTTTGACATTGTCTCCAATTTCTACATCATCGCCAATATATGAGAAATGCCAAATCTGAACATTTTGACCGATTTTTGCTTTTTCGGAAATAAAATTTGTAACCATTATCTTACAGATGCCATGGGTTTGCCTCTGTAATAATTTTTTCAGGCAATGTATCTTTGTATTTTTTAAGAAATTCCATTTCTTGTTTTTTATCTCTTAGTTCATCTGGAAGCATTATGGGAATTTCTTCAATTATTGGAAAAAATCTAGAACATTTCAAACAAAATAATGCACCTTCTGAGACTATGTTGTCTTTTTCATTAATTTCAAATAATTCTAAAGGATGATTTTTGTCAATTGGGCATGCCAAAATATCCATCATTGTTTTGTTCATTTTAGATCTAGATAGATTGGAATCCCTTTTTGACTAGATAAAAGTGCAGCTTCAGCAATTTTTGTTACATTTACTGCTTGTTGAGATGTTACAATTAACTCATTTTTACCTTCAATTGCACCAAGAAAACTTTGGATTTCAAGTAATAGTGGCTCTTGTTTCTCATTTTGAATAGTTTCTGAATTCTCACTTTTCTCTACAATTATTTCTTGAGTGATAAAATCAGATGAAATAATAGCATCTGTACATACTGCATTGAATTTTCTAACTCTTTTTGGCGTAATCCAGTTTGATGAAATTATTGCAACTTTGTCATTTTTGTATCCGAGCATAATGCTTGCAAAATCTTCATGTTCATGTTTTATTCTACCTGCTCTTGCAAATACTACATTTGGCATATCATCAAACAACCAGTTTGCAGTGTCAATGTCATGAACTGAAGTATCATAAATTATTCCAACATCTTTGATGTGCATAGGCATTCTATTTTCTCGATGAAATTCAAGCATCACTAAATCACCAAACTTTTTTTCTTTGACAATTTTTTTTACAACATCCACTGCAGGATTAAATCTCTCAATATATCCACATGTGAGAATCACTTTGTTTTTTTCTGCAAGTTTTACTAGTTTTTCACCATCTTCTGATTTGTATGTCATTGGTTTTTCTACAAATACATGTTTTTTTGCCTCTAGCAATTTTTTTGCAATTTCTGTATGTGTAGATGTAGGAGTAACAACAAACGCTCCATCAAATTCTTCTGATGACAATAACTCATCTAGTGATTCATAATGATTTACAGAATATTTTTCACCGTATTCTTTACTTTTTTGAGAATCAGCATCACAAACAGCAACTAGTACTCCTAATTCTGATAACACCCTAGTGTGATTTTTCCCCCATCCACCAGTTCCGATTTGAACAATTTTCATCTAATACACCGACGTTAACCATTGAGCATAGTCATCATTTTTGTTCATTACAATGTCAGAGTATTCTTGCATCATTTTCTTTGTGATGCTTCCTGGTTTACCATTACCTATCTTTTTTGAATCCATTGATATGATTGGGGTAATTTCTGCTGCTGTGCCTGTTAGAAAGATTTCATCTGAAATTATTAATTCACTTCGTGAAATGTCACGTTCAATAAAATCAATATCCAAATCTTTTGCAATTTTAATTATAGCATCACGAGTAATCCCTTCAAGAGCTGATGATGTGAGAGATGGTGTTAGTAATTGTCCATCCCTAACAATAAAGATATTTTCTCCTGGTGCTTCACTAACGTTTCCGTTATGATCAAGCAAAATTGCCTCATCAAATCCATTTCTTTTTGCTTCTTGTGTTGCAATTATGGAATTTAGATAATTTCCACCCATTTTGGCTTGTGTTGGAGTGGACATGTCAGAGAACTTTCTCCATGATACCACTCCTGCAGTAATTCCATTTTTGTTAAATAAATCTCCAAATGGAAAAGTGAAAATTGCAACATGTGTTGGAGCTTTTTCAGTTACATGCAGATTAATTCCATAATCTCCAATAAAATAAAATGGTCTTATGTAACATGATTTTTTTATATTATTTTTTTTACAAATCCCAATTACTGCATCTGAAATAATCTTATCAGAATAATTTAATGAAATATTGTAATACTGTCCTGATCTTCTAAATCTTTTAACATGCTCATCTAATCTAAACACATGCAGATTTTTTCCATTCCAATATGCTCTAATTCCTTCAAAAATTGATGTTCCATAATGAATTGCATGAGTTGTAATTGGAACTTTGGCTTTTTCTGTCAAGACATATTTTTTGTCAAACCATACATATTTTGAGAGTGGAAGTGTCATAGGAAAATTTTATTGAATGTGTATTAATCTCTATTTATTTAGAATAGCCTTCTTTGGGAAATTTCATTCCTACAACTCTTCTAGTTTGATCTTCTGTATTTGCAAATTTCTCAACTGTTTTCCATTCATCTTCAATCACTTTGGCTACACTTTCTGGCACATCTTCTTTCCATGAATCTTTTCCACCTAGTGCGGCATCGTATAATTTTTCTTTGACTGATGTTGCAGAAAGTGATTTCCTCTTACCTATTTTTGGTTTTAATCTGTAAATTTTTAACATATACCCTTCAGCTTTGTCTCCAGTATATGAAAAAAAATCACCATCAACTCCATCAAGAATTTGTTTTCTTAATTTCCATGATTTTCGTCTAATCAATGGTGGTAGATATTTTTTAAATGGGGCATAAAATGCATAATCCTCAGTAATTTTAATTGAATCACCAAAAACTGATTCTATCATTTTCTTTCTTGATTCAAAATTAAATGGGAAACTTTTACTATTGATTTCTCTATCATCGTATTTGAAAACTACTGGCATGACTTTGACAATATCTGCTTTCTTTTTCAAATCATTAATTATTTCTACATGAGCATTTGTCACTGGATTTAGATGTGCTAGATATAGTGCAGTAATCAATTAGATTAACTCAATAATTCTCATATTTCAATGATTGATTTTAATAAAATTTTATCCGTATGATTCGTATTTGACTTCAAAACTTCCATCTTCTCGTTTGTCATGTTCTGTGGCAAAACCTAATGGCTTTAAGAAATCCATTACACCATCAATTGTCCCTTGCCAACCACAAACATACAACATTGTATTTTCTTTGGTAATTTTATCGCCAATTAATTCTTCTAATGGTGACATTCCGCCATCTCTTGGTCTTAGGAATGTTTCAACTCTTCCAACTTGACCTGCCCATGATCTGTTAAACCATTCTTGAGGTCTACTGATTGCAGCTCTATATTTGAAATTCCATTCATCTTTACCCCTTTCAATACTTTCATTTTCAAGGTTAGTTAACAAATCCTTGTAACTTAATTCATCAATGTAACTTGCACCATGTAAAATTATAATTTCTCGTTTATCATTTGTATCATGAAAATGCTGTGCAAAACTTACAAATGGAGCAAGACCTGTACCTCCACCTATACAAATTATCCTTCTTGTATCTTTTTCACCATTTGGTAATTCTTCATTAATTAATAATGCTCTACCTGTTGGTTTTAACCAAAGAATTTCATCACCTTCTTTTGCATTAAATATTTGTGTGGTTAATCTACCTGGAAGTGGTTTTCTTACCCATCTGATAACTATCTCAATGTAATCTCTATTTTCTGGATGTGATGCAATTGAATATGCACGTCTAACAATTTTTCCACCTTCTGCAGGATTTGGTAATCCTAGTGTGATAAATTGACCTGCTTTATAATCTGGAACAGGACCATCATTTGGAACCATTCTCATTATAACGAGATCTTCTTTTAATAATTGAACATAGGTGATGGTTGCTTTGTTATCTACTACCATGGCGACGATTGAATCAAGATTATCATGGTTAAATATATTGTGTTAATTTCATACATTTGTTCACATTTTAATCGTTAAACGTTAATAACCAATTTGAAAAATCCAAATCAATCAGAATTCTGATATGGGCCGGTCGTCTAGTCTGGTAGGATAGGTGCATGGCATGCATCGGATCAAGGGTTCAAATCCCTTCCGGTCCACTTTATTTTTTTAATTTAATTAATAATTTCTCAATTTCAATATCACCTTCTGTGATTATTTTATTTATTTTATCTTCTGAAATTGTAATATTTAGATCAATGAGAGATTGAAGAGCACTTTTTTTTACTTCCAAATTTGAATCAAAAAGTGATTGTTCAATAATCTCTTTTGCTTCTTGAGCTTTGAGATGCCCTAATGCTCCAATAGCACATGATCTTACCATGGATCGTTCATCTTTTACGAGTTTTATAATATCTGGAATAGATGATGTTTCATTTCTATTTGCTAATATCAGTGATGTAAAACCTCTGATATTTTTATTTGTAGACTTCAAACTTTTAATTAAAAAATTTGAAATTTCATTCTTATTTAATACAAGCGTACTAAACGCTTCTCCTCTTACTTGAATATCATCATCATCCAATTTTGAAATTATTTTTTCTAAAAATTCAGGATTCTTAATATTTTCTAAATTTTCTAAAATTTTGATTTTTTCCTCACTACTACCTGTTTCTAAAACTTTTGAAATATTTTCCAATTCCAAATAAAATCATCTTTTATAGTTAATAATAGTTCAAATTTTTCATTTATTTTTGATTATGTTCAAAAAAATCCATTTAGCTTTAAATTAACCTTAAATACCAAAATTAGCATGTCAAATGAAACCCGAGACACCGTATTCATTGGTAAGAAACCATTGATGGCTTATGTAACATCAACGCTAATTCAATTGGCAAACTTACCATCCGTCAGCATCAAAGCTCGAGGTATGAGTATTGGTCGTGCTGTAGATGTAGCTCAAATCATTGCACGAAAAACAGAAAATGCAGGCTATACTATTGGTGAAATAAAAATTGATTCAGAAGCATTAGAATCACAAGACGGTAGAACAAGAAATGTTTCAACAATTGAAATTAAAATAGAGAGAGCCCTAAACAGTTAATCTTTACTCTATATCCTTTCTTTTACTTAATTTTTGAAAACCCATACTTTTTTTCCATTTTTCTGAACTTTTCCAGTTCCACCAAATCATTGAACTGATCAAAATTTACCACTTTTTGTTTATACTTTGTTGTTTCGCCTGATTTTTTTAATTCTTTTAGAATATTCATTGTTGCAAACGTATTTGCATATAATACCGATAGAGGATATAGAATTATTTTAAACCCCATTTTGTTTAATGTTTCAGCAGAACTTAATGGTGTAGCTCCTCCCTCAATCATGTTTGCAACTAATGGGGCATTGATTTCTTTTCCAATTCTTTTCATTTCATCTAATGATCTTGGAGCTTCTACAAATACTGCATCAGCTCCTGTTTTTTTATTTTGTTTTCCTCGTTCAATTGCTTCATCTAATCCCTCAGTAGCTCTTGCATCAGTTCTTGCAACAATTATGAAGTCTTTATTTTCTCGTGCATCAATTGCAGCAGATAATTTTTCTGTATATTCTTCTTGTGGAACTATTTCTTTTCCTTGCATATGTCCACATCTCTTTGGCCATTTTTGATCTTCTAGAAAAATTCCAGCAGCCCCTGCTGATTCTAACTCCTTTACTAATTTCCATACACTTAATGCATTTCCATACCCTGTATCCGCATCAACAATTACTGGAACTGACACTGCTCTACATATGCGTCTTGCATTATCCACAGTTTCTGCTGCTCCAACAAATCCAAAATCCGGCATTCCAAATAGGGTTGCAGATGTCCCATAACCTGTTTGGAACATTGCATCAAATCCAACTTTTTGAGCAATTTTTGCACCCAGTGCATCATATACTCCTGGAATAACTAAAGGTTTTTTTGATTTTAACATCGATTTTAAATTTTTCATAATTGTGTACTTTATCTGAATTATTTATGATTTTAAATGATTTTCATTATAAATTATATTTTCCCTTTGGTATGGTTCTTTTAGAATAATTTCTCAATTATTCTATTTTTATTTCCTTACCCTTCTTCTTTACATCTTTATCTTGAATTTTTTCCAATTCCAATTCCAAAAACTCTTTGTATTTTTTCGTTTCATCTTCAGTCAAATTTGCAAAATTTGAACTCAAGATAGATCCCATTGTTGAAATTTTTTCTAAAATATCAATTGCGACAAATCTTCCTACATTTCCTAATCTAAATAAAACATCCAGTTGTTTTTTCACAATTTCATTAACCTTATCTACATCTTGTGCGGTTTCTGCACCTTTTTTCGTTAATTGATATCTGCCATCTTTTGTTTCCTCAATTAGCCCTTCATCCAGTAATCTACCTAACAAAGGATAGATTAATCCTGGGGATGGCTTCCAAATCCCGTTACTTTGTTCTACTGCATAATTGATAATCTCTTTTCCAGTATGGGCCTTTTTTTTCAATAATTCTAAAATGAAATACCTTGAGAACCCTCTTGGTACAGAACTTCCAACCCTCTGAAACCACTCTGAAATCATCACTAGTGATATCACTAGTGATATATTTCAATATTATGGATCATGCCTAGCAATTACTACATATTTATCCCACCCAAAGCAAGTTTGTCTGAAAAATGGTTGATTCGCTTAATTTTGATTTGATTATTTGTGGTTCTGGTCTTGCTGGATTAAGAGCAGCAATTGCTGCTGCAAAAAAAGGACCACATCTCAAAATTGGTGTTGTTTCTAAAGTACAAGTTATGCGTTCTCATTCTGTTTCTGCAGAAGGTGGAACTGCTGCAGTACTTTTTGAAGAAGAAGGAGATACAATTGAATCTCATATTTATGACACTGTAAAGGGAAGTGATTTTCTTGCAGACCAAGATGTTGCAGAAAGACTTTGTGTTGAAATGCCAAAAGAAATACATCAATTAGATCATTGGGGAATGCCATGGTCTAGACGACCTGATGGAAGAATTGATCAAAGAAATTTTGGTGGTTATAGTTTTCCAAGAGCAACGTATGCATCAGACAAAGTTGGTTTCTTTGAAATGCAAACACTGTATGACACTTGTCAAAAATATGAAAATATTGAATATCTTAACGAATGGTTTGCAACATCAATTATTCATGATGGGAAACGATTCATGGGACTTACTGCAATAGAATTATCATCAGGAACATTTTACACAATTAAAGGAAAAGCTCTCATCATTGCAACTGGTGGTGCAGGTAGATTGTATAGCTTTTCAACTTATGCATTATCTTCAACTCCTGATGGTTTGGATATGGGATATCGTGCTGGTATGGCACTAAAAGATATGGAGTTTGTACAATTTCATCCTACGGGAATTTTACCCTCTGGAATTTTGATCACAGAAGGTGCAAGAGGCGAAGGAGCTTTCCTTCTTAACAATAAAGGTGAACGATTTATGAAAAAATATGCTGCAAGTAAAATGGAATTAGCTCCACGTGATATTGTATCAAGATCAATCATGACTGAAATTCAAGAAGGGAATGGATTCAAACATGAAACTGGAGTTGATTGTATGAAACTTGATTTAAGACATATTGGCGATGAAAAAATTAAAGAAAAATTAGGAGGAATTAGAGAAATATCAATCAAGTTTTCTGGAATTGATCCTGCAAAAGAAATGCTTGATGTTAGACCTGTTTGTCATTATATGATGGGTGGAATTCATACTGATATTGATGGTGCAACAGAAATACAAGGCGTTTGGGCTGCAGGCGAGGCTGCTTGTAATAGTGTACATGGATCAAATCGTTTAGGTGCAAATTCCACTTCCGAATGCATTGTTTGGGGGAAAATCACTGGTGAGCTAGCCGCAGAATATATTCAAAAAAATACACAATCTAGTCCTTGGCCTCATCATTTAGTTGTAGCAGAAGAAAAGAGAATCTATGACGGAATTTTTAGAGGATCTGGCGATGTTAATCCATATGAAATTAGACAACAACTAACTGATACAATGAATGACAAAGCCTATGTTTATCGAAATGAAACTGATCTTGTTGATGGGCTTAAGAAAATTCGTGAGCTAAAAAAACAAACTTGGAAACATGTTGATGATAAAGCAAAAGAATACAATACTAATTTTTCAAATGTAATGGAACTTGACTCTATGTTTAGAGTAGCCGAGATTGTTTTAATTGGTGCAATTAATAGAAAAGAATCACGTGGAGCTCATGCAAGAACTGATTATCCAAATAGAGATGATGCAAACTTTTTACATCATACCCTTGCATATTATGATCCAAATGAACCAATAATGAAAACACATCCTGTAACAATCACTAAGTATCAGCCAGTGGAGAGAAAATATTAGATGACTAACGATGAAAATAAAGAAGGCATTGGTGGAATGGCCAATCCTCGTAGATATGGAATTGAAAGAGTAGCATATCTGTTAATGCGATTAAGTGGATTAGGTTTGTTGGCATATTTTGTGGCTCATATTTATGAAACAAGTAATATTTTACGAGGTCAAGTAGGGTGGAATGAATTTTTAGAGTTAACTCAAACTACTGGCGGACATATCTTTTTGGCAATTGTAATTGGAATGTGTGTATTTCATACTGTTAATGGAGTTAGAGTAATGTTGGGACATGGGGGAGTTGGTGTAGGAAAACCTGCAAGACCTGATTATCCATATGACCCAGCATCACAAAACTATAGACACAAAATAGGTATCTATTCTGCAATTGTTCTTGCGGCAGTAGCAATGATGTATGGTTTGGCGGTAATGTTTGGTGAGTAATATGAGAGAAAGCACAATAATGAAAATTCACTATGGGACTGCTTTGGCAGCAGTTGCACTAGTGGCAGTACACATTTTGATGCGTCTTACAACAGGATTTGTAGAATCCTTAGAATATGAAAACGTACTTGCTAATTACAAATTTGTCCCATATGCTGCAATGTTGGAATTGATTCTCATTTTACTTGCAGTTCATGGATTTAATGGACTAAGAGTAATTCTGTTAGAACTAAAGCAAGGGAGAATGTATGAGAAAGCTGTTTCTTATGGATGCTTAGTTGCAATGTTTGGTTTAATAGCATATGGTTCAAATACAATTATTAGAACTAACATGGGGATGACATAGAGGATGGCACTAGTATCTCATATTGCAGAAGAGCAGGTATCTACACCAGTTTCCTCATCAAAATCAATCACACTAAAAATTTTTAGATATAATCCTGAACATGATGATTCAAGTAAGTTTATGGAATTTACTGTTCCATATGAAAAGTGGACAACAGTTCTTGAAGCAATTCTTGAAGTCAAAAAACACTTTGATCATTCAGTAGCAGTTCGTTATTCTTGTAGACAAGCAACATGTGGCTCATGTGGAATGATGATTAACGGAAAACCAAGATTAGCATGTTTTACAAAAATTAGTGAATTAGACTCTAATGTTGTTACAGTTGAACCTATGAATAATTTTCCAATAATTCGTGATTTGGCAGTAAAGTTTGAAAGATTATTTGATACTCATCAAAAAATTAAACCATATCTTATTCGAGATGATACAGAACTTGAAACTGACGAACGAGAATTTTTACAAACCCCTGAAGAAGTAGAACAGTACATCCAATTTGCTAATTGTATCAAATGTGGTTTATGTAATTCAGCATGTCCTACGATGGCAACAGATTCTTCATTTGTAGGACCTCAGGCATTAGCTCAGGCATACCGATATGTTGCAGATAGTAGAGATAAGGGAAAAGATTCTCGACTCAAAATTATTGATGAATCTCATGGTATATGGAGATGTCATTTTGCTGGCTCTTGTAGTCAAGTATGTCCAAAAGGTGTTGACCCTGCTATGGGAATTCAACTCCTTAGAGGATATTTGTTAGGTTTTAGAAGTTAACCCAGTTTTTTTGGTTTTGGACTATTGTTTACTTGATTGTTAATCTGTTCTGCCATAAAGTGGTTTGATACATTTACTTTAACATCATCAACTCCATCCACATTCAATAAATTATCGTGGACATCTTGACAAATCTTAAAACCAAATACTGCTGGACAAAATGGACTGGTAAGATGTAAATCTACTTTGACATTACTGTCTTTGATATCAACTTCATCAATTAATTCCAATTCAACAATTGATGTGTTAATTTCTGGATCTACAATCTTTGATAACTCATCGAATATTTTTACTCGCATTTGTTTAATGTCTTGACTCATGTCCGAAAAAGCGTCGATGCTATATATAACCATTCTAGAACCTTAGGTAATGTATCGGTCACGTCTTGGTACTGATTTGAGTGACATTACTTTAGATTATGTTTCATCAATTAATGATGATTCTGAAATTGCAATGTATGATATTCTTGGTAGTCAAGCACATTCGTTGATGCTATATCAAAATGATATTATTACAAAAAATGACGCAAAAAAAATTTTATCTGCTTTAGAAAATTTAAAAAAAGAAAAATTTGATTTATCATCAGGCGCCGAAGATATTCATGAATTAATTGAATCCCTTGTAATCAAAAAAGCCGGTATGGCAAGTGGAGGAAAAATGCATACTGCAAGATCAAGAAACGATCAGGTTGTTTTAGATATTAGAATGAAAATTCGAGATGATATTAACATAATTTGTAATTGTATACTAGATACTATAGAATCCCTTGTTTCTGTGGCTAAAAACCATCAAAAAACAATCATGCCCCTTTATACTCATCTTCAACAAGCTCAAGCTGGTTTATTTTCTCATTATCTTTTAGCTCATGCCGCTGCATTGTCTAGAGATTTTGAAAGACTCTATGGAACATTTCAACGAGTTAACCAAAGTCCACTTGGTGCAGGACCTGTTGGCGGAACAAGCATCCCAATTGATAGACATAGCACTGCAAAGATGTTAGGTTTTGATGATGTTGTTGAGAACTCAATTGATGCAACAAGTACACGTGATTTTGTAGCAGAGTACGTTGCAATGATTTCAATTTTGATGACTAATCTAAGTAAAATTTCAGAAGATTTTGTAATTTGGTCTACCTCTGAATTCTCTTTTATTGAACTTGCAGATGAATTTACATCTCCATCAAGTGTAATGCCACAAAAGAAAAATCCTGATATTTTAGAATTGACTAGAGGTAAAACTGCCGAAGTAATTGGAAATCTAACTGCCATTCTAACTACTATCAAAGGACTAGCAACAGGTTACGGGCGTGATTTACAACAAATTAAATCCTCTATTTGGTCTACCTCAAAAATTTCTATTAGTGCATTATTAATTTTAAAATCAATTCTTCTTACTTTGAAAGTAAATGAAAAACAAATGAAAAAAGTAACCGAATCAAGTAATCTTATTGCACTTGATATTGCTGAAAAATTAGTTAAAGAAGGAATTCCTTTTCGAGTAACTCATAAAATTTCAGGTATTTTAGTTCAGTTAGCTCACCAATCAAAAAAACCTCTTTCAAAATTAACTTTCTCAGAAATAAAAAAATCCGTAATTGACACTAAAGTTGATCCAAAAATTGTCTCAAAAATTATTTCTACAACTACAGTTGTCTCATCTTTACAAGATAGAAAATCATATGGCTCTTCAGGCTATGATGAACAAAAAAGGATGATTTCTAATAGAATTCAAATGATTAATCAGTATAGGGCAGATATTACTGAAAGAGAAAACAAGATCAATTCTTCTATTGAATCCTTTATGAAACAAATCAATGAGATTATCAAATAGATAAGATAAAGAAAAGTAGCGGGTCTATAGGGATTCGGACCCTAGACAACCGGATTAAAAGTCCGGTGCGCTACCTGGCTGCGCCATAGACCCTCATGAAAAATGTTTCACGCGTATAATTTAGTCTTTTACAAATTTTTTGTTGTGACCGAAACTTTTAATCTGGCATTTCAATTCACTCTACTTGTGCCCTTGTAGTATAGTCTGGTCTAGAATTCGACCCTGTCACGGTTGAGACGCGTGTTCAAATCCCGCCGAGGGCGCCATTATTTCTTTAAATTCATTTATTTGAAAATTATTTTTATTGATCGATTAGGGTCATATCGTATCTATTTTAGTAATGAGACAGAAAAAACAGATTTTTCTCTTACAAAAATATTAAAATTCGGGCAATCTCAGTGATTTTATGATGTCTGAAGAGAAAAAAGATTCTGAAAAAGTAAAAACTAGTGAAAATTCAGCATCAGAAAAACCATCAGCAAAAGAAACTGGGAAAAAAGAATCAGTAGAAACTGTTGATGAATCAAAATTAGCAATGGATGCGGCAGCAAAAGCAGAAGCTGCATCTAAAATAGCCGAAGAAGCAGAAGCAGCAGTTGCTGAAGCAATTGCCAAAGCAAAAGCAGCAAAAGCAGAAGCAGAATCTGCAGCAGAAGCAGAATACAAAGCAATTACAAATGAAGTTAAAGCAGAAACTGCAAAAAAATCTACTTATACCTTCAAGCGACAAGGCGAAGAAATTTTTAGACGAGATATGAGTGAACCCGAATTCTTTTTAGATAAAAAAGATAGATTCCCTCGACCAATTCTCACACCTGAACAACAAGCATCTCTTACAAGAACCGCAGAAACTCCAAAAGATCAAACCCCTGCATATGTTCCTGAAAATGTTTTAAGTCCAGAGTTTAAGGGCATGTCAAATTATGAACGTGGAGTTAACGACTTTTTAGATGAATCCAAATTAAACTTTGAAAAACTAAAAAATGATCCTGAATCTACTGAAAAAGAAATCCTTAATGCTGCAAATGATATTAAATATTTAGAATCAATACATGAAAATTTTTACATTGGAATGAATGTTTTCAGAACTGCTAAAGGTGGACGAAGTAAACTTTCTTAATGGTGATATGGTTTGAGTCAAGTTAATTTTGATGTAATGAATGCAAGAGTAACCTTCAAAAATATTCCATTACATACATTATCTAAATTTACTTTCAAAGATGTACAAGTAGCTTGTGAAGAATTTAAAAAAATTCCTGGCGTAGATGAATGTATTATTATTCAAACTGCAAGTAGAGTTGAAATTTTTACAGTAAGTAATACTGAATCAAAAGATTCTCCTGATGCACGAAGATCAGAAGGAAAAGCTCTTGTATTAAATAAAATAAAAAATACTTGGGTATCTCTATCTACATTAGAACAAATAGACATTGATCATTTTGATCAAACCCTTGAAGTATACAAGGGAGATGATGTATATCTTCATTTATTGCGTTTAGCATCTGGATTAGATTCTGTTGTTGTTGGAAAACAAGAAATATTTGATGAGATTGTATTATCATTAGCAAAGGCAAAAAGTAGTGGTGTAACAGGTAAAATTCTCAATAAATTATTTGATAGTGTAATTAGATTGGCCATTAGAATGAGGGATACTACTGGTATTGCAAAAGATGTGGTTTCTCTTGGAGATGTTGCAATAAAACTTGTAGATGAAAAAGCAGGACTTGATTCAAAGAAAAAAGTATTGCTAATTGGAACTGGTGAGGCTGCAGCCATGGTTGCAAAAACTTTGAACAAAAGAGGGGTTTCTTTTGATGTTACAAGTAGATCTCTTGAACGTGCTACTGGCTTTTCAACAATTTTGAGCGGAACTCCTGTTGACTTTAATGATGTTTTAACTGGTTTTGATAAATATGATATTATTTTAGTTGCAACTACATCTGACTATTTCTTGATTACATATGATAGTATTAGATTAGTTATGGCAGAAAAGAAAAAAGGCACACTAATTTTAGATTTATCCGATCCTAGAACTGTTGATGAAGGAATTACTGCACTTCCTGGAATCAAATTATTATTTAGAGATCAAGTTTTTGAAATTTTTGAAGAGAATGTAAAATCTAGAACTGGTATTGTTCCTGCAGTTGAAAAAATCATTGAAAAAGAACTCCCAGTTTTATCAATCAGAATGACGCGATTCGACGCTTGATTTTATTATAATCCTTGTTTTCTTAAGAGAAACTGCATGACTGCTTCTTTAGAATAATCTATTCCGTGTTCCTCTTCTGTATGATCTCTAAAATTTTTAATTACATCCTCCATTTCTCCAGCCGATACAAAATCACATTCAAACCCGTAATCTCTACACTTGAGTTCTGCCATGTATTAAAAAAATACTCTTAATATAAAAATCAACATGTATGTTTAATCTATACAACTAATTTTTGGTATCTAAAAATAAAATCAATACAAATTTTTGTATTTTTTATCCGTATGATTCAAACTTGATTCCAAAACTTCCATCATCTTTCTTCTCATGTTCAGTTACGAAACCTTTTGATTCCAATGAATCTATTACACCATCAATTGTTCCTTGATATCCACAAATGTATATTATTGAATTATCTGGCGTGATCTCCTCACCTACCATCTCTTCTACTGGTGACATACCAGTTTTTTTATCAGGTTTAAAAAATGACTCTACTCTACCTGTATGTCCATTCCAAGATCTGTTAAAGTATTCTTTTGGTCTACTAATAGCGGCTCTATATCTAAAATTCCATTTATCTCTACCTACTTTTTCACTTTCTAATTCTAAATCTGTCAATAATCTTTTGTAACTTAATTCATCAACATAACTTGCTCCATGTAAAATAACCACTTCTCTTTTGTCATTTGTATCATGGAAGTGTTTTGCAAATGCAATAAATGGTGCTAGTCCAGTTCCACCACCAACACAAATTACTCTTCTGTTATCTTTTTGTCCATTAGGTAATGTATCACTAATTTGTAATGCATTTCCAGTAGGGTCTCCTAGAAATACTTCGTCACCTACACTTGCATAGAATAATTCAGTTGTAACACGACCTGGAAGTGGTTTTCTCACCCATCTAATTACAAATTCAAAATAATCTTTATTTTCTGCATGGGATGCGATTGAATATGCTCGTCTGACAATTTTTTTTTCTGCAGGAATTGGAACTCCAATTGTTAGAAATTGCCCCGTTTGAAATTTTGGCATTCCGTTTTCTGGGACTAATCGTAAGACTACAAGATCTACTTTTAGTAATTCTCTATAAACAACTTTAGCCTTTGTTTCACTTACCATACAAGAAGTTAATTTGTGATTTTGGTTAAATATATTTCTGTTATGGAATGATTCAAAAAATTCTGTTATTATCCAATAGTATCAAATTATCTATAAATTAATCACAAAAATTCAGTTTTTTTCTTGTGTTTTCTACTGATTAATCTGTGATACTATTTCATCAAGAATTTTTTGATTTGCAGCTGCAATAAAAGATACTCTTGTAGAATAACTGAGATCAGCATCAAGTGGATTCAAATCAGCATCTACTAGTAATCCCCCTGCCTCTTTTACAATTAGATAACCTGCAGCAATATCCTGTATTCTGATTTTGTCCCTTAAATCAATAAAAATATCCATCAATCCTCTTGCAAATAATGCCATTTCTAGTGCATTTGCTCCAAAATGTCTTATGTGATTGTGATTTTCAAATATTGGATGTAGGCGTTTCATCAAGTCTATTGATGCACCTGATGTATTGATGCCAACTATTTTGTAGATTGGTTCTTTATCATGAACTTTAATTTGTTTGTCATTGAAAAATGCACCTTTATTTTTTGAAGCCCAATATATTTCTCCATTTGAAAGATTTGTAATAACCCCATCAGTAATTGAACTAAGTTTATTTTCAGTTGCAAATGCTAACGAACTACAAAAAAATGGAACTCCTCTTACTGCATTTGCAGAACCATCTATTGCATCCATTATTACAAATCCTTTTGGATTATCTGACAACTCTACTCTTCCACATTCTTCTCCCAACACAACACATTCAAAATTAATTTCTTTAAGATAATCTAGCACAGTTTTTTCAGCAACAATGTCTATATTTCTAGAAATATCTCCTCCTACACCTCTACCAAAATCTCCTGCAGCTTGTTCAGTTCCTGCAAGATCTTTTACGTTCTCATAAATTTTATTTGATGCTTCACGAAGAATTTCAATTATTTCCATAACTGATTTCTAATTCATCGTAATTTAAGTGACAAAATATTTGTTTGAAAGCATAAATAACAACAAAGCAAATTACGTTTGTGAGTGGTAAAGATCAATCAGTTGTAAGTAAAGAAGCATTAATGAGCACAAAACCTGGCAAACAAATTATCAAACAAGGTTTGTTCAAATCAAAAGGTTACAAATTATTTAAAAAATATAAAGAAGAAACAGAAAAGGAATTTCCAAATTTTACTAATAGATTTGTAGAAGGTCTTCTAAATGAAATAAAATCAGATAAAAATCCTAATGCTACTCAGCAGGCATTTGGTGATGAGGTAGGTTCTACTGAAATTATCTTAAATGCCTCTGAAATTGAGCCTATAAAATCAAAATTAGAAAATCTTGATGTTCTAAAAGATAGAGTTCTTAGAATTTTAAATTCTAATTTTGTAAAAATGACTTTCCCTGTTTTTAATGGATTGTTTGATGCGGCAGCAGAATATTCTGGAAGAAATGATCCTCAATTAAAACAAGATGTAGTTGAGGGACATATTTTGGCAATTGATCTTAGTGAACCCATGGATAGAATTGTAGACAAAGATGAAGATCTAGATTTTCTTGATGATTACAAATTAATGAATCCATATATTTTGAAATTAGCTCGAAATAAAATTTCTAAAGGTGGTGAACAAGTTTTAAAAGAATTTGAAGAAGGATTCAAAGATGCCCGGATTGGACAGTATCTTGATGAAAAATTAAAATCAAAACCAACAGAAATTACTGAAGAAGACATGACATTGTCTTACAAAAAATATCGTGCAGTAATGGGAACTGCTGGTAGAAACATGGCGTTGGCAGAAAGACCATTAGGTGAAATTTTCTATTTAGGAATGGCAAGAGCTGCTGAAGGTGTTGGATGTGGAAATGAAATTGAAGATTCAATTAAAAATGGCTTTGTAAAGATCCCTTCTTGGCCATTATACTATTCATTACTAGCAAATGATGTGAAAAAAGGATTTGATGTAACTTTAGAAAAAAGTAATTTGTATTTACAAGATGCACGTCTTACTCTTGAATTGTTACCTGATGGATTTTCTCATAAAGAATTTTTAGAATTTTTGTTCTTGACTGTAGAGCATTATAATCAATATTGGTTTAACAAATTACAAAAGGCTAACAAATGGTCAGAGTTTGAATCCAAACTTCCCAAGTGATAAAATTGATGTGGTCTGAAAAATACCGACCTCAGATTATTTCTGATATGGTTGGAAATGAAGAACCTCGTTCTGCTATAATGGAGTGGTTTGCAAAATGGAAGAAAGGAACAAAACCTCTTCTTCTAGTTGGACCTCCTGGAATTGGAAAAACTACTATGGCTTTTCTTGTAGCTAAACAATTTGGATATGATATGATTGGCCTTAATGCAAGTGATGTTCGAAGCAAATCAAGAATTAATGAAATTCTTACGCCTGTTTTAGGAAATGTTAGTGTTTTGGGAACTCCAATGATTTTTGTCGATGAGGTTGATGGATTACATGGTCGTGGGGATTATGGTGGTGCTGCAGCACTTGTTGATATTTTGAAAAAACCAACAGTACCAATTGTTATTGCAGCAAATGATGACACTTTGGAGAAAATGAAAAATATCAAAAAAGTAGTTAAAACAATTTCTTTCAAAAGAATTCCGCCTAGACTATTACGAGTTTATCTTGAAAATATTTTGAAAAAAGAAGATGTAAAATTAAGTCCCGGATCTTTGATTAAAGTTATTTCCAAATCTCGTGGAGATATTCGCTCTATGATTAATTTAACACAGTCTTTAGTAACTGGGTTTAATCCTCAAACTGAAACATCTTTTGAGAAAATTAATGTTGAGGATGGTGTTAATGCATTCTTTAAAGCAAATTCAATTGACGAAGCTCGAAGTGTTTTATATTCTATGCAAATTAATCCTAGAGAAAAAATTAATGCGTTTTATTCTAGTATTGTTACAAGTAATTTAGATAATCCCACTCTTGCAAAATATCTAGAAACAATTTCTGATGCTGACATGATTTATGGGAAAATTATGAAAACTCAGAATTGGAGATTATTACGTTATCTTAATGATATCTTAATTAAATTATATCAAAATGATGATAGAATTAGATATACTAAATACAATCTATCATGGCCTTTACTCAATAGAATTCGTTGGGATGGTGCAAAAATTAAATCATTATCGTCTGTAATGGCAAAAAAATTGCATTTGTCGTCTAGTGCTTTTGTTACCATTTGTTTACCCTATGTCTTATTTTGTATTAAAAATAAAACACTAGAATTAGAATTACAAGAAACATTTGGTGATGTAATAGAAAAGGAGATGGAATTAATTCAATGAGCTGGAGAAAAATACCTATGAAGTTTCCAGGAACATGTATTGTATGTAATGAAAAAATCCCAGTAAATGAAATAGGATTATGGTCAAAAGGATTGGGTGTTAAACATGAAAAATGTGCTCAGATAAATGAATTACAGTGCGTTGTGTGTGGTTCTCCGGCTGGTTGCCCACAATGCGAATTTCAAGAAAATTGCGATATTCCAAATGTATCTCAATTATGTATATGTAAGAAATGTAGTGAGGAAAAAGATGCTTTTAGTTCTTATCAAAAACTTGTAAACAAGAAATTTCCACTTCTGAACTCATAAATTTCAAAAATAAACAATGATCTATTGATTATAGTAAAATTTTGATTAATTTTGAATCTTCAAATTAAATTAATATAGGAAACCCTCATGCTTTAGAATATCGTTATGCATTCTGATAAGATTGAAAAGTCTATTAAAAATAACAAAACCGCATTACAAGGTGGGGGACAAGATAGAATCAAAGCCCAACATGAAAAAGGGAAATTAACTGCACGTGAAAGAATTGATCTTTTACTTGATGAAGGTACTTTTACTGAGATTGATCCATTAGTTACACATCATTATCACGAGTATGATATGCAGAAAAAGAAATTTTTCACAGATGGTGTTATTTGTGGTTATGGAAATATAGATGGAAGACAAATCTTTGTTTTTGCTTATGACTTTACTGTTCTTGGTGGAACCCTAAGTCATATGGGTGCTAAAAAAATTACTAAACTAATGAGTCATGCACTTAAAACTGGATGTCCAATTATTGGCGTCATGGATTCTGGTGGTGCTAGAATTCAAGAAGGAATTATGAGTCTTGATGGATTTGCAGATATTTTTTATCATAATCAATTAGCATCAGGAATTATTCCACAAATTACTGCAAGTGTTGGACCTTCAGCAGGTGGTTCAGTATACTCACCAGCAATGACTGACTTTGTAATCATGGTTGAAAAAATTGGAACTATGTTTGTTACAGGACCTGATGTAGTCAAAACTGTATTGGGTGAAGAAATTTCATTTGATGATCTTGGAGGAGCTATGACTCATGGTTCAAAAAGTGGTGTTGCACATTTTGTTGCACAAAATGAATACGAATGTATGGATTATATCAAAAAATTAATTTCATTTCTTCCTCAAAATAATACTGAAGAACCACCTAAAACCAAAACTGATGATGATCCAAACAGATTAGATCATAATTTGATAAATATTATTCCAGAAAATCCTTTGCAACCTTATGATATGAAAGATATTATCAACTCAATCGTTGATAATCATGACTTTTTTGAAGTTCATGAATTATTTGCACCAAACGTAGTTGTAGGATTTGCACGAATGAATGGAACTGTTGTTGGAATTGTTGCAAATAATCCAATGCATCTTGCAGGTGCACTTGATATTGATTCTTCAAATAAAGCAGCCCGATTCATAAGATTTTGTGATTCATTTAATATTTCCATTATCACTTTAGTTGATACTCCAGGATACATGCCAGGTTCAAATCAAGAACATAATGGAATTATTAGACATGGAAGCAAGTTACTTTATGCATATTGTGAAGCTACTGTCCCACGAATCACTTTGGTAATTGGAAAAGCATACGGTGGAGCATACATTGCAATGGGTAGTAAAAATTTAAGAACTGATGTTAATTATGCCTGGCCTACTGCTAGATGTGCTGTTTTAGGTGGAGAAGCTGCAGTAAAAATAATGTATAGAAAAGAACTAAAAGCTTCTGATGATGCTGAGAATCTTAAAAAACAATTGATAGATGAATTTGCAGAAAAATTTGAAAATCCATATGTTGCAGCTTCTCATGGAACTGTTGATAATGTAATTGATCCTGCTGAAACAAGACCAATGTTAATTAAAGCACTTGAAATGCTTGCAAACAAAAGAGCAACACAACTACCTAGAAAACATGGAAATATTAATTTGTGATTAATGATGATTGAAAAAGTTCTAATTGCAAATAGAGGTGAAATTGCTTTACGAGTTATTAGAACCTGTAAAGTACTTGGAATTAAAACAGTCGCAGTTTATTCTGATGAAGATACAAATTCTATGCACGTTAAACAAGCAACTGAAGCATATCATATTGGTGAAGCCGCTCCTGCAAAATCATATCTTAATCAAGAAAAAATTCTAGATGTAATGCTATCTTCTGGTAGTGATGCTGTTCATCCAGGTTATGGTTTTCTTTCTGAAAATGATGATTTTGCAAGATTATGTGAAAAAAATAAAATTATTTTCATTGGTCCTTCTGCAGATTCTATGAATCTATGTGGTGACAAAATGAGATGCAAGGATGCAATGCTCAAAGCTAAAGTTCCGACAGTTCCTGGAAGTCCTGATTTGGTAAAAGATGCAGATGATGCAGCAAAAATTGCAAATGAAATTGGTTATCCAGTAATGCTAAAGTCTGTTTATGGTGGCGGTGGACGTGGAATTAGAATAGTTACAAATGATAAAGAACTACATGAAGGTTATGAAGCAGTTACTGCAGAATCTATTGCATCTGTTGGAAAATCAGCCATTCTTGTAGAAAAATTCCTAGAGAAAACAAGACACATTGAATACCAATTTGCTCGAGACACTCATGGTAATACAGTTCACATCTTTGAGAGAGAATGTTCAATACAACGACGTAATCAAAAACTAATTGAACAAACCCCTTCACCAATTGTTGATGAAGAAACAAGAGCTCGTATAGGTGAAATTGTTTGTAATGCAGCTGATGCAGTTGGATATACAAACTTGGGCACTGCTGAATTTTTGAGAGCTGATAATGGCGAATTTTATTTTATTGAAATTAATGCAAGATTGCAAGTAGAACATCCTATTACAGAATTTGTTTCTGGTTTAGATTTGGTTAAATTACAAATAGATATTGCAAACGGAGAACCACTCCCATTCAAACAAAGTGATCTGAAAATGAATGGCTATGCCATAGAGTGTAGAATTAATGCTGAAGATACTTTCTTGGATTTTGCACCATCTACTGGACCTATTCCAGATGTAATAATTCCAGCAGGTCCAAGTGTACGATGTGATACATATCTATATCCTGGATGTACTGTATCTCCATTTTATGACTCACTTATGGCAAAACTCGTTACATGGGGACAAACATTTGAAGAATCTAGAACTAGAATGCTTGCAGCTTTAAATGATTTCTACATTCAAGGTGTAGAAACATCAATTCCACTATACAAAACTATTCTAAATTCAGATGAATACAAAAACGGTCAACTTACAACTGATTTTCTAAAGCGTTATGATATGATTGATAGATTAACTGAAGATCTAAAGAAAGAAAAGGAAGATAAAAGTGAAGCAGCCTTAGCTGCAGCCATTATTCATTCTGAATACTTTAAGAGTCGTGTACAAAATAATGTTGGAAATAATTCCAACTGGAAAAACAAACTGGATTGATGATAAATGAATTATAAAATTCAAGATATTGAAAAATCATTTGAAGGTAAAATAGTAGAACGTCTCGGAAATAATGATTATACAATTAAAATCAACGATAATGAACACCAATTAAAAATTATAACTATGGATTCAAAAGGAATTGAATTTATTTTAGACAAAAATTATCATAGAGCAAAATATCTTGAACAATCTACAAATGAAATAAGTTTAGTAATTGATAATGTTCCAATTACTCTAAATCTTAATACTCATTTTGATAAAATTGTTTTCAAAAATTCTGGTAGTAGTGGTACAGGTAATGCAGAACTATTTTTGAAGAGTCAAATTCCTGGAAAGGTTGTATCCATTGCAGTTGCTGAAGGTGATTCTGTAAAGAAAGGTGACGTTGTTTGTACTTTGGAATCCATGAAGATGCAAGTTGCAATTAAATCACATAAAGATGGAGTTGTAAAAACTATCAAAGTAAAAGAAACTGCAATTGTTGCCAAAAATGACGTTATTGCAGAAATAGAATAAAAAAGAAATTTTTCCTATTTTAGGAAATTTTTAATTTCTTCATAATTTGGTTCTTTTAATGGATCTTCTGAAACCCATCTATAACCAATTTTTCCATCTTCCATAATTATGAATACAGAACGTTTTGCAGCATTGTAATCTTTGAGGTGAAGTAAATCCTTCATCAAAACATCATAATCCTGAATTGTTTTGCTAGTGTAATCCCCTAGCAATGGAAATTTAAAATTATTTTTTTCTGTAAATACTTTATTTGCAAATGGACCATCATTACTAATTGCAACTATTTGTGCACCAAGATCTGATATCTCTTGCCAAGAATCTCTTAATGTACACAGTTCTGCTTCACACACTGGAGAGCTAGCAGCTACTATGAATGATAGTACGATTTTCTTCCCCTTGAATTCTTCTAAATTCCTCATTTTTAATTCTGTGTCTGGAAGTTCAAAACCCGGAGCAATATCTCCAATATTTGATGTCATGTACGTTTTTTATCAATGTTCTATAAAGTACTTTAGAAAAATAGGGTTTTTTAAAAAATAGATCGAAAGAAGAACGCATACCTTTTTATACAAAAATTAGGGACAAAAGCTAAATTGGTCGGGGAATTAGCGGGCAATTACAGTAACATTGTCTTGATGTTTGGATTTGCGGTTGCTGCAATGGCTCCAGCGTTAGTAATCTCAAGAATGATTTCACCTCGAAAACGAAGTAACCCTGTGAAATTTTTACCGATGGAATGTGGTCAAGTACCATCCGGGGAAGGAAGAACTCATTTTATGATGCAGTATTATCCTTACATTCTGATGTTTGTTGTATTTGATGTCATGGCGATTTTCTTGTATGCATGGGGAAGTGCAATCTTAGAACTTCCAAAGAGTGCAACTTTGCCTATGATGGGATTCTTAGCTATTATGTTTGGAGCAATGGCATTTGCATTGTATCAATCAGGGAGAAGAAGAATTTGGTAGTTATTTATGTAAAGAATATTCACAAAATGGGGGATAAAATTGCTTAAAGACTTAATGACACCGGAAAATGCAAATGTCTTTGTAGGAAAACTAGGAGATATTTTAGAAAAAGCAATCGGTAAACCATTAGGTTATGCAATAAATTGGGGTAGAATTTGGTCACTGTGGCCAGTACACATTGAAACAGCTTGTTGTAGTGTAGAATTTGGTGCAGCATCTAGTCCTAGATATGATGTTGAAAGATTTGGTATCATTGAAGCATTCGGATCACTTCGTCAATGTGATCTAGTTGTTGTTCAAGGAACTATTACAAGAAAAATGGCACCACGTCTTAGATTAGTTTATGATCAAATGCCTGAACCAAAATATGTAATTGCAATGGGGGCTTGCGCAATTACTGGAGGATTATATTTTGATTCATATAATGTTCTTCCAGGAATTGATGGAATTATTCCAGTTGATGTTTATGTTCCGGGTTGTCCACCTAGACCTGAAACTTTAATTCAAGGATGTCTTTTATTGCAAGAAAAAATTAAACGAATGAAAGCTAGGAAGTTTGTATAATGAGTTCTGATTCTGAAAAATCTGTAACCGATACACAATCCGAAGAAAAATCTACACCTGCAGAAAAACCTGCTCCAAAACCTGTAGCAAAAAAACCTGAGGAAAAACCAGTAGAGTTACCTGCATTTGAAAAAGGTATTTCTGATAAAATTGTTGAAAAGTTCGGTGATAAAGTTGAAGTTGCGTTTGTAAAAGAAGATCGAGTCAGAATTAATGTAAGTCGTGAAAATATTCTTGATGTTGCTGAATTCATTCGTGATGGATTAAATTTTGATCATGTAGAATCAGTTACAGGCATAGATTTCCCTCAAGATAAAGAAATTGAAGTTGTTTATCACATTGGTTCCTATTCTGATTCTTCTTTGGCAAGACAGATTCTTGTTTTGGCTACTAGGGCTCAACGAGAAGAAAACCCAATTCCTGGTCATGATTCTACAAAACTCCCTACTCTTCGAAATATCTTTTATAGTGTAGAATTTCATGAAAGAGAAATTTTTGAAATGTTGGGTGTTTACTTTGATGGTCATCCTGATAATCGACGATTACTTTTACCCGAAGATTGGGCAGATTTACCTCCACTCCGAAAGGACTTCGTACTAAAGGGACGATAATCATGAATGAGATAATGCCTGGACTAGCACTCCAAAAAGTTGATGAGAGAATTATGACACTCAATGTGGGACCACAGCATCCCGGTTCTGGCCACATGAGACTAATTGTACAAATTGATGGTGACTATATTGTTGCATGTGATCCTGATCCTGGATACGTTCATCGTGGAGAAGAAAAAATGGCAGAATATAGAAATTATATCTTAAACATTCCTCACTTGGAAAGACCTGTAATTCATGATTCATGTAATGTTCTTTATCCGTATGTCCTGGGAGTTGAAGAAATTCTTGGTATCGAAGTTCCTGAACGTGCAAAATATGTTAGAGTAATTGCATCTGAATTAAATCGATGTATTTACATCATGTATTGGCTTGCAATTTATGGAATTTTCTTAGGACACTCTACAATGTTTATGTGGCCTGCAGGTGATCGTGAACTCTTAATTGATCTTATGGAAAAAATGACTGGTGCACGAGTTACACATGCACATTTTATCCCTGGAGGAGTTAGAAATGATTTACCACCAAACTTTGAAGATGTTTGTTTACGTCATGTTAATTATTTTGAAAAACGTATCAAAGAATACTCTGCAGTATTTTATGATAATCCAATTTTAATTGCAAGAACTAAAGATACTGGTGTTTTGTCACGACAAGATGCAATTAGACTTGGAACTACTGGTTCTGTCCTTCGTGCAAGTGGTGTTGATTATGATCTTAGAAAAAAAGAACCTTATGATGTTTATGATGAATTAGATGTTCATACTAATGTAATGAAGGAAGGTGACTCTTATGCAAGATCAAAAATTCCATGGCTTGACATGCTGGAGAGTTGTAATATAATTAGACAAGCATTACAAAAAATGCCAAAGTCTGGTTCAGTTAGAGTAAAACTAAAACCAAATCCAAAAGGAAAAGGGCTTACTTCCGTTTACAAACGTGTAGAATCTGGTAGAGGCTCTTTGGGATGTTATGTAGTCTCTGATGGTAAACCCGAACCATACAGATTGAAACTAAGTGTTCCTTCTTTTAGAAACTTGATAGCATTACCATATCTTCTCAAAGGAGAAAAACTTGGTAACATGCCATCTGTTTATTGGAGTCTAAATTATTGGCCAGTGGAGGCAGACCGATAAATGTCAGTAATTGCACCAAATTTCAAACTAAGTTCATTTATCAAATCATTACTTGATAATATTTTCTGGATACTATTACTACTAGTCTTAATTGGCATTCCTCTAGTTTTCATGGTTTTATTTGTAATTCCTTTACCTGTCATTGATGGTGAATTACTTACACCCTTCCTTGCACTTTCATGGATTGCAGATCCTTCACGTACTTTACCAATAATTCAAGCATTCCTGGAAACTGACATATTTAGAGTAATGGCATTTCCTGGATTTGGTTTTGCAGCATTGTTAGCTGCTGGAACAATTTTTGCTGAAAGAAAGATGATGGCAAAAATTCAATTAAGAGTTGGCCCTTTCTATTGTGGTAAATTTGAAGGTATCTTACAATTAATGGGTGATGGATTAAAATTAATTTCAAAAGAAATTATAATTCCTGCAAAAGCAGATAAACCAATTTTTTGGGCAGCGCCTGTAATGTTTGTTGCAGCTGCAGCAGCTTTTGTTGCATTAATTCCTGTTGCTCCAGGTTGGGTCGTTGCAGATGTTGATTTGGGATTATTAGCTGTATTTGCAGTAATTGGATTCTTCCCAATTATTACTATTCTTTCTGCATGGTCTGCAAATAGTAAATATCCATTCATTGGAGGCATTAGAGCATTATTCCAAATGGTCTCATTTGAAATTCCATTAATTTTATCTTTGTTGGGGGTTGTAATTTTAACTGGTTCTCTTAACTTATCTGAAATTGCAGCAAGTCAATCTAACTTTCCATGGATAATATTTTTGCCAGTTGGTGCAATTGTATTTTTTATTACAATGCTTGCAGAATTAGAAAGAATTCCATTTGATTTGCCAGAAGCTGAAAGTGAAATTGTAGCTGGTTGGCTAACTGAATTATCTGGAATGATGTATGGCCTTGTTCAATTAGGAAGTTATTTGAAACTTTATGCATTTGCAGGTTTGTTTGTTGTATTATTCCTTGGAGGTTGGAATGGCCCAATGGTTGTACCTTCTTTCCCAATGGAATTAATTGAAAATGGAATTGAAATGGGTCCAATTACACTAAAAATATCTGGATTGGCACCATTACTTAGTGAAGTAATCACTCAAGAAATGCTAAATGGTACACTTTGGTTTGTTCTCAAAACAGTAGGAGTAATTTTCTTTATAATATTACCAAGAGGTGTTTTCCCAAGAATTAGAGTCGATATGTTGCTGGATCTTGGTTGGAGTAAACTAATTGGACTTGCATTCGTTAACATCTTTATTGCACTAGGTTTGCTTTACGCTGGAGTCTTGGGACCAGGAGGATTACAATAATGGGAACTGCTACAGGTATAATTCGTGCATTAAATTCTGGAATTAAACATCTTGCAACAAAACGATTTACACTTAGATATCCTGAAGAGAAACTAAAGTTTGTAGGTGATGGTTATCAATTTGATCCGTCAACTGGTGTTGGAATTGCTGGATTAAAGGGACGTCATTTATTGTTTCATGATCATTGTACTGGTTGTCAATTATGTTCTATTGCATGTGAGGGAGTTGCAGAAGCTATTGCAATGGTAAAGGTTCCAGAAGAACACAAACAAAACAAGAAAGCAATAATGCCTCAAATTGATTATGGCAAATGTGTTTTTTGTGGATTGTGTGTTGATGCATGTCCATTTTATGCATTATACATGACTAATGATTATGAACTTTCTTCATTTTCCAAAGAAGGATTGATCTATACACCTGCTCAACTCCAGGTGAAACCATATGTGGCACAAGATAGTGAAATCATAATTACTGATAGAGGTGCAACACATGGCTGATATAGCATTTTTAGCTTTAGCTGTAATTACAATTGGTTCTGCAATTGCTGCACTTGAAATGAGATCATTAATTTATGGTTCAATTGCTTTGATGGGAACTCTTGGTGGAGTTGCTGGATTCTTCTTTTTGTTAGATGCACCTTTTGTTGCATTATTCCAAATAGCAGTTTATGTTGGCTCTATTGCTGTTTTAATTTTGTTTACTGTTATGTTAGTTAAACGAGAATTGATATTCAAAAAAATTGAAGACCCAAGAAGAAAGTTTGCAGGAATTGGATTAATGCTTGTAATGATGTTAGCTTTGGGTGCAGTGTTTATTGATTCTGGTATCAAAACAATTACTACTGATGAACCCCCAGTAAACTTTAGAGATATTGGTGCTGACTTTGTAATGTATTATTGGCCTGCATTAATTTTGATGGGATTAATTTTAGCAGGTTCTGTAACTGGTGCATTAGTTTTAGCTAGACGAGAGGATGTGGAAAATGAGCGAACTAATTGATTTTACTCTAGTATCTGTTGCTTTATTGGGCATAGGAATTTACGGTCTTGCCGTAAAACGGAATTTTATTCGAATGTTATTTGCCATTGAAATTATTATCAATGCTGCAAATCTTAATCTTGTTGCATTTGGTAGATTTCTACCTCATAGTGGAGGTCAAACTTTGGCATTATTTTCAATTGCAATTGCCGCAGCGGAAGTCGCAGTAGGACTTTCGTTAATTATTGTGGCATATCGTATGTATCACAATGTCGATATTGCAGACTTTAGGAGTTTGAAAGGATAATGGAATATGCATTATTACAGGCAGTTATACTGCCTCTTCTATTAGCACCTGTAGCATATCTTATTGGAAGAAAATTCGGTCCAACACCTGCAATGTGGTTTACATTTGTTGTTTTACTTTATACTACAATTCTTGTAATTAATGCTGCACTTTCTGGAACTGTGGAAGAACATTATCCATGGACAACTCAGTTTGGTGAGTTTGGATTCTTGATGGATGGTTTAGCATCACCATTTGCAATAATGATTTATGTATTATCTACAATCTTGGTGCTTTATTCAAAACCATACATGCTTCATATATTCCACCATCAATTTGAAGAAGAACATAACATCAATTCATCTGGAGGCGGACAAACTTCAGTAATAGAATCATCTGCTCTTTCAAGTTATGTAAATGCAAAATCTGGACTTTACTTTGCACTTTATCTTCTTTTTTCAATGGGAATGCTTGGTACAGTTCTTTCAACAAACCTGATTGAATTCTTTGTATTTTTTGAAATCATGTTGATTCCTGGTTTCTTCTTAGTTGCTCTTTGGGGTGCAGGTAATAGGCGAAAGATTGGTTTAATGTTCTTATTTTGGACTCATTCGGGTGCAGTTGTTTTACTGTTAGGCTTTTTGATGATTGGTTTGACTGTTGGAAGTTTTGATTTTGCAGACATAAACGAAGCAAACATTCCTCAAGACATTGCGATGATTTCTGCAGTTGCAATTGCATTAGGTCTTGGTGTAAAGCTAGCAGTCTTTATGTTCCACATTTGGCTTCCATATGTCCACGGTTCTGCACCAACACCAATCAGTGCATTATTGTCACCTGCTATGATCGGAATTGGTGCTTATGGTATTTTTAGATTAATTGTTGAATTTTTGCCTGCAACCTTTGCTGACCTGTCAATATGGTTCTACATATGGGGACTAGTTACAATGATTTATGGTGGTGCAATGGCACTCATGCAAGATGACATAAAACGTCTTCTTGCATATTCTAGTATAAGCCAAATGGGTTATCTTTTGTTTGGTATTGGTTCAATGTCTGCACTTGGTCTTGCTGGAGCTGAGATGATGTATGTAACACATGCAATTGGAAAAGGTATTCTCTTCATGATGGCTGGAATTATTATCGTTAAAGTCGGAACTAGAAGTCTCTCTAAACTTGGAGGATTAGCTGGTAAGATGCCAATTACCGCAGTATGTGCAGTAATTGGTGCCTTGACAATAATGGGAATACCTCCAACTAGTGGTTTCATGGGAGAATGGATTCTCTTTGCTGGTGCATTACAGACTGCACTTGAAGAAGGTTCTACACTTAGAGCAGTAGGATTTGGTTTAGGTCTTATCGCAACTGTTCTTACAATGTCTTATCTTCTATGGATGCTAAAACGTATTTTCTTTGGTAAAACTCCTGAACATCTTGAAAATGTAAAAGAAGGAAGTTGGTACATGACTGTACCAATGATGGTGTTGGCAGGATTTTCTATTGTACTAGGAATTTATCCAGACATTTTCTATAAATCAATAATTCCTCATATGAGTGGAGTTTTGGGAGTTTAGAATATGGCAACTGAATTACTGGGATTTGAAATTGGAGCAACAAGTGCTTGGTTAGTTTGGGTTTTACCATTTGTTGCAGCTCTTATCATACCTGGAATTGCAAAATTATCTAAATTCTTACCTGACAACTTATCAAAACACGCAACTGGGTATATTGCAGTTGGATTTGCTTTAATGAGTACATTATCTGCAGCATCAATGATTCCAATTGCTTTAGAGGCTGGTGAAATACATCATCAAATTCCTTGGATAGAATCCCTTGGTCTAAATGGCGGAGTCTTAGCAGATCCACTTTCAATAATAATGGCAAACGTTGTTGGTTGGATTTCATTCCTCATTATGATATACAGTACAGGATACATGAAAGGTGATAAAGACATTACAAGATTTTGGTTCTGGATGATGTTCTTTATTGGTTCAATGCAATTAATTGTCATGTCTGATAATTTACTTCAAGTATTCTTTGGTTGGGAAGGTGTAGGTCTTGCGTCGTATGCGTTGATCAGCTTTTGGTATCGTGACAAGAAGAAAGATCATGTTGGTGTTGAAGGACGTACTGTTCTTGGTGTGTTAGATTATTATTCTCCAACTCATGCCGGTATGAAGGCATTCATCATGACCAAAGTTGGTGATGTAATGATGATTGCAGGTATGCTTTTGATATTTGTGTACGCAGGCACTTTTGGATTCAAAGAATTACTTGGTGATACTGAATGGGCAGTTACAATGGCTTCTCAAGGTCTTTTGGTTCCTGCGTTTGTTTTACTTTTTGGTGGTGCAATGGGAAAGTCTGCACAATTCCCATTAAACGAATGGTTGTTAGAAGCAATGACTGGACCTACTGCTGTATCTGCATTGATTCATGCAGCAACAATGGTCAAGGCAGGTGTATTCTTAGTTGCAAGACTAGGACCTCTTGTATTTGCATTAGGGGCTGCAGGAATTCTTGCAGATCAATTCTTTGAGATTATTGCATGGGTTGGTGCAATTACTGCATTATTACTAGCAACACAAGCGATGGTCAATCCTGAAATTAAGAAAGTCCTTGCTTATTCTACTGGTTCTCAAATTGGTTATATGATGATGGCATTAGGTGTTGCAGGATTATCTTATCAATATGTTGATGGATATACTGCTGGATTCTTCCATTTAATTTCTCACGCAATGTTCAAAGCTTCATTGTTTATGGCAGCTGGTGCAATACTGCATACTGTTGGCTCTCGATTTATGACAGATATGGGTGGTCTAAGAAAAAAGATGAAGAAAACTTATGCATTCATGTGGGCTGCCGGTCTTGGTTTAATGGGTGCTCCATTTATCACAACAGGTTTCTGGAGTAAAGATGCAATCTTTGCTGCTGTCTATGAATCTGGAAATGAATGGGCAATGCCATTGTTTGCAATTGCTGTATTTACTGCAGCCATTACTGCTTTCTATACTATGAGAATGATGGGATTGGTATTCTTTGGAAATAAAAGTAAACACATCCAAAAGATGGAAGAAGAAGGACATCATATTCATGAAGCACCATTATCAATGTGGATTCCATATGGAATTCTTGCAGTTCTTACTATAGGCATTGGTTTAGTTGGATTATCTGCAGAAGAAGGACTTCACCATACGTTTGTTGATTTCCTTGAAAACTCCTATGGTATTCATACTGAACATATTGCAATAGAATCATCAATTTTGCCCGAATTCTTGCAAGGACTTAATCCAATTGCACTTGGTTCATCATTGGTAGCATTTGCTATAGGGGCGGGATTAGGCTATATTTTCTATATTGGTAGATGGGTTGATCCTGTAAAGGTTGTAAACTCTAATATTTTATTTTACTCAATTCATAAACTTCTCTTAAACAGATGGTACCTTAATGCTATGGTGTATTGGTGCTTTGTTATAGCACCATTGTGGTTATCAAGAGGTGTATTCAGATACTTTGAAAGGACAGCTATAGATTATGGTATGAATGATGGATTCCAGAAAGCAATTGGATGGAGCGCAAAAGTTGTACAAGGAACTCAGACTGGTGTATCCCAATCATACCTATTCGTATTTGGAGCAGGACTATTGTTCGTAGTTTTGATATTGTTGATATAGGTGATATGATATGTTAGAGATTACTTCCACTCCACTAGTTATTATGGCAATATTGGGAACTGTCGGAGTTCTTCTTCCAATTATTAGTATTGTAAGAAAAGAAAAGGGTTCTAATTCATTTTATGCTGTAATTGCATTTGCAGCATTAATTGTATCCATTGGTTATGTTGGTTATCAATTTTTAAATGAAAACGTAGCACCAGCTGCTCTTTTTTCTGAAGATGTAATTGTAGATGATGCCTTTGGTGGATTATTTGCAATTGCAATGCTAATTGTTGCTTTGTTCACAACTGTTGGGTCTTTTAATTATATGAGGAAACATAATTCTCCGGCGGTATACTATTCTCTAATTTTACTTGCAACAATTGGTATGGTGTTGGTTGCATATTCTACTGATTTGGTGATGTTGTTTGTTGCATGGGAATTAATGAGTATTCCAACATATGTTTTAGTTGGATTTATAAAAAAGAATCCAAGCTCAAACGAGGCTGCTCTAAAGTATTTCTTGTTTGGTGCATTATCATCTGCAATCATAATTTATGGAATTTCACTTGCATATGGGTTGACTGGTTCTACAAATATTGGAGAAGTAATTCAAGGATATTCTACACTTGATCCTTCGCTGTTACCTCTTGCGCTACTTTCTGTTGGAATGTTTATCGCAGGATTTGGATTCAAGATGGGACTTGTACCTTTTCATCAATGGCTCCCTGATACATATGAAGGAGCACCAGCTCCAATTACAGCTTTACTTGCAGCAGCTACAAAGAAAGCAGGATTTGCTGCAACCATAAGAATTATTGTTCTTGGAATGGTTGTCTTACATCTTGATTGGACACTAGCTCTTGGAGTTATTGCAGTCATGACAATGACTATTGGTAATATTGCAGCAATCATGCAAAAGAATCTCACTAGAATGTTGGCATATTCTAGTATTGCACATGCTGGATACATTCTGATAGGACTTGCAGTTGCACCACATAGTTCTCTTGGTTTACAAGGTTCTTTGTATCATATTCTAAACCATGCAGTAATGAAAGGTATGGCTTTTATCGCAATTGCAGGAATTGTAACAACTCTTGCAGTTACTCATATCGATAAACTACAGGGACTTGGAAGAAGAATGCCAATTACTGCACTTGCTTTGGTTATCTCCTTATTCGCATTGGCTGGTGTTCCTCCACTTGCAGGATTTTGGAGTAAATTGATGTTATTTGGTAGTGCATTGGATGCTGGTTCTACTTTATGGTGGGCACCATGGCTTGCAATTGCTGGTGTTCTTAATAGTGCATTATCTCTTGCTTACTATGGCTGGATTACAAGAAAGATGTACTTTGAAGGAGAAACTCAGAAGAGAGTTAAAGAACCAAAAGCAATAATTGCTGTAATGATTACATCAATGATTTTCTTGATAGGATTTGGTATCTATCCAGAACCAATAATGCAATTTGTAGAATTTGCAACTCCTGTAATTAGTTCAGATCTTATGCCTTAAACGAAGTAAATTTAATTAAATTTTCTAGATTCATTTTTGCATCACTATCTGGAATTCTTCTTAATCCGGCTCTTGCTTTTTCTGCATATTCTTTTAACAAATCTTCCATTTTGTTAAAAACATCTCTTGGGTCTGCACTTTTTTTAATTAATGTATTAAACAATTTATCTTCATTTTTCCAATCAAACAAATCATCTCTAATTTGATAAGCTATTCCAAGGTTTAATCCATATTCAGACAATGCTTCGATTTGCTCTTCAGTCCCATTTGCAATAATTCCACCTATTCTAGATGCAGCTTCAAATGCTGTTGCTGTTTTATATTCAATTACTTTAAGATAATCATCAAAAGTAACATCTTCACTAGTTTCTAATCTATTTTCAATCATTTCTCCTTCACTCATTAACATTGCAGTTGATGCCAAATCTTTTGTAATTCTAGCATTATCTAACCTAGAACATATTGCAAGAATTAATCCTAAAACAAAATCTCCTGTTAGAACACTTGTATTGTAACCGAATTTGATATGGAATGGATCCTTTTGTCTCCTCATAGTTTCATTATCGATAATATCATCATGAATTATTGATTCCATATGTAAAAATTCAACTGCACAAGATGCTGAAAATGTATTATCATCAACTTTACCAACACTTTCAGCAGCTAAAGTCAAAATGATGGGTCTAATCCGCTTTCCACCTTCTAAGGAATATTTTAGAGGCTCAATAAATTCAGATTCAGAATATAATGATAGTTCAGCATCTAAGGCTTGATCAATTTTTTTAATATATTTTCCATATGTTTCAAGCAAAGGGTTAATCTCCATATTTTTTCTGTCCAAGATGCCTAATTGAAAAAATTTTTTCATAAGTAATTAAATCTTGGTGCTCCAGCCGGGATTTTCATCGTTAGATTTTGAACCCGGGATCTCTGCCTTGAAAGGGCAGAATGCTTGACCGGTCTACACCACTGGAACCCAAGAAAATTCAGTATTTTGACCATAAAATCTTTTGTAAACCACAAAGATTTTTTTATTGGCAAATTTGGCGATGAATTATGAATATAATTAAAAAAATTGATGACATAATTGAAGAACGAAGTTTACTAAAGCACCCATTTTACCAAGCTTGGTCTGATGGAAAATTAACTCAGGAATCTTTAGCAGGTTATTCTAAAGAATATTTTCAACTTGTAAAGGCTGTTCCATCTTTTATGGAACCAATTATTGAAAATGCATCTGATGATGTAGTTGGTGATTTGATTGAAAATCAACAAGAAGAATCTGATCATATTAAACCATGGATTACATTTGCAGGAGAACTTGGAATCTCTAAAGATGAATTAATTGCTTATGAGGGATTACCTAAAACTCAAAAAGCTGTATCTGATTTGAACAATTTAATGAATACTTTTGATGGTGGCGCTTGTGCAATGTATGCTTTTGAAAAAGAAATTCCAAAAATTAGTCAAACTAAACTTGATGGATTGGCAGAATTTTATGGTATGACAAATAATGAGTCTACCGAATATTTCAAACTTCATACAGAAGCTGATGTTAGACACGCTGCATCTTGGCAACACATTCTAGAAAAATCTTCAACTAATTCAAATAACCTGATTGAAATTGCAGACAAATCAATTTCTGCACAAAACTTGTTACTTGATAGTTGTTTTGAAGCATATTGTTAATCTCATAACATTTTATATCTGAGAAAAATTTCACTTGCTTAGGGCCCGTAACTCAGCTTGGTAGAGTAACCGGCTCATAACCGGTGAGCCAAGGGATCAAAGCCCTTCGGGCCCATTTCTTTTCAATTAGTTTTAAAATGAGCTGTAATCAAACTCAATGGCTGCAATGAAGAATCAGAGTTATATCTGAATGATGATTGGAAGGCATTTGTCTGAGCTGCCAAATTCATTTATTGATTTGTTTTTTTACTTTTTCTAAAATATCTTGCTGTATGAGATTTTGTTCATATAATATTTTTGTAATCTGTAAAATATCTAAAACTGAATGCATCTGTACTCCTAATTCTGATAAAGCTTCATTGGCCCCCTCCATTCTGTTTACAATCACATAAGCATCTTTTATGATAACGTTTACTTCTTTTAGTGATTTTATTGCATTAACTACAGAACCACCTGTAGTTGCAACATCATCAATCATTACAACTTTCATACCGTCATTAATTTTTCCTTCTACCGATTTTGAAGTACCATAATCTTTTGGTTTGCTTCTCACATAGATTAATGGCTTGACTGCTTCTATTGCTAATGCTGATGCAATTACTAATCCTCCTGTTGGAACTGAAACAATTGAATCAAATTTGTCTAAACCTATATCTTGAATGATCTCATTTTCAAGATATTTCACCATCTTTCTAAATTCATGGGGATAACTTGGAACTAATCTTAAATCTACATAGTATGAACTTTTTTTCCCACTTGCAAGGGTAAAGTCTCCAAATTTTATTATGTCATTTTTAAACAAAAATGTTGTAAACTCTTTTACAAAATCCATACCAAAATTAACCACACTGGATTTATTTTGGTTTGTATTATGAATGAATTATGCCTGAAATTTGGTTGAATTATGGTATCACAGACGTTGTTTTGGATATAAGGGCTGAGAATTTAGAGCAAAAAATTGATTCTGATGGAAAAATTTTAGATGATTCTGTAATTAATGAAAAACTCTCCAAACTTGATTTATCAAAACCTATGGAATTAGTTGTTTTACATAACTCAAAATCTATACAAAAAATTATTTCTTCATTATTTACTATATGTGAACAAAAGTCAAAACCATTTCCAAAAATACTAACTGATAAAAAAATTCTAAATTTAGTTAAAGCAGGATTGCCTGAGGGAAGTTCAATTAATGAATTTGATGATACTGATATTTCTAATTCAGATCTTATCTTCATGGGTGAAATGGAATTTGATGGATTATTTGGATATGAAACAATTGCAACTCGTCTTATCAAAAAATTTGGTTTAGAGTCCATGCTTTCAGCTTATGCAAAAAGACAAGGACATCTTCCTGTACCTGGACAATACCCCGAAAGTTTGCAAGAAGCCAAAAAATTTGCTAATAATTTTGAAATTCAAGGGATTGAAATTATTGCAAATTCTCAAGGTATCCTTGATTTTTCTATAGGTCATCCTTCAGAAACAATTGCTATGACAAAAATTTTGGAATCAAATTCCATTAAAGATGTGGGACAACATAAAACAATGATTATCAGCACTGGAAAGGATTCAAGTAACGACAATCTTGGAAAATCTCTTTCTTCTCTTTGGAATTGTGCTAATGCAATCAAAAAAGATGGTCTTGCTATCTTAGTTGCAGAATGTAAAGGTGGTTTAGGTTCTGATGCAATTCAACAATATATTGAAAACAGATTAACCTTAGAACAATTAAAAAATCCTACTAAATACATTAGTGGAATGGAGGATTTGTTATTTCTTACAGAGATACAAAAGAATTTTCAAATTGGTTTGGTTTCAATTCTTCCTGAATTTTATGCAAAGAAACTTGAAATAATTTCCTTGCCTGGGATAAAATATTCTATGGATTATATTCTAAAAACTCAGGGTGCAAGACAAAAAGTTGCAGTAATTTCAGATGGTGCTAGACTTTTACTAAGGTAAAATACCTGGCAAAAAATTTGATGGTAATGGTGCACATAAAAGCGCCAATACTATAATTCCAATATATGCAAATTTTCTGTTTCTTGAAAGAGGGGATATATCATCAAGTGGAGTTGCACTTGGATTTCTATAACTCATGACTAGAATTAATATTGCCATTATGAAATAATCCAACAAAATAAGAACTCCTATACTGCCAAAAGTTGCATATCTGTGAATCTTTGGACCTAGTAATGTTCTTGCCATATGTCCTCCGTCTAATTGCCATGCTGGAAGTAAATTTAGAAATGTAATTAAAAATCCAATCCATGCCGCAAATAAAACAGGAGTCATGATTACTTCATGTCCTGTTCCACCTTTTCCAAACATTGCCAAGCTAGCAGACATTAGCAATGACTCCCCCATGTCCCACGCAATCAATTTTTTTTCTGCAAATAATCCCTCAGCAACTATTGGATCTAAGATTGGTGCAGTGTAAGCTCCATAGATTGAAACAATAATTGTTATTACTAATCCTGCAATGGGACCTGCAATAGCTACATCAAATAAAATTTCTCGATTAATTGTTAATCCTTTTGATTGAATAAATGCCCCAAATGTTGGAATCCCAATTATAGGTAATCCTGGAATGAAATAAGGCCAAGTTGTTTTAAGTCCATGTACTTTTGCAGCCAAAATATGACCAAGTTCATGAATTCCTAATATTCCTAATAATGATAATGTATAGATTCCTGCCATTTCTAGAGGATCCCCAATTTCTACAATAGAATTTGTTCCAGACGTCCTATAATATCCATCAATCATCACAAATGAAATGACTATTGCAAACAAAATTCTTGGAGTCCATGAAGTACTCATCCACTTTCTTTGTTTTTTTGGAGTAAATTTTTGAATTGACACCTGTTTATCCCCATCAATTTTTTCTAATCTACATACAAAACTCATATTTTCCATTCTTCTTGCCAAATCTTCAAATTTTGATTTAAATTCTATATCCTCAATTTTAAATTCTAATGAAAATTCTGTTTTTGTGAAATTACTGACTTCAAATATGGAATTTACAATAGAAATAATTTCTTCTTGTGAGTTTTCTTCCATTTTTTAGAGTCATTTTCTCCATTAAATGGTCTTTTGGTTTAAAATTAAATATCGATACTTGTAGTGTATAGTATGCAAGTAATTCTTAGACAGTTGGGTGAATGTAACATTAGGAGGGCAGGACCTAGCGATCTTATTTCTATTATGGAAATTAATCTAAAAACACTTCCTGAACATTATTCTGATTATTTCTATGAATGTTTATTGGCAGAACTCCCTGAAGCATTCATTGTTGCTGAAATTGGAGGTAAACATGTTGGTTATATCATGTGTAAAACTGAATTTGGATTTTCAAATTTTAAGAAATTAGGTTTTGTTAAAAAAGGTCATGTTGTTTCCATTGCAGTTCTTGATGAGTATAGAAAAAAAGGTATAGGCAATGCCCTTGTTGAGGAATCAGTCAACGGTATAAAATTAAGAAAATGTGATGAGTTCTATTTGGAAGTTAGATGCAGTAATAATGATGCTGTAAGATTGTATGAGAAGCTTGGATTTGTAATTAGACAACAATTAAACGCCTATTATCGAGATGGTGAAGATGCATTTCTTATGGCAATTGAAATAGATTAGTTCAAACCAATAAATATCTCACAAAAAGTTCTCCGCCATGGATAAACGTAAAGGAACAGGTGTCACTATTTTTGCATCTTGTATTGGTGGATTCTTTCTTTATGCATATTTGTTAATGCTTTCAGAATGGGGTCCTATTGTATTACAATTATCTGTATTGATGCTTGCTGGGGGAATACTGGCAGTAATTGCATGGATTGGATATGTAATGGCAACAACAAAATTCTCATCTGCATCAATTACATCCGATGATTAATTCATTTAGAAATTTTTACATCAACTACTGTTTGATAATATCTTGGACCAACTGGTCTAACAATTTTTGAAGATAATATTTCTGATTTTACTGGAGTTACACTAAGATAATGCTCCTCTGAAAGTTTTCCTGCATCTGATTTTTTATCCGCATGAATGTGAGAATAATAATGAATTATCCCGTTATTTTTAGTAGTACTAATTGCTGATTCTAAAAATTCATCTGATCTTTCAGGCAACAACATCAAAGTTCTATCTGACTTATCTACAAGTTGCTCTTTGATAATTTTTGATGAGTCACCATTAATTGAAATTACATTTCCAGATAGTTTGTTTTGTTTGATATTTTTTTCACATAATTTTGATGCAACTGGGTTGATATCTAGACTATATACCGTACATTCCTTTTTTTTTGCAGCCATTATTGAAAACATTCCTACTCCTGCAAACATGTTAATCATTACCTCTCCATTTTGGATTAGATTGGCAATTCTTTCTCTTTCTGTGGATAATCTAGGTGAAAAGAATGCATTTTCAACATCAACTGTGAATTTACATCCAAATTCTTTGTATTCTGTTTCTGTATTGTCTTCTCCTGCAAGAATTTCTAGATTCCTTGTACGAAAATCTCCCTCTACTGCCGATGACTGATAGAACACACTTTTAGCAATTTTTACTTGTTCAAGTAATGTTTCACCAATAATTTTTTTCTTTGATAATAAAGAATCTGGAATTCTAACTATGATGATATTCCCAATTTGATCAAATGCTGAGATTAATTCTTCACTTTCTTCTAATGTTAGAATATTTTCTAGTAATTTTTTTAGCATTCGAGTCAATGCTTGTAGTAAAAGTTTCCTGATGTTTTTTGTTCCTTGTCTAATCTACTTTCTATTTTATTTACTCTTGGTCTTAGACTTTTTTCATCTCTTCTAAATGTCATATCCAATGATTTGAGGAACCGATTCATTGCTTCATGTTTTGGCATTGGTGATGTAGCTGTTCCTGCTTTTCCTGATTCCCCTTCAAAAATTATCATTGAATCTGAGACTAAATCCATTAACTGCAAGTCATGATCAATAATAATTGCTGATTTTCCAAAAGAGCGAACAAATTTTTGTAAAAATTTTGCAACTGCTATTCTATCTTCTACATCTAAGAATGCTGATGGTTCATCTAGTGCATACAAATCAACTTTTTGAATTAAACATGATGCAACTGCAATCTTTTGTAGTTCTCCTCCAGAAAGATTTTTTACAGATTTATTGTACAACTTTCTAATTTTTAACGGGTCTAGAATTTGCTCTTCTTCTTGACTTCCTTCGATGGGACCTCCACTTGCTTTTTCTAATAGTGCCATGACTTCAACATCAATATCATTTTGTAGGTATTGTGGTTTGTATGCTATCTTTATTTTTTTATCAATTGATCCAACATCTGGTTTTTGGACACCTGCAATCATTTTCATCATGGTAGTTTTTCCAAGGGCATTTGCACCCATTATGCCTAAAACCTCACCTTTTCGTACTCTTCCAGGCTCAATTGATAATGAAAATGAATCAAAGTTTTTCTCAAGTCTTGGATAATTTACAATATCACTTCCTTCTTGAAAAATATCAGTAGATGATGATGATACATCCATGGAGAATTTCTTTTCTCTAAATCTAACGTTCTCATTTGGAAGGTATCCCTCAAGGAAAACATTGATTCCAATTTTAGTTGATAAAATATTTGAAACAATTCCATATGCTGTTGGTTCACCATACAATATTTCGATATAATCACTAAGAAAATCAAGTAATGTTAAATCATGTTCTACAACCATCACACTTTTTCCAATTTTTGCTAAACCTTGTATTACTCTTGCAACACCTATTCTTTGAAATACATCATTGTATGATGACGGTTCATCAAAGAAATAAAATTCTGTATCTTTTGATGCAGTAACAGCAACTGCTATTCTTTGTAATTCTCCTCCACTAAGTTCTTTCAAACTTTGCTCCATGGAATTTTGTAATCCTAATTCTCTAACTAATTCCCTTGTTACTCCTCTTTCATCATATTTATCAAGTAACTCATTTCCTGTTCCATCAAATGCTTCTGCAAGATGTTGAATTTGTTGTGGTTTAATTGATGCACGAATTTGTTTTTGCTCAATTTTTTGAAAATGTTGTTTTAATTCAGTTCCACTATAATGTTTAAAAATCTCGTCCCACTCCGGTGGATTTTCATATCTTCCAAGATTTGGTTTTAGTTTTCCAGATAATATGTTAACTACTGTACTTTTACCCATTCCATTTCTACCTAATAGCCCAACAACCTCTCCTTTTCTTGGTGTTGGTAATTTGTATAATCGAAAAGAATTTGTCCCATATTGATGAATTTTCTCTTCAGCTAATTCACTTGCTAAATTTACAATTGTTATTGCATCAAATGGACATACTTTGACACATATTCCACATCCATTACAAATATCTTCATCAATCTGAGCCTTTTTTGATTCTTCATTTATCGTAACGCATTCTGCTCCTGATTTGTTGACTGGACAATATTTTATGCACTCTAAACCACATTTTTGTGGTTGACATAGATCCTGATCTAATACTGCAACTCTATGTGTCATGTGGTAATTCGGTATTTTCTTTGCTTTATACCTATTTTGAACCCATTTCCAATACTTCGTTACGTTAATAGATGAGAATTTCACTTCAATATACAAGCCGGCCATAGCGTTAGGGTGCGACCCAATCCCATTCCGAACTTGGAAGTCAAACCTGATGTCGCTGTTGTGCTACTAAGATGCGAGAGCTCTTGGGAAGCAACAGTGCTGGCATTTCTATTTTCAATCAATCTTTTAATATTGAATTAATTGGATTGATGTGAATTAAATGGTAAATTGTACTGTATGTAATGAATCCTTTTCAGATGATATTCGATTTTTAAATCACATGATGGAAAAACATGGTTTTAGAAATCCAAATGTTGGTAAACCTGATAGAAATAGTCGTGGTTATTAGTTTTTTAGATTTTGCAGATAATCTAAAATTAATCTTACCCCAAAACCCGTTGCACCTTTAGGATTGTATGATTTTTCTTTGGTAGCTGTTTGTGTCCATGCAACACCTGCAATATCCACATGTACCCAAGGTGTCTTTTCAATTGCATTTTTCAAAAATGCTGCTGCTGTAATTGTTCCTGCAGCTCTTCCTATTCCAACATTTTTCATATCTGCAACTTCAGATTTTATCATATCCATAAAGTCTTGAGTTAAAGGAAGTTCCCAAATTGATTCTGTTGTTTTTTTAGATGCATCTTTGATTTTTGTTGCTAATTTTTCATCATTTGATACAATTGCTGCTACATTATTACCTAATGCAACAATACATGCTCCAGTTAGAGTTGCAAAATCAATAATTGCTTTTGGAGAATAATGTTTTTCTCCATATGATAATGCATCAGCTAAAATCAATCTACCTTCTGCATCAGTGTTTAAAATTTCTGCAGTTTTTCCACTAAATAATTTTACAATGTCACCTGGTCTATATGCTTCCCCTCCTGGCATATTTTCGACTGATGGAATAATTCCTACTACGTTGATTGGAAGTTTTAACTCTGAAACTGCTTTCATAATTCCAAGAACTGTACATCCACCACATTTGTCAAATTTCATTTCATCCATTGCTGCACCTGGTTTTAATGAAATTCCACCGGTGTCAAATGTGACTGCTTTACCCACAAGAACAATCGGTTTTTCATTGCTTTTACCACGATTATGTTCTAACACAATCAGTTTTGGCTCATTTTTACTACCTTTACCTACTGCTGTAATTCCTCCAAAACCTTTCTTTTTTAATTCAAGTTTGGAAATGATATTACATTTCATATTATTCTTTTTAGAAATTACTTTTGCAAAATCTGCTAATGTAGTTGGTGTACATTCGTTAGGTGGTAGATTTGCAATACTTTTTGTAAATATTGCACCATCTGCAATAATTTCAGAAGTTTTAATCGTCTGTGATATTTTCTTTGATTTAGAAACAACTATTGTTAAATCTGGAGATTTTTCTACTTTTTCAGATTTAAATTTATCAAATTTGTAAAGTGCCATCTTGGAGCCTTCTATTATTTGAGAAACCGATGATATCTGATCAATCACAAAATTTGGTGGTGCAATAATTGAAAATTCTTTTAGTTTTAACTCTCTTGCTTTTTGTGCAATTTTACCTGAAATATTTCTAATAGTATCTTTTGTCAAATTTTCTTTTTTCCCTATTCCTGCAAGTAATATTCTATGAGCCGGTTTTTTCCCTGGTATTGGAATTATGCTAAATCTTCCTAATTTTCCTTCCATATCTTTTAGTGATTGATTAATTGCTGAGGTAGTTTTGGAATCAAATTTCTTTAACCCTAAAACCTTGTTTGAATTTTCTAAAACAAATCCACAAAGTAGTTGTGTATTTTTTACTGAATTTTCAGATTTTATCTTCATAATGAATACCTGATTTTTGAAGTAATATTTAGATTTACTATAAATTTATTTTTTTACTATTTGAAAAAAGACTAAATGATCTTAGAAAAACTGCTTTGATAGTTTTACATTCTTGCTTACAATCATTATTGATTTTTGTAATGGGTAATTTTTTTGATTTATTTGATATAATTGCTTTAATCAAGGGAAGTAAGGCTTCTCTTCCTCCATATGCAACTTTTTTTTCAATAAACCAAAACATGTCTAATGCAGATTCATCTAGAATTTCATTTCTTATTTTTATTCCAAAATCTGAATAGTGGCCAATTATTGTAATTTTATCTCTTGCAAAAAAATTAACAATTTTAATAAATTGTCCACACAAATAGCATTGATCATCAAACAATATCAATGGTAAATATTCATCAAATATCATAAATTATTTTAACAAACATCACATTAAAATTTTAAAAAATTTGGTTATTTTTCAAAACGAATTTCATCACAAATTTGACATGTTTTGTATTCAGTTACAGACTTCCATAAATGATTATGACTCATAAAATGAATAAATGGAAAAATTATTTATCAAATTGTTAGCTCACAATGATCACATGCTGAACTTTAACCTTGAATGTTGTATGTAATAATACATAGTATCCAAATTGGATGGTAACTAACAAAGAACTTAGAAAACAGCAATGGCAATAATTGCTTTGTTGGGTGTATGTGCCAGGTTCTTTGTTGTTTACTATTTTAAAAATTTAATAAAATTCTAGTTTGAGATTTATAAAAATACTCACTAGTATTATCTATGATTTTGGAAGCATTCTCTGCAATAAACAGGTCTGTCTTCTTTTGGTTGAAATGGTATTTGACAATCATTTCCACAATCTCCGCATTTTGCGTCAAACATTTCTCGTGGTCTATCATCTCTTCTTCTATCTCCACCAAATCTACCTCCGCCACCTCGGTTTCCACCAAATCTACCGCCACCTTGTCTTGGTTCTGGTTTGTGATTTTGGAAGCATTCTCTGCAATAAACAGGTCTGTCTTCTTTTGGTTGAAATGGAACTTTACAATCATTTCCACAATCTCCGCATTTTGCGTCAAACATTTCTCTTTCTCTATCGTATGACATATCTTTCTGTAAAATGATTAAATCTACTGTAATTAAACTATTGTAAAATTATTTTATTTATTCTTAAAATTATGAGAATAATGATTCTATTATCGTATTGAACACCTTGATTTTAAATCATTTTTATTTCACAGAAATAGATTTTTATTAAATTTACTAGGCTAACGAACGGATGGGACTTAATTATTATCAAATAAAGAAAAATATTCTCAGGGCCAGAAAATTGGTAATTAAGGGAACAAATGCTGCTGGTTCTGGTCATCCAGGTGGTTCTTTTTCAATGGCAGAAATTTTAGGCTGTTTATTTTACAAACATTTGAAATTTGATCCTAAAAATCCACAATGGGCAAATCGTGATAGATTAGTATTATCTAAAGGTCATGCTGCACCTGGTTTGTTTTCAAATATGGCAGTTGCAGGATATTTTCCAGATTCTGAACTTGAAACTCTAAGAAAATTTGGTAGTAAATTACAAGGTCATCCTGATCTAAAATGTCCTGGAGTTGAATTTTGTGGAGGTTCATTGGGAACTGGATTATCTTATTCTATTGGAGTAGCACTAGCTGGAAAAATTGATTCTAAAGATTATCATGTTTACACCATTATTGGAGATGGAGAATCTGATGAGGGTCAAATTTGGGAGGCTGCAATGACTGCATCAAAATACAAAGTTGATAATCTTACTGTTTTTCTTGACAGAAACTTCCTACAACAAGACTCTTACACTGAACGAATCATGCCACTTGATGAAAAATTAGAAGGTGATGATCTTTCTGAAATGTGGAAAGATGCATCACGTTGGAAGACTGGTGATAAATGGAGATCCTTTGGATGGAATGTTATTGAAATTGATGGACATCGAGTTGAACAAATTGATGCGGCAATAACTAAAGCTAATGCCACAAAAGGAGTACCTACAATGATAATTTCAAGAACCGTAAAGGGAAAATCCTTAGAACACATGGAAGATAATCCCCTATGGCATGGTAAAGCTCCTGATACTGATATAGTTCCGATAATTAATCTTGAACTTGATTCACAATTCATGATTGCACCTTCTATAATTGCAGGTGATATGACAAATCTAGAAAATGAAATTAAAAAATGTGTTTCTGGACGATCTGATTACATCCATCTTGATGTAATGGATGGCCAATTTGTTCCAAACAAAACTTTTGATCATTCAAAAATTAAAGAACTAAGACCTTTGACTGTAATTCCTTTTGATTCACATCTAATGATAAATGAACCTGTAAAACATATTCAAGATTACATTGATGCAGGTAGTGACATAATTACAGTTCATGCTGAAGTAACTGATGAATCTAGTTTTGGGGAAATACATGATCTGCTAAAACAAAATCAAATTGGCATAGGTTTTGCAATAAATCCTGATACTGAATTACCTGAATGGTCTTACAAATTCATATCTTCACTTGATCAACTAATTGTAATGTCTGTGGTGCCTGGAAAATCTGGTCAAAAATACATTGAAGAAACACATACAAAAATGAATAGACTAAATTCTATTTTAAAACAGTATAATTTTTCAGGATATATTGAGGCTGATGGAGGAGTTAATCTTGAAAATATTGGTTCAATATTTGCAGATGGTGCAAGGGCATTTGTTGGTGGCGGTGCAATTATTGGTCAACAAGATGTTCGAATTGCAATTAGAGAATTTAGAGATGAGGTTTTAAAATCTCGTAGAGGTACATTACTTGATAAAGCAAATGAGTTGGGTGGAATTGATTTGGTAAACAAGTGGATTGGATTGCATGTTATTGGTGAAAAACAAGAACAAATTAAAAAAATTGCAAAAGAGGCTGGTTACATTTGAATGAACCAATAATGACTGACATGCGTTCAGAATATACTAAAACTTTGATTAAAGTGGGACATGATAACCCAAATGTTGTAGTATTGGGTGCAGATACTACTGATTCATTAAAAACCTCAAGTTTTGGAAAAGAATTTCCAAATAGATTTTTCAATGTTGGTATTGCTGAAGCAAACCTTGTTACAGTTTCAGCCGGATTAGCAGCATCTGGAAAAATTTCTTTTGCAAGTACTTATGCCATATTTTTACCAGGAAGAGCAGTTGATCAAATTCGAAATAATATAGCTTATCCATCACCTTTGGGAAAAAAAGGTCTTAATGTAAAATTAGTAGTCTCTCATGGTGGATTGTCTGTTGGACCTGATGGTGGTTCTCATCAACAACTTGAAGATATTGCAATAATGCGAGTAATTCCTAATTTTCGAGTTTTTATTCCTGCTGACACAATTTCTGTTTCTAAATTAACTCACTTGATGGCAAATGAATATGGTCCATTTTACATGAGAATGGCAAGATCAAAAACACCTTTAATTCATTCAGAATCTCAGGAATTTCAAATTGGAAAAGGAATTACATTAAGGGATGGAACTGATTGCACAATTGCTGCATGTGGAATTACAGTTAGGATGGCTTTAGAGGCAGCCGAATTATTACAGCAAGAGGGAATTTCTTGTAGAGTTTTGGATATTTTTTCAATAAAACCAATAGACAATGAACTCTTAGAAAAAGCTGCACGCGAGACTGGTTGTATTGTAACTACTGAGGAACATAATATTTTTGGTGGAATGGGCTCAGCTATTGCAGAATCTGTTTCTGAATCATACCCTGTACCAATTAAAAGAATTGGTGCTCAAGATATGTTTGGTGAATCTGCAAGAGATAATGAAGTTCCCTTACTCTTGGCAAAACATGGAATAACATCTTTTAATATGGTAAAACAAGTTAAGGAAATTAGAAGTAAAAAACTATGAAAATTTTCCTTGACACTGCTAATCTTGAATCTATTAAAAAATATAATGACATGGGATTACTTGATGGCATTACAACTAACCCATCATTGATGTCAAAAGAAGGAGGTAATCCAAAAGACGCAATGGAGGAAATTACAAAAATTATCAAAGGTGATGTTAGTTTAGAAGTTGTTAGTACCGAATATTCTGGAATGATGGAAGAAGGTAAACGTCTTCGTGAATATGGAGATAATGTTGTTGTTAAAGTTCCAATGACTCCTGATGGTTTGAAAGCATGCAAATCCCTTTCATCTGAAGGAATTCCTGTAAATGTTACGCTAATCTTTTCTGCAAATCAAGCTTTACTTGCTGCAAAATCTGGTGCAAAATATGTCAGCCCATTTATTGGAAGATTGGATGATATAGGTCAAAATGGAATGTATCTTATCAAAGAAATCAAAGAAATATTTTCTAATTATGATTTTGGAACCCAAATTCTTGTTGCAAGTATTCGTCACCCAATACATGTAATTGATGCAGCAAAAATTGGTGCAGATGTAGTAACTTTACCTCCTGTGGTTTTAGAAAAGATGCTAAAACACCCTCTTACCACAATTGGATTAGAAAATTTCCTTGCTGACTGGGAAAAGCTAAAACAAAAAAACCCTGATGCTACCATATAGCAAATTTTAGAAAAATAAAATCCAAAAAGGAGTTTATGTTGTAGCTTTTCTTGAACCAGTACCTCTACCTGATGTGTTTTGTTCTTTTTGCAGCAGGTCTATCTTTTGGTTCTGGTATATCTGATAGTTTTCTTCTACCTGTTCCTCTTCCTGATGAAACCATTACATTTCCGGCTGCCTTTTTTTTATCTGCTTGAACTTTTTTATATTCTGCTCCAGAAAAATTAAGGTCTTTTACATCCACATCTATTGTGCTTGTACCTCTACCTGTTCTGATTTTTACTTTGACCATAATAATAGTTGAAATATCTGGTATTTATCTAAGCTGATAAATCCATTCTTTTTAGTTTGATCTCTATTTGCTAATCCAGCCTAATTTATTGAAATACGCAAACATCATAATTGCTGGTATTGCTGATGCTAGAATTACAATGATGAACATTGTGTATGGACCTAAAAAATCTAAATTATTTTCAATCCCACCTGGTAAATTAACATTCATTCCATAAAATGTTCCAACTACAGTTGAGGGAATTGCTAATGTAAAAATGATAGTTAGTAATCCTAAGACTTTGTTTGTTTTTTCAGTACTTAAAACAAAATCTGTATCTTTGTAAATTTCCATTGTCTCCCTTGATTCTTCCAAAGTCTCAATTACTTTGTCAATGTGATCAATAACATCATCAAAATACAATGAAAGTCCTTCCTCTCCTCCATCTGAAAATCTATTAATATTTTTTGCAATTTCTAGAACAAATTTCTTTAATGGATTTACTATTCTTCTTAGTCGGTTAATCTCTCTTCTAAGTAATGCTATACTTCTTGCTACTGGTTTTGTTTCATCAAACACTCTATCTTCAATTTCATCTAGATTTGCAATAATTTTTCTAGATGTGTGTAAAAGATCATCTACAAGTGCATCTATAATTTCATGAAGTAAAACCCCTGATGATTTTTCTAATAGTTTATCTTTTCTTTGTTGATCAGAACCTGTTCTACAAATATCTACTAAATCAACTAGTGGTTTAAGATCTCCTTGATGTATTGTTACAAGAAAATTTTTTCCAAAAAATATGGATAATTGACTATTTTTTGATATTCCTATTTTCTGAGCAAGTGGTGGAAAATGTAGAATAACGAAAAAATGTTCATCATAACTATCAAATTTTGGAAGTTCAAATTTGGTCATACAGTCTTCTATGTTTAATGCATTGAAATGGTACTGTTCAGACAATTTTTCAACATCTTTTCTATCTGGATTTTGTAAATCAATCCATTCAAATTTTTTGGCTTGAATGATTTCGGTTTTACTTTCTATAGTATTCTCTATGGTTTTTCTACTAGAACGCAATCTTTTGGCAATGAATCCTTTTTCCAAGTTGTAAAATACCATAATTCAACAAATTTAAAGCGATCGTTCAGATATGTTGTAAAAATTATTCAGAAATTAACGATATTACTTGAATGGCATCAAATAGACTGCACCAATATATGCTAGAGTAATTGTTATCCCCATTGCAATCCACCATAATCTCATATGGTTAATTCTCTTTAGTCAATAATAAATCTACAGTATAATTTCAATCTAGAACTCAAAGATTATTACAGGATACTTGATTTTCCTATTTTGTGGCCCTCGTAGTACAGTGGCTAGTATAGAGGATTGTGGATCCTCGGACAGGAGTTCGATTCCCCTCGAGGGCCTTTATTTTTTATGTTTTCACAAAATTAATTTTAATTTCATGCAGATTTTGTAGGATCATTTTCTAATAATGCTGAAATATTTTTAATGCTAATATTTTTGAATTTTTCAACTTCATTTTCACTATTATCTATACTGAGAAAGAGTAGATGTTCACCGTCAATTGGTATTGTCATTCTTTTAATTTTCTCATAAGATGTGATCGAATACAATGGTTTTCCAATTTTTTCTTTTATTTCTGATCTAGATTTCCAAGATTTTATTGTACTGCTAAGTTGCTCTTTTGTTTCATCTAAAGAAAATAACGTTCTAATATCTTCACGACGTTTTTGAAATAATAATTCTCCTTCTAAATTACAAATAGCTCCAAATCGAACTTTTTTATTTGATATCATTAATACTTCTAAAAATCCTCTATAATCATCCATAGTTTTACAAATTTTATACCCTTAAAAAATATTACACCGATGATAGAATTGACCTATTTTCAAACAAGAAAATTCATTCTTTTTTTTACAGAAAATTTAGAAAATTCCAAATTTACTTGATTCCATCTCTTCTTTAATGGCAATTTTGAATCTAGGCGATTTTCCTTCTATGTGATTTGTTAACCATGTTAGAAATTTTTTTTCTATGGTTTTTCCCTTTAATTTCTTAAAATCTGGACCAATCATTTCAACTAATTTTTGAATTAGTGATATATTCACACTTAATACGAAAAAATGCCATCCAAATGCAAATTCCGAATCTGTCAAAACAAAACTATCTTCACTATGGACCATTTCCTCTAAAAGTGATAATTGCTGAATCATCACTTTACTTGTTTTATCATAATCTACAGTTGAAACATTGATGTGAACTCTTTCATCCATATTTTGATAATATCAAAACAAAATAAAAGGATTACACAGACTATTCTTTTAACATATATTCAAAATCAATATCAAAATTCATTTTCATGATTTTGATATATGTCTGAATTGATTCTGGAATTTCATCTCCACACACAACTCCTAATTTTTTTGCATTAATCCAAATCATCAAAGTTTGTATGATTGTCAAAAATCTATCATTTTTAATTTCTGGTGACCCAATTGCTTTTGTATATCTTTCAGCAAATTCCCACGCTGTTACAAAATCTACACATTTTACACCAAATATTGCCAGTAATTGATCCTGCAAATTTTGAGCTTTTTTGAATGGTACTTTGTTACTAATATATGGAAAATCTACTTTATCTGGAAGACAATCTGGTAATGGACTCCAAATTGTAATAATTTTTGTTCCTACTTTCAATTTTTCAAATTTTTCAAACATTTTCTCAATTATGTTTTCATCTGTAAACCAAAATAAAATTACTGTAGCTTCTGTAATATTTGATTCTCTTATATTTTCACAAATTAATTGTCCATCAATATTTTTTTGATCAAGATTTTTTTTTCCATTTTTGATTTTTTCAGAATTCTTATCAATTCCAATTGCTTTTTTAACTTTGAATTCACTAATTGCAATTTCTATTCCTTTTTCATCATTGCAACCAAGATGATAAAAAATATCATTTTCACCTAAATCTATTAATTTAAAAATTTCTCTAAAAGATTTATCTGATAATTGAACATCTTCCCCACTAAGTAAATTTTCTGGAAGTGTTTTTAGATATTCTTCAATTTTCAATAGTTTTACTTTTCCTATCGAGGATTTATTCTCTTATACTTTCTAATTTTGAAACTGCTTGCCATAATTGTGTTCTAACATATGATGGCATGTTAGGATCTTGTGTTACATCATCAAGAAGACTGATTGTATTTGCGGCTCTAACTGATAATGAATATTCCGTATTATTCAATTCTGCAACTAAATCTATAAGTGATTTTTTTATTGTCTTTGGAGTGGAATTACTAGAAGTAATTTGATTCAATGTATCAATTGCCCCCTTCATAGATTCTTGATTTTGTGCGTCATCAACCATTTTTACATATTTCATAAAAATTAGAAGTATATAGTTACATCTCTACAAAAATATTTTCAGATTCTACTGTAACATTATATGATGTTAAATCTCTAATTTTTACTGGGAATTTAACTAGTTTTCCAGTTTTACAATCAAATTGAGCTGCATGCCAACCACATGTAATCACACAACCATCTAATTTCCCTTCAGATAAACTAGAACCTGAGTGAGTACAAGAATCATCAGTAGCACAAAAATTATTATCAATATTTGCAACCAAAATATCTCTTCCATCAATTGATACTTTGATCATTTTTCCAGGAGGAATATCTGTTGTTTTTCCTACTATGATTTTACCCATTGTAGTTTTATCTAATCATTTCTTTTATTTTTATGTATACGATGATTAGAGAAGCAAATATTGCAGATAAAATCCCAATTTTAAAATTTTGTAAAGATACTTTTTCTTGGGGTGATTATATAGAACAAGTTTGGGATCACTGGTTATCTGAAGGAAATCTGTTATTATTTGAAAAGCAATCCCCAATCGGAATTTGTCATGCTTTTTTTTCTACTGGTCAATTATGGATTGAAGGAATCAGAATTGATCCAGTTTTTCGTAGACAAAAAATTGCATCTAAATTAGTAAAATTTGCTGAATCAATAGGACAACAAAAAGATATCCAATTTTCTTTCATGTTAATTGATATAGAAAATTCATCATCACTTTTGATGGCCATTTCACTTGATTATTCCATTTCACAAACCTGGAGTTTCTATTCTCTTTTACCTCAAAAAAATTCAAATCATAATGTTTCTTTTGAAAATTCTCTAAATATTCAAAAATATTCTCATTATGTTAAATCTTGGAGGTGGCTTCCAATTGATGACTCTATATTGCACTCATTTTATGAGAATGACAAAATCATCAAATCAAATATAGACGGAAAAATTTCTATTGCAATTCTAACTGATTCCGAGCATTTTGACAAAACTCTGATTGTAACATTATTTTCCGGTTCACAAAACTCTTCATCACAAATAATTTCTTATTTACAAAATTATGCTATAGAAAATAAATATGAACGGATACAAATTCTAACTAAAGAAAAATTATCAATTTTTAATTCACTAGAACATAAAATTTCATTTCATTTAATGAAAAAAACTTTGTCTTAATCTGATTTCACAAATTTTATTGTATTAGTTAAAATCCCAAGATTTTCTATTTCCATCTCAACTTTATCCCCGTCTTTTAGAAATACTGCATTTGGTTTATTCAGCATTACTCCTGCTGGAGTTCCTGTAGAAATTATATCACCTTTTTCTAAAGTCATAACTTTTGAAATTTTTGAAATGATTTCTGGAATTTTAATAAACATGTTATTTGTAGATGAATTTTGTCTTAATTCTCCATTAATTTTTGTTGTTAATTTTAAATTTTGAGCATCTTTAATTTCATCTTTAGTTGTAATCCATGGTCCACATGGAGCAAATGAATCAAAACTTTTTCCTCTTGTAAATTGCTTATCTTTGAATTGAATATCTCTTGCTGAAACATCATTGAATACCATGTATCCAAATATTGCATCTGATGCCTCATCAATATCCACATTTTTACAGTTTTTACCAATTATTATGGCTAATTCTACTTCATAATCTAACTGTGTAACAAAATCTGGGCATACAATATCTGATTTTGTGCCATTTAATGTAGTTCTAGGTTTAATTACAATTGAAGGATCTTCTGGTGCTTGTAATCCTTGTTCTTTAGCATGATCCACATAATTAAAAGCTAAACAAATAATTTTATTTGGATTTGGAATCGGTGACAATAATTTGTATTTTGAAATATCCTCCTTGTATGATAAATCATTTATCTTGTCTTTAATTTCATCATACCATCCATCAAAAAGAAAATCTTTTACATTTTGTGGAATTGGAATTCCAGTTAGATAAGTAATTTCATCTTTTGTAGCAATCTTTTCACCTTTTATGAAACCGTATGTTTCCTTATCACCATAAAGTATTCGTGCTATTTTCATTTTTTCTCACTTGTGTGTAAAAATAGCTTGATTTTGAGAATCTTTTCTACAATATCCAAATCTAACAAATTGAATTTCATCCCCTTCTTTTAATTGTAGATAATGTGGTTCTGTATAAACATCTAATTCTTCTAAACTATTTTCATTGAATTTATCACCAATGAATAATGCTTTGGGTATGATCATTTTAATTTGATGTGCTGTTTTCTGGGAGACCCATTGAATTTTTGGAATGTTTGTTGGTTCTCCTTCAATAAATTCTCCTTCAAGTTCTATACCACTTTTTGTAATGGAGATATTGCCTAATCCTAATAATCTAATTTGCATTCCTTCTTTGATGTCTTGTGTATCTTCTCCGGGAATGAAAAAATTTCCATCAACTTCGATTTTTCTTTTTCCCATATCATTGACTGGATGATTTGAAATTTCTACTGATGTCATTGGCAAGTTTCTTACTGTTAATTTTTTTGCATTACTTACCATGAATAATCTAATACTGGTAGGATCAACAAATTTCCTGTTAAATGCCTCAAGTGCATCAAATGGTGCTAGTGTATTTGCTTTAGTTAATCCCAATGACATGATAAATTTTCTTATCGCCTCAGGCTTGATCCCTCTTCTTCTTAGAGCCTCCAGAGTTGGTAATCTGGGGTCATCATACCATGTAACTTTACCTTCTTCAATTAATGGTCTGATGATTCTTTTTGAAATTGGCATTCCTTTGAATTCTAGTCTTGAGAAAAATCCCTGATATGGCTTTCTCATGTCTAGGGCATCTAAAATCGCACCAATTAGCTCTTCTCTTAATTCAAATTCTTTTGAACGAAAAGCATGAGTTACTCCATCAATACTGTCCTCTAATGCAACTGCAAAATCATAACTTGGCCAAATTCTATATTTTTCGCCTAAAGTGTAGTGTTTACCTTCAATAATTCTGAGTAATACTGGATCTCGCATTACTGCGTTGTCTGCTTTCATATCTCCACGGAATCTTACGATTGCATCTCCTGGTTTAAATTTCGCTTGCATTTTTTCCCAATTTTTATTATTTTTTTCAATATCACCTTTACTGCATTTACATTCTTTTCTTTCTCTTCTGTTTTTACTAATGTTCTCTCTTTTGCAAGTGCAAATGTATGCTTTTCCAGAATTGATTAATTCTATTGCTTTTTCATAAAATAATTCCATATCGTCTGAAGTACTTTTTACTGTATCAAATTCAATTCCTAACCATTCTAATCCTACTTTGATGGCTGCGTGATATTCCATTCTTTCTGCTTCAGGATTTGTATCATCCATTCTTAGAATAAATTTCCCACCATACATTTTTGCATATTCTGAATTGATGATTGCAGCTTTTGCATGTCCGATATGTGGATAACCATTTGGTTCAGGGGGAAATCTTGTAATGACCTTTCCTTGAATCGCATCTTTTAATTCTGGAAGTCCTTCTCGTTCTATAATTTTTTCTTTTGGTATTAATAATTCTGGAAAGTTTTCATCAATCTCTTTTTTTTGTTCTTCTAATGATAATTGATTAACAGATGAAACAATTTTTGAAATATCTTCTGCAATTTCTTTTACTTTAGTTCTAAATTCTGGTTTTGTTCCAAGAATTTTTCCTAAGATTATTTTATCTCTAGTTTCGCCCCCATGCTCAAAAGCATTTTGAAGGGCCATTTTTCTAATCTCTTTTTTTAGTTTTTCATCCATGTGATTTTACCTGTAAAAATTACACACTTCTCTTAACTACAAAATCTAATAATGTGATTAATTCTGCTTTAGCAGAACCTGAGTATTTTGCCAATGATTTTTCAGCCTTTTCGGCATATTTTAGTGCCTGTTTTCTTACACTTTCTTCAATTCCAAGAGATCTTATCACATCTACTGCCTTATTCAGATCTTTTTTAGATATCTTTGAATTTCCGAATGCTTTTAAAATTATTTTTTTATCATTATTTTTTGCTAATTTTATTGCCATCAGAATAGGAAGTGATTTTTTACCTTCTCGTAAATCATTACCAACTGGTTTTTTAGTGATTTTTGGATCTCCCATCACTCCAATTAGATCATCTGTAATTTGAAACGCAATTCCTAAATTTCTTCCAAATGTTGATAGATTTGAAACATCCTTAGATTTGTTTGATGCACAAATAGCACCCATTGCACAAGACACATCAAATAATGCTGCCGTTTTTTTACCAATCATTGTAATGTAGTCTGATTGTGTTGGGATTCTTTTCTCTTCTGCCATTTTCACATCTAATAATTGACCTTCACAAATATCTACACAAGCTTTTGCAAGTCTAGATACAAGTTGTAAAGTTGCATTCGGAGATAATTTTGAATCTGAAATTATTTGAAATGCTTTTGAAAATAAAACATCTCCTGCAAGAATTGCAATTGGCATTCCATATTTTTTATGCACTGTTGGCACTCCATGACGCATTTCATCATTATCCATTATATCATCATGAACTAAACTAAAATTATGAACCATTTCTACGGCACTTGCAGCATTCATGGCATTGGAACTTTTTCCACCTACTATTTGACAACTTCTAATTACCATGTATGGCCTTAATCTTTTTCCACCATGAATTATTAAATGTCCAGCAGCATCGTAGAGTTTTTTTGGACTTCCTTTTAATTTTGAATTAAGATACTTGTTTACGAGTTTTGCATTTTGTTCTATTTGTTTAGTTTTTTTCATTTACTAATCTCCATTTGTCTTCTGGTATGTGGGTTTTGATTGCTTCTAACAACCCTGCATGAATTTCACTACTTATCCATGTAGATAAGATATTTGCATACTTTTCAAGCATGGATTTGTCTGATTTATCTAAAAATTCTAATGCGATAAGCATCCACGGACAATAAATTTTTGGATTTGTTTTAATTTCTGATAATAATTCCATTGCAGAAATCCATTTAACTTCATCAATTTCTCCTTCAATCTTTTTTAATTCTGTTGATTCATCAATTACTCCAATTAATGTTCCGCAAATTTCATTTTCAGAACCCACATTTTTGTAAGGTACATGATACTCAAACTTGTGTAAATAATCTAATTCTCCCTCTATCCCTAATTCTTCAGGCATCCTTCTTTCACCTGATGAAACATATGTTTCAGATTCTCTTGGATGACTTGCAAATGTCCCATCCCAGTCTTCAGGCCATAGCATTTTTTCTTTTGCTCTTCTAGTGAGTACTAGTCTACCATTTTTATCAAACAGTAAAGCCGTGAATGCTCTATGTAATTTTCCATCTGGTAAATGGCACTTTACTTTTTCCTCAGTACCAATTGGAATATCATTTTCATCAACTAAAATTACATATTCATCTGACATTTTTTTTACCTCTAAACAACGTACCATCAAATTTATTATTTTTAATTGCTTTTACAATTCTGTCTGGTTTATTTCCATTTACAAAAAATACATTCATTCTCATTTTTGCAATTTTTGATGCTTCTTCAATTTTTCTAGTCATTCCACCAGTTACATCCATTTTATTTTCTGAAATTGATGGACGTTCATCCTTTAATTCATAAATTAATTTTTTTGATTTTAGGTCAGAATATACCCCATCTTCATTTAGAGCAAAAATAGTTAATCTTGGTTTTAGAATTTTTGCAAGATGAGTCATTATTTTGTCCCCTGATAAGATGTATGTTTTATTTTGACCAAACCACAATGCATCACCATATGTTACTGGAATCATGCCTGATTTTGCAATTTTTTCAATCTCTTTTACTTTTTTTGTAATTGGTTTATTTCCTGACATAAAATCAGTTGGTGGAAGACAATAAGGAGACAGTTTATTTTTTAATAAAGAGTCTAAAATGATTTTGTTTAACTCAATCATAGAATTTTTAATTATTGCAACACCTCTAAGATCATATTTTTTTTCTTTTGTATGCATGTCATATTTTACAGACCAGTAATGTCCATAGGAACCTCCACCATGAACAATTATTGTTGGCTCACTAATTTTTTTCAAACTTTTTGTAAGACTGTCTATCGTTTTTCGTCTAGGTGAAAGTGGTTTTTCTTTATTTGTAATAATTGAACCGCCTAATTTAATCAGAATCATGCTGTTTCAAAATATTTAGTCAATTAAAAAGTATTCAGTCCTTTAAGATCAATTTTTACTGAAAAGCATTCAAAACTCTTATTTCTAAATTGATTAATTGTTTCATTCAAATTTGTTTCATCTGTTAATGCAAAAATACATCCTCCACCTCCGGCACCAGTGATTTTTGCACCAAAAGACGATTTCATCCCAATTTGTATCATTTCTTTAATTTTTTCATTTGAAACTCCTATTGCCTCGAGATATTTTTGATTTTGATTAATTTTCTCTCCTAATTTTTTAGTATTATTTTCTTTTAATAATTCCAAAACATCTTCCACTAGATTTGTTTCATTATCACATAATTTTGAAAATTCCTCTTCATTTTTTTCTTTAAATGATTTTACTTCATTTACTACTAATTCAGTAGAATGTTCTATGTTTGAATTTGCAATTACTAAATGAAAATTAGGCTCAGATTTTATTTTTGTATACCCATTTTCTTTGTTAAATTCCATAATTCCACCATATGTACAAACCGTACAATCTGCCCCTGAAGTGTTTTGGAAAATAGTTTTTTCAGCCTCTATTGCAAATTCTAAAATTTTTTCTTTTGATGTATCCGAATACAATCTAGAAATTGCAGCAGCTCCTGCGACACAACAAGCTGATGATGATCCCAGTCCAACTCCTAATGGGATTTCTGATTTAACTATAATTTTAATTCCTGCATTTTGATTTTGTATCATTTTATTTGCTAAATAATAAAATGGTTTTAGTGGTGAATCAATTTCTGAAATTGGTTTGTTTGGTTGTAATTCTAAATCACCTATGTTTGATTTGATGGAAATTATTTTATCTTCAATATTTTCTGCTGTAACTGTAACTCTTTTGTTGATTGCACAAAGAATTGCTTTTACTCCGTATACAACAAAATGCTCTCCAAATAGAATTACTTTTCCTGGTGCTGATGCTTTAGATATCAAGTGAACACTAAATTTTGATTGATTTAGTTGATTCCCTCTTCGGTAATCTTTGTTTCAAAATCGTCTATTTCATATTTCATTGATTCATTTTCTTTTAACTCTCCTTTTTCAATGAGAATTTGACGTACTAGTAACCAGTAAACCGTAGCTAAAGCTTTTCTTCCTCTGTTGTTTGCTGGAATTATTACATCCAAATTTGATGTGAGGTTATCTGTATTTGCAATTCCTATAATTGGAATACCTGCATTAGTTGCCTCGATAATTGCTTGTTCATCAACTTGTGGATCTGAAATAAAGACTAATTTTGGTTCAATGTAATATGGTAATGATGGATTTGTTAAAGTTCCTGGCATAAATCTTCCAAGGAGTTGTTTAGCACCTAACATTTCACAGAATTTTTCTATTGGAGTTTCTGCATATTGTCTTCCTGAACAAACAATGAGATTATCTGGACCTAGTCTATTGATAAATTTGGCTGCGGTTTTAATTTTTTCAAGTGTAATATCTAAATCTAGCATGTAGAGCCCTTCTGGACTAGCTTTTGTGATGAATGGAATCATGAATTTTGTCTTTACTTGGGTTCCTACTCTAATTCCTGTAGATAGGATCTTCTTTTTGATGTCGATTGCTTCTGTTTGTTCACTCATGACGATTTTAAATCTCTGCCATACCGCGTATTAAATCATGCTCTGATAGGCGTAATAATTCATTTATTTTTGCTATTCTTTCTCCTCCTACTACGCCAACTTTGAGCATTTTTGATTTTGTTGCAATACCAATGTGGGATATTTGCGAATCAATGGATTCCCCCGATCTATGTGATGTGATTAATTTGATATTATTTTGATTTGCCTCATCTGCAAATTCAAGAGCATCATAAAGACTACCTGCTTGATTTACTTTGAGAATAGCGGCATTACATGATTTTAAACTAATTGCTTTTGATAGAATTTTTTTATTTGTAACTGTTAAATCATCACCTGTGATCAAAGTATTTGGAAATTTAGCAGTTAACTCTGACATGTCATCAAATGCTTCTTCATGAACTGCATCTTCTGCATAAATCAATTTGTATTTTTCAATAATGTCTGCTGCAAAATCAATTTGCTCTCCGGTAGAATTTTCAAACCCTGCTCTGTCATATTGATATTTTTGTTTTTCTTCATTCCACTGTGTAGATGATGCAAAGTCTACTCCTAATGATACCTCTTTTCCTAAAGTAAATCCCAAATTTTCACAAGCTTTTACAGAAACCTCTAATGCTTTTTGATTTTCTAGTTTTGGTGCCCAACCACCTTCATCTCCTCTTCCATTTGTAAAAGTAGGATCTTCTTTTTCTAAAACTTTACGTAATTCTTTATGAACTAATAAATTAGTTTCAATAGCTTCTTCAATGGTTTTTGATCCTGTTGCACAAATTAAAATCTCTTGAATATCTGGTGTTCCTGGACCTGCATGTGCTCCACCTCCCAAAATATTACCTATTGGAAATGGAAATTTGAATGATGATTCAGATGATAATGTTTGAAACAATGGTTGACCTAATGCCTTTGAGGCTGATTCCATTGATGCAATTGTTATTGCAAAAGCTAATCCTCCTCCAATTTTTGAATAGTTTGAAGAATCATCCAATTTTTTTAAAATATCGTGAATTCCTTTAAGGTCTGAAGATTCTATACCGATAAATTTCTGAGAATTTTCTTTTAGAATTTGTAGACTATTTTCTGGCTTTTCATTAGGAAAACTTACTGCTTCATATTTTCCTACACTTGCACCAGATGGGGCACAAACTCTGCCGAGAAATTTTCCATCTGACTCAATATCTACCTCGATTGTTTTACTTCCTCTACTATTGTATATGATACGCCCTTCAATTGAGGTGATCGTAGCCAAGTTATTCTAACTCAGATTGAACTTCTTCTTTTCTTTTCTGAATTGCTTCATAAAATGGAATTACTTGTTGTATTGTTTCAACCGTAGTTAACAGCATTCTTCTGCAACAATATCTTTCAATTCCTAAAAAATCTAACACTTTTTTTGGATCTTCTCCTGCTTTGACTTTATTTTGATAATCCTCAAATTTGTCTGCTACCATATTTCCACATGTAAAACATCTAACAGGAATTAACATACGAACGAAAAGATAATCAAGGATTATAAAAACCATGCACGGAAATTTCATTGCGGACGTCGCCCAGCCTGGCCAAAGGCGCTAGCTTGAGGGGCTAGTCTCTTAGGAGTACGTGGGTTCAAATCCCATCGTCCGCACTTAAAATAATAATTTTATTTTTCTAGTTTTTTCAAAGTTTTAATTAATTCAGATCTTCTTTTTTCTTCAGTAATTATTGCTCTGACATCATCCACTAGAATTCTATTGACATCAATTTTCCTTCTGGCTTCTTTTACTACTTTGTCATACATTGAAAAAGTGTATAATTGAAGATATAGTTCCTCCATCACTTCAAAAATTTTATTGGCATCATCAATTTCACCAATTCTTATTTTATCAAAAACTCTTCTTTTCAATTCACCTACACAATCAAGCAATCCTAAAACATATGACTCTGGCATTACGCCTAATTTTTCATCTGAAGGAATTTCTTTTTTTTCAACAATTGCAATTAGACATGCAGCCTCTACAAATTCTTGTTCAGGCGTAATGAGGTATCTTCTTAATTGTCCTGTTGCTTTTTTCTTGTATTTTTTTAAGAGTAAATCTGCTTGTTTTAAATTATTTTTACCGGTTTTCAAATCCCCTTTGTGTACTGCAATAATTGATTTACTGCAGAGGATGACAATCTCTCTAGTATTTTTTAGTAAAAATTCTCTTGAATCTTGTACCTCTCCTAAAGATTTTGTAATTTTGTTTAATGATAATTTTACATTTTTTAGTGTCATGATTGGATATGACAAAACCTGGATAAAGTCGTTTGCCAAACTCTTATTTTAGATATGATTTTCATGTTCAATATGGAAATTACAGTTAAACAAATGTACAAAATTGAAAATAAAGGACATGATATGGGATTTTTAAAAAAATTCATGATGGAAAATGCTGGTGCATCTGCAGTTAGAAGACTAGTTGAAAAAATTGAGAATATTGATTCAAAAAATATTTTGATCTTTGTAGGATTAGGAAATAATGGCGGTGATGGATTGGTAATGGCAAGACATCTATCTGGATATGGTGCTAAAGTTACAGTTGCACTTCTTGGTACCCCTGAAAACATCAAAACTGATGAAAGTAACTGGAATTGGTCCATCTTAAAAAAAATGCCATCAGTCAAACTAATTTCTGGTGACTCTTTTGAATATAATTTTAATCCAGATGTGATAATTGATGGAATTTTTGGTACGGGAATTATTGGAGAAATAAGGGAACCATATGCTTCTGCAATTAATTTTATCAACAAAACAAATTGTTTCAAATTTGCAGTAGATGTTCCTTCTGGATTAAATCCTCAAACCGGTGAGACTGCAAATATTTTCACAAAATGTGATATGACAGTCACATTTCATAAAATGAAACAAGGGATTCCTAAAAGAAAAGATTTGACTGGTGAACTATATGCCGAAAAAATTGGAATTCCGCCAGAAGCTGAAGAGGGTATTCTTTGAAAGTCCATCAAATTTCTGTTGGTAGCATGGAGAATTTTTCATATATTTTAGAAGATGATGAAACAAATGAAGCCATTATACTAGATCCTTCATGGGATCTTGTCGAATTAGAATTAATAATTAAAAAAAATAATCTGAAAATAAAATACATCGTTAACACACATCACCATTTTGATCACACTCTTGGAAATGAAGCAATGGTTAAGTCAACTAAAGCTCCAATCATTCAACATGAATTATCTGAATTAAAACATGACATTTCAGTAAAGGATGGTGATACTATCGATTTTGGAAATTCAAAATTAAAAGTCCTTCATACTCCTGGCCATTCAAAGGATAGCATTTGTTTGATGGGTGATGGAAAACTTTTTTCAGGTGATACTTTGTTTGTTGGAAATTGTGGAAGAATAGATTTGCCTGGAGGCAGTGCAAAAGATCTTTACCATAGTCTTTTTGATGTACTCTACTCATTGGATGATGAATTGATTATGTATCCTGGTCATAATTATGGAAATTCAGAGGTATCAACTATTGGTCAAGAAAAAATCACTAATATGATAATGCAAAAAAGAACTGAACAGCAGTTTATTGAAATGATGGGTTAGTGACATTTTGGAAAATTTTGAATTAATTGGTAATATTGAGCAAGCTCAAAATTTTCTTGAAACAATAAAATCTGGAAAATCCCTATTTGCATTTGTAATTTCTTATACTGAAACCTGTGAAATTCCTGGAATCACTTTTGCAGGTGCTGATAAAAATTCAATCCAATTTACTCCACCAGCTGATGCAGAATATCTACATTATGGGTATTGTAAAACAATTGATAAAATTCCAATGACTCCTGATGGCAAACCCACTCCTGGATTATTAACCAAAATTGCTTTGGAATCATCTAGTATTCCTCATTTAACGATTAATGCGGGAAGTAAAATTTCTCCCCAATTACCTTTTATTGAAACCGGATTACCTTTTGGAAAAAATATCTCCATTGAAGATGCTATGACTGATTCAGAAGTTTCTCAAGCAGTTGATTTTGGAAGAATTCTTGGAAGAAGTTTAGCATCATTAACTGATTGTTTGGTAATTGGTGAAAGTATTCCTGGAGGAACTACCACAGCATTAGCTGTGTTACGCGCATTAGGTTTTGATGCTAAAGTCAGTTCTAGCATTCCAGAGAATCCTATTGAATTAAAAAATCAAATTGTTGAATCTGCACTCAAAAGAATTGATTCTGATCATCCTTACAGTATTGTTGCTAAAGTCGGTGATCCCATGATTCCTTTTGTTGCTGGAATGCTAAGCTCAGCTTCTGGAGTTTCTAAAGTAATGTTAGCTGGTGGAACTCAGATGGCTGCTGTGTTGGCATTTGCATCAAAAATTGGATTTAATGAAGAAAATACTATCATTGGAACTACTTCGTATATTACAAATGATGAGAATGCAAATTTTAAAGAACTTGTTCAAAAAATTGCAAATATTCCTATTATTTCTGTAGACCCTAATTTGAAAAATTCGCGACATTCTGGATTGAGGGCATTTTCTGAAGGGTTTGCAAAAGAAGGTGTGGGTGCAGGTGGATGTATTATCTCATCGATGCTAAAAACCGGAAATGACTCTGAGAAATTTTTAAAAATGGTAGAAGAAGAATATCGACGAGTGTTTACTTGACTGTGACTGATTTTGCTAAATTTCTAGGATAATCTGGGTCTGTTTCTTTTTCAAGAGCTGCATAGTATGATAATAGCTGAATTGGAATAATTTCTGAAATGGGATATAACACTTCATCAATTTTTGGAATTTCAATCCAATAATCATAAATTTCACTTTCAATATCTGAAACGCCTATAATTTTTGCTCCACGTGCTTTAATTTCTCTGGCACTAGTTAGAGTATCTACATATGTTGAATCATTTGGATTTATTATCATTACAAATACATCAGAATCCATTAATGCGAGAGGACCATGTTTTAATTCTCCACCTGGAATTCCTTCTGCATGAATGTATGTTAATTCTTTGAGTTTTAATGCAGCTTCGATTGCAATTGGATAGTTTATCCCTCTACCCAGAATGTAAATATCTGAAATATCTTTTAACTCCTTTGCAATTTTTTGTATTTTGGTTGTATTTTCTAATATCTTTAAAATTGATTCAGAAAATTTTTCAAAATTAATTGTGATTTTATTATTACTTAATTTTTGTACAATTTTGTAGAGTATTACCAACTGTGATGTGAAACTCTTTGTTGCAGCCACCCCTATTTCTGGTCCACAATTCATCCCTATTACCACATCTGCTTTTCGTGCAAGTGATGATGTAAGTAAATTCACAATAGCTATTATCTTACAATTTACTTTTTTTGCTATTCTCACTGCATCTAAAACATCTGCACTTTCCCCACTTTGAGATATTGCAATTAAAATGGAATTCTCCTCAAGAATATCTGGTGAGAATTGAAGTTCGCTTGAGATAATTGGCTCTGCTTTAATTTTAGCATATTTTGATAGAATTTGCTTTGCAATAAGTGCCGAATTATAACTTGTACCACTCCCTGTTATGTAGATATTTTTTGCATGTCTGATATAATCAACTGTTTTTTCAATAGCATCAACTGTTTTTTCTCCTGCTTTCAATATTGTTTCAGGTTGTTCATAAATTTCCTTTAATGTAAAATGTGCATAATCTCCTTTGTATGCGTCTCCAAATTCTTTTGAAACTTTAGTAATTTCATATTCTGCATTTTCACCTTCGAAATTAAAAATTTGAAATTCCCCTTTATCTAAAATTACAATATTTTTACTTTTCAAATAAATTGCATTATCCGTATATTCAATAAATCCTAAAACATCACTTGACAAAAAGATATTTTCTTCTCCGACACCGATAATTAATGGTTCATGAAATCTAGCTGCTGCTAGTTGGCCATTTTCAAACATGGCAACAAATGCATAATGTCCTTTAATTTCTGAAACTGTTTTCAAAATCGTATCTTTAATATTTTTTGTTGATTCATAATTTTTTTGAAGTAAATTTGCAATTATCTCACTGTCTGTTTCACTTTTGAAATTATATCCTTCATTTTCTAATTGTTTTTTTAATTCCTCAAAATTTTCTATAATTCCATTATGTACTATTGCGATTTTTCCAGAATTACTTGGATGTGGATGTGCATTAAGTTCTGTAACTTTTCCATGAGTTGCCCATCTGGTGTGACCAATTCCAACTTTACCTGGTAGACTGTCTAGTTGTATTTTGGAATTAACTTCATTTACTTTTCCAGTACCTTTCTTTAATTCAATTTTATTATCTGACTCTGTTGCAACTCCGACACTATCGTATCCGCGATATTCCATTCTTTTTAACCCCTTTACAATAATGGGGGCTGCAACTTCTTTTCCTGAAAAACCAATAATTGAACACATAACTAATCTCTTTGATAATTTGGGGTTATTTACGGATAAGCCTATTTTTTAATTATTTTGTTGAAGAATCTTCATCTTTTTTTGCTTCAGTAGGTTTCTCTGTTGCTTCAGTAGGTTTCTCTGCTTCATCCTTAGCTTTTGATTTTTCTAACATTTCTGGGATTTTAGATTCTGGTGTAAAATGAATTCCTCCTTCCTCTTCAACTGTTACAATGTATGATGGGATGTCTATTTTTCTATCTCCAATCATTACGTGACCATGAATAATTGCTTGTCTTGCTTGATATGGTGATTTGAAATCAAATTTCTTTGCAACAATAGTTTGAAATCTACGTGAAAGTAAATCATCGGCATTTAGATTAAGTACATCATCTAATGTTGCATCACTACTTACTAATCCAATTCTTGCTAATGATTTCATTAAAATTGGTTCTTTTTCTTCTCTAACTTCTTGTCTCAATGCAAGTAATGATCTTGCTTGATGTCTTACACGTGATAATTCTGTATGTGCTTTCCATAATTCTCTTTTAGTTCTTAATCCAAAAGTACCAAGAGTTTTTAGCTCTTCCATTTTTAATTCATAATTAAGAGGTCTCTTTGGTTTTCGCCAAACTCTACGTGGATATTTTGGATCTCCCATTCAAAACACCTATTTCTTCTTCTCCGCTGGTGCATCTTTCTTTTCTGCTGCTGGAGCTGCTGCACCTTCTGCTGGAGCTGCTGCACCTTCTGCTGGAGTATCTGTTGCTGCTGCTCCTGGGTCACCTTTCTTAACTGGTGCAGATAATCCACCTTTTGCAACACCAACTGCTCCACCTTTTCTACCTGATGTTCTGGTTCTTTGTCCTCTAACTTTTAGACCACTCATATGACGATAACCTCTCCAACTGGCAGCGATTCTTTCTCTTTCGATATCATTTCTTAATGTAAATGGAATGTCTGATGTTAGTAAATGCAAATCAGCACCGGTTTCAATATCTTTTCTTCTATTAAGAAACCATATTGGAAAATTCCCATTAATTGGATCTAGAATTAATTTTTCAATTTCTTTAACATTTTCATCAGAAAGATTTCCAATGTTTGAATTTGTATTAATTTTAAGAGAATCTAGAATTGCTGTAGCAAAATTGTAGCCTATTCCTTTAATTTGGGTTAATCCTATGAGTGTTTTTCTCTCACCTGGGATATCGTTACCCACAATTCTAACAATGTGTCTATATTCTTGTGTACTCAAGTATTCCAAAATTCTATGAACCCCCGATAAAAACCATGCTAGGCGTCAAAATGAATGGTTTTTGAAAAACCCATTTTTGTCTTTTCTAAATCGATCTAATTTTAAAATCATCTAAAGTCTTCATCTGTTGTCCAATCACTTCCTTGAACGTTCCATTGGTTGCATTTGCAGCATTTTTTGACTCCACGCTGGGCATCAATATCCCTACAAAAGCAATGTTCCCCTTTCCCTGTTTGATCTTGAGTACAAAGTTTTTGCATATTTTGAGATATCGTTTTTCCTAATTATATCCTAGCATATTTAGTACAAAATTTATTAATCCTAAATTACCGAGTTTAGAAAAATGGATGAAAACTTTGATCGAGAAAAAATTGTAGATTGTATGTTTGATCCAATTACGTCTTCAATATTGGCAGAATTAGAAGATGGTCAAAAACAATGCTCATTTTTAGCACAAAAAAACGCTATACCTGAATCTGAAGTTCTTGAGAGACTTTCATATTTGATAAAATACGAATTTATTTTCAAAAATTCTGATAACGGATGCAGTATTTCTGCTAATCCTGAAAAACTTTCTAGTTTCATTGAGGATGATGGAAATTTTGATGAAGCAATTTATGGTATTGAAAAATTAGATACTTATCTAAATTGATCTTTTTTTGATTTTAAGAATCCCTGCCCCAAATAACCCAATCATTCCAATAATGACCACATATACTGAAATGAAACTAATTGTTTTTTTCCCCTCATCCGGGAGTGGACCTATGGCGCCAAACACCTGACTTTTTTCCTCAATACTACTTTGAATCACTAGTTTGTAAATTCCAGATTCTATAACATCAAATTTCTCTTCAATAGTTTCTTCATTAACTTTTAGGGCAATAATTTCAATACCTAATGGATCTAGTACTTTGGCAGAAAATACATTTTCTTTAATATCTATCACCTGAACTGCAAAAATCCCAACTGATGTTTTTTTTGCATCAATATTTGTGGAGACTGTGATGTCTTGATTTATGCTAACTTTTCCATCTTCTTGGTTAACACTATCAAGAATTACTTGATTCCCTAATGCTAACAAAACAAGACCAATAACAATTATTGCTCCTGATACAATTATCACCAATCCTGTTTTTTCCATAAATTAAGCCTAATTTTCTTTAGTTTAAACCTAATTTATTAAAAAAATTTTTGAAATATAAAAAAGTTAGATCAGGCTAAAAAAGTTAGCTTAGGGTAACTTTAAATTATGATTGAGAAGTTTAGCATTTGTAAATAATGATTAAATCTAGTTCTAGAATTATGATTGCATCAATAATAGTAATTGTTACTATATCTGCTCTTTACATTACATTTCCTGAAAGCATTAATGCACAGCTAGAAGGTAATATTTTTGCTACACATACTGGCGGTACCATAAGCACGACAGGTGTGGTAATTGATCCCGTATACACCACAACTACTGATCCTCAATACACCGAAGCAACTGTAGAATTTGATCCAATGGAATATTTGAGAGAATTTAACTATGGTACAGTCTCTACGCTCCCTGATGGTACCACACTAAGAGAATTTACAATTATTGCAGAAGATGATCAAATTATGGAAGTTTCCCCTGGAATATTCTTTAATGTGTGGACCTTTAATGGAACTGTTCCGGGTCCTACGATAAGAGCTACTGAAGGAGACATTGTTCGTATTAATTTCATCAATAATGGTGCAAAATCACATACGATGCACTTTCATGGAATTCATCCTGCAGAAATGGATGGAGTATTTGAGATAGTTGGACCTGGAGGCGGACAATTTACCTATGAATTTGAGGCAGGACCAGTTGGTGTTCACCCATATCACTGTCATGTTATGCCACTTGAAGAACATATTGTACGTGGTCTGTATGGTGTTTTCATAGTTGATCCAAAAGAGAGCAGACCTGCAGCAGATGAAATGGTTATGGTTCTAAATGGTTTGGATATGGACTTTGATGGAGAAAATAATTTCTATGCTGCAAACACTATTCCATTTTACTATCAGAATAATCCAATCCAAATTAACACAGATGAGTTAATCCGAATTTATGTGGTAAACATGGTTGAGTTTGATCCAATAAACAACCTTCACTTGCATGGTAATCTATACAATTACTACCCGACAGGAACCAGTCTTGTTCCTTCGGTTTACACTGATATGATTACTCTGTCACAAACAGAACGTGGAATTATAGAATTTGAATACAAATATCCTGGAAAGTACCTGTTCCATGCTCACAAGGTAGAATTCTCAGAAAAAGGTTGGGTTGGAATATTCCAAGTTAATAACAATTCACAAGATAAAAAATCAGCAGAGAACGTAGACTATGGAAGTTAGTGATAAAAAACAATCAAAAGGCAAATTAATTGCAAGTGGAATTATTCCATTTGCATTTTTAGTAGTCTTGGTAGTATACATTTTTGGTCCAGGTTCTGATGTTTTAGATTTAGGTGTACCATTACCCGAAATAACTATGGAGAAAATTGATTTTGTAGATTCTGAAATTCAAGTAACTGTTAGAAACACCGGACCAATTCCTGTAGAGATTGTAATGGCTGACATTAATGACCGAATACAACCTGCAGCAGTTGAACCTGATGGATTACTGGAACGATATGAAACTGCTTTGGTAAGAATTCCTTTTGCATGGAATGATGCAGAACCATATAGAATAGGATTAACAATTGAGGATGGAACTAGATTTGAAAAAGAGATAGAGGCTGCCGCTCCTGCATTACAACCAAGTCTTGAACTTGTTGGATTCTTTGCATTAATTGGAACTTATGTTGGAATCATACCTGTAATGATTGGATTACTATGGCTTCCATTTATCAAAAGAATCAGCAAGCAAAAATATCATTTCTTTTTGGCATTAACTGTTGGTTTGTTACTTTTCTTAGCAATTGATTCCATTGAGGAGGCATTAGATGTCTCTGAAGAAAATCTTGCAGCGAGTTTCAATGGCGTATTGCTGGTAGCTACAGTTATTGTCTTGTCATTTCTTGGCCTGTACTATGCTGGTGAAAAGCTAGTAAAAAGAGCAGTAGCATCTACAGCATCCTCCAGAATTTCAAAACCTGTAGCTATTGCATTAATGATTTCAATTGGAATTGGATTGCACAACTTTGGAGAAGGACTTGCAATTGGTGCAGCTGTTGGTTTAGGTTCGATTGCATTTAGTACCTTTTTGATAGTTGGATTTGCATTACACAATACCACTGAAGGTATTGCAATTGCAGCACCAATGTCTAGAGGAAAAGGAGTGGTAGGAAAAGCAATGATACTAAAACTTGCAGCATTGGGATTAATTGCAGGCTCTCCTGCTATTTTTGGTGCATGGATAGGTGGATTTGTTTACTCTCCATTTACTTCAGTGATTTTTCTTGCAGTAGGTGCAGGTGCAATTTTCCAAGTAATTGTTGTAATTATGAAATGGATTAGATCTGAAGGCGACAAAAATTTCTCTAGTGCTGCAGTAGTAGCAGGTCTTGCTGCAGGAATGTTAGTGATGTATCTAACTAGTATTTTGGTTTAGTCTGGTTCTGGGTGAATTGTAATTACTGCATTTTTGATATGTGTTCTAATAATATGTTCAATTTTTGATGTTAAATCATGAACTTTCTCAATTGACAATTCTTTATCAAATGAACAATCAATGTCTATTTTAAGAATATTCTCAAAACTCAAAGAAATAATTCGTCCAATTTTTTTGATTTCAGGATACTTCTCTAACACTTTTTTAATTTCCTCTTCAGTAATTGTATCCTCAACATTAAATTTCTCAGGTACTGTCACAAATGGTTCTAAATGGATAGTGGTATGTTCTATTTCAGGTATGTTTTCTTGAATTTTCTGCTCAACTATTTCAGAAATTTTATGGGCTGATAATAGATTAATCGCTTTGTCAACCATTACATGTAAATCACAAAATGTCTTTCCTTTGGTTTTATGTGTGCTAACATTATGAACATCTTTTACACCATCAACATTTTTTACAACATCTAAAATTTTTGTATCTAAAGGAACATCTTTCCAATTTGGCTCAAAGTGAATTGTAATTGACGCATTTGAAATTTTATTTTTTATATTTTGTTCAACACTATTACTAATTTCATGTGCTTGGTCAAAACTAGTATCTCCTCTTAATGAGATAGTTATATCTGCAAAAATTGTTTCACCTGATCTTCTCATCAGAATTGGATTAGCACCAATTACTCCCTTTGTTGAATTTGCAATTTCTCTAACATCTTTTACTAGTTCAGGTGATATGATATCTGTCAAATCAAGAGCAGTTTTGTAGATGAGTTTTACACTGAGCACTGCTAATAATCCTCCTAAAATTAATGCTGCAACAAAATCTCCATAATAGAATCCATATGATATCAAAACTATTCCAGCAATTGCTACAAGAGTAGAGCCAAGATCCATAAATGCATGATAAAAATCTGCTTTCAGAGTTGCACCTCCAATTTTTTTTATGGATCTTCTAAGTATTGCTAGTCTAAAAATATCAATTCCAATTGTGTAAATGCCTGCAATAATTGCAAACAATCCTGGTAAAATACTTGGAGGTGGACTTTGCAATCTATGAATTGATTCATAAATAAAAAAACAAGCAATTAGTAAAATTGCTATTCCTCCAATCAATCCTCCTAATGATTCAATTTTTCCATGTCCGTAGGTGTGTTCTGCATCTGGAGGTTTTATTGCCATTCTTGTTGCTAAAAGTAAAACTATGGTTACTACACTGTCTAACAATGCATGAATACTATCTGTAATTAATGCAAGACTATTGGAGATTAACCCAAAAATTAGTTCAACTACAAATGCTGAGAAAATAGCTAATAGTGAAATCTGTAATACTTTGGCTCTGTTTACAAATATTTCCATATTTTTGAATAATTCTTCTCATGTATTACAAGTTTCTAAGAAGTAATGCTACGATAACATTATTTGTAATAAAACGACTTTTTGAAATGTTGGATAAAAAAAGATTATTTTTACCTGTCATTTTTTCATTAATTTTATTACCATTAATTGACGCTGAGGCATCAAGTAATCCTAACCTGTTTGTCTCTGCAGAAAACTCACAATTTGAAAACTATTTTTCAGGCTCAATGGTTATTGAAGTGATAATTCGTGATTCAAATTTACAAGATACTGGTGAGGGAAAAGGAGAACCTGATGTCACGATAAATGGAAAATCTTTACGAATGGTTCAGGCAACTGATGGTAATTGGTATGCATATTTTGCCAATGTTGAGAAGGCAAAAATTGCAGATTCTACTGTGGGACTAGCTGGGAAAGGATTAGACTTTGGAGTTTTTTGTAGTAGGGATACGCCATCTTCTGTATTTGGAATATCTATTTCTGATACTGATGGAATTGCAGTACCTCAATCTGCTGGTTTGACTGGATTTTCAAATGGTGATTCCTCATTTAGTTTATGTACTGGTTCTCCAACTGGTTCTGAAAATTTGAATAATGTAGTTAGAAAAGTAAAATCAATTAACACAAATTCAAATATTCCAACTGGACAAATTGGTTTGGATTTTAATGCTTGGCCATTAATCCAACTTTATTCTTTTAATGGTGTTACCATTCAATATAATCCTGGAGGTCCCTCCCAACAAGTCTCATTAGAGTATGATGAAATGCAAAATATCTCTTTGAATCTTGATAGGGATCTTTATCCTAAAAGTGCTGAAGTTTTTTTAACTGTAAATGATTTTCAATTAAATCAAGATCCAACTGATGAAGATTCTTGGACCTTTGATATTGATTCAAACCCCTCCACATTTTATCAAGCATTTGATAATTCTGGAAATAATGATGCAAATGGAAATACAGGATTGGTGGATTTACTTCCAACCATTTCAAATTTAGGTTTTAAAAATAATGGAAAGCTCACTTTGAATCTTGGAAATATTATGGAGCTAAAGACAAATGATGATCAAACTGATTCTTCAGTTAGTGACGGGGGTGTAAACACATTTTCTAATATTATAACACTAGTTGAACGAGGACCTAATTCAGGAATTTTTGAAAGTTTTGATTCTAGTGATCAATCTGTATTGAAAATTCTCAGTGATGCTTCTCGTGGATTAGCTGGACAAATCACTTACAATAAAAAATCAATTTCTATTTTGACAGGATCCTCATCTGCATCTGTTTCAGTTGATGAACCTTCTTTGAGCATTGGAAATGGTGAAACTATACGTCCTGGAACAGAATATGTTGTAATTCTGATTGATCCTGATCAGAATCTTAACACTGGTGCTCGTGATGATTTGGATGTATTTAGAGAATCAGCAATTATTCCTGCAATAACTATTGGGAATCCTTTAACTTTAGAAAATGCTCAAAATGTGCAATTTCATTCATCATCCCCTCCACTTACTGCAGGAGTTGCTGCAAATTCATCTGTGCCTGATACAAATTCTGACAGGCTCATTATTGACACAGTTACAAATGGCTCATATGAAATATTTTCAGTAAATTTGGGTTTTTCTGCCTCATCCTTATCCTCATTATTGCTTGATTCATCTCAATCAAGTACAAGTGGTACAAATTGGATAAATTATGATTTAAGATCCTTTGTAAATGATTTGGGGGTTTCAAATTTTGGTGATACTTCATTTTCTCTTTCTTTTGGAACACTTGGAGATTCATCTATTACAATAATTGATGCTGGTGATATTTCATCCTCTCAAGGATTTATCCAAATTGATGATTCTGATATAACTGATATTGCAGATAAAAGTGGAACTGTATTTTTAGTAATTGATTTTGATTCATCAAATGATAACGCAGGTGTGATTACTATTTCTAGTGAGATAAATAACCAACCAATTGTTTTTGATATCTTTTCTTTTGGATTACAAAATGAAAATAGTGTAAACAATTCAATTTATCGTTTTGAGTTAGAAGAAACTCAAGACAACTCTTCTATTTTTGATGGTACTATAGAATATGCCGTAACTAATCAATTAAACATACTTGATCCTAATTTTATTCAAACAATTCAAACCATTAATGATGAAATTAAAATTATTGTAACTGATAGACTAGTTGATGAAGAAGGAATAGTAATTTCTTATTTTGATTTAGATTCAGTTGGTTTGAATACTATTACTTCAATTAAATCTGACATCCCTACACATTCTGGAGTTGTTTCTACTGAATCAACAACATTTCGATTTGGTCAACCTGTAACAATTATTTTAAAGGACTCTGATCTTAATTTGAAAAGTAACACCATTGATATTTACCAAACAATTAATGATCCAAATTCCATCAATGTTGATGCTGTAGGAAAAGATGGGGAAATTCTCTTAGAGGTAAAACTCAAAGACATTCGTTACAAGCGTTGTACAATTAATGGTGTTGAACATGGAGGCTTGGCATCAACTGGGTTTACACTTGTTGAAACGGGACCAAGTACTGGAATTTTTGAGGGTATTTTCAAGATGCCTTCTCAAATTTGTGATAAAACAGGTTCAAAACTAATCTCAACTGCTGGTGGTAGTCTTGATGCACGTTATTATGATTCACGTGATGATTCAGGAAATGAAAATATTTTCAGTTTATTGAGTTCAAAAACCACTATCTCATTTTCTAGTCCAGCAAAATTAAGTCAAGATAAAGTTCCATTACCTGGTATTGGTTTAACTCAAGAAATTATCTTATCTGGCAGTGTTGAGAATCAAAAACGTGGAATTCCTTTATCTATTATTCTTACAAATCCTGATGGAACCAATCAAAGCTTTGGGGCTTCTCTAAGTGCTAATGGTAGCTATAGATCAATTTTTACTGTAAATCCTGATTCTTTACCTGGAACATATTTTCTTCAACTCTCCTATAACGGTAAAAATCTTGGAACTTTATCATTTTCTGTAATTTCAGAAGACATTCCTGATTGGATAAAAAATAATGCCAATTGGTGGTCATCAGATAGTATTTCTGATGAAGAATTTATTTCAGGACTTGAGCATCTAATAGATATTGGAATAATTTCTGTTAATCCTCAGATGGGGCTGGAGTTGAACAAGAAATTCCTGATTGGATAAAAAATAATGCAAAATGGTGGGCCGATAATAAAATTCCTGATGAAGACTTTGTAAAATCGATTCAATACTTGGTCAATAAAGGTATAATTGTAATATAATCAGGTCAATTTTTCTTTCATTGAATACATAAATACTCAAAACCATGAATCAAAATGAAAATGAGATTAATGGGTTTCTTTGCATTTGCATTATTATCTATATCAATTCTATCTTATGGTTTATCCGGTGCAGTATATGCTCAAGAAGCTTCTGTTCTTCCATTATCTGTTGGTTCTGATTTACCATCATATGGAAGCGGTGATAGCATTATAATTTCTGGTTCAATTAAAACTCTGGCAGATTATCCACAATCAGTAACTATCCTGGTTGTTAGTCCTGATGGAAATATTGTAACAATTGCTCAAGTGATACCTGATAATGATGGAAATTATTCATACTCTTTGAAAGCTGGTGGTACAATGAATTCTAGTGGTGATTATGAAATTCGTGCTAAATATGGAGCTCAAAAAATTACAAGTACTTTTATTTTTACTGCTGATGGTTCTGCAACAACAGAACCAACACCAGAACCTGAACCAACACCAGAACCTGAACCAACACCAGAACCTGAACCAACACCAGAACCTGAACCAACATGTGGATCTGGAACTGAATTAGTAGATGGAATTTGTCAAGTAATTAAAACTACAGAACCAACTCCAAAGAGTGGTGGTGGTTGTTTGATTGCAACTGCAGCATATGGCACAGAACTAGCACCTCAAGTTCAATTCTTGAGAGAAATTAGAGATAATACTGTAATGAGTACAGAATCTGGAACTGCATTTATGACAGGATTTAATCAATTGTATTATTCATTCTCACCAATAATTGCTGATATGGAACGAGAAAATCCAATGTTCCAAGAAGCAGTTAGAGTATTTATCACACCAATGATTTCTACATTATCAATTATGACTTTAGCTGAAAATGGTTCAGAATCTGATGTTTTAGGATTGGGACTTTCTGTAATTTTACTAAACTTGGGAATGTACATTGCAGCACCTGCATTAATTGGAGTTAAATCCTACAAGCATTTCAAATCACGAAAATAATTTAATTCCTTATTCTAGTAGGTTATTATATTCAACCACATGATTCTATTTCATGCATGTTGAGTATGAAGAATTTGATACAATTGAGGATTTTTTCATGTATATGGCATCAGCAGCTCCGCCAATGAAAAATACATTGCCTGTAAATTCTTACAAAGGATACATCATGTCATTTATACCACTTAGTCCAGCAACTGGAGAGACATATCTAATGCTTTATGCTAAAGGTACACTTGAATCTGGAATTTATGAATTTGATGTTGCATCAAAATCATTCAAAAAGGTTGAAGCAATTGAGAGGGCAGACAAGGTATACTTTGTTTCTATAACACCAAAGCGAAACACAATAGCAGATACTGCTATAGAAAGTTTATAATTTCTTTATTTGCATTTTTGGAGCAGACACAGATCTACTTCTTGCATATTTATCCATGATTTGATCAGGTGTTTTTCCATTAAAGAGGTCTTTACATAACCCTCTAAGATATCTCATTATTGCCCAAGTTCCTGCTCTGAGAATTCCGTACATGAAAACTTTCATTGGTGGTCCATATGTGTTGTTTCTAAGAATAATTGGAATGATATCATTGATGACTCGCATGTTATTTTCCCAACATTTCCAAAATAATGTAAACTGTGCCTCATTCAAGTTTCCAAAATGCATTGAATTCCTTTCACTAAAGTCTTGATACAATAATGGTGCTACTAATCCTCTAAAATCCATCTCTCTAAAGTCACTAAGCATATCAATTGTATACTGAACATCATCTGGTGTTTCGTCAGGCCATCCAATAATTATTGTAGCAGCTGGGAACCAATGATTGTCATTAAGAATTTTTGCTCCTTCTCTTACAACACTACCCCATTCCTCAGTTGAGAACGGTTTGGTTTTAACACCCAGATGTTTTTTTACCATTGCTGGTGAAACTGTTTCAATTCCTAAATTAGTTGCAAGCCATCTTCCTGATTTATCTTGTCCATTTACCTGTGCAATTTGCTCCATTAATGTAGGATCTGCTGCAACTGCAGAAAATGTCATATGTGTAGTTCCAATAAAGTTTGCACCTAATCCTTTGAGTCCTTTCCATAAATCAACAATTACATCTCTATTTGGAATAAAATCTCTATTATCACAGCCATAAAGTAACATTTCATCTGAATGTAACCAAATTGAATCAAAGCCATAATCTAAGTTAATTTTTGCTTCGTACTTTAATCTCTCAATTGGTAAATCTTTCTTTGATCTTTTATTGACATCACAAAAGTCACATCCTCGTCCACATCCTCTCATTGCCTCAATTAGTGAATTAATTGTAGGACCTTCAATGGTTGGAATATTTTCAAGATTTCTTACAAAACAATGCATTAGTTCTGGTGCATCACCTTTCTCTAAATCTTGGAATAAATCCACTGCTAACTCATCAGCTTCACCTACAACTACTGTATCTATTCCATGAATTTTCATTCTATCTGATTTTGCTAACTCCCATGCTCCATTACCTCCTACCACTACTTTGAAATCATATTTCTTTTTGAGTTGAATAATACTTGCACACATTTTTTTAAACTTCATTGCAATGTATGATAATTTTTCAGGTGACATTGTTGTAGTAACTGGTGCCATTCCTAATGGATCCATTACATTAATTCCAACAATTTTGGTATCTGGTCCAATGGATTTGTGTAACATTTCAGGATGTGCCATGAAAACATCCTCTTTTTTGTATCCCCCTTGAATCAATGAACTCTCTATTCTTCTTAGTCCTATCTGTGCAACTTTGACTTCTCCTGTAATTGGATCAGTTTCTACTGAAGGACAAAATACTTTATCAAAAACCCATTCTGGTAAAACCTCATAAGGTCCACATGCAATAAAACCATATAGAAAATTTCCTCTATAATTTGTCATTAAACTACGATCAGCAGTAAGTACAACACGTTTGCCAGCCAATTATTCAATCTGGTCAAAGTATGTTATATATCATTTACGAGTTTAATGTAATGCCTTTTTTGATTTTATTTTTTTCTTATTGCTCTGTTTGCAATATTTGCTGCAATACTTCCTGCTGCAATTCCATTATCAATATTGACTACTGATAACCCCAATGAGCAACTTTGAAGCATTGATGCCAGTGCAGTGATTCCTTTTCCTCCATATCCATATCCTACTGATATTGGAATTCCAATTATTGGAATATCTACCAATGTGGAAACTAATGTAGCTAAAGCCCCCTCCATACCTGCAGCAACTATGATGCAATCAACATCTTCTTTGATCATTTTTTTTAATACTGGAAATATTCTTTGAATTCCTGCAACTCCTACATCATAACTTGTAATGCATTTACAGTTCATTGCCTCACACATTAGCCTTGATTCTTCTGCCACTCCAACATCTGACGTCCCAGCTGTGATAATTCCAACTTTTCCCCCATGAAATTTTATTGGTTTTTTAAATAATAATATTGATGATGAATTTTTTCCAATCTTTATTTTAACTTTTAATCTCTTTGCAAATATCATAATTTTTGAATAATCCTCTTTTTTAATTCTTGAAATAATTACTGAATTTGTTTTCTCTAGAATTTTTTTAGTAATTTTTTTAATTTCATCAAGTTCTTTTGTTTCTGCAAAAATTACTTCTGGAATTCCTTTCCTTTTTCTTCTATTGATGTCAATTTTTGCAATCCCTTCTATTTCCTCTATTGCATAAAGTGACAAAAGTTTTTTTGCATTATTTATTGAAATTTTACCTTTCTTTAATGATTCTAAAATCTCATGAATTTCCAATAATCTTTTTTCTTTGTTTAGATAAAAAAATGCTTAGATCTCAATGCCTGAAATGGCACCCTTTACACTCTCTACCCCTTTATCAAAGACTTGTTTTTCTTCATCATTTAGGTCTAGTTCAATAATTTTTTCTACACCTTTCTTTCCAATCACTGCTGGAACTCCAATTGTAACATCAGAATGTCCATATTCTCCATCAAGATATGTTGCAACTGGCATGACTTGTTTTCTATCTTTTACAACTGCCTCAAGAATTGCAGATATTGCATTTCCTGGAGCATGTACTGTTGCGCCTTTTAATTCGATGACTTTGGCTGCAACTTGTTTTGTGTTTTGAACTAGTTCATCTAATTTTTCTTTTGCAAGAAAAGTTGATAATGGAATTCCTGATATTGATGAAAATCTTGGTAATGGAAGCATATTTTCTCCATGTTCTCCAATTACTAATGCTCTGATAGAATCACGTGAATGCCCTGTTGCTTCATGGATAAATTGTTTGAATCTTGACAAGTCTAGCATTCCTCCCATTCCAAATACTCTACTCCTATCAAATCCTGAGACTTTGTATGTGACGTATGCCATTGGATCAAGTGGATTTGTAACTGGAATGATCATAGAGTCATCAGCATATTTTTTGATATTTTCAACAACACTCTTGACAACTGAAGCATTAATCTTCAAAAGATCCATTCTTGTCATTCCTGGTTTTCTTCCAGAACCTGCAACAACTACAACAATGTTTGAGCCTTTCATATCTGCATAATCATTTGAACCTTTTACCTCAACATCAATTCCCTGTTCTGATAACATATGGTTGATATCCATTGCTTCTCCTTGTGGAAGTCCTTTAACAACATCTAATAACAAAATTTGATCATCTAATTTTTTTAGTGCAGAAAATAAAGCAGCATCTCCACCTACCTTTCCAGAACCAATAATTGTAATCATGAATCTCACCGAAAATTTCAATAATTAAATCTAATGAAATTCATTAATTTTTAGACGAATTTATAAGCATTTTTGATGATTTTGAATCATGGTAATTGTGATCGATCCTTTGGTTGCAGGAATATCTGGAGATATGCTTCTTTGCTCTTTGGTTGATTTGGGTGCTGATAAAAATAAAATAATTTCTGGCATTAAACAATCAGAAAAATTTCTCTCAAATTCTACTATAAAAAAAATCGATTTCCAAAAAATTCAAAAAAATGGAGTTCAATCTATTCAGTTACTTTTAGAAATTAATGAAGATGTACATGAACGAAAGGGTTCTGAAATAAAAAAAGCAATCATTGATTCAGTTAATGCCCTAGAACTTTCTGATAAAGGAAAAATCTTTGCAGAATCTTGTATTGATACTTTGATTTCTTCTGAAGCAAAAATTCATGGAGTTCCTGAAGACTCTGTCCATTTTCATGAAGCCTCAAGCATTGATACTTTGGTGGATATCGTTGGCATAACCATTGCCTTGGATAATTTGAAATTATTTGATGAGAAAATTCTATGTTTACCTATTTCTGTGGGGGGTGGTACCGTGACTTTTTCTCATGGGACCATGTCTAATCCTGCAAGTGCCATTCTTGAGATTTTCAAGAATTCTGATTTAAAAATTAAAGGAAATAACGCAAATGAAGAACTCACCACTCCAACTGGCGCCTGTATTTTGACATCTTTGACAAACAATGCCATTGATTTTTACCCTTCAATGAAGATTGACTCTATTGGTTATGGTGCAGGACAAAAAGAGTTTGATTCTTTTTCAAATGTTTTAAAAATTGTTAGAGGCACTGAAAACAATTTTGAGATTGACACTGTAAAAATACTTGAAACAAACGTTGATGATGTTTCTGGAGAAATATTGGGTCATCTAATTGAAAAATTAATGGACAAAGGTGCTAAAGACGTTTCAATTTATCATGGAATTACAAAGAAAGGCCGACCTACAAATCTTGTATCAGTTATTTGCAATGATGAACATGTGGATGAATTAGTTGATACACTAGTACTTGAAACTGGTACTTTGGGGGTGAGAATCTCTGAATCAAATAGATTTATTGTCCCACGTTCAATTCATGAGATTTCTTTAATTTTAGATGGACAATCATTTCAAGTACACTACAAAAAATCATCATTTAAAGGAAAAATTGATTTTAAAATAGAATTTGATGATTTGAAAAACATTTCAAATTTAATTAATAAATCAATTAAAGAAACTGACTCATTATTGAGAAAAGAAATTGAAAAATTGGAGAATTTGTAATGAGTAAACTTGATGAACTAGAAAATTGGTTTGAGGATAAAAATAAAGTAATGATTGCATTGTCTGGTGGTGTTGATAGTGCACTTGTTGCATATGCTGCATATCAAACATTAGGAAATTCTGCAATTGCTGTTACTGCTGATTACAAAACATTATCTGTAGAAGAACTACAAACCTCAAAACAAATTTGCTCTGAGATTGGAATTAAACAACTTTTACTTGATTATGATGAACTTGAAAATCCAGAATTTACAAAAAATGATTCTAATCGATGTTTTCATTGTAGACTGGAATTAGGTGATCATTTAATCGAATTAGCTAAAAAACATAATATCAAAATTATTGTTGATGGCACTAATCTTGATGATTTGGGTGATTATAGGCCTGGAATTAAGGCATTAAAGCAAAACGGCATTCAAAGTCCCTTGGTAGACACTAATTTCTCAAAATCAGAAATTAGGGATACTGCAAAATCTGTTGGGCTATCTGTATTTGATAAACCATCAAATTCTTGTCTTGCATCCCGAATTCCTTGGGGCCAAAGAGTAACTGCTGAAAGATTAACTAGAATAGAACTCGGTGAGACAATTGTAAAACAATTAACTAATGTAAAACAAGTTCGAGTACGTGATTATGATGGTTCTGCAAAAATTGAAGTTGACAAAGAAATGATTTCTGTATTTGATACTAAAATTTTAAAACAAATTACTGAGAAATTAAACATGATTGGATTTAGAACCGTTGAAATTGATCAAGAAGGGTATAAACCAGGAAAAATTAATGTGATCACAGATTGATTTATCTGGATAATGCAGCATCTACAAAAATTCATGATGACGTATTAGATGTAATGCTTCCATATCTTAAAGAACAATATGGTAATCCATCATCTATTCATCGATATGGTAGATTGGCCCATAAAGCAATTGAAAAAGCAAGAAAGCAAATTGCATTATTAATTAATGCTGATCCTTCTGAAATTTTAATTACATCTGGAGGTACTGAATCAAATAATACTGCATTAAATGGCATTGCAATGAAAAATCCCTCCAGTAAAATTATTACATCTTTAATTGAACATGATGCAATTTTAGAACCATGTAAAAAATTATCTAAAAATGGATTTGATATAGATTACATCTCTGTTGATAGTTTTGGAATGATTAACCCTGTAGATATTGAAAATACAATTTCTGAAAAAACTTGTCTAGTTTCAATAATGTTTGGAAATAATGAGGTTGGTACAATTCAGCCAATATCTGAAATTGCTAAAATTTGCTCAAAACATAATGTACTTTTTCATACTGATGCAGTCCAAGCAGTTGGTAAAGTCCCTATTAATGTCAAGGAATTAGGCATAGATTTACTGTCTATCTCTTCTCACAAACTTTATGGTCCTAAAGGAATAGGCGCATTATACATCAAAAATGGTATCTCCATTGATCCTGTCATTTTAGGTGGTGGTCAGGAACATGGATTGCGTTCTGGAACTGAAAATGTTGCAAATATTGTGGGATTTGGAAAAGCATGTGAGATTGCACAAAATAATCTTTCTGAAAATATTTCTCATACAAAAAAACTTCGAGATATTCTAGTTAAAAAAATATTTAATGAAATTCCTAAAGTCACATTAAATGGTCATTCCAAATCTAGATTACCAAACAACGCCCATTTTACATTTCTTGGAGTCAATGGGGAAGATCTAATAATCAAACTCGATGAATATGGAATTGCAGCATCAACTGGTTCTGCATGCTCTGTTAATACTCAAAAAGCTTCACATGTTTTAGAATCAATGGGATTTTCACTTGAACAAATTACTGGCTCTTTACGATTAACTATGGGAATATTCAATGATGAGAAAGAAATAGAGCAAACAGTTGATTCTCTAAAAGAAATAATTCAAGAACTAAGATCAGTTTCACCTTTTAAAGAAAAATATTCTTTCACTTTTGATAATTAAATTTTTATTTGAAATTTGTTTCTAGTAATGATAATTGTTGTCATAATACTTATCATTAAAATCATCATCACTATAGTGCCAAATTCTGGAACTACAAATGTCCCAATAATTTCAATTTTTGAATCATCTTCTTCAAAATTTATTGTTATCACTCTTGATTCTGAAAATACTGCTGATTCTTCATATGCCACATTTATCCCATCAATTAAAATAATAAACATCTCATCTTTCCCATCTTGTTTTTCAGCACCGATGAATTCTCTGGGCATATCTAATGTAATGGACCCATCATCAACTGTATCAATTAGTATCTCAAGTGCAAAATTATTTGAATTAACTATAATGTCTTTAACTGTACCGCCTTTGATAGAATACTCTACATCAAATGTTCCTTTATTTCCAGCATTCACATCAAAAATTTCTGTATTTACAACTGCTTCTGATGCGGGTATGTAACTAAATTCAACTTCTGCGATATTTCCTGTTCCATATGATACTCTAGCTATGTACTGACCTTGTTTTTTCCATAATGGACCTTCTGCAAGTACTGTATGTGAATAAGTTCCATCTTGTGCTACTGTGATTTGTGCTATCTCCACTAGATTTCCTTCAGTGAATAGTTGTAGTGTGATTGGAGTATTCCCAATTACTGTAGTTACTTGTCCTGAAATAACAACGGTATCTCCTTCATCATAATTTTTGTCATCTGTTTGAACAGAAATTAGAGATTCTTGTGCAAAAACTGAACCAGCTGAAATTACTAGTAAAAATATAATGCTATAAAAAATTTTAGAACTCATAAAAATATTTCATGCATGTTTGTATATTTCCTTTACTATTAAAAAATGAAAAAAAAGTTGTAATTTTAGTATCTTGGCATAATGCTAAGTCTTGATTTTGCAGATACTGCAATTATTGAAACAATTGCTACTGCTAGAATCATGGCTGCGATTGTACCAAATTCTGGAACTACATGGGTACCAACTATTTCAATTGTCTCAGCGCCTGCTTGGAACATGACTGTTACTTTGTTTCCAACAATTTCACATTCTGGCTCATTACATTCTTCTCCATCAACTAGTACCATGAAGATACCTTTTGCTGTTGTTTTTGATGGGGTTACTGTTAATGTTCCGTCATTTTCGGCGTTGATACTAATGATAATTGAACCATTATCACCTGCATTGATAGTTGTACTAGTTACTTCTCCACCTGAAATGCTAAATGGTACACATTGACCACTTGCAGTTAATTCATTAGCACCACACTGTATGTCTGGTGTTGTTGTTGGTGTTGAGTAATTTGGTATATAGTCAACTCCACCACTTAGTACCACTTTAGCACTGTTACTTTTTTCAGCACTTCCATAGTTTGCTTTAATGGTGTAGGTACCATCGTATTTCCATAAGTTACCTGCTGTGTTTAGTGTTGTCTCAAAACTTCCATCATCTGCTACAGTGAGTTGATCAATTGTAACAATGGAGTTTAGAGGACTAACAACAGTAATTGTAACTGGAAATCCAGAAGCTACATTTGCTACTTGGCCTGTTACCATAATCATTTCATTATGAGCATAATCTGTTTTATCTGTCCATATAGATACTGGAAGATCTTGAAGCAACATTTCATTTGCTGTCATTCTTGCTTCTTCCAAAGATTGAATTACAGCACCTGGTTTGTATTCTTCAGCATATGCTGATGACATAGTTATAGTACTGACTGCCGTCAAAAAGACTAGTAGTGTAAACATCGTACGATTGTTCATCTTGCTGCGATTTGCACATGTCTCTATTTATGTATATTTAAAAAATGAAAAAAAGTTGTAATTTTAGTATCTTGGCATAATGCTAAGTCTTGATTTTGCAGATACTGCAATTATTGAAATAATTGCTACTGCTAGAATCATTGCTGCGATTGTACCAAATTCTGGTACTACAAGACCGTCTTTGATATCTACTTCAGTTGAAGCAGTATATGCAAAATCATTAAATTGTTTTGCAGTTACAGTATAGAATCCATCTTGCTTCCATAGTGGTCCACCTGTTGTAATCACGGAAGTAAATTCACCATTAAGTGCTGGTGATACTTGATCAATGGATACAATATTTCCATTTGGTGCAACTACAGTTAATGTAACATCTGTACCTAATCTGTCTGTCATACCTGTGATTTCAATCATGTCTGAACCCATTTCAGCTTCTGCATTAATTTCAAGTCCTCTATCTCTAGTGTCTTTTGGTTCTGAATATCCGAGAATACCTGTTTCTAAATTAGATTCAGTTACAGAAGTATTACTTGCTACCATTCCATTTATCACTTCAACTTCAACATTCAAAGTATACAATGAATTTTGTACAACAGACTGCATAGCAGTAATTGTATAAAATCCATCTTCACTCCACATTTGACCTATTTTTAACTCTAAATCAAAACTTCCATTAACTGGTGAAATTTGACCAATAGCCACTACATTATTTCCACTTGGAGATGTAACTCTAAATGTAACATCTGTAATATTTGAAATTGTTTCACCCATTATCATAATGGTGTCTGAACCTTTGTCAGCTGTGGCTGTAATTGAGATTCCTTGGCTTCTTTGAGCAAAAGCATCTTGTTGAATTGCAGTCACTGAGATTAATGACAATACCATTAGGGCAATTGCCATTGATGTCGTAGAACGTTTAAAATTCATCCTATTTGAAATCATATATCTCTGTATTTATGTATATTTAAAAAATGAAAAAAAGTTGTAATTTTAGTATCTTGGCATAATGCTAAGTCTTGATTTTGCAGATACTGCAATTATTGAAACAATTGCTACTGCTAGAATCATGGCTGCGATTGTACCAAATTCTGGAACTACAAATGTGCCGATTATTTCGATCTCTTCAGATCCTGCTTGAAATGCTATGGTGAGTGTTCTATCTGTTGATGTAACATCTTCACTAAAGTCAACTTCTTCTCCGTCAACTAAAACAAAGAACTCATCATCTTCACCTGTTTCAAGTAATGCATCTGCTACTGATCTAGGAATTGTTAATGTAAGTGAACCATCACTTGTAGCATCAATACCGACTATCAGTGAATTTGCATCCACATCAGGTGTAATACTTAGTAATTGTCCACCTGTAATCTCATAGCCTATTGAGCCATTACCATCTCCCATTGAAACCATAGTATCAGATACCATGGATCCATCTTCATCTGGTGGAGTTGTAGTTGTTGCAGCTCCTCCAAATTCAAATGTTGTTTCAGCTGATCGATTTACGGTTCCGTATTGAGCTGTAACTATGTATGCACCTTCTGATTTCATTAGTGCTCCTCCTGCAGTCATTTCAGTACTGAATTTTTTATCCGCACCAACGTCTATTTGTGCAATTGATACCAAGTTCCCATTAGGAGCTTTAACAATAACACTTACTGGAGTTCCAGAATACAAGTCTCTTACTTCACCTGTTATTACAATTGTTTCACCCTCTGAATAGGATGCTTTGTCTGTAGTAACAACAATCGATTCATTTGTGAGTTGTCCAAATGCTGGTGCCATACCAATACTTACAATTAAGATTGCAGTTAAGGCAAACACCGTCAAATGTGATTTCATTAGTTTTACGCCCAGATTTCTACTATTTAAGGTTGTGAAAAATTATGTTGACAAAGTAGAAAAATCATTGTTTGTTGCCGAATTTCAGATTAGATATATATTAACCTGAGCGTGAATTTTTGACAGTTTGTGTGCATTATTTACAATTACAGTTAATGTTGTGTCTGGAGGTCTCGTAGATGGCAATTAAGAAAAATCAAGTCCTAGTACCTAATCATATCTATGTACCAAAACATGAAATCATTTCTAAAGCAGAAGCTGAAGAAGTTTTAAAAAAATACAATTGTAAACCAACTGAATTACCATTAATTTTTGTAAACGATCCTGCAATTTTGGGACTTGGAATAAAACCTGGTGATATGATAAAAATTACTAGAGACAGTCCAACTGCTGGAACTAGCCTTTACTATCGATATGTGGTGGAAGTCTAAATGGTACATCCTTCAATAAAACGCTGGCCAGTAATTCAAGATATTCTAAAACGTGAAGGTATTGCACGTCAACATCTCAATTCATTTGATGAATTTTTAGAACGAGGACTCCAAAGTATAATTAATGAAGTTGGACAAATTGATATTGAAAATGCTGAATATCCATACAAAATTCAACTAGGAAAAGTCAAACTTCAACAACCACGAATGATGGAACTTGATGGTTCTATTACTCACATTACACCAGCTGAGGCTCGTTTGAGAAATGTTTCATATTCTGCACCTGTAATGATGGAGGCAAGTGTTATTGAAGATGGAAAAATTTTGGAATCAAGATTTGTTCATATTGGCGATGTACCAGTTATGGCAAAATCTAATGCATGTATTTTACATAATTTCTCTACTCAAAAATTAATTGAACATGGTGAGGATCAAAATGATCCTGGTGGATATTTTATCATTAATGGTTCTGAGAGAGTTATAGTTGGATTAGAAGATCTCTCTTACAACAAAATTATTGTAGATAGAGAAAAAGTAGGTGGCAACATTGTTTTCAAAGCTAAAGTATATTCTTCAATTGTTGGGTATCGTGCAAAACTAGAACTTGTCATGAAAAATGATGGATTAATTGTTGCAAGAATTCCTGGTTCCCCTGTTGATATTCCTGTTGTTACATTAATGAGAGCACTTGGATTAGAATCTGATAGAGAAATTGCAGCAGCAGTTTCCCTAGTAGATGACCTTCAAGATGAATTGGAAGGATCATTTGAGAAAGCAGGTGATGTACCAACTGCAAAAGATGCAGTAGTCTACATCAGTAAAAGAATTGCACCTGGAATGTTAGAAGAATTTCAGATAAAACGTGCAGAGACTTTACTTGATTGGGGACTCTTACCTCACTTGGGTAAGCATCCTGAGAATAGAAAAGAAAAAGCTCAATTTTTGGGTGAGGCTGCTTGTAAATTACTAGAACTAAAACTTGGTTGGATTAAACCTGATGACAAGGATCATTATGGAAATAAAGTGATCAAATTTGCAGGACAAATGTTAGCAGACTTGTTTAGAACTGCATTTAGAAATTTGGTTCGAGACATGAAATACCAATTAGAAAGATCAGGTCAAAAACGAGGAATTAATGCAGTTGCTGCAGCAATTAGACCCGGAATTATTACTGATAAACTAAACAATGCTATTGCTACTGGAAACTGGGGACGGGGCAGAGTCGGTGTTACTCAATTACTTGATAGAACAAATTACCTCTCTACAATTAGTCATCTTAGACGAATTCAATCCCCACTCAGTAGAACGCAGCCAAACTTTGAGGCAAGAGATTTACATTCAACTCACTTTGGTAGAATCTGCCCAAGTGAGACCCCTGAAGGTTCTAACTGTGGTTTGGTAAAGAATTTGGCATTATCTGGAATTATCTCAATAAATATACCATCGGAGGAAATAGTTGAAAAGCTCTTTGATCTTGGAACTGTACACTTTTTTGATGCCAAAGAAGATTTGAAAAAAGATGGAACTAGAATATTTGTTGATGGACGTTTAATTGGATATTACAAAGATGGTGCGGAACTAGCATTATCCCTAAGAGAACTTAGACGAGACTCAAAGATTCATCCACACGTTGGAATATCATTTCATAAATCAGATATCGAAGGCTCAACTCGAAGACTATATGTTAATTGTAATGCCGGACGAGTTTTACGACCACTAATAATTATCAAAGATAACAAACCATTACTTACATCAGAATTGTTAGATAAAATTTCCAAGAAATTAGTTTCTTGGACTGACTTGTTGAGAATGGGTGTTTTAGAAACAATTGATGCAAACGAGGAAGAAAATTGTTACATTGCACTAGATGAAAAAGATTCAAAGAAACATACTCACCTTGAAGTATTCCCTCCAGCAATTTTAGGAGCAGGTGCATCAATCATTCCATATCCTGAACATAATCAATCTCCAAGAAATACATACGAATCTGCAATGGCAAAACAAAGTTTAGGATTCTCAACACCAATGATGAATACTAGTACCTATGTGAGACAACACTTGATGCTATACCCACAAGTTCCAATTGTAAATACCAAAGCTATGAAACTTTTAGGATTAGAAGACAGACCTGCAGGTCAGAACTGCATTGTTGCAGTATTACCATTTGATGGTTACAACATTGAGGATGCAATCGTTCTCAGTCAAGCCTCAGTTGATAGAGGTCTTGGTAGAACATTCTTTTTTAGAATTTATGATGCTGAAGCAAAACAATACCCTGGTGGAATGCGTGACGAATTTATGATTCCAAACGCTGAGGATAATATCCGAGGTTACAAGGGTGAGCGTGCATACCGACTACTTGAAGATGATGGAATTGTTGCATCTGAATCCAAAATAAAGGGTGGTGATATCCTAATTGGAAAAACTAGTCCTCCACGATTCATGGAGGAATATAGAGAGTTTGAATCAACTGGTCCTTACAGACGAGATACCTCAATTGGTGTAAGACCATCTGAAAGTGGTGTAATTGATACTATTGTTATGACTCAATCAAATGAAGGTGGAAAAATGTACAAAGTTCGTGCAAGAGATATGAGAATTCCTGAAATTGGTGATAAATTTGCATCAAGACACGGACAAAAAGGAATTCTTGGAATGCTTGCAAAAGCCGAAGACTTACCATACACTGCAGAAGGCATGTCCCCTGATGTTTTGATTAATCCTCATGCATTCCCATCTAGAATGACTGTTGGAATGATGATGGAATCAATCTGTGGCAAAGCTGCAGCATTCCGTGGAAAACGATTTGATGGTTCTGCATTTGTTGGAGAAAAAATGGATGAGGTAAAAGAAGTAATGGATGCACACGATTTCAAATATTCTGGTAAAGAAATAATGTATGATGGACGTTCTGGAAAAGCATTTCCAGTTGAGGTCTTTATTGGTGTGGTATATTATCAAAAACTTCACCACATGGTAGCTGATAAAATTCATGCAAGAGCACGTGGACAAGTTCAGATGTTAACTAAACAACCAACTGAAGGAAGAGCACGAGGTGGTGGATTAAGATTTGGTGAAATGGAGAGAGACTGTTTAATTGCATATGGTGCTTCAATGATTCTAAAAGATAGATTACTTGATGAATCTGATAAATCAGATATCTTTGTTTGTGAGCGATGTGGTCTTGTAGCATATCATGATGTTAAACAACGAAAATACATTTGTAGAGTTTGTGGTGATAAAGCAAAAGTTTCTTCAGTATCAGTAGCTTATGCATTCAAATTATTACTACAAGAAATGCAGAGTCTTAACATTGCCCCAAGATTAATGATAAAGGAGAAAATCTAATGTCTGTTCAAGCAATCAAAGCAATTGACGCAATCAGATTCTCAATCTGGTCTCCAACTGAAATTAGAAAATACTCTGTTGCAGAAATTACGGCACCTGAAACTTATGATGAAGACGGAATGGCTGTGCAAGGAGGTCTTATGGATGGCAGACTGGGTACACTTGAGCCTGGACAAAAATGTCTAACTTGTGGAAATACTGCTGCAAGATGTCCTGGACACTTTGGACATTTAGAACTAGCAGAACCAATTTTGCATATTGCATTTATTGATAATATCTACAAACTCTTACAATCAACATGTCGTTCTTGTGCAAGACTCAAAGTTCCTCAAGAAGATTTAGATACTTTCAAAGCTATTAAAGATAAAAAAGCTGCATACACCATAGTTTCACAAAAACGTATTCCAGAACAAATTATTGAAAAAGCTAAAAAAGCCAAAGAATGTCCTCATTGCGGAAAAGCACAATACGAATTAATCTTTACAAAACCAACAATCTTTGTAGAGAAAACAGAAATTGGCGAGCATCGATTATTACCAATTACAATTAGAGAAAGATTTACACAAATCCTTGATGAAGACTTAAAATTACTAAATTACGATCCAATCACAGCAAGACCAGAGTGGTTTATTCTTCAAGCATTTCCAGTTCCTCCAGTAACTGTAAGACCATCAATTATTTTGGAGACTGGAATCCGTTCAGAAGATGATTTGACACACAAAATGGTAGATATTATCCGAGTTAATCAAAGACTAAAAGAAAGTAAAGATGCAGGAACTCCTCCATTAATTGTTCAAGATTTAGTTGACTTGTTACAATACCATACAACCACATATTTTGATAATGAAGTTTCAGGAATTCCACAAGCTCATCATCGCTCTGGCCGTCCACTCAAAACCTTAACTCAAAGACTCAAAGGAAAAGAGGGACGATTTAGAGGATCCCTATCTGGAAAGAGAGTTGACTTTTCTAGTCGTACTGTAATCTCACCTGATCCAAATCTGGATTTATCTGAAGTTGGTGTTCCTCAAGTAGTTGCCATGAAACTAACTATTCCTGAAATTGTTACTGAGTGGAACATTGAGCGAATGAGAAAATTAGTAATTAATGGACCTGAAATATTCCCTGGTGTAAATTATATTGTAAGACCTGATGGCGTAAAAATTAGACTAGATTTCGTAGAAGACCGTTCTACTATTGCTGAAACACTTGAGAATGGATATCTCATTGAGCGACACTTGTCTGATGGTGATATTGTTATGTTTAATAGGCAACCATCACTGCACCAAATGTCAATCATGGCTCACTATGTCCATGTTCTTCCAGGTAAAACATTCAGATTACACCCATCAGTTTGTCCTCCATACAACGCAGACTTTGATGGTGATGAGATGAACCTTCACGTTCCTCAGAGTGAGGAAGCACGTGCAGAAGCTATTCTACTAATGAGAGTTCAGGATCAATTAATTTCTCCAAGATATGGTGGCCCAATTATTGGTGCACTAAGAGACTTTGTTACCGGTGCTTATCTCTTAACTAAAGATGACACAACACTAACTGTACAAGAATTCTCAAATCTTGCAATGCTTGGAAATTATTTGGGTGTACTTCCAAAACCTGGTACCAAAACTAAAGATGGTCCTGCATACACTGGAAAACAATTATTCTCATTATTCTTACCTAAAGACTTCAACTATGTTCTAACATCAAAATGGTCAAAGGGAACTGGCGGAAAAGAAAAAGACGTTGTAATTAAAAACGGTGAACTAATCAGCGGTGTAATTGACAAAACCTCAATTGGTGCAGAAGAGCCAGAAAGTGTTTTGCATAGAATTACAAAAGACTATGGTAATCAAACTGGAAAGGATTTCCTAAACTCTATTCTAATTATGGTAAAACAATTCATCACTCATTATGGTTTTAGTTATGGTTATGGTGATCTTGAAGTACCTGAAAAGAGTGAGCAACAAATCATTGATGACATTAAAGCAACCTATGGCGTTGTAGCTGATTTAACTAAACAACATGAGAAAGGAACCCTCAAACTCACAAGAGGTATGAAGGCAGATGAAGCTCTTGAGGCATACATTGTCAATGAACTAGGAAAAGCAAGAGAGAAAGCAGGCGCTACTGCAAATTCATCCCTTGATGATTCTAATGCTGGAAAAATTATGGCAACAACTGGTGCAAGGGGTTCAGCACTTAATGTGGGTCAGATGGCAGGAGCACTAGGACAACAATCAAGAAGAGGAGATAGAATGAATACTGGTTTCAATAATCGTTCATTAACACACTATAAAGAAAATGACCCTAACCCTGATGCTCATGGATTTGTAAAATCGAATTACAGAACAGGTCTTACTACATTGGAATTCTTTTTTCATGCAATGGGTGGTCGTGAAGGACTAGTAGATACTGCAGTTAGAACACAACAAAGTGGTTACATGCAACGTAGATTGATTAACGCATTAGAGCACATTAGATTAGAATATGATGGTACAGTTAGAGATCCACACGGACACATTGTTCAATTCCTTTATGGTGAGGATGGAATCGATGTGGCAAAAAGTGATCACGGTGAGGCATTTAACAGTGTTAGATTGGCAGAATCCCAATCTATGATTGATTCAGGAAAGAAAGCAACAAAAGAAGAAATTGAAACTTTGACTAAAAAATACACTAAAACATTTAATCCAAGATTAACAAATAATTTAACTGAAGCATTACAAAAATCCACTCTCAGTAAAGCCGGTGTAGAAATTGTTTGCAAGAAAGGATTAGCACTATACAACAAAGCCCAAGTAGAACCTGGTCAAGCAGTTGGAATTGTTACTGCACAATCAATTGGTGAACCTGGTACTCAGATGACATTGAGAACATTCCACTTTGCAGGAATTAAAGAAAGAAACGTTACATTGGGTCTTCCAAGATTAATTGAACTAGTTGATGCACGAAAGAAACCAGTAACCCCAACTATGGATATTTACCTTCAAGCCGATTTGAAAAAATCTCGAGAAAAAGCAATCGAGGTTGCAAGAAATATTTTGCAAACCAAAGTTAGTGCATTAATTATTGATAGTGAAACTGATTATTCTACAAATATTAAATTAATTCTAAGTGAAAATAGATTACGAGAGAGAGGCTGCAGTGTTGCTGATGTAGAAAATGCACTCGCATCAAATAAGAAATTCAAAATGGAGACTGTGGGCGAATTAATCACACTAAATCTAGTTGAGGAATCAGACACTGCAACAGCTATTGCAATTAGAAATAAGGTTCTAAACACTACTGTTAAAGGCGTTCCAGATATTGAACGAGTAACTCTAGTTCAAAAAGATGATGAATGGGTAATTCAGACCACTGGTTCAAACATTGCCAAAGTTCTTGAAGTACAAGGAATTGATAAAGAGAATGTCAGAACAAACAACGTCTTTGAGATTGCAGGAACTCTGGGAATAGAGGCTGCAAGAAATGCTTTGATTAACGAACTAAACCATACCTTGGGTGACCAAGGATTAGAAGTTGATAATAGATACATCATGTTGGTATCTGATTTGATGTGTTCTAGAGGATACATGCAACAAATCGGCAGACACGGTATTGCTGGTTCCAAGAACAGTGTTCTTGCCCGAGCAGCCTTTGAGATTACAGTCCCAACCCTTGCTCATGCAGCACTAGCTGGTGAAGTTGAACAACTTTTAGGAATTACTGAAAACGTAATTGTTGGTAGTAACATTCCAATTGGAAGTGGTACAGTTGATCTTTACATGCAAGTAAGCAAAAAGAAAAAGGAGTAATAATTTTTAGGGTAATAATTATGGCAGATGAAATTTCAACATTAATGAAAAATAATCGAGATAAAGTAGTTTTACTTCGATTAAGAAATAAAACATCTCTTCAAGGAATTCTCAAAGACTTTGATATTCACATGAATCTAACCCTTGAGGATGCAGAAGATGTCACTGAAAGTACTCCAAAAAAACTTGGAAAAATTTTATTGCGTGGAGATAATGTTCTACTAATCTCTTTGCCTAATGATAAAAAATAGAAATTTTAAATTTTCTAATGATTTTTCAATAAGTATCATTCCTACGTATTTATTAAATACAAAATTATGATTTTGCAATATGTTGAGATACATACTAGGAATATTGTTTGTACTAAGTGTCCTATCTCCAGTACTCTTTACACCAATTTTTGCTGATTCATTTGTTGTATCTATTGATAATGAACAACCAGAACTTGGTGACACTATATTGATTTCAGGTGAGATAATTGATTTTGGTATGCCGATAATTGCCATGAGTGTGTATGACCCTGATGGGAAAATTTTATCAGCATATAATTTAGAAATTTCTAGTCAGACATTTGGTAAATCAATCTCCATTGACTCACCATTTTATGAAAAAACTGGAGAATATACAATAAAGTTTGAGTATGGCCAAATCACTCAAAACTATTACTTTGAAATTCAATCAACTGAACCTGAATTAATTATTGAATCTGTGAGTACACCTGAAATCCTTCTTTTGTATACTGAAAAACAACAGTACACTAATTCTGATATTGTAAAAATTTCGGGACTTGTTTCATCATTTGATTCACCAACTGTACTAATTGGAATCTACGATCCTTTTGGAATGCCTATTGGATTTTATTTTGGAAATGTAAATTCTGATTTAGAATTCTCCACAAGTTTTCTTGTTAAAGATGGAGTGAATTTTAGAACAGAAGGAATGTATTCAGTTAAAGCACACTATGCAGAATCTGAGACTGTATCTTTTTTTGAATACTCCAAAGTATCAAAGGAAATAATTTCTGATGAAGAAATTGTAGATGTTAATGAAACACTGGATGAAAATATTGTAGATACATCTGATGAAATTATTTCTAATGTTGGTGATTTACCTGATGATGAAATAATTGATGAGGAAATTAACCATGAAACTATAGAAAATGAAACTATAATTTCTGATGACTCTATAATTCCAAAGAATGCTGATGAGTCAGATGAGAAAACAAACCCCTCTGAAATTATTAATACAAAAATGATTGGTGTGGAAAATAATTTAGAAATCAATTTACCATCAACAGAAATTAAAAAACAAAACAATCTCTCTATTGAAGATGTAGAGTTGGGGAAAATTCTTAACCACATTAATTTAGAATGTGATTCAAGTAATTTTGTTGATATGATTTCATACTATGATGGAATGGGACCTGCATTGTATCGGTTATGTAACTTTGATGACTCTTTGAATTTTTTCAAAGACTCTTTGAAAAAAGATCCAAATGATGTGGAAATTCTTGTAAACACAGGCTCTGCAATAGGTAAATTGGGTGATTTCACTAAGGCGATTTTTTACTATGATTTGGCACTAGAAATTGATTCAACTTTTTTACCTGCTAAAAATAACAAGGCAAACGCTCTTGCCACTTTGGGAAATCTTGATGATGCAATTTTATTGTATATGGAAATTTTAGATGAAAACCCTAATTCAATTACCATTCAAAAAAATCTAGAAACTGCAAATTTTTTAGTTGATGAATCAACTAGTAAAAATATTATTTACACTGAACCAGTTATTGAAAAAACTATACCAACTAATAATGAAAAACAAAAACCAATGAATTTTTTTGAACAAATAAATTCTGTATTTTCTTCTTTTGGTAATTTTTTTAATTTTCTAAACTAATTTTTTAGTTGTAATATCCGTAAATCTTCCATAAACCTATAAAGCCCTACGAAGACGATCGACTTAAGGAATGGTAGTTAAGATACTTGAAAAATCATTGAAGGATGCCCGTAAAGAGGATAGATTAACAATGGGCTCTAAACAAGTTTTAAACTCTATAAAAAATTCCAAGCTAATAGTGTTATCTCAATCAGTAAAAAAAGAAATGTTTGAGAAAATTGAATCAGATGCAAAAAAAGAAAAAATACCCCTAGTTAACTTTCAGGGAACTTCAGTCGCATTGGGTAGATTATGTGGCTTACAATTTAGAATTTCAACAATTTCATTTACATCAATTGACGATGCAAACATCAAATCAATTTTAAAAGACACAGAAGCTGAGAAAACAAATGATTAGAATTTCCTTAAATGTAGATTTAAATGAGACTTTTCTTGTTGGAGATAATCCGGATATCTTATGACACAATCAATTAAGCTTACAACAGATCAAATGCGTTTGATGTCACTTTTCCAAAATGTCACTGGTGCTACTGCACGTGATTGTATTGAAGATGAAAAACAAGATAGAGTAATTTTTGTAGTAAATAATGGAAAAATGGGACTAGCAATTGGTAAAGGTGGAATGCATATCAAATCATTACAAAATATTATCAAGAGAAATGTGGAATTGGTAGAATATAATGAAGATCCAGCAGCATTTTTGTCTAGTTTACTTAATTCAAAACTAATCTCTGAAGTTAAAATAAATACCCGACCAGATGGGTCAAAACAGGCAATTATTTTGGTAGACCCAAGAAAGAAAGGAATCGTTGTAGGACGAGAAGGAAGAAATGCAGAAAAAGCAAGACTCCTTGCAAAAAGATATTTTGGTATTGCAAGTGTATTAATTAATAGCCCTGAGCGGGCAGCAATGGAGCTGTAAAAGTTGAGAAAATCACCACTAGGATTATTTGCAGGCAGAGTACTAACTGAGAAAAAGAAAAAACAGCGTTGGGCAATTTCTACTTACAAACGAAGAAAACTTGGAATTGATAAAAAATCAGATCCACTTGGAGGTGCACCACAAGGACGAGGAATTGTTTTAGAAAAAGTTGGTATTGCTGCAAAACAACCAAACTCTGCAATTAGAAAATGTGTTCGTGTTCAATTAATTAAAAACGGTAAAACAGTTACAGCATTTTTGCCACGAGACGGTGCAATGAATTTCATTGATGAACACGATGAGGTTCATATTCAAGGAATGGGTGCAACACAAGGTGGTGCAATGGGCGATATTCCTGGAGTTAGATTCAAAGTTTTCAAAGTTAATGGTACATCACTTCATGAACTAGTAATTGGAAAGAAGGAGAAACCAAGGAGATAGAAATGGCTGAAACTAAAAATCTATTATTATTTAGAAAATGGGATTTATCTGATATTGAAATAAAAGATCCTGGATTAAAGACTGCAATTTCATTAAGAAAACAAATTCTTCCTTATACTTTTGGTCGTTCTGCACTAAAACGATTCAATAAAGCAGATGTTAACATTGTTGAGAGATTAATCAACAAGACAATGCATTTCGGAAAGAAATATGCAAAAAACACTGGTAGAATGACTGGAAAGAAAATCAAAGTTCTCAATACCGTAAAAACTGCATTTGATATTATTGCACTAAAAACTGGACAAAACCCAGTTGAGGTTTTAGTTAGAGCCGTAGAGAATTCTGCACCAAACGAGGATACAACTCGAATTGTTTATGGTGGTACCACATATCACGTATCAGTTGATGTGGCCCCGATTAGAAGAGTTGACATGGCTTTGAAATTTATCGCTGATGCAATCAAAGAGGCAACATTTTCAAATCCAAAACCAATTGAAGAACACATGGCAGAACAATTAATGCTTGCAGCAAATAATGATTCCAATGCTCCTTCTGTAAAGAAGAAACATGAATTAGAGCGAATAGCACAAGCATCAAGATAGAATTTTTAAAAAATATTTTCACAGTAGCCCGAGGCAGATTCGAACTGCCGTCCCCGCCTATCCACTCTTGAGATCCAGAGGGCAGAATCCTTGACCACTAGACTATCGGGCTACCTGCAACAAATTCTGGTGTTTTAGAATATAATGATTTGCTGTGGTTATTTTATTCGTACTTCATGTATTGCAGTTGCATAATCACATGTTGCTTTTAATCGCATGTACGGAATTAACTTGTAATGAATTGAATAGACATTATTTTCTTTAACTATAATTCCTCTTTGTAATAATGACGCTAATCCTCTTGATGGGATGTTTATTGAAATATTTTTTCTCTCACACACTCTTTGTCTTTTATTTTGAAATTGTTGTAGAGTAAATATCACATCATTTATTTCTAAAATTAATGGCCAAATAATTTCTGCCCACACAAATCTTCTGTTTTCAGTAGCTGTTGCGTATTTACCTTTTTCACTCAACATTAATAACAACTGTCTGAGATGTTATAACTTGATAGTTGTCTCAAACTGAAATTGAAGAATCATTAAATCTATTGGAAAAAGATTGGGATGTAGACCCAATAATACGTAAATTCGTGTTGGGAAAAATTACCAATGTCTCAGACTATGCAATCAAAGTCAAAGATGTGGTGTTTCATGTACCATATCTTGTCTCTGAGAAAAAATACATTTTATGGAAATGCTTTTGGCCTGACTGTCACAACTGTTGTGATAGACAAGGAAGACTACCATTAACATCTGATGATTTAATCACAATTGGCAAGGGACTAAAATACAAAAACACATCTGATTTTATTAAAAATGAAACACTCACTGTAACATATACTGAACCTGGACCATCAGGACAAATGACTACAATGACTACAATTAATCTAAAAAGAAAAACAGATGAGACAGAATCTGAAGATGGAACCCACATCTCTTGTAGATTTTTAGATAAAGAAGGTGGATGTAGCATGCATCCTGACAGGCCTGGAGTGTGCTATTTGTATCCATTTGCATCCTGGCTTGAAAACGAACAGGGACTTGCACGTGTTCATGCAACATACCAATTCACAGGAGACTGTCCTGGATTTTATCTGGCAGATAATTTAGATCAAATGAAAGAAGAACTGCAAGCATATTCAAAAACAATCTATGATTACAACATGGCATCAAATAGAACAAATCGTGAAGGGTTTGGTTCTGTAAGTTTTGTTTAGGCTTTTGCCACTTTCATTAAATCACTAATATTGATATCCATTCCAAATCTATCTTGATTCTTTTTCATGTAGAAGAATATTGCCAGAAAATCTGGTAGTGATTTTAGTAGCGAGAATTTTTTGTTAATCTTTGCTTTTACAAACTTGAAGACCTTTCCATATATTTTGAAATGTTTTTCAACTGCTTTCTCATATGCTGCAAAGTCATTCATGTTTTCAAGGAAAATATCTGCACATTGCATGGCAGGAATTATTCCCTCCCCTAATAATGCATAAACTGTTCCAATTGATTCACCCACCCCAACTACTTTTCCTTTGTAAAATGGCTTGCAATGATTGGGAGTTGCTAGTCTAATCGGTCTACCTTTAGTTTGAATTATCTTACCACCATGTTTTTTCATAAAATCATCAGTTACCTTGACATGGTTCTTTTTGTAGTCACCTGCACCAACAATAGCCCATTTCTCACCTAGTGGGAAATACCAAAAATATCCTGACATTCCAGGAAATGGTTCTATGTAAAAGTCATCATATGGTACGCCATTTTCATACTCTACTTTGTATTCGTATGTTGGCAAGAAAAAATCCTCTTTTAATCTTGGAAGATAAATCCTATGAAATCCTGTACAATCAATAATTAGATCATACTCTTTTTCCAGCTCTTCTAATTTTACAGACTTGCCGTAAATTACTTTGGAATCTTTAATGAAATCTTTGATTAGTGCTAGTTTGTTGTATGTACATAATCCATGTAGTCTAATATCAAATTTCAAATCATTACTCATCTTTACATGCATATTTTTTCCATCATGGATTAGAAAATCATCAAAATTTCGATTTACCTTTTTACAAAATGCTGCTAGTACTGGTTTGGTTGTACCCCATGCACAAATGGAATCATGGTTTTCTTCTGTACTTCGCTCATAACCTGTAACCTCGTGTTCAGAATCTTTTAGTCTAGCCATTAGATAGGATCCGGCTACACCCATTCCCATTACTGCTATTTTCAAGATATCTAGCAGACTAGTTTATCCTAATAAATACACTATCTGTATTTTTCAGCTTCTGATTCTGGTTGTTTCATAAAACCATCAAGATGATCTAGTATCAATTCCCCTCTTTTAGTCATGAAAATCTATTAGAAAACAGAACTAATGAACTGATTGTTGTAATCACATTACAAACAATCCCTTAAGTGATTTTACACAAAATCTTTTTCATGTTTAACATACAAGACACAAAGATAACATCCAAAAACATCTCATATGCGGATTTTTCTGTTGAATCTCCGAACCAATTCTCAGCATTAAGAACTGCCAAATATGGAATGATTGCATTGTTGAGTGTTTTAATGCTTAATGTCCCTGTAGTAGTAAACAGTGCACGAGTATATTGAAAAAAATTCTTTGACAAGTAATTAATTTTCAAAATACATGACAAGTTTTTTTATTTTTTATATAAATAATAATTTTTGATGCTTGATCGGTTGGAACTAAAAGTAGTATATAGTAGAAGTTGTTAAATATGAACTTCACATAATAGAATTAGAAAGGACGTCTGTCGTTTGAAACTAATCGTTTCAGACCTTAAGACAAATCACTGTCATCAAGGAACAACTCGTTTCTGATCTTAAGTGGTAAAGATGTCATCAGTTCCTTACAGGAGTTGGTCTTAATCTTGTGTGCCTTTCTGTTTATTTTATTTTGTAACGTAGTATTGCTATAACTTCATTATCAATCTCTAGTCTTTTGATAATGTTTTTAGCTGCTGCAAATTCAATTTTACATGATGTACCTTTTGCTAGTTCAAGCATTTGTATAATTTTTTTAAATTGTACATTATTGTGATAATCCATTGACACAATTAGAGTATCTACTGCACCAATTTGTAATGCCTTGTAGATTACATCATTTCTTTTTGCAGTTAGTCCGTCTTTGACTAGTGTTTCATACTTGGCAATAATTTCTGCAACATATTTTTTTCTATACTGGTAAAGATGTTTTATGATTTTTTCATAAATTTTGTTTTGAGTAGTTGAAAATGATAACTCCTCTACAAACCTGACTTTTTTTGCTAACTCTGAATCTATTTCATCAAAGAATTCCGTTTTTGCAATACCTGCTCCTCCAAGTAATATCAAATCTGAATTATCATCCAGTAATCTGACTTTGTTTGCCACTTTTTTGAAAAATACATGAATTTTTGTCTGCCTGGCTCTAAGGAATCGTCCTTGAGACTGACCGCCTTTTCTATGCCTTCCTTGTAAATCAATTCTCAACTTTGATTCTTGAATTATTTGCTCTCCATGAAATTTTTGGATTTTTGCAGTCTTTTGATCAATGGTAACTAGCAGGACATCATAGTTTGTCTTTAGAATGTCATTGAATGGTTTGATGTATGGTTTTTTTGATGCCATGTAGATGTATGGTAATTTTTTTGAGGTTCCAATTTGTTTAATCACCACTTTACCATTATTCATCCAGCCAAAAACGCATAGAGTCTTTGTAAATTTCCCCGCAGATGTTGGATTTTTCTTTAACTCTTTGATTTTGATTTGAATTTTGTTTTGAATTTTTTCAAATGTTTCATTTCTTTTTGTTGATTGTAATAGTGTGATTGTTTCACTCCCCTTCCCATATGGATAGTAAACTGTAACACATGGTGAGTTTATTTTTTTAATTTCATACAAGAATTGATTTAGTTTTAGCCATTCAGTGTGATTAATTTCTGAAATCATATTTTTTAATTTTTTCTTTCATACATAACTTGTTCTCTTTTCCCTCTGAATGATTTTGATACTCTGTGATTTTACACTTGAATTATTCCTTCTTTGACTAGGAATTCAATTCCTTGAATAAATGCATCATCATCTATTGTACCCTCAGCCCACCACTTTGCATTATTTTTAACCCACTCTGGTACTTGTTTTACCTCTCCACCATTTTGTGATATTGATTCAACTGAAATAGTTCCCTCTTTGATTAAAAATCCTATTCCTTGAGTAAATGCATCATCATCTATTGCACCATCAGCCCACCATTCTGCATTATTTTTTATCCATGAAGGAATTTTTGATTCTGCAGTATTGTCATTTAGTTTTTCAAGTAATGGATTCTCCTCGATTTGTACCTCAATTATTGCGTATCCGCTCAGCTCAGTGTCTAATTCATTTTCTGGCCCTGTACCATACACAAATACTGCATATCGTACTAGTTCTGCCTCTTGATTAACTGGTAGTAGGTGCTCAACTTGACCGTATTCTGTAAATAGAAACTCCTTTCCTATGCTTTGCGCATAAGAGAATAGTAAATTGTCTTTCTCATCTACTATCCACACATCGTAATGAATTTGCTTTAAAATTCTAGTTTCATTATACTTGCTATAGAAATTAATTTTCCAATCAATGTCACATCCTTCAAGTGGTGATTCTGGAGAATGGTTGTATTGAACCATTAATGAATATGTGTTTGTAGGAATTCGTTTGCTGGTGTAATCTAAAAATTTTGTATCACAACCAAGTTCCTCTGCTTTATTGATTGACTCTACTACATCTTTGAATGGATCCTCTGTAATGTTTTGTTTGTACTGTTGTAATTCAAACTCATACATTATTGGAACATTGTCTGATGCCATTCCTGCAAAAGTTTTTGCTTTGACTGGAAATGGAAAATCATCAACTAACCAAATCTCATTATCATTATCATTGTACCACCCAACAACAATTGTATCTAGTGTTCCACTTGGAGTAGTAATTGTTTCTGCTCTATTTGGAATTAAATTAGATGACAGTCCACCGCCAACTGGACCCAATGTTCCCCATGATGCACTCTTGAACTCTTTAGGTCCATGAATTCTGTCATTCTCATTTGCTGTAACATATGCTCCAAGCCATGCAATTGTTGACTTGAATGCAACTGCATAGTCTGATAAATCATCATCAAAAAGAATTGGTGTTGGTGCAGTTTTTCCTAATCCCCATGAGCCTTTGATTTTTTTGTCTTGGTCTATTACTAGAATTTGTGCATCCCACAATGTCTCACTAACATTTACTCTGTCCCCTTTAATCCAAATTTTCAACTCTATTGGGAGACATGAATTCAAATCAATGTCGCATAGTTTGTATTCAAAATAGTCTCCCTTTTTGAGACCTTCCCCCAAATACCAAGACCCATCAACATTTACACCGCCTGAATTTTGAGCGTAAACTGTACCTGTAAACCCTAAACTTGCAATTATTGTTAAAAGTAAAATAACTCCTTTCATGATTTTGATTTCTAAATTAATGGATATTAAACGTAGATTTTACTTTCTGCTTTGTAGAAAAATAAAACTAGGTACAATCCTTGCAGTCTGGATTGATACATATCGGATTGTGTTTTCCATCTCTTGTTGGATGTGCAGTGTCTCTTCTTCTTTCTGTTCTCGTCATGTGTATTATAGGCGATAATAATTAAAAAGTATATTGTAGATTTTTATGAAATTATATCCAAATTATCTATCAAATTTTGAATAATTATTTATTTACAATATGTGGTATTATTGTATAATGGAGAGTTGTGATAGACGAGTTCGCGCCTACAAAAATGGTAAAACTTTGGAGCAATGCAAGGAATTAGCAGAGTCTCTAAATCCTGATTTTAAAAAACAAATTGATACTAATGGCAAGGTATTGTGGACTGAAATTTTAGAGCAAGTCAATCATGATGAATTAATTTACAAATTTACTTTGAAATTTTTACGACGTGATGGGTATGACATTGGAAATTACAAGATTCCTGAAGTCAAAAAATTCTAGATATGACTATTGAGGATGATTATCGTGAAAAAATGATCAAAAATAAAAAAGAGCATGATGAGTACAGGGCAAAAGAAGGTGATTCTGATTTATTCTTTAATGAAAAAGACAACAAGAAACCAAAGAAAGAAAATTAAATATTCTTGTAAATGTATTGTTTCAAAATTTTTTCATTTAACAATTGTATTTTTTTATTATTTGATCAAAATCTTTGATTTTGACAGGTTTGTGTATTATATCTAAAAGACCATTTACTTTTGCATCAAGCGTTTTTACTGCATTATCATTACTTGTAAAAAAAACAATTTTTGATTTAGGATCTAATTTGTGGATAGTTGAAAATAATTCATATCCATCCATTTTTGGCATTTTAATATCTGAAAAAACCATACAAGGTTTATGTTTTTTATACATCTCCACTCCTTCGTCACCATCAGCAGCCGTGATGATATTGTGGCCTAATGTTTCTAAAGCCATTCCAAAAACTTCAAGTATGTCTAAATCATCATCAATTAATAGAATTTGTTCACTCATAATATTACACAATATAATAAATCATTTAATCTTTTGAAATTCTCGTAGGTAAAAGTATTGTAAATGCAGTTGGATTGTTTTTAGCAGAAATACTTCCATCGTGTTGTTTTACAATATTCTTACAGCTTGCTAAACCTAATCCAGTACCTGTTTGTTTTGTAGTAAATAGCGGCTCAAATATTTTCTCAAGATTTTCCTCAGGAATTTCATGTCCGTCATCTTCTATTTCTATTTGAATCATATTCTTTGGTTTCTCAGAAATTCTAATTGTAATAATTCCATTTTTCTCTAATTTCTGAATTGCATTAATAATCAAATTAGAAAATAGTGCCTCTAGTTTAATTTTATCACCTTGTATTACCCCATTATTTTCAGGTAGATTGATTTTGATTCCATCAGGAATAATCATTTCAGATATGAGGCTATCAATTATTTCTTTAAGATGAATTTCTTCAGATTGAATTTCAGAATTTTTCAAAAAGTCCATTACATTATTAACTTGATGTGCAATTCTGTCAATTGATCTAAAACAGAGTTTTATTGATTTTTCAAAAATCTTAGGATTATCTTGTGCAAAACTCAAATTTTCTAATGAAGCTTGAATTACATTTAGTGGATTTCTAATATCGTGTGCAATTCTTGCAGATAACTCACCAATTACTGCAAATCTTTCATTTTTTAATTTTTGTTCAGATAATGCAAGTTTCTTTTCAAGCTCAATTGTTTTTTTAATTGATGAGAACATTTTTGAAAATGATTCTCCAAGTTCTGTTATCTCGTTTGCACCATTAATCTTAATGTGATCTTCAAAGATACCTGATTCTGCTTTTTTAGTTGCATTTCTTAATTCAATAATTGGTCTGGTTATTTTATTTGATACAATAACTATTCCAACAATACCTGAAATAGCAACAAATATTGAAATTAGTGATATAGTTGTAAATACACTTCCGTATTCTGTTTGAACTTCAGATAACATCAAAGCTTCTGATTCTTGATAAACTAAAATCCAGTCAAATGTTGAAAGTTTTTTGAAAACAATGTATTGTGATTCTCCTGACTCATCTACAAATTGAAGATTTCCTGAACCATTTAATTCAATTTGACTTTGAATTTTTTCAAAATTTATAGATTGTAAAATAGTATTACTTTGTGGAAAATATTGCTCAAATTCTTCAGAAATGTTTGTTGTAGGATATGAATATGCAGAGTCTGCAATTAGATATCCTTGAGGATCAATTACATACATTCGTCCATGATCAATTGAAATAATATCTTGGAAAACATTCACAGGCATCTCAAAGTGATAAAATGCTGGTTTCTCTCCATCATTTAACACAATTGGTGATGTGTATGCAAAGACCCATCGAAACGAATCAGGAGAAAAATAAGGATACTGAACATATACTTCATCTTGCTCTTGTGCAAAGGATGGTGTGAAAAATGGTGCACTCATTTCTTCAGGGGATAAAAATTCATCAACTTCAATATTCTGGAAAACTAGTCTAAGATGCTCTTGACCTGTTGAATCAATAAGACATGTCTCATCTACTTGAAATTTGTTTTGGAAATGATAAACCCATTGCTCCAAGTCCTTTTTGATTTCACGTTGATTATCTGTGAATTGCAAAACATCATTTTCAAAAATATTACCCTCCCTGGTTTCGGATAATTCAAAATATTCCACAAATTTTGGATTTTTTAGTGCAAAAACCACGTCTTCATTTGCTCTACTGTGAAGTGTTTGTAATTGTGCATCTCGCACATTTAGTTTGTATGACATTTCTTCTAGTTCTGCATCAATACTTGATGCAGTTATTACCTCAAAAACTAAAAATGAGATACTACCCACTGTGAAAACTATAATTAGAGAAAATAAAACAATTAGTGAGAATTTAATCTTCAATATGAGTAAATGGTGCTAGTAGTTAATGAATTTATTATATCTTAAGAGAATAACAACTATTTTGAGATAACTGAATTACTTTGGAATGTTATTTTACACATTTAATACCTAAATTCACGATAATAATCTATGAAATTAAAAGTAATTTCAAATGATCCTGGAGCATTTCCTTGCGATACATGTGATACAAACTGTTGCAAAGAGTATACGATATTTGTAAATGCTCATGATATTTACCGACTCTCAACTGGATTAAAAAAATCTCCTGAATCATTCCTTGAGCTTTTTGGTGCCAAAGATTTTGATTTGGGAATTAAAGTTCAAGAAGGACTACTAGACCTGGCATTAAAACAAAAAGATGGTGCATGTATATTCCTTGAAAAATCAAAAGATATCTATCGATGTACTGTTAATGAGATTAAACCAAGTGTTTGCAAATCATATCCCTTTGGATTTAAAAATGGAAAATTCATTCAGATGGATGATATTATGTGTCCAACTGATTGGGATACTAGTGCATTTGAATCCATGATGAGCATTCATCTTAAAAAAGACAAAGATGAATGGCAGTTTTATGATAATCTAGTAGCCGAATGGAATGAAACAGATGGAGCAAAAAAATCTCTATCTGAATTTTTGAAATTTAGCTTTGATAAAGTATCACTAGTTATCAAAAATTAATTATATCTTTTTGATTGAATCCCATTTTTGTACCTACACACATTGCACAAATGATTATACTGATTTGCATGATTCCATTTCTCCCCACAACCATAACAGATATTGGCTTCTCGTAAATCCATCATGCTCGTCCTCATAGATTTTAAGTAATTTTGAATTAAAAGCGGTTGGTTATTGTGTTAATTCTTGCCAGAAACCTTATTGCTGAACTAACCACAGTAGATCAGAATTGAATTGTTTTAGATGTGATGGAAAAGGAAAATACATGAATCAATTCGGTATTATGGAGAAATGTGCGTCTTGTCAGAAACCTGATATGAGCTTTGATAATGTGACTCCCGAATCTGATTTGAATGAAGAAGGACTTTGAGTGATGAGAAATGGAGAAAAAATCAAAGAAAAAAGATAATCGTAAACAGAAAGGACAAAAGGCAGCTGAGCAAAAACAGCGAGTTAAAAAATACAAGAGCGAACAACAACTAAACAAAAAGGCCAAAAAACCAAAAAAATACTAAATTTCAATACGCTTAATTTTAAAATTCTTGTACAAAGAACATGAGTTTTAGAGCAAGCGTATTTTCAGGCAAACAATTACTAGGAATTACTGGAATCTCTATTATTGCTGCATCAATTTTGTATGTTTTGTATGCCATGTATCGGTAATGGATAATTCTTAAAAATGAATTTAGTTTGTTTGTAATTATTGAATTTTCACTGTGTCTTTGAGGGATGTGCATTCAAAGCAAATAATATTGATGAAGATGAGTTTCTAAAGCATTTGGATGATGAGCATCATGATGAACTGCTAGATATTTCAAATAAAGAAAATATTCCAATTAAAACAATACAGATGATGACTGTATCAAACTCTAAAGTATTCATTAATTCATAATTTCAATATCTTTAAGTTCAGAAATATTTGGGTGATATTATGGATGATGCTGATAAAGTAAAACTAGACCATCAGAGAAATAAATCAGAAATTGTAAATCTTGTAAAAAATATGTTTGCATTTGATAAATGGGGCGATGAGGAGTATAAAGTAAAACTCCAAGAATTAGTTGCAAAAGATGAACAACTAGTAGCTGATGTGATTAAAAAAATAAAGCAGGAAAAAGGAATGGAATGAAATTACTAATTATTGGTATAGTTATTGTTGTTGCAGTTTTAGGGATTGTAGCTAGTCAGTTAGGTGGAGAGACTAAGGAAATTGATGATGTTATACTAGTTGTTGAGGAAGTTAATGTTTCACTTGACTGTATGGGTGCTGCCAAATGCTTTGCAGGTGTAGTAACTGAGGTAATTGATGGTGATACACTCAAAGTTAATGGAGAATCAATTAGATTTTCACTATCATCAGCACCAGAACTCAAAGGATTTGGTGGCATTGATTCTAAAAATTTCATTGAAACCATTTGCCCTGTTGGGTCTACTGTAGTAGTTGATGAGGATGATGGGCAAGTATTGGGTAGTTTTGGTAGAATTATTGGTCTAGTATATTGTAATGATGTAATATTGAATCAAGAACTACTTGATGCCAACTTGGGATACTTGGAGGATAGATTTTGTGATTCATCAGAGTTTTCAACTACAACATGGGCTGTAAAGCATGGATGTTGAATGATATGGGATTCAAAGACTGGTTTGTAGAAGATAAGACAGGAAATAGTTCTGTTAAGGTACAATGTACTGGGTGTAAAAGAATTACAGTAGTTAAAATTTCAAATGGTACATCATTTGAGAAATGGAATAAAAACACCAAATGCGGTCAGTGTAATGTAAAGAATTGCTGGATTCAGGTAAAATAAATTCTCAAATATTATTGTGGCATAATCCAAAGCAGGAATAAATAATGTTAAACAATATTGCTCTATTTTTTACCAAAGAATTACTATTCTCCTATGAACCCATCCATTTGATGTTGGGGGCAAGTATTGGGACTATACTAGTAGTGATGTTGATTAAAAAAATAACTAACAAGAGAAGTAAAAAATGAATATTCTGAGATGAATTGTTTTAATGAATAATTTTAACACGTGGATTCCATTACACAGCAAAATACGACTTACCGGATTTGTGTTATCTCCAATTTTATTTGCAATAATTATTTCTTATCCAATAGACGGGTTAGCATTTGAGGCCAAACTTGTTTTAGGATTATCTGTATGGATGGCAATATGGTGGGCAACTGAGGCAATTCCATTTTATGCCACTGCATCAATCCCATTGTTTGTATTTCCACTCTTTAGCATTGCAGACATTGACAAAGTAATTTCTGCATATGGTGATAAATTGGTATTTTTACTGATGGGTGGATTCCTACTTGCAAAGACAATAGAAAAAGTAAATCTTCACAAACGATTTGCATTTAACACTCTAAAAATAGTTGGAACAAAACCAAAAAATATCATTTTGGGTTTCATTATTGTTACTGGATGCATGAGTGCATGGATTACAAACACTGCAACTACCCTGTTAATTCTTCCAATTGCAATTGCAGTAATATCCCAAGTTGATGTTGCACAGAAAAAAAGATTTGCAACATGTTTGATACTATCTGTTGCATATGCTGCAAGTCTAGGGGGGTTATCAACTATGATTGGTACTGCCCCTAATGCAGTTTTTGCATCTCTTGGTGATTCACTTGCAGGAGTTGAGATAATTTTCTTTGATTGGATGCTAGTTGGAATTCCAATTAGTGTTGTTTCTCTTTTAGTGTTATGGGTATACATGACAACTACTGCAAGATTAGATAACAAAAAACCAATACTCAAAGACAAAAACATTATCACTGAAGAATTAAGAAATCTTGGAAATTGGAGTAGAAGTGAAAAAATTGTTCTAATAATATTTGCAGCAACTGCAATTGCGTGGATTACTCGTGGTCTATTCTGGAAAGACTTGCTTCCCTTTGTGGGGGATCATGTGATAGTTCTAGTTGCAGTTGCAGCCCTACTCATTTTACCTTCAGGACTAAAGAGACAGCGTTTACTTGATTTGAGAACTGCCAGAAAAATTCCATGGGGCGTTTTAATACTGATAGGAGGTGGTTTGGCTTTGGCTAGTGGTTTTACTGCTACAGGCCTTGATATGTGGATAGCAGACAAGTTGTTGTTTGTGGGGGAATTAGATTATTTTTTGATTGTACTAGTAATTGTAACAATTACAATGCTTACAAGTGAATTGATGAGTAACACTGCAGTAGCTGCATTGTTGTTACCAATTATGGCAGTTTTAGGAGCAACGACTGAACTTGATCCAATTTTACTGATGGCACCAGTCGCATTTGCTACAAGTTATGGATTTATGATGCCAGTTGGAACTCCGCCAAATGCAATTGCTATTGGAAGCGGCTATGTAACAATCAAACAAATGGTTCGTTATGGATTACCATTTGATCTTATTTGCATTCCAATAGTTACTGTAATGCTGGTATACTTGGTACCAATGGTTTGGGGAAGATAAATTTCTCAAATCAATTGTATATGACTACTAAAGATTGGTACAGGCAATTCGAATTCTTTATGAATAGTAATTTTTAATTTGAATACATGACTGAGAAAGAATTGGAAAATTTTAAAGAAACTTTTCCGGGTTGGGATGACTACTATAAGAAAACTAAAGTTGAGGTAATGCCTTGGTATGAGAAAAATTTAGATCATGATTTAGAAAATGAAATTAAAACAAATAATTACAATGTTGGTAATTTCTTGGATTTAGGTACAGGTCCTGGAACACAAGCATTACAATTATCAAAATACGATTTTAATGTAACTGGAACTGATATTTCTCAAAGTGCTATTAATACAGCTAAAAAACTCTCAAATGATGTTAATTTTTTGGTAGATGATATTTTAGATTCAAAACTTGTAGATAAAAAATTTGATTTTATTTTTGATAGGGGAATTTTTCATATATTTGATGTATCACAAAGACCTCAATATGTAAAGCAAATTACACGAATTTTAAATGATGATGGAATTTTATTTTTAAAATGCATGAGTGTTGTGGAGAAAAACTTGGCAGATGATGGCATGCCGCACAAACTCTCAAAACAAGAAATTATAGATTCTTTTGATGTAAATTTTGATATTGAAAAAATTATTGATAGTGAATTTCGTGGAACCCTTGAATTTTATCCAAAATCATGGTTTGCAGTTTTGAAGAAAAAATCTAATTGATGCTTATCTGCATCTCATTTTACATCCAAACAAGTATCTGAACCTCTAAGGATTCATTCTAAACACTATTTTCTAAACATAATCCATATTCTAGTTCCTACGAAAATGCCTACTGCAAGAACTATCAATACTGGAATAATGATTTGCCCTATTTCCATAAACTAGATTCTAAACTCTTAATCTAAAAAGAAATAGATCTTTTTGAATCGTAAATAATGTGGTCCTAGTGCCTAAAGAATTGAATCTGTAATGCGACTAATTCTGATGAGTTTAGAATTTTGGTAAATTTCCTGATTTATCTAAATTTGATTTACATACTTTACAATAAAGTCTAATTTCAGCTGATGGAAATTTCGCTCCACAATTTTTACAAATATAAAATTCTGTTTTATCCACAAATAATCTTCAATAATTATTGATTTAAACATTAGATAGTGTATTGTTGATGAAAATTATTATTAATTTTCACAACTATTTGCATCTTTTTTATGCCCAAAAAAGTTATCTGGGTTTATGTAGAATTGAGTATATAATTCTAAACAAAAATATTATTTTATCATTTTCTTCTTACTTTAAAAATTGTATAACCATACTTTTGTTTCATTTCATCATTTGATAATTCTTCAAACTTGTATTCCTGAAAATCTTTCAAAAATTTATACATGTTACCACCAATTATCATTGAATTTACGGGACAATTGGAATTTATCTTAAAGCATCGATTAACTGTAGGTCCAAAAATATCATTTACAATTGATGTACTACTTTGAGCTACACTCACAGAACCATATGTTACACTAATTTTATAATTTAATTCAGGCATGTTTTCTGCTAAAAGTTTCTCTTTTAGGGAATTGTGAGATTCAATCATGTCTAGACAACATTCTAAAACATTTTTCATTTGTTTTGAATCATTTGGATCAATATTTGCAAATCTAAAGAGCAAAGCATCTCCGATAGTCTTTATCACTTGGCCATTATACTTTAGAACCACTTTTGCCATAAAGTTTAGAAATATTTCGTATAATTTGGTAACATCATCCTCTGATAGTTGAGCTGAAATTTTAGTAGAATCTTTCATGTCAATTACTCCAACACAATCATTTTGTGTATGTTTAGTAAATTTTAGTAAAATACCCTCTTGTTGTTTTATGACATCTTCATTATGTTTGATTGTTATTTTTGCATCAAGAAGATTTTTTGCCATTTCATCAAATGTTTTTGAGAGTTGCCCAATCTCATCATGTGTAGTAATGTTGGTTTTAACATCAAAATTCCCCCTTGATACTTTGTTTGCAGCATCATTTAGTCTAGTTATTGGTTCTGAGAGACGTTTTGATAGAATTACTGTGGTGATACTTATTCCAATCATCAATACTATGCCAATCCCAATAATATTTTCTTCCAACTTAAAAATTGAAATATTTTCAAAATTTAAAAATAAAATTGTAGTAATTGCTATAGAAATTAATGATGAGGATAAAACTAGTACCAATAATTTACTCCTTAAACTAAAAAATACTAAACTAGTAAATGCCATTATACTCACGATAAATTTTGAAATTAAGCTACTTTACTGTAACTCTACATCTATCTATGTGGAATTTAGTTGAGATCTTTTAGATTATATTTTGGAATGAATAATTTTGCTACATGGCAGAAGCATCACTCTCAAAGCTTGATGATAAAGGAGTATTTACGATAATATCTGTAGAGTCAGTTGAGCGCAAAGTAGGAAAAGAGATGATTTTTGAGGTAAATATCGCCACTGAGGAGGAATTTGATGGGGTATCACACTTTTACACCTCTCGAAAAATGATATTATCAAAATTTTATGATAATGGAAAGCCTACTCAACTAGCCCAAGATATTCTCAAAGGTAAAAAGCATAGGGTGAAAATTATCAAACAAAGATTTGGTAATGGTCGTGAAGACTTTGATATTGCCAAATCCTAGATTCTACAAATTATAATTATACAATTCAAGTTAGTTTTTACATTACTATGCTGTTAGTTAGTTTGCGTGATTCCAAAAATCGCGATTACCAAATCGGGTAATCAAAACGCAATTATGAAGAACGGAACTCTCCATTCTTCATGAGATTGGAGGGGCCTATTCAGCTCTTTCAATCTCACTTTGATAATTTTTAAAAACAGTATGTTCAAGCATCTGTTTGATTTGATCAAACTATCCCTTATGAGTAAAATCATCTCTACAAAACTAATGCACGAATTATTTAGCCAAGTAATGTCTTCACTTGATGACTCCATTCTCAAAGAATTAGAAAAAGAGATTGAGAAATTAGTGGAATAAAATGGGAATTGATCACATTCTTTGTGGTTGTGGACACTCTGAGCAAGACCATAAAATGAAATACACAAAGAATCTCACTTTCTCAATAGGTAATTGTAGAGAATGCACATGTGAGTTATATGCAATAGAGAAAATTGCAATAGCTCTATAATTATTTTTTTAACTATGCAAAAAAACCCTTTAGAGTATCTTAAGACATGATAATATACTGTAATGGATACATCACAATATGGTAAAAGTAACAATCAATGCAAAAGAGAATGGTCCATTAATTGTAGAACTTGATGGAGCTCGACTATGTGCATTATGTAGATGTGGTAAATCTGAAAAATCACCAAACTGTGATGGCACACATGCAAAATCTGGTTTCAAAGCAGAAGCATCTGAAATCAAAGTCTGTGATTAGATTTTCAAGCCATTTTTTCCTCTTTTCTATGTCTCATTTTATCCACAAAAATGGTTCAAGCCTCTAATGATTCAACTTGAAATTTTTAACTATTTCTGACTTTACTAGAGTTGAGAAAACTATGGAGGAATTACAGGAACAGGTTCAATCAATGACTGTGGAACTTGAAAAAATAAAGTAGTGGTGAATGATCGCAGCCACATATGCAAAATAATTTGAAATTTGGTTATTTTGTCTGGTTTAATTACTTAATTAAAAAAAATAAAAAATTGTTTTTGGAATATTATGTAAAAATTAATTCCAATTGTGGGGTGTTTGTCTGCGTCTCTCTGGCAGCAATGTTTATCCTTCCTGATGCATCTTCATCGTTTTTCATGATTATCCATCCATAATTTGGAGCGCCATTCAAGTAGGCTTCAATATCTTTTGTAACATCAAATTCTATCCATTTTCCAGACATTTCATTTGAGATAACTACTGAGTCAGTAACTGTAGCCATAAAACTACCTCCATCCCAATTTGTACAGTCATTATCTTTAGATGAACAATCCCATGTCACACCTTTCTGGGTGCCAACAAAATTAGCAAACGGTGCATTTGCACCAATTCCTTCTTCCCAATTTTCAGTGAGACTTCGAATAATTACTGATTGTCCTTCTTGCCATTTTCCATCATTATCAACAACAAAAATTTTCAATTTTGCAGATTCCAATGATCTATTTTCTAACACTGTACCTATCTGTGAATCATCAAAACCGATTAAAGCACGGTTATTTGTTGGACCTGTACCCATTACACGTAGTACATCATTTGATCCTTCATTTGATGTTTGAAGTCCTTCTCTAACAAAACTATCTTTTACTGAATATAGAATTGCTGAACTATCAGTCAAATCAAAGTCCATAACTGATGTCTTTACAGCTCTAAATGCTGAAAAACTTTCACTATTTTGATTCATTATTTGTGAATCAAAATTTTGACTTTGTTGAATGAATACTCCTGTAGGAAACATTGCAGTTGTAGGATCAAAACATAATCCTGTATCACATAGAGTTTTAAAATCATTTTCAGATAGTGTTGTTGCAAATCCTTCACTTAGCATAAAAAAAGTCATGCCAGAAAAAATTACACCTGCAACTACCATCATACTTAGAAGTTGTTTTCCAGAATGATCAACTGTAGTTATTTGTTTCATTACAATAATATACAATTTCTTGTTAGTATAGACTTGTTTGTAATGTCATTACAAACATTTTAAAATTTATAGATATATTTTAAATTATTTTAACAATACATCATAATATTAAAACAAATAATATGATTTTAAGAATTTAATTAATTTTCAATAATGAATGATGCATCAACTATGCCAAAACCATATTCATTTTGATTTGTTTGTGTAGCATCTGTATTTGCATGTTGTTCAATTTTATCTATTAATTGTTCAGGTGAAAGTTCAGGATCTGCATCAATTAAAAGTGCAACAATTCCTGCAACATGAGGTGTGGTTGCAGATGTTCCAAAGAATAGATTTCCATCATATGCAATTGTTGTGACCCCATTTGGTCCTACTACATTTGGAACAGTTTTTCCATTATTTGCAGGACCATGTGAGCTAAATGATTCCAAGATTCCATTTGATGTATTAACTGCCCCTACAACAATTACTCCTTGAGCATCAGCTGGAACTACTACACTGCCTGCAGATATGGGATATTCTACACTGTTGTTGACTGAGAATAATTCTAACGTAGAATGGTCAGGAACATCGTTAAGCGATTGTAGTACTCCTGCATAAGAAATTCCTATAGCATATAATCCTGCCATATGTGGCATAAAGAATACACTTTCAACTTTTTTAGATGTAGACGTTTGGGTGTTTGCAGAATATTCTACAATCTGATCAAGTGGATCAACTAAAACTAAATCAAAGTCTGAATAATCACCATTCCCATCATCCCAATTAAGATAAATCATTATTGGCACATTATTACTAACCTGTGATTCTGAAACTGTGATAGTTAGACCTTCATCATTTTCTGCAAATGAATGCCATGCATTAAGATCATTATCTGAAAATTGTCCTTCCCAGTGTTTTTGTGCAAAGTTTCCTGATGGCACTATGACTGAAATTCCTTGTTCAATTGCATATTCAACTTTTTTAGTAATAAAACTAGTACCGTCTGTTGGTAAATTAGGCCATCCTGCAGCCATTGCAATTACATCAACATCATTTGCAATTGCCTCATCAATTGCACGTCCAAATTCAACATCAGTGTTCATTTCATATAGATATAATTCAGAATTAGGTGCAACATCTGAAATAATCTCAGCTACTGCTGTTCCGTGACTAACACTTTCTCCTTGTTCAATTGATTGAAGAATCATTGAATTCTCAAACGAATTTCTAAATGATTGAAAGTCTACAATGTTATCAGAAATTTTTGGATTATCTATATCAAATATTAGATCAAGTACTGCAACTTTAACACCTTTGCCTGTAATTCCTGAACTGTGAACAATATCTGCATTAATTGCATAGACTCCTTCAGAAATTGGATAGTTGTAATCATTATCTGTGATATAATTCAAATCAGAAATATCACTACTTAGTTGTATGAGATTAGAGTATTTTACATCTCCAACTGTTTTGATTATTTCATCTGAATTCAAAAATGGTGATTTTACTTTTTTAAATCCTTCTTCAGTAAAGTCTGAAAGGTTTGTAGTATTTCTTGTCTTCTCCACACTTTTTAATGCATTAATTCTTGAAATATTTTGAGTATCTGTTGAAATTTGTACCAAATTACCATCTTGTATTTCAATATCTGCTAAACTCTGAATCTTTTCAATAGTCTCAGGATCTGCATTGTTTAATTCTAATACGATTCTTGTTTTACCTTTGAATGAATCTACACCAAATTTCCATGCATTTTCATCTGGATTATCATCTTGCAATAGTTGTTTGATTTGATTATCTACTTTTTTTGCAACCATTCCAACATTCTTTTGTGATTTCATTTCAGAATGTTTTTCCTGAACCTCTGTTTGTTCTATATTGTCTGATTCAATAGTATGTCCCGGATTTACTTTAAGAATAGTTTCAAAGTATTTTGATTTTACTTTTTGAATATCTTTAACAAGTTTTTCTTCAATTAATTTTAATTCTTTGATATATTTTTTATCATATGTTTTTCCTTCAAATTGATTATCTATTTTTTTTATGTCTAATTTTGATAAAACTTTGGCAACTAAGATTCCTTTCTTAGATTCTTTTTTAGCGTCATTTACATCTCTTTCAACATCATTTAGTGTTTCATCTTCTTCTTCTGTGTCTTCAATTATTTTATCTACTGCGCGAATAACTGCATTATGAATTATGACTGTTTTATCAATTGATTTATTTAATTTCTCTACCTCTTTCTCAGCTTTTTCTATAGCTTCCTCTGCCTCTTTCTCAGCTTTTTCTATAGCTTCCTCTGCCTCTTTCTCTGCTTTATCAAGTGCTGTGTCTTCATCATTATTCCCATTTCCGTTATTCCCATTATCATTATTCCCATTATCATTATTCCCATTTCCGTTATTCCCATTATCATTACCTCCTCCATTATCATGACCATCTTTATGATGAGCAAATGCAAAATCGGTACCAGCAAAACCAAACGTCATGAGTAAAATTGTTAAAGATAGAATGATTACTTTTGAGCTTAGATTGTCTTTACCTATATTGAATTTCAACGTATGAATATTAGGATTAAATCCCATATGACCTTCTGTTTGTAATTGAATTACAAACGTTTTTTCTATGATTGGATTAAATATTGAAAATTAGTTAGCTTCAACAATTTCTTTTCGTATAGCAAATTCTTTTTTTGCAGGTAATTGATAATTATTTGGATGTTTTGGTAATTTGATGGTAAATCTTGTAGGGTTATTTTTAACAGAAATTTTACCACCATGGGCCTCAATAATGCTTTGACAACTAGCTAATCCTAACCCAGTTCCAATCTGTTTAGTGGTAAATAACGGATCAAATATTTTTCCAATAATGTCTTCTGGTATTCCTTTTCCTGAATCCTGCATTTCAATGATTAGATGTTCCTCCTCCTCTATCACATTAAATGATATTTCTCCTCCTTGTGGAATTGCATAACATGCATTATTTATCAAATTCCCAAAAACTATCTCAAGTTTGTATGCATCACAAGGAATTATCGAATCATTGTTTGAAATATTGATTTTAATTCTTTCTGGAATAATTGTATTTAATACAGTTGAACGAATTACCTTTTCTATAGAATGTAAACCATATTGTAATTTTGTGACATTTACAAAATCAAGCACATCTTCAGTTTGATGAGAAATTCTTTCAATTGCTCTTTGTATTCTAGTTAAATTAGAATTAATGGTCTTATCTGGATCATTTTCAACCTTTATTTCAATTATTTCAAAACTATTTTTAATAATTGATAATGGATTTCTTATATCATGTGCAAGACGTGTGGCTAAACTACCAATTGATGATAAACGTTCTTTTTCTATAATTGTTTTGTGGAGTCCTTTAAGATCTTTTGACATGATATTGATGTCTTTTCCTAACTCTGAAATCTCATCATTTCCTTTTTCAGGATATAATATGTAATTCCCTTTTGCAATAGATGCTGTTACGTGTCTCATTTCATTTAATGGATTTGAAATTGATTTTAAAATAAATACTCTTATGGCTAATACGATTATGATAAATACATTAAGTGCAATAACAACACTCCATGTAATTTCATTGATTAGTGATTCAATACGGATTTGTCTTTGTTCAATGTTTGCAGTAGTTGATTCTATGGAATGATCAATTTCTTTATTCATGTTTTCATAAGATATATCAAAATCTTTATTCAAGTTTAATATTTTTACACCTGAGGTACCTGAAGTTTTTAATTGAATCATTTTATTTGAAATAAATATCATTTCATTCCATTTTTCAGCTAAATTTTCTGTGTTATCTACATCATCAGAATATTTTTCAATCATAATATTGGAATATTCTGAAAATGATTCATTAAACAATGTTTTTGACTGTTCAATTTTGAAAAAAGTCATTTCCAATATCTCTTCTAATTCTTGATATTGTTCACCTGACAAATTCCTTGTTTCATCTTCAATCAAAATTATTTCCATGGTGACTGCTGAAAGTTGTGTTGATGCATAACGCATATTTTTTAATGTGTTTAGAACTGGAAGTGTTTCAGTAGAAATACTAGAAAATGTTTCTTGAACTTGTTTTGTATTAATTATCGAAATTAATGAAATTGTCCCAATTAATAAAAATAAAACAAACACTTCTAGCAGTAATTTGGTCTTAATCTTCACATGCTTACTTCTCTATTTTAAGTGCTAAAGGGTAGCTTGTTGAAAGTAAGCTATCATTGTAACGAAAAAGATACAATATATCGTAAATTATGATGTTTAGTACAAAAATTGTTTGTAAATATTGTAAACACATCTAATGATATACCAAAAATACCCTAAAATTCTATGCAGACTCAAGATATTCCTCTAAATATTATCTACATTTCATGTGATATTGAACAAATAGTGAGATCTGTTAAAAAATGATATTTCATAAAAATTTATTTTTTCCATTTTTATTAATTTTATTTTTTTCAATTACTGTAAATCAAGTATATGCTGAACCTTCTTTAGATAATGATATTTCATGGCAAATTATTTTTGTTTCAGATAATTCTGATTGTAAAGTATATGAAAAGAATAGAATTAATGAAATTGTAGATTTAACTAAGCAATATTTTGATTTATACAAACTTGATTCTCACATGATTGAACCTGTTTGTATTTTTTCTTTACAATATTTTGAAAATACAATTTCAAATGAATCTGATTTGAAAATTCTTGTTTTTGATGAAAGAATTGGTAATAACATGTTTGTTAAATTTGGATATGAAGGATTGTATGCACATTTTGGATCAGATAGAACACAAAATCATGTTATTATGGTAATAGAACCTCCTAAGTTTAGTTCAGCATATGAATTTACAGAACCATCTTTTAATTTGACACACCAAATTTCTCATTTCATTCTGTCCTATCATGGACATAATTTAGAATCAATAGAACGATTACTTCATTCACATGAATTAGATTATGATGATTGCTCAAATAAAATTGGAAGTGTTGCATGTTCTGAAATTAAATCAATTATTCGTTCAGCGATTTCAGGTAAAACATTTTCAGTAGTTGCCCCAATTGAAGAAATAGTAAATCAAGATTCTATGAAATTTTATCCTGATGATCTATATTCTTCTCAGGTCGTAAAAGAATTACAACGTATAATCACTATTTGGTGGCTTGATGGAATGATAAATGATGAATCATATCTAAATTCTATTAAAGCCATTGTAGATGTAACTGTGGATGGTAATCTTTCAATTTCCACTACTCAATTATCTATTTCTAATGGATTTTCAATTTTGGATAAAACATTAAAAAATAAAAATATCAATAGTCCAAATGAATCACTAATAGTTCCTTTAGAAAATAAAATTTATGATGCTCTTAATTATGTGCCATTTGATACTAGTTTGATAGTATCTGATTCATCTGATTCAATAATCCCTGATTGGTTTAAGAATCGTGCAAAAATTTGGGCTGACCAAAAACTTGATGATAGAATATTTTTTGATGGGTTAAATGCATTAATTCAAAATGGATACATTCAAGGAAACTAAGTATTTTATCAATACTGTAGGTCTCTATGGATTCAGTCCTGTAAACTACAGTTGTACTAATTCATTTAGAAATTCATGGGACTGTTTACAAACTCTTTAAGATTGAAGAAATTATTCGTCTTGTGAATAATTAGTGGTATTTTCTATTTGATGTATGATGTTGGGGTGGAATGACTTTTTTTAGGAGGAGATAATTAACTAACAATATTGGAAAACTCAGATAAATCCACTGATAGATATGAAACAATATCCATTGAATCAAAAATTAGAGCGGGAATTTTTCATAAAGTTGTCAAAGACTTGGAAACTGGACTAGCTGTTTCTTGTTCTTGTAAATGTTGGAGTAATGGAAACAAGGTTTGTTTTGGCATGAGAACTGTTGGTTATCCCAATTAGATTGTGGTGTATGATGTTGAATTGCATATCCTGCTCAAAAGAGAAAGGCGATTATGATGTGTGGAGTAATAAAATAGTCATTGGTGCAACTTACGATTCAGCATTCCAGGATGATAAGATTATTCGTAGTATGGATGAGAAATCAGTGATTTGTCATGTTTGTGTTCAGATGATAATTGACAAGGTAAATGAGAGTAGAAAATAATTCAACTTGTAAATTCTCAATATTCTTAGAAACTATAGCATAAACCAATACATCTGCTCAAAATAAGCAGATCTTCCAAGAAATACTTCTAACAATGTAACTACAGTATGGATGTAATTAATTTTAATGAATTCAAAAAGAAATCCATTCTCAAATCAAAAATTTTAAAACACAAAGAGGTCTTATTGATTGCCTCATTAGTTGGATTTTTGTTATTTTCATTAGCTGGCATTGAAATACAAAATTCAAATAAGACATTTGATGAGGATGCGGTTTTAAATTATATGATAACGATAAGTGACAAATACAATACTTTCTATTTTATGCATGAAAATATGCAAATTGATGATACTCAATATCTATCAGAGTTATTAATAATAAAAACAGATTATGAAAAATACCTTACAGTATTAGAAAATCGTGATTGGACAGAATCTAGTTTTATGATTACAATTAATTCATTTGAATTTGAATTGGGAAAAATTAATCAAGAAATATTATTTTTAAAACTTTAGACTGATTCATTACATCTGATTTGAGATTTTAGTATCAGTCCTCATCATTTTCCAATTCTTTAGATTTCTCAAAGCACTTTTTTGCCTCATCACTCTTGCCAAGTGAATTTAATGAATTACCTTTACTATTCCAGGCATCAGCATCACTAGGATCAATTGTAATTGCATGCTCGTATGATAGTATTGCCTCATCGTATTTGCCAAGGGCACTCAATGAATTACCTTTACTATTCCAGGCATCAGCATCACTAGGATCAATTGTAATTGCATGCTCGTATGATAGTATTGCCTCATCGTATTTGCCAAGATGATACAGTGCAAGACCTTTGTTATTCCATACAATTGGATTATTAGGATCAATTGTAATTGCATGCTCGTAACATTTGATTGCCTCATCGTATTTGCCAAGAAAGTATAGCGCACTACCTTTGTTACGCCATCCCCACACATCATTAGAATCAAATCCACCTCCTCTTTGTACACCTTGAAAAATATCTTCACTAGAATATCTTCCATCAACACCAGCATGACCATGTGAATCGTATAGTTGTCTTTTTTTACCATCAGATAGTACGGCGTATGCTTCTGAAATTTCTTTAAAATGTTCTTGTGTATCTGCATGTTGATTACGGTCCGGATGGAATTTTAATGCTAATTTTCTATATTGCTTTTTTAATTCATCAATTGATGATGATTTAGAAACTCCTAATACTTCATAATAATCTCGTTTTGCAGACACGAATCATACGTTTATCATAATAATTGTATAAATGGTTGAATTTGAAATTTTAATTATTTTATAATTCAGTAGAATAGAAATAAGCTGTAAATTGTTATAGTGTAATGAATATCACTCGAGATAAAATTACTCCAGGCATTACAGTACAAATAGTACAAAAGGCAGACCAGCGTTCAGGAAAATTAACTCAAGGGATTGTGAAAAGAATTCTTACATCAAGTCACTTTCATCCTCATGGGATTAAGGTACAATTAGAGGATGGTAGCGTTGGTAGAATTCAAAATTTAGTATAATTCAATATTGTATGGATGAGTAATTAATCAACATTCACCCTCGTGATCTAGTGTGTCATCTGCTACCTCTAGATAGCATGAATTACTATAGGTCACTCCATTGATACTACAAACTGGTTGCCATATTTCTATGCAAGCGATTTGCTCCTCATCTACTGGAGTATTGACAATTTCTGGTGCAATATTTTCTTCATCCCATGGAACAAAAACTAGAGCGATAAAACACAAAACAGCAACTCCTCCAACTAGTAAATTCATTTTTAGAGTCATCTACAATTTCCTCAACCACATCATCAATATTAAGAGAAGAAAATCATCGACTAGATTTTAGGACTCAAAAAAAGAGGAAAAATTCCACTATCCTTTTGGCACAAATGTAGAGTTACCTTTAATTTTCTTAACTGCTAGACCCTTTGAGACTGAGAATTTCCCTTGGTTGTATCTTGGAATAATATTCTAAACTCCAAATACTCCAGTTATTATAGGACCAAACTTAGTTGCGAATTATGTCCGAAGACAGAAAAATGTACAAATGTACCTGTTCTGAGTGCAAAAAAGAAACTGAAGTTCCTTTTGAGCCAGCAGCAGATAGACCGGTATTTTGTAAAGAATGTTACCAAAAGAAAAACCAAAAATAGAGAATTTAGACTAGTTTCGTTTGATTAATTTTAAACTTGATTATTTTCAAATATTCTTTTTTTATTTTTTTTAATATTCTAAACTCTTAAGTTCATATAGAATTTAGCAAGACATGATTCCAAAGGGTGACGTACCAGGTATATGTGGAGATTGTGGGAAACACTTTACGTATTCTAAAAAATCTATGTACACTCATTCAGAAATATTGAAAAAACTTCGATGTCAATATTGTGGGAATTTTGCATTAAAAACATTAAGTACAGATTTGTAAGTAGAGTTTCTAAATTCCTAGTTCAAAATTATTGTAGAAAATTATTTACTATTTGCACCTTGAATCTCTCCTTTGATAAAAGCAAGATCATATATTCGAAGTAACACTTCCTCACCATCTTCAGGATGAGTTTGTAGGTGTTTTGCCATATTTTTAATAATTTCTTCCTTGGATGGAATTTCTGAATCACTCATTTTAATCCTGAAATTCCTTAGATTAGAGTAATTTAATTCTAAACTCTAATCACTTGAAAAATTCGTGTCAAAGGAGAGAATGACGTCTCGACGCTCTTTTCTCTCACTTACACTAATCTAGTATAACAAAATTTGTATTTAAATTCGTATTCATTCTACAATAACCTAAAAATCTTTAATCATATTCACATAATATCTTCCTAGAACAGATTCAACTTTACAAAATGCAACTACATATTGATGATATAATATTCAGATGGATTCGAGCTGGTACTCCAACCATTCTATCAATGAAATATTCCACAAGTAGAGTAACTATTGAATCCTGAATTAATTAATTATTTTAATAAAAAACTAGGGTCTGAATTTTATCCGTAAAATTATCTTACAACAGGCTTAAGTTCATAGAAAATTTACTATTGTATTGAGTAATAGGCGTACGGGGTTTGCTTTGATAATTATTTCAGCTATTATTGGAATTATTACTGTAAGCTTGGATTCTTTGCCCGGAGAGGCAATTATGCCACTCTTAGTAGTTTGTGGTGTTAGTTTTGCCAGTGGTATTGTTTTGGTAAATTACAAAGCAAAGCATTCCAAACGGGATAAAGGTGGATTCAAAAGAACAAACACTAAGTCTTGGGGCGTTTAATTTTCAGATAGTTTAATTCTAAACTTCAATAGGCTTAAGTTCACACCGAATTTATTCAAAATATGGTTCTAAAGGAAGGCATACCTGGCATGTGTGAAGATTGTGGGAAACATTTCACGTATGCTAAAGAGTCAAGTAAAACTCATGCAGAACTATTGAAAAAAATTCGATGTCCAAATTGTAATAATTTTGCATTAAAAACATTGAGTACAGATTTGTAAGTATAGTTTCTAAACTCTTTTCTCTTCATGGGATTAAGTTGGAGTTGGCATGATTCAAAATTAATTATTTTACTTGCAAAGATATTGGTCGAAGATGAAATTGTTTTAGAATCAAATTTACACTCTCCATTAGTGTGATAACCATTGGATACTCTACATTGCAAATTAAATCATTTTTGATTATACTCAAGTAATGTCTTATTTTTTTTACTTGTCGTAATTTCTTTGATCTTGATGCATCCCAATTTTTTATATCACTCAGATTCGCTGAAATATCACACAGCTTGATTAGTTTTGCATTAGAGGATGATAGTTTGAGTTGTTTTACGTATCCCTGCTCTCTTTTTTTCCTTGTAAGTGACATGTCTTTAGATAATGATAAAACCAAAACTGCAATTTCACTCTCAAATTGACGAAACAAGTCCTCAAAGCTAGTTTCAGTATCCTCTATAGTATCATGCAGCCAACCAGCACAAAGTATTGCCTCATCAACTACTCCTAGTCCTTTGAGCCTACCTACTACATCCTCAAGATGTTTTGAATATGTAGTAACACCATCTTTTCTTAATTGCCCTGAATGTTTCTGTTTAGCAAGTAATTCTGCACTTTTTATTTTATCCATGTAATATTTTTAGAACTTTATTTTCTCCTTTAGAAATGTTCTGCAAATGTGGGTATTTGATTAAATATTATGCGAATTAAAAAATAATATGGTTTGTGATAATTGTAAGCATGAAAAAGGTCAATGTGATTGTATGTGTTGTTGCTCTATTAGTAAAATTGGATGTCCAACATGCATTATCCCTGTATTAGCATATAGAGGAATTAAAAAATTATTTAGAAAAATAAAATCATAATGAATTAAAACTAGTTTGATAATTTAACTCGATATTTTTTGTAATTGCTGCTCACGTTTTAATTTGTAAGATGTCAGTCCTGCAAATCCAAAGATAACTACCAATCCCAAATATGCTAAAACTTGACTATACTGTATTAGTACAGCTGTTGCTCCTGTTCCAAGAATTCCTGGTAGTAAGGATAATGCATAGAGCCACCAACCACAACAACCTAGTGGAACAAGTGAGAAAAACGAGAAAAATGATGTTGTAGCAACACTTCCAGAGTTTCCTCCAAATGCTTTTTTCTTTATTGAAAGTTTACATCCTAATAATTTACTTTTCTCAGACAAGAAAACTTGTAATCCAATTCCAACCCCCATTCCAATTATTACTATAACATTTAGTTGAAACGCTGCACTAATTGCAGCAAGTGGTTCTAATGCTGGAGTTGTAATTACAACTACAAAAAGATACAAAACCATTGTAATGATTCCAACGATACTTGCTTTTTGGATAGGTCTCATTTACCCATCTCCAAAAACTAGAGTATCTGGATGAAATGCAACCCATGCAAACCAAAATCCAGGCTCAATTGGCATTCTATTCAATTGACTCCCTTCATACTCACCTGATATTGCCAACCCATCATAGTTCCATTCTGAATCACTTTGTGTGTCAAAAATTTTTCCATCATTATACACAAAATCTAATATTTTATCATCAACTATTCTTACAAAAGCACGAGAGTTTTCAGAAAATAATGACACAAGTAGTATGGGTGTTTCCCCAATAGAGTCATTAATTATTACATTTGATTCAATATCATTTTGTTTGTATGCCTTGTATGTTTCATTTTCATTAAATCCAATAATAATTTCTTTTGGACTCATTCTATCATCTCTATATTCAACTGGAAACATAATTCGTGGTTCTGTGTAATAACTTCCATAAGGATCAGTTGCATACGAACGTGTGTATCCAGTATCAGTAGTTAACACTAGAGTATCGGGATGAAGTATTTTCCAATCACCCCAAGTAATTACATCAAACGGAATTAAATTTAATTGATATCCCGTCAATTCCCCTTTTACTGCCACACCAAGTGCTTGACTCCAATATGATTCCGTTAACCTATCATACATCAACAAGTTACTGTTGTATAATTTTCCAGACGTACCAAATTCTACTTCTACACCATTAACCATTCTCTCAAAGACTTGATTGGTATAACACAGTGGACAATAAGTGACTGACACTGGAGTATCCCCAACTGTATCATTAACTATTTCATGCCAAACCAAAATAAAAATAGGATACGCTTTTGTCTCTCCATTAATTTCTAATCCAATTACAGTATCAGAGTCTAAGATGAATTGAGACTCTGAAACATTTGCAAATATGGGATTATCAATTGATGGAATTCCATCTTTTGGTGGTCCACCTCCTCTGATTTTATCAAGTGAGATTAGGTGTTTTACACCATTAGTTTCCATCATTTTAAAATCTAAAGAATCAGTACCATGTGATTCTCCAGAATTTATGATACTTTGAGGCCCTAATTCCCCATTAAAAACAACAAATGCAAAAAATGCTATACTTGTGATGACAATTGGTAGAATTATTTTTTTATTCAATTTGAATAATTTTTGATTTTAAAATATTAAACCATATTTCCAATTCTATTCACCTTTCACCGTTTCATTTTATCTCCATACATGGTTCAAGCCTCTAAGGAATTGAATCTACAATCTTTTTATGAGTACGTACTGAATTTAATGTATGGAATTAAAATCAGAAAAATCACTCAAAGAATATCTAAAAAAATTACCTGATGACACTATTATCAAATACTATCTTGATGTGGAATATTCTCCTTTCCCAATACTTGTAATTGAAGAATATACACGTAGATTCAAACGTAAAACAAAAGATCAAATTATAAAAGATCTAAAATTCCAAACTCGTCTTGCTAGGAGGAAAACTAAAGAGTTAGGTAAGATGGCAACAAAGAACAAATTTGTTCATGAGCTTACGCGTGAAAAATCTGAAGAAATTGTTAAACAAGCAAAGAAGAAAGGTTATGAGATTAGTGATTCAATTCTACAAAAAAGTGGAATGCTCAAATCTAAATTAAAAAAGAGTACACAATCAAAACAAAAAAACCTTGATTTACTAGAAAAACTTGGTGCATTAAAGAAGGCAGGAATAATTACAAACAAAGAATTCCAGGAAAAAAAGAAGAAAATTCTCTCAAAAATTTAATTTGTACCTAACTGCGTCCATTTCTATCACCAATAAGGTACCTGAATCCACGTGGAGTTGAATCATGAATTTGTATGACTTGTATTAGATGAACAAAATCCTATTCAATTAGTATTGCTGGTTTGAATGGTCTTGCATGGCGTGCCTTACCTTTAGGATCATAAATGTCTGCATCACTTGCAGAGTACACTGTAATCTCTACACCAAATTCTTTCTTACCAATGCTTGATAACTCTGCAGAGAGAAATTTTTTCTCATCAAAGGAATCTGATTCAAGCTTCATCTGCTTAATCTCTTCAGATTCTGAATGTAAATCTTTAATCACCTTTTGGATGTAGTCAGGCATTTTTTTAGCAACTGTAGTTTCTGGGTCAGCGATTAACTCCTTCATAACCACCCCCATGTTGTTTTGTCCTCCAACCATAATCCCAAGTACTTTACGATACACTTTGGATTTTAATTCATCAGAGTTTACATAGATTGTAATTTTCTTTGGAGTGATTTTTGTAACTTTGAGAATATTTGCAATATCATCAATGGTTCCTTTTAGTAAATTCTCAGACTGTATTGATGTAGCATCAACATCATCTTTAGAATATGCAGGCCAATCTGATTTTGAAACTGAACCTTCACCACCAAGCTGCTGCCACATTTCCTCAGCTATGTGTGGTGCAAATGGGGATAGCATTGCAACTCGTGCAGAATTTATTTTATACATTATTCCTGTAATATTTTCTCTGCCTTTAGCTTGCACTCTTTTGTTATACCAACTCAAGTCTGATTCAAATGAAAATAGTATATCATGGAGTGCTTCACGTAATCTCATTTTTTCAATTGATTCTGTAACTTGAGCAATCATCCTCTGAGATTTTGATAAAATCCATTTATCTTCAGCCTCCAAGCCTGAAATCGGATCATTTTTGAGCCTAGAGCACTCATCTAACAGTGATAACAGCTTGCTTTGAATTCCAATAACTGACTCCATGTTAAAATCAGCATCTTGGAGTAGTTCTGCTGATGATATGATTGCTAATCTAATTGGGTCAGCCCCATGTTCTCTAATTGCTGAACGAAGTGGAATAATATTTCCCATACTCTTACTCATTTTAGCTCCATCCATCATTACTGAACCATTGACTACAATTTCTTTTGGCCATAATTTTTTCTCAAATATTGCTACATGGTTTAATACAAAAAATGACAAATGGTTCTGCACCAAGTCTCTACCTGAATGTCTTGAATCAACTGGGTAAAAGTAATTGAATTCTTCTTTCAATGTTTCAATGATATCCTCTGCAAGCTTGGATGTACTAGCAGCTTTATTTACATCACCTTTGTCAAGTAAAATGTAATCAAATAATTCATGTGTTAGATTCTCAGGTGTTACAGTTCCATCATTTACAAATCGTGATATGGTATAGTATGCCATGTAGATGACTGAATCTGAGAGTGATTCAACAATCCAATCCTTATCCCATGGTAGTTTTGTCCCCAACCCTTGTTGTCTTGCACATGCTCGCTCATGTAACCAATCGATTACTTCTTTGAATTCTGTTTTGATATTATTTGGTAGAATGTTCATCTCATCAAAACAATTACGAGCTTGCACCTTCCATTCTTCATCACCATAATTCAAAAACCATTGATTATTCAAAATCTTCACAACACACAGAGTTCCACATCTACAATGTACTGGTGCATTCTCAAGGATAGGGAATTTTTCTAAATGTTTATTCTCTGCCAACCATACTCGTACTTTATCTCGACCAAACTTTACTTTTTCATTATTGAAATCTCCACATCGCTCATTTAATTTTCCATCAGTAAACTCTTTGAGGTACAATTCCTTTGTAGCCTCTTCTAATTTTTCATCTGACTGATGAGTCACACCCAACTTTTCACAAATCTGCTGAGCTGGGAATTTGTCATACCCTTCTGTAACTATGATTGAGATTGGTTCGATTTTTACGGCTAGTTCATACCCTTTAGCCTTCAAATCTAAGAGTGCTTGGTAGTCTTTTGGTGCGTGGCCAGGTACTGACATTACAAGACCAGTCCCCATTCCAGGCTCTACAAATTCTGCAGGTAGTATTGGAATGTCTCGTCCATCATGAGTTTTGGCATATTTCCCAATGATGTCGGTCCCTGCAATTTCTCCATCCTCTGTTATTACTTTATCAAAGAATTGTAACTTGTATGCACACTCTTTAGATACAATCCATTTCTCCCCATCAACTGTTAATTTTTTGTAAATTATATTTGGATTAACCCACAGATTCGTAACACCAAAGATAGTTTCTGGACGTAACGTTGTAACTGGGAAAATAAATTCCCCAAAGACAAACTTTACCAAGAAATTCTTATCATCAATCTTTGGTTCAACATCGCCCATTGTATCGTGTTGGGACACTGGATTACTATCATTAGGACACCATCCAACTGGATGACTCCCCTGAATTATTTTTCCATTCTCTTTGAGTGTGGTAATTTGCCATTCAATAAATTTCTGATACCCTGGAACTATGGTAGTAAACTCTCGACGCCAATCAATGGAATAACCCATCTCAATCATGCCAGACTTTATCTCTTCATGAAAATAGTCTGCAATTTTTATTGGTTCAACAAATGTTTTGATTGCATCTTCAGGAACTTTGTATACATTTCTCAACCCATCAAGAATTTCTTTCTCTCCTGCTTGAATTCGTTTGGCCATTCCCAGCACTGGAGTTCCAGTATAATGGAATCCCATTGGGAATAGTACATTGTACCCTTTCATTCTATAGTACCTTGCATGAACATCAGCTAGTGTGTATGTTCTGCCATGTCCGATGTGTTGCGGAGAATTTGGGTAAGGATAAGCTACTGTAATGAATTTCTTTGGTTTCTCATTTGGATTTGTTTCAAAGTCTTTTGATTCATCCCATACTTTACGCCACTTTGTTTCTATTTCATTCCAGTTAATTGTCATAGTATCATCCTAAAATCATTGATTTTGCTTTGGCTATTGCCTGCTCTTTTTTAGATGTGTCTTTTCCTCCACCTTGTGCAAATTTAGAATCTCCGCCTCCAGAACCACCCAAAATAGTTGAAATTTCACGAGCAATTGTGCCTGCATCAACGCCTGATTTCGTACCTGCGAATATCATTACTCTAATTGTTGGTCCTGCCTCAAATATTCCACAATAAGCTGCAGTATCCTCTTTGCTCACTAGCTTCTTTCCAAAGTTTTGATGGAAATAATCATCATAGGATTCATCAGCAGTAAAACACAATTTGTTTTTGACTGAAATTTTTCCAATATCTCCAGAGTTTCCAGCTAGTACCTCATCTAACAAAATAGGAATCAAGTCACGAGATTTTTGTTTATTTTCTTCTCGTACCTTTTCTTTGATTTCTTTTTGTGCAGACTCTTCAGCATTTTTTACTTGTAATACTTTTTGTTGCTCAACGTATGCAGCAGCTGTAGGTCCTGAGACAAACTCTAAACGAACTACACCATCTTGAATTCGTTTAGTCTTTGTAATTTTAATTAGTTCTATGTCTCCTGTTGTTTTTACATGTGTACCACCACATGCCTCAATGTCTTTATCCGCAATTGATACAATTCTTACTGACTTTACTGGAACTACACCGCCCTGATAAATTCTAAATCCATATTTCTGTTCTGCAGTTCCTCTGTCATAGTAATCAATGGATACTGGAATGTTTTCTTTAACCATTTGATTTGCTGCATCCTCAATTTGTTGTACTTCCTCATCAGATAATGATGAGTGGTGTGTGATATCCAACCTAGCATGATCTACATCTTTGAATGCAGAGTGTTGCCAAATCCATGAACCAAGAATCTTTCGTGATGATGTGTTTAGTATGTGAGTGCTTGTGTGGTTTTTTGTAATGTTTGCACGTCTTGTTACATCGACTAAACATTTTACAGTATCACCTTCCTTTGGAATTCCACCTTCAAGCTCGTGCAAAATTATTCCACCGTGTTTATTCACATCAATTACTTTACTTCCAGCAATACTACCCAAGTCAGGTTCTTGTCCTCCACCTCGTGCGTAAAATGATGTCCTATCAAGCACAACTCCTTTCTCAAAGACTTTGAGAACTTTGGCTTCAAACTCCATTGGGTCATCTTTGTAAAATAACATTTCAGTTTCTGCTATACCATCTAACTCTAATTGCGCCATTGGTTTTTTCTTATCTGACTGGTGCAAATCAGATAGTTTTGCATAAAATGATGAGGGGATTTCCGTAATTGCATCCACTTCCTTGAGATATTCAGGTGTAATTCCATCTGATTCGTAGAGTGTGATTAATTCATCAACTGTTGGTACTCCTTTACCTCGAATCTTTTCAGCCTTTTTCTTCATGTGGATTTTTGATTCCTCGTATCTGCCTGATTCAATTCTTAGAATTTCTTTAACGTCTCCTCTTTTCTCATCAAGCTCTGGATACGTATCTTTCAAATAATCAATATGAGTATCAATTAACTCATCAATGTCTAGTTTCAATCCTAGTCGATTAATTGTTCCATTGATTCGTCGCAACATCATTCGTAAGTTGTACCCTCCACCAACGTTTGATGGTAGCGCACCATCAGCAATTGCAAATATCAAAGTTCTCAAATGATCAGCAATTAGATACACTCCTTCAAGTGGTATTATCATATTTTTTAATTGTGAATCAGTAACTCCTGCAGTTTTAATTGCATGTCGTCTAACTACATTTAGATCATCAAACTTGTCAATGACTCGCGCAATTTCTGTAAAGTATTTTCTCAACACATTAGAATCTGAATCAATTCCAACTTTTTCAAATAACATTTGGTTAATTGGACCAAAACAGCAATCATAAGCTGTAGGGGTTCCATTTGTTATCCATGCAAATCTCTCAAGTCCTGCACCCATGTCAATTACTCTCTGGTCAAGTGTTGTATGCTGGCCTAACTCTCCTTGAAATTCAGTAAACACTGCATTACCAAGCTCTAATCCTTGCACAAAATATTCTAGTGATGGACCAAACGAACCACCGCCCGCCCAAACATCCTCAACAAAGACTACTTCCTCTTTTCTAATTCCAAATTGCTCAGTCAATAATCTATAATCCAAATCAACACATTCATCTTTCCAGTATCCTCCCAAATCAGGAACACTGTGTTGCCCTATCATGCAAAAAGATGAAAAGTGTCTACCTGTAACTCCGACATTTTCTAAATCCTTGAATCGTAAACATGTCTGCGGTACTACTAGTGGATTTGCAGGAAACTCAAAGACTACCTTACTACCCATTATTCTTTGAAAGTCAACTATTGATGCAATTGTAAAATACAAGTCATCACGCCATCGACAAACCACAGGATACCTGCTCACTGATGTGTGATTGTTTTTTACAAAAAATTCTTCTACTTGCTTCCAAGCTTGAGTATAATCAAATCGTTTTGTTGTAGGTGGATCTCCAATGAATGAATATGTGTCTAGTCCATCATCAGGACACAAGTCTCTATCCGCGTTTAATGTCCAAAAGAATCTGCCACATTTTGTGCATGCTTTCCTGGTGAATCCTTGTTCTGCGAATAGTTTGACATTGTAATATTTGTCAGGGTCTGATGAGAATTCTTTTAGAATTTGGCTTTTGTCCAACGTTGGAGACTCTAATTCCCTGATATTAAGAATTAACGCTAGGATGATCTTTAAGAAAACTATGCTCAATTTTTCGGTAAAGAATCACCACTTAATCATAGATTAAATAGAATATCCTTTTCAGATTACTCATGTTTGGGAAAAAACCAGAACTCTCTATTGGAACAAATATTTTCTCTACTAAAAAAAATGGAGAATTTTTTGACTTTATCTTTGGAACCGTTACAGGTATTGAGGATAATAAAGTCGGAATTAATGGTATTATTGTTAATCCCGTAGGCCTCAAAAACAAACTTGCTCAAGGAAAGACTGGTGAGCGTTCCCGAGAAATTTTACAATACCCAACTCCTGATAATGTTGTATTAGCTTTAGTGTATAGGGTGGAGCATGAAAATTATACGGACATTATTGATCTTGATAAAGACAAGTGCGATCTAATACCTCCACAAGTCTATGGAATGCTTGATGGGTGGATTCGAGAATCAATACCTGAATTCATCAATGCAGTTCTATCATTGCCTGTAGGGGATAAACAAGATGAGGCAAAACGAATTTTAAAAAATAGAATGGATACTCTAACTGATAAACATCTCAAAAGAACTCTCTACGCTGTTTGTAGAAGTCTGAAAATTTTAAACTAAAATTCAAATTTCTAGGCATAATTTCTCCATAGTTTTATATTATGCCCCAAGAAAATCTCGATACAATGGAATATGTTTACGCTGCTTTACTTCTTCACAAGCTAGGAAAAAACGTTGATGAGGCAAATCTCAGTTCAGTTGTTAAAGCATCTGGCGCTGAAGTTAATGAAGCCCAAGTTAAATCTCTAGTTGCAGCATTAGCCGATATTAATATCGATGATGCAGTTAAAGCCGCACCTGTAGCAGTTGCAGCAGCAGCAGCAGATGCACCAGCAGCCGGTGGAGAAGCAAAAGAAGAAAAGAAAGAAGAGCCAAAGAACGAAGAAGCAGCCATGGAAGGTTTGTCTTCACTATTTGGATAGAAAACTATACTTTTTTCAATTTAATTTTGATCTTTATTTTTATCAATCTTAATTAGCACTAGCTGTACAGTTTGTATTGATTTGGTTGAATTCTCTTTTCCAATAGATGGCTTCATTAGTATTTTAGATTATTTGGGGACAATTGCTTTTGCAGTAACTGGAGCATCAAAAGCAATATCTCACAAAGCAGACATTTTTGGAATTATAGTACTAGCTACTGTAGTTGGAGTGGCAGGTGGTATTACTCGTGATGTAATTTTTGGTAGATTTCCTACTGCGTTCTCTGATCCTATCTACATTTCAATTACTGTAGTAGTTGGAGTTGTAATGTTTTTCTTGTATACAAAATTTAGAAGTAAAATGAACATTTGGTTAGTCTTTGATGCTATAGGATTAGGAGTGTTTTCAATTTTGGGTGCATCTATTGCATATCAGGTAGTTGGAATGGAGTTTCTTCCAATGCTATTTGGAGGAATGATTACAGCAATTGGTGGTGGAATATTGAGAGATGTATTTGTCAGAGAGATACCAATTGTTTTTGTCAAAGAAGTATATGCTGTTGCCAGTATCATTGGAATAGTAGTCTTTTATGGTATTCTAAATGCAGGTGTAGATATTCAAATTGCATCAGTTATTGGTATAGTAGTAGCTACTGGAACAAGATTACTTGCAATGAAGTATCATTGGAATTTACCCAAAGTAAAAGAGACTTCAGAATAATTTAGGTAGTTATTTTGTATTCTATGTCGTGGCTTGAGCATATACTTGAGCAAAAATCAGTAGCTCTATTTTCAAATTTATCTCCACACCATTTACAAATCTTTATCATCGTATGACCCTCATATCTTCACCATCTTGAAAAATGATATATAAAAATTATTTTTTGAATCGATCATTGCGATGATCGTCAATGATCGATATTATTTTTGTGAACAAAGAGAAAATAATAATGATCTTTTACAACGAATCAGATTTGAGTAAATAAAAAATTAAATCATAACAATTCTAGAAAATAATACAAAATACACACTAACCTGGTATCTGTTTAAAAAATTAATCAAACTTTTTAAATTATATTAAAATGTTCATCTAGGATAATTGTGAATATTTTTTAAAATAATTCAAATTCCATAACATCTAATCAAAATTCATCTTTTTTTTGAGCCTGAGATACGTGTCTGTACTAAAAATTACATACTGGTGGATATAATGAAATTCTAACCTCATCTAGTTAACCATGAATAAATCAGTAATTGTTGTAGATGATAATGTTGATACGCTTGAATCACTTTCAGATTATCTAAGTCTTCGGGGATTTGATATTTTAGGATGTGGGGAAAACGGATTAGATGCAGTTCAATTATATAAAAAACATAATCCTGATGTTGTTTTATTGGATCTTAACATGCCTGTTTATGATGGATTGTATGGTCTTGAACATATCAAAAAAATAAATTCTCTAGCCAAAGTAATCATTTTGACAAGTTTCTGTAATGAAAATGATGAAAAAAAGATCAAATTATTCAAAGTAACTGAAATAATAGAAAAACCATGTTCTTGTAAACAGTTAGAAAAGTTTATGAAAATAATTTAAATGATTATCTGAAATAATAATTTTATTTTATATTTTTTTACCTGCTTTGATAAAATGTTATTATATATCTCATAAACTATGAGGTTAAGTAAATAATGACTGAATCTAATCAAATATCTAACATATTAATTGAAAGTTCACCAGATATGATGATATTATTAGATGATAGTGGGAAAATAATTGATTGTAATGAATATTTAGAAAAAAATTTAAATTATAAAAAAGCAGAATTAATTAGATTTGGTGTACCCCTTGACCTAATTGTGGATGAAGATAAAAAAATCATCAAATCATCTTTTAAAGAATTAAAAATTACAAACATAATACAAAATGTTCCAGTTAGAGTAAAAAGAAAAGAAGGTGATCCGTTTTCATCTGTCTGGAGTGGAATTACATTACGTGATAATAACAATCATGTAAGAGGTTATTTAATTACAGGAAAAGATATTTCAAATATTTCAGATTTAAATCAAAAATTGATTTTAACAAAAAATCGAAACCGTCAAGAAAAACTTGCTCTGCTAGGTGAATTCTCTGCAAGAATTGCACATGATATTAGAAATCCTTTATCTATACTAATGGTCTCTCTAGAGAATTTAAAAATATTATATGGTGCAGATGAAATGAAACAAAAACAATTAGATCGTGCAGAACGATCAATTGAACGAATTACCCACCAAATAGAAGATGTGTTGAATTTTGTAAGAGAAAAACCACTGAATCTTGAAGAGATATTGTTCTCTAAACTTCTTTCTGAATCAATGGATTCCATTAGGATTCCAGATAAGGTAAAAATAAAAATTCCAAAAAATGATGTATTGTTCTTTTGTGATAAAAAACAATTTTTAATTATAT
>LFLC01000046.1 GCA_001543015.1 Nitrosopumilus sp. LS_AOA | reverse complement strand
TTTATGAAGTTTAGATTATATGTCATTAAGCTTGTGAAATATCATTAAATTGTAAATTTTTCAAATTTGCGGGCAAATGTATCGTAAAGGTTTTATTTTCTAAACTAATTTCTATAGTCATGTATATTCGATGGTCCACAGAATGACAACAATATTTTTGTTAATTTGATTATATTTTTTCAGATATTTACATTACAAATTGTGTATTGGAAATTTTAACAGATTTTTGAACTTTGAAATTATTTATCTCAGTCAATTTAAATCTAATTTCAATTTTCTTTTATTCACACTCTTAATTATACCATTATCATGATTTTTCATAATTGAAACTTCCATCATTATTATATTTTTTTAACAAAAATTTTCAGAAATGATTTTTAAAATAATAATATCTAGATAAAAAATTTAGTTAACACTAGTTAGAATTTAGAAAAAGGAAAACAATTCGCCGTCTAATTGACGATTGTTAATGTACTTACAAGATTATCGTCTTTTAGGAGCTGCTCTTCTTTTAGCTGCTTTTCTCTTTGGAGCGGCTTTGCGTTTTGGTGCTGCCTTTCTCTTTGGAGCTGCTTTTCTTTTTGGAGCTGCTCTTCTTTTAGGAGCTGCTTTTCTTGTAGCTTTACGTTTTGGAGCTGCTTTGCGTTTTGGTGCAGCTTTTCTTTTTGTAGCCATTAATGGAACCACTTTTTCATAGTTTTTCAGTGGGTAAACTAAAAAAATTTACACAAATTGATCACTATTTGTCAAGTAATTTCAATTTTTAATTTCTATTTTGATCGAAAAACTTTCAATAACTCTTTTCAAAAGTTGATCGATTATTTTCAAATTTCTGAAAAACAATTCATTTTCTATTTTTTTACGCGTGTTTATTGAATTTTAATTGATAAAAACTAATTTTTGTTTTGTATTTGTCATGAAACATTTGTGTTGTTGAATTTTATTTTTTGATCTACTTTATTGTTTTTTTAAAATTATGTGCCGCGTTTTTTAATTATTGTTAGTACGTCTTCATCAAGTAAAATATGACTCAATCCTACTCTTTGTCCTCCAAACTTTACACTTTTTCCCCACACTAAACCATATCTGAACTCTCTTTTTAATCTACGATGAAGCTTGTTACAAATATCTTCAACTGTGTCACTCTCTCTTGCAATTAGTGGTTCTTTGAAATCAGTTTCTCCACCTTTTGGACGTAGGTAAATTCTAATAAATTTTAATTTTTGATATATTTTTTCTTTTAATAATTCAATATTGATATCTGAATTTGCAGATACTTCTATTACCTCTGATTTTATTTTTGTCTTTAAATCTTTTAGAAATGCCTTATCAACTAAATCAATTTTATTTAAAATTGTAATTGCTTTTGAATAACTAATGTTTCCTGCAATGTGGTCTGCTAATTGTTCTGATGTTACATCTTCTCTTACCACAACACGTGCACTGACAATTCCATAAAGATGTAAAATAGCTTTGAGATGATCTACTGAAATTTTTGTAAGCTTTACTTGTTGAGCAACTGCAATTCCTCCCATTGATGCTTTCTCAATTGTTAGATTTGGTGGTAATTGATTTAATCTAATTCCTATATTGCCTAATTCATTTACTAACACATCCTCATGGAATGGTTGAAAAACATCTAACATGAGTAGTACTAGATCTGCAGTTCTTGCAACTGAAAGAATTCTCTTTCCTAACCCTTTTCCTGATGATGCTCCTTTAATGATTCCTGGAAGATCTAAAACTTGGATTTTTGCACCTCTATACACCATCATCCCTGGAACAACGGTAAGTGTTGTAAATGTAAAAGCGCCGACAGTTGATTTTGCACCAGTCATTTTATTTAGTAATGTAGATTTTCCAACACTTGGTAATCCGATAAACACTATTGTCGCATCACCACTTCTTCTGACATCAAAGCCATCTTGCTTCATGCCTGATTTTTTTATTACGTTGTCCTCTTGTTCTCTTTTGAGTTTAGCAATCTTTGCTTTTAGTAAACCAACATGTTTCTCAGTAGCTTTGTTGATCTGAGTTTTTGCCATTTCATCTTGGATGGCCTTAATTTTTTCAGGAATTCCCAATACTGTTCATTTCCTTCGACATTCTTTTCAAATAAAACCCTATTACTTTTCTTACGCAGCAAATATTATTCAGTTTGAAAAACAAATCTTATGAAAAAGAGAACATTTGCCGTAGATATTGATGGAACTATTACTGAAAATGGGGGTGGCCGAATTCATTTGGATGCACTTGATGCATTAAGACGTCTAACTGTAATGGGCCATAATGTTATCTTTGTTACTGGGCGTTCATCAGTTGAAGGATTTTTACTTTCAGTATTTGGTGGAACTACAAAAATAACTGTTGGTGAAAATGGCGGTTGTATCACTCTTGACACAAATGATCATATTTTGTTAGGTAATATCAAAGAATGTGAAAATGCATTTCAAATAATTAAGAAAAATATTGATAATGTTCAAGAAAAACCTGTTTTTCCTAGAATGACTGAAGTTGTTTTAGAGAGAACATTTGATTTAGATCTTGCAAGAAAAGTTGTATCTGAAAATGACCTTAATGTTGAATTATCTGATAGTCAATATGCATTTCACATTAATTCCTCAGGAATCGATAAAGGTACTGGTTTTTCTAAGATTATGGATAAATTCTCTATTCAACGTGATGATGTAATAGCAATTGGTGATAGTGCAACTGATGTTCCATTGTTTAAAGTTGCAAAAACTAGTGTTGCATTAGGAAATGCATCAGAGCAAGTAAAATCTGAGGCAACAATGGTTGTTTCAGCTAATGCTGGAGATGGTGTCCTTGAGGCATTAGATAAATTAGCACCCACATTATCTGAGATATAAGATGACTTTTCAATCTATATTAGATGAGGTTAGAAATAACCTCAACAAAGTTTTAACTGAAATGTCTATAACTGGAATTGATTTTTCAGTTGAACCTGCAAAATCAGGATTCGGTGATGTGAGTTCAAATATTTCATTCTTACTTGCAAAACAACTCAAAAAAAGCCCTAGAGATATTGCACAATTACTTTCTGATAATTATGAAAACTCTCAACACACTTTGGTGTTAAAATCTGAAGCACATCCATCAGGATATCTTAACTTTTTTGCAAATTGGGAAAAATTAAACCAATTAATTTTATCTGAATCTAATTTGGATACATTTGGTTTTGTTGAATTGGGAAATAAATCAACTATTGTTGTTGAACATACTAGTGTAAATCCAAACAAAGCATTACACATTGGTCATGTTAGAAATATCATAATTGGTGATACCATTTCTAGAATTCTAAGAAAAGCCGATTACAAAGTAAATGTTTTAAACTATATTGATGATTCTGGACTTCAAGTTGCAGATATTTTAGTTGGTTTCACTCATTTTGGTTTTGCTCAAGAACCTCCTGATGGAAAAAAGTTTGATCATTATTGTGGCGATGATGTTTATGTTAAAACTACTCAAAAATATGATGAAGATTCTAGTCTGGAGGAAATTCGTAAAAATGTTTTAAAAGATCTTGAAGATGAGACTTCTGAAACTGCTAAACTTGCCGATATTGTTACTAGGAGAGTTCTATCTAATCAATTAGAAACCTGTTGGAATCTTTCAGTATACTATGACTGCATCAATTTTGAATCTCAAATAATCCGTTCTGGATTATGGACCAAAATATTTGAAAAACTCAAAGAGATGAAACTAGTAGAATTTGAAAATGATGGAAAAAATGCTGGATGTTGGGTCATTCGTGGAGATGGAAAAGAAGAAGATAAAATTGTAGTTCGAAGTAATGGTACTGCAACATACATTGCAAAAGATATTCCATACGCTGCTTGGAAATTAGGTCTTCTTGATGACCCATTTTACTATGAAAAATATCCAAAAGACCAACCTAATTCTCAAAAATTATGGCAAACAACTTTGAATACAAATGGCACCAAAGAAAATTTTTCCGGCTCTAAAGTAATCACAGTTATTGATTCACGTCAGGCAAGATTACAAAAAATCATTACACAACTAATGGGTAAATTCAAATCAATTCCTGATGCATATGTTCATCTTGGATACGAATCAGTCACACTCAGTTCTGAAACTGCAAAAACTCTAGGTCTTGATACTGATGGCAAACAAGCTCAAATGTCTGGTAGGAAAGGCCTCTATGTCAGTGCTGACTCTGTTTATGATTTACTAAAAGAAAGAACAATTCAAGAAACAACAAAGAGACATCCTGAAATAGATTCTTCTGAAATTCAACAGATTGCTCATAGTATTTCAGTTGGAACACTCCGTTATGAAATGATAAAACAAGATTTAGATAAAATAATCACCTTTGATTTGACAAAATCACTTAGTTTGGAGGGTGATACTGCACCCTATATTCAATATTCTTTTGCTAGGGCATCTCGAATTCTAGAAAAATCTCAACGAAGTCCTTCAATTGACATTGATTTTTCACTACTTTCTGATAAAACCGAATTGAATTTAATTAAGACAATTGGATTATTTGGAATATCTGTAAGGGATGCTGCAAATAATTTATCACCCAAAGTAGTGGCCCGATATTCTCATGACCTTGCAGTTTCCTTTAATTCATTTTATGAGCATACCAAGGTTCTTGGAATTGGTGATGAAAAATTAGAAAATGCCCGACTATGCTTAGTTAATTCCTTTAAAACTACACTTGAAAAATCCCTTGATTTATTGGGCATAGTTGCACCAAATAAAATGTAATTACACTAGATTAATTCACTTCACATTATTTCAAAAAGTTATTCTGATAAAACATCATGAATTCTAATAATTTGAAAAAATTAGATTATTGCCTTTCAAAATCTATTGGGTATAGAAATTCATCAAAATATTATTATCAATTTCATCACATAGCCTTGCATTTTAGTGAAAAATGTAACGAATTGTTTTAAGAATTAATGTCGCTAGCAACCTAAGTTGCTAACGGATAGATTTTCGAGTCTAGTAACCTAAGTCACCAGTTCGCAAATCATATCTTGGCGTGCAAACCAATTACTGTTAGTTGAAAGTATATCCGTCATAAACGTGCTTATTTCATTAAATGAGCACTAAATCACGTCAAATTCTCACAATTGAGGAATCAAACTTGGCTAATGCCACCAAAATAGAATATGGTTATCGACTAAAGCAGTTCTTTCGTAATAGTACCATCCATTCCATTGATGAACTAATCATGATCCCTTCAGATGAGTTAGAAAACTCTCTTGTATCTTACTGTAAATTCTTGTTATCAAAAGTTGCAAACAATGCATTATCTCCAAATTCTGTTCCCAAAATGTTCAAACCCATCAAGTATGTTTTAGGGATGAATTATAGAGAAAATGACGTTCGATGGAGATCTCTTGAATCCTTATTTCCGGCAACTGTAAGACGTTCTGGATACAAGGCATGGAGTACTGACCAAGTTCATGAAATGCTAGACAAATGCACTACCTCTAGAAATAGAGCACTAGTTCATTTCATGGCATCAATTGGTGGTAGAGTCGGCATTCATGAACATCCATTATTGATGAAGCACATGGTTCCAATGTCTTCTGCTAATAATGACACAATGGATTCCTATGCAGTTTTACTTTATGCAGAATCTGATGAAGATGCAGAAGAAAAAGATTATCGAGATTCCTCTAAAGATGTTGTAGCAGGGGATTCCTATTGGGCATTTCTAACTCCTGAAGCAACAATGTGGCTCAAAAGATATCACAATGAAAGAGAACGACACTGTGAAATGATTAATGGTGATTCTCCAATTTTTAGAAATAATTTTAGTGTGTTAAGACCAAATGATGATATTCGCCAACTCACAAAACAAGCAGTATTCAATATTTTTTTGAGATGTGTAAACCAAACATCAATCAAACGTAATACAAATGGGATGCGAAACGACACTCAACTAATGCATGGATTCAGAAAAAGACTCAACACGATAATGAAACTTGAAAATAATGTAAATGCCAATATTGCTGAAAAAATTATGGGTCACAAAAAGGGCTTGGATGGTGTCTATCTTGCACCTACAAGACAAGAATGTTTTGCTGAATTTCGTAAGGCAATTCCACAACTCACAATTGATTCAGGTGAACGCCAAAAAATAGAGATTAATGACAAATCTCAGAGAATTGATGAATTAGAAAAAGAACGAGAAATTTCTCATAATTTAAAAAAAGAAAATGAGCAATTCCGAGTGCATATGGAGAATAGAATCCAAGATGAATTGATAAAAACCAGAGATGAACTACTGGCTAGATTAAATCGTTCTGAACAAGAACGTACAGAGATTCGAAAACAATCAAAACAAGAAATGGCACAAATACGTGAAGACGCTCATGATAAAATTTTAAAATTAAAACAAGATCCAGAAAAAATGAGGCAACTCAAAGAATTGTTTAGTTTGATAGAAGGATGAACTCTCTTAATGGGAATTACAGCTATGGTTCAAATTCCTACAGTTCCAGACATCATTGTGTCTTGAAAAAAGTTCCAGTGTAACATCGACCGGACTAGTAGATTAACTGGTCTCAAGAAAAGTTCCAATTATTCATAAATTTACATATTATCACGTAAAATTTTTTGATAATTAGACATCTGATCTTTCATTTGTTTTGAATCAAGGAGAGGTTTGAGTAAATGAATTGGCAATGAAGAAGTCATGTTTTGTTCTGGAACTGATGTGGGCACAGAATGATATGCAATTCCAATTAATTGGGGTCGCTCATTATCTCCTTTCATGAAAAGAGGGCCACCACTAGCCCCACCTTGCCCATCAGTGTAAGTTACAATTTTGTCATCATCATAAAATGCAACAGTGCCATCTAGAATAGTGGGAAGATACCCTATCGCACCATTTACGTAAGTTGTACCATATTGTTTAGGGTATCCTGTATGAAGAATTTTATCATCAGGATCTAAATCATACAGAATATTCCAATCTGATTCAAGAATCACATGAATATCCATATGATCTTCTACAGTAAATGGGATGGCAGAAATATCTATGGAGCCATCAGGATGATCAATCCATTTTAAATTTACAACGTCAGAAAAGGCCTTACTGCTAATCCGTTGTAATTTTTCTTGTACATCATAATAACAGAGCATTGGATTATTACATTTGGTAAGCACGTGGGTTGCAGTAACTGCATAAACATTATTTTGATATTCTATATAGAATGCAGTTCCCACAGTATTATCTGGAACAAAATATCCTGGTTCAGTTAACATTGGAGCAGCACTATTTCGCCATTTATCTGGAAACCAATTATGAAAACTCATGAAATCAATTTCAATTATTGATTTTTTCTTGAATTTTAGCAAATTCAGAAACGAGATCTAAAACTAATGCTTCAGTGTCATCATTATAATACGCATTATCAAAACCAGCTTTTAGAAATGTTTTCTTGATGTCAGCAAAAGGATCTACCGCTGTAACTCCAATTAACCCTATAATCCGATTATCTATTTTAGATTTAGCATTAACTATAGAAAAAATTTCATTATAAAAATGACCATTTTTTAGATCATAATCTACAACTACGATATCAGGATTATAACTAGAAAATTTTATTTTAAATTCATCAAAATCAATTGCAAATTCCCTATCATAGGAATACTCCTTCATAAATCCATCAATAGCAACTTGAACGTCATGTTTATCTTCAACAAATAAAACCTTCATTGTTAATACTTTCATTTCTTAGTTACCTCATATTTTGGAAGCGTTATCTTAAATGTTACACCAGTTTTTAATTCAGGTTTATTTTCTATAGATATACTACCATTATAATCAGATATAATTTCCTTTATTATGGGTAATCCTAAACCACTACCACTCAATGAAGTTTCTCTACTTGCAGTTCTAGTCCAGAATAATTCAAACACATTAGCACGATCACTAAAAGGAATTCCTAGTCCGTTATCACTGAAAATAATTATTATATCTTGAGCAGTAGTATGTGCAGAAATTTTGATTTTATTTTTTTGATTTTTAGGTACATTTTCACGTTCAGAAGTAAAATGTTTTAAAGATTTCATAGAATTAGATGTCAAATTTAGTAAAGCAGACTGTAAATCAGCCTCAAACATTTGTAACTTAGGAAAAGAACTCGAAATTGATACTTCGTAAAAGATATCCCACTCTTTTAGAATTCCTGTTAAACCTGAAAAAATATGTTCAATTTGTTTTTTTAAATTCAAAGGTTGTTTTTTTCGGAATTCTTTTTTACGACTACCTAAAGTGGCAGTAAAACCTTTTACAAATTTCATATAGTTTAAGAGATTTCTTGTAGAAGGATCTATCACAGCTAAATGAACTGATACCATTTTTTTGTCAGGTTTGTCTTTATTTAATTCTCTTTGGAGTAAGGTGCTATGTGCCAAAATATTGCGGATAAAAATATTAGTTTCATGAGATACCACGCCCGTTGCAATTCCTAAGGATGCTAAATTCCTAAATGCATTTTTTTCATCCATTAAAGATTCTTTTTCAATTTTTGATCTTTCATCACTATCTGTTAATTCAATTTGGATTTTATTTAATGCTGCAACTAATTCAGTTTTTGTTTTTTTAGGAATTGAAGGATTATCTAAAATTTTAGATCCCAAGTTTTTTACTAGTTTAGGGACTTCAGATATTGCTTCTTTTTTGAGAATTTCTTGACGTTTCTTTTCAACAAATTTTGAATATGCATCCATTACTTGGTTAGCAAAAATACGTAAATCATCGAATGAATCATTCTCAATAATTTTCTCTCTGGAAGTAGTATCTACAATCGTTTTGTTAGTATCAGAAGAGATTTCAATCCAGCCCAGCACACTTTTACTTGGCAGTCTACCTGAAGTACGTCGAGCCTCATCAGACATTGATAACCAATCATGATGTTTGTCACCATAAGGACGAACTCTAAATCCATCACGATAAATTTTGATTCCAGATATGTTATTAATTGTGGTATGGAATTCATCAATGTCTAGTTTTCCATAATATTCAGTCCATCCTAGTTTTCTTCCAGAAGGATCAAAAGGATAGCCATAAAAAGTAAATTTGACAGGTCCGCATGTAGGCGGTTTTTCATCAACATCCTTTGAAAAATCCCATTCAGTTTGTAATTCATAATTTTTCTTTTGAATATTTGGAACGATTTGATCTTTCTTGTATTTTGCTTCTATGAAACGTACTTTATGTTCAGGAGTTAATTCTGCTACAAAATAATATGGTGCCTTTTTAAAAATATTGCTTTCAACACGTATTATTTCTTTTTTGTTATCCGTTTTAACTTGAATAGATAAAGAATTTTTTTCTTTAAATTTTTCAGGCAATATTAAAACAGATAATTCATTTATGAATGAATTAATTTTTCGAGTAGACCAATTTTCCCGTAAATTCTTTAATTCTAATATTAACCCATGTTTTGATTCATCTTTTCGTTCATATCGTAAAGGTATTTTTGTATCACTAATGGACTTGTCAAAATGAAATTTTTCCCAATCAATTTCTGCAATTATGCAAGTTTTGGAATCTCGTGGAAAGGATTTCAATGTGAGATTCTTTGCAAGCTTTTCTGAACCAAACCTTCCAACTCCTTTTTCTCCAACCACACGACGTTTTTTCTTTGTAAATAATTCAGATTTTGTTTTATCAACTCCTACCACCATCCATTTGTTGACTAATTGATCTAATGACATACCATTCCCATTATCTTGAATTATAATTTTTGTTTCTGCAGAATATTTCTCAACCAATTCTTTTTGTTTTACATAATGTTCATCTTCTTTTGTTAATTCATCAATTTTATCTAAAGATAATTCGGGATGTATTGATTTTAGATTATTACTTATTTTCAAATATCGTTCACGAAGGGCTTTATCAGCAGCTTGAAACAGGTTAATGTTTTGAAAAGATATTTCTAAAGTAGTAGCATCAGCATCGTATGCATTTTTCACTAATTCCACTAATGCGGCAGTGTCTGTTGAAACAGAGTCTCTTCCCAATAATTTGACAATTTTTCCAGATACGCGATATTTAACAAAATCAGGTCTAGACATGCATATTTTCACACGCTCGCATTTTTAAATTCTTAAAGTTTGTTTAGTATATGTGATCAAATAGTATATTTTTCCCAGGTTTGATTTTATTAATTTAATCTTAAACTAGGCACTGTGTACGATCAACTCTATCAAGGAGATTCTATTGAAATTATGAAAAGAATTCAAGAAAATAAAGTAAATATGATATATTTGGATCCACCATTTTTCACTAATCGTTCATTTGAATCTTCAAGCTATGATGGCAATAAAATAAATTTTGAAGATATTTGGAAAAATGGAATTAATGAGTATTTAGAATTTATGAGGAATGTTATTCAAGAATCAATAAGAATTTTATCAAAAACAGGATTACTGTTTCTTCATTGTGATTGGCATGCAAATCATTATTTGAAAATAGAGTTAGACAAAATATTTGGGTATCATAATTTTGTTAACGAAATAATTTGGAAACGTCATAATTCTCAAAATAATTCAAAACAAGGATCAAAAATATTTGGTAGACTACACGATACAATTTTCATTTATTCAAAAGATTCAACATATACATGGAATCATCTGTATCAACAATATTCTAAAGAATATGTTGATAAAACATATAATAAAATTGATAAAAAAACAAAAGAAAGGTATGCATTAGGAGATTTATCTGGTCCTGGTGGAAGTTCAAAAGGAAACCCATATTTTGAATTTTTAGGTTTTAAAAAATACTGGAGATATAATAAACAAAAAATGACAAAATTATATGAGGAAAATAAAATAGTCCAAACAAAACCTAATACAGTTCCAAAATTAAAACGATATCTTAAAGATATGAAAGGAATTGGTTTAAGTGACATTTGGACAGATATTCAAAATGAACAAACTAAAAATAAAAAAAATATAATGTATCCTACACAAAAACCAGTTACATTGTTAGAAAGAATAATTTCATGCTCAACAAAAAAAGGTGATTTAGTATTAGATCCTTTTTGTGGGAGTGGAACAACTCTGATTGCATGTAATAATCTCGAAAGACGATGGATTGGGATTGATTCTAATGCAATATCCATAAAAACAATTCAAAATAGACTGGAATTAGAAAACGTTAAAAAAAATCAATATGAATTCAAAAAGATCATGGTCAAACATATTCAAATTTAAAAATAAATCTTCAATCATATTCAAAGATCCTACTTTGTTAAGGTTCAAACCTTCTTTGGGATATTTTTAGTTCCCTCATAGGGCACTGCATGATTGGTTCAATACTTTATTTTCATTTACATCTCTAACAATATCTCATATGCGCGTATACTGATTGTGAATACTAATGATTTAATTTCATTTAAAGATGGGGGGTCATGCAAAAAACCACAACATACAACACTACGACACGACAAAAGAGAGTATAGTGTTTCTCTTGTTGTGTCGCACTTTTAGGAACGAAATTTTACTAAATACGACAGTGTTGCGACACTTTTGTCGCATTTTAATGACTGGCCAAACTTTCACATAACGTTACTTGGTCTGTAATCCATTTTTTTTATGATTCACAACCAACCCAATCAGAATCAAATCCATGAGACTCCATGATAAAGTCGAAGAGATTGATGAGCTAAAACAACAAGTTCGGAAACTACGAGAAGCACAAGCCAAATCAGACAAAAAGATTCTAGAAAGTATGGGGAAACAACAAATCATTTCATAACATCTAATGTCTAATCTGACACACGTTTTATTAGAAAGTCCTCATGTTCTTACCTTGTGAGGGTCATTTTATTTTTATTACTGGTAATAGTTTCTAGTGGTTTTGCATTTGGTGATGCTTTTGCAACTGTTACTATAGTTCCAGCTGCGGGTTCAGGTTCCCCCGGTTGTGATGTTTCATCAAATTGCTATATTCCAAATGTTGCATATGTTGATGTAGGAGAAACAATAATTTTTTTAAATACAGATTCAGCAGCTCACACCTTTACATCTGGTACAACTAGTGGAGGCCCTGATGGAAACTTTGATAGTGGAATGTTAGTGTCTGGAAATTCTTTTTCATATACTCCATTTACCAGTGGAGGATTTCCATATTTTTGCATGCTTCATCCTTGGATGTTAGGTGGAATCATAGTTCAAGATGCATCTCCTGTTATTACTGGAACTATAATCACACTTGATCCTTCAAAATCTTCTATAATTATTGGTTCAATCATTTTATTTTCAGGACAATTGTTAGATGAAAATGGTATATCTATTTCTGGAAAAATGATATTTGTTCAAGGAAATTCAGATACTGGACGTGGTCAAGGAAAAAGTGCAATAACTGATTCAAGTGGACGATACACAGTTGAATTAGATAATTGGCGAGAAAATGATATAGGAACTTGGACCATTTATGCAGAGTTTGAGGGGGATTCACAATACAAAAAATCATCTAGTAACTCCCGACAACTTGAAATTACTTTATCCGAATATGTAGACTCTCCCGTATCTGAAGAGGATCTTAAAGCAATTGATGATTTTTTAAAACAACAAGAAGTACAATATCCTGGTTCTGCACCATATGGAACTAACATAATAATTCCAAGAGATACGGGTTCCCCCGGATGTGAGAATTCGTATTTCTGTTATTCACCATACATATTTTCTACAAATGAGGGCGAAACCGTAACGTGGTATAATGCAGATTCAGCAGCTCACACTGTAACTAGTGGTAGTCCAACTGATGGACCATCCGGAGTATTTGATAGTTCTATGTTAATGTCAGGAAACTCTTTTTCTATAACTCTTCATGACTCAGGTGAATATCCATATTTCTGCATGCTTCATCCTTGGATGAATGGAATACTTGTTGTAGAAATAATATTTGAAGAACCCAAAGTATTCCCATCATCAATTTCAATTAGAACAGATAGAACATCATATGATTCTGGAGACCGAATTAAAATCTCAGGTACAGTAACAAATTCGCAATCAGGTATCCCTGCCAGTATTATTGTAAAAGCACCTAGTGGAAATATTGTCAGTATCCACCAGAGCACAGTAAGTTATGGTGGTTCATTTTCTACAGAAATAACAGCTGGTGGTTCATTGATGAGAGATAAAGGAACATACAAAATTGTGGTACAATATGGAACTGAAAACGTTTCAGATAGTTCTAGTTTTTATTTTTCAGGTGATGAAACATATCAAAGTCCCCCACCAATTGGAACTAATGTAATTACTCCGGATTCTGGTTCTGGCAGTAGTTATGATAATTGTTTAAAGTCCCAATACGGTTGTTATTCTCCAGGAATTGCAACAGTTAGTCTGGGCGATGTAGTTACTTTTTCAAACACTGATTCAGCAGTTCACACATTTTCTGCTGGAAACCCCTCTGATGGACCAACTGGTGAATTTGATGCATATGTGATTGCTGGAAGTTCATATCAATGGACTGCAAATGTTGTAGGTGAAATTCCATATTTTTGTATGGTTCACCCTTGGATGAATGGTTTGCTAATTGTAACTGGAGGATATGTAGAACCTCCTGAAGTAATTCCGCCAAAAGTTATTCCTCCAACATATACTCAGCCTGTAACAATCCCAACTGGAACAAACGTTGTAATTCCTAGTGGAACTGGTGCACCTGGATGCGAGAGTTCCAATTCTTGTTATGAGCCACGAATATTCATTGCTGGAAAATACTCTACTGTAACTTGGTTTAATTCAGATTCAGCAGCTCACACTGTAACTAGTGGAACTCCTAGTAGGGGTACTGATGGTGAATTTGATTCTGGATTATTTATGAGCGGTGAATCATTTTCTCATAGATTTACTGATGATGGCACCTACAATTATTTTTGTATGGTTCATCCTTGGATGGAGGGAAAAATAGCCATTACACGCAGTGGAACCATCTATGAAGCACCAACACCTACACCAACTTACACCCCACCAACTTACACCCCACCAACTTACACCCCACCAACTTACACCCCACCAACACCTACACCAATTGAAAAATTAACTACCCGTATTGTTATTGATCAAATACAAGATACTGCATACTTGGGGGATAACATAACAATTTCAGGAAAACTTACTGCAAATGGTAAGGTTGTCCCCAATGCAGAAATTCACATCAAAGATCTTGATTCATTTGATACAGATGATCTAATTGGGAAAATAATGACAGACATTAATGGAAGATTTTCAATGACATGGACTGTTAAAGGAATGGAGTCAAATGACAGAGTAGTGGTATCAAACGTAATTAGTCAAATCAGTTCTTTCTCACCTGACATTAGTATTCAAATTGCAGGACAAGCAACTCCGATTATTAACAATTTTAAAAATGCAGTAGAAGAAAGCACTGTGGAATTTTTTGCACATTATCCTGGAGGCGATAAGCATTCTGAATCATTTTCTTGTGGTTCATCTACTGTACACTTTGGAATATTATTCAAATGTAATGAACCAAAAATTCTAGTAATTCTAAGTAATGAAAACTCCTCAGGAGATAGAGTGTTTAACCAAGCTTTAGTAAATTTACTACCAGTAATTACAACATTAACTGATGATTCACTTTTCTTATCCTTGGTTGGAGATAAAGATAAAGGAAAAACCACACAAATTATTGAAGATTCATTACATGAATCAATTAATTTTGTAACTGGTGAGGAATCCAACACATTAGAAGATGCTTTTATTGAACTAAATGGTCCAAAACTGGAAAAACCCAAACAATCTTGTTTCTTGTTTTGGTGTTGGTAAATGAAACCTGTAATAATTATGGTAATAGCATTTGTTTTGTATTAAATAACTGATTTTTCCACGTGGCCAACTTTCACTAAACATCTCTTGGTCTGTAATCAATTTTAGGCACAAGATTGGGGATGATTTTATTACTTTTAGAAAAATATGGAATTTAGAAAATGAGCACCATTAGAAATGAGATGGAACGATTCTTCCAAAAAACCAACATGGTAAGTACCTACAAACCAATGTTCCTAAAGACACTCTTGGATTTGGGTGATTTTAAGGAAAATGAAGGAAGTCAATGGGTACAAGATGATGGTAAAAATCTTGAAGTGAATTTGAATTTTGTTGCAGTTCGATTCATTTACTATTGTCATCCATTATTCTTCAAATTCAAATTGAAACAACAATTTGGAATCATGACTGTTCTAAGCTACAAGATTTTTGAAGAGTTTGATGTATTCAATGTAAAAAATAAAGTTTCAAAAGCCGAGTTTTCAAAAGACAAATACCAAGATGCAAGAACCAGACTAATCAAAGATGGACTTGATAAAACAGTTTTCAAACTATTACTAAAAGATTGTAATATCTACACTAGAACTAAACCATATACTTTCATAATCTCAAAAGATAATGTAACCTATCTTAAAGAACACAAGAACCAACTTAGAAAAGCATTGAATCATGAACTCTCTTTATTTTTAGGCCGTTTCAATAACTCCCCTGATATTCCAGGAAAATTAGAGGAAGTACAGAAAAGACCTTCACTTAACACCGCAGATTCTTTAGAGAATGTACGGATAGCCGAAAGTAGATGTTTCTATTGTAATGAGGAGGGAACAAAATTTGCTCAAGATCATTTTATTCCTTGGAATTATCTATACACAACTGAAAAATATAATATGGTTCCTGCATGCACTTCTTGTAATTCTTCCAAACATGACAAACTTGCAATACCTAAATTTTTGAAACTGATTATCGACAGGAATAACAAACTTGAACTTTCACCAGGATACTCAGAATCATTTATGAAAAGTCAATGGGAGAACTGTAGAATTAATTATCATGGAGAAAATGAACCATTATGGAAAAATGCTTGAGATGTGGTAAAAAACATGATACAGAATGGCAGGAATGTCCTGAATGTATAAAGAAATTTTATCCAGAAACATAGTCAGCATGGAATACTGAAAACGTATGAATTCGTACTATGTGTGACTAAATCCATGCCTGAAAATATGTGATCATCTTAATTTACCTAGAATGATTATTTGAAACATGTTTGGGAAGAATAAAAAAGAGAATGAACCACAATTAGCATTTGATTTATCCATATTTGATACAGATGAACAAAATGAAATTGAACGAATAAAGAAATTCTTAGAGGTTAGTGAAATAATCAAAGCTGTAGCAAGACAAAGTAAATTTATGCCAGGTGGACAGATTGTTACTCCAAAAACAATCTTTGCAACAGACAAACGTATTCTAATTCGTGATCCAAATACTTTGGGAATTAAATCCGACATTGATTCTGTTTCATATAGTCAAGTTAATGCAATAAAATTGAAAAAAGGTGCATTTACTTCACAAATAACAATTGAATCGGGGCAATTTGAAAATAATAATGAAATTATTCCTGCAATCCCAAAGAAAAAAGCAGAAAATATTATGGGAATAATTAATAAACATATTCGAGAAGCTCAACAATTTCATGGATATGATGCTCCACCAACAGTGCAATCAAAAACTGAAGATGATGATCCATTAGTGTTATTGAAAAAAAGATTGGCAAAAGGAGAAATTTCAGCAGAAGAATATGTTAACCTTAAAAAAATCTTGGAAGAATAGATGAAAACAGTATTAATCATCACGATAATAATTATTTTATTTTCATCAACTTTTATAATTAATTCTGCTTTTGCACAATCTCATACAGGTGTTTTGAAATTAGATTCAATCCCTTCAAATTTTAAAGAAGGAGGTATCATTACATTTTCAGGTACATTAACTACTATAGATGGAAAAGTTGTTTCAGATGCTTTGATTTACATAAAAGATGATATTGATTTTGATATTGATACTGTTTTAGGTACTGTAACTACAGATGAGAATGGAAAATTTTCTGGAAATTGGAAAGCAGTTACTCGAAGTAGTGGTAATTATGATTTCTACGCAGTTTATGAAGGTGGAGGAAATATTAGCAGTTCCCGAAGTGTGACCCAAACTGTAAATGTATTAAGTTCTGGATCTTCAAGTTCTTCTGATTCATCTAGTTATTCTACAAGCACAACTTACACTCCAACAAAAATCACACTTGACAAATTCATTAATTCTGCAAAAACAGGAGAAATAGTCACATTTTCTGGAAAACTTACTGCCAATGGTCAGGGATTATCAGGAAAAACCGTATGGATAAAAGATGAAGATGCTGGAGATGCAAATGACAAATTAATATCTGCCATTACAGATACTGCTGGAAAGTTTTCAGTTAATTGGAAAGTAAAAAATACAGAGTCAGGAGATAGGAAATTCCTTGCATTAGTTTTAGATTTTTCTGGTGCGTTTGGAGGAGCTACTCAACTAAACTACATTTACAATATAGCTGAAGCCAGTACCGTTGAAATTTATGCTGAGTTTGAAGGAGATAATCAATATTCAAAATCAAACACTTGTTTGTTTGAAAATGTAGATGGTGTATTGCAAGAAAATTGTAATAATAGAATACTTTTGATTCAAGATGATGATTCCTTTAAAAATTTAATCGTGTCAACTGTTTTGAGTGAAATGGGGATTACTAGTGGTTCTGAGTCTCTAGAATCAATTTTATCTAATCAAGTAGATTCTACAAATACTGCCAATTTTGAAGATATCCTTTTGGAATCTTTACAAGATAAACTAAATTTAGGAAATACAGATTTGAGTATGCAAGAAATGCTTGAGTTATTAGAAGATCCAAGTTTGGCTGTAAATTACAATACAGTTCAACCAGATACCACAACTATACCCAAAACAACTCCAAAAATTAATCTAGATTCAGATGGTGATGGAATACCTGATTCACTTGATGTATGTGATTATCAAAAAGAAACATTCAACAATTATCTTGATTTTGATGGATGTCCAGATTCAAAACCAACTGCAGTAGCTCCAAAAACTACAACACCTACGGATTTAACAAAAGATTCCGATGGTGATGGAATTATAGACATACTTGACTCTTGTAAATTCCAATCAGAAACAAAAAATGGTTACAAAGATACTGATGGATGTCCAGATTCAAAACCAACTGTACCCACTCAAAGTCCACCAACAGAATGGCAAACAGAATTAAAATCAACTGCAGTAGTAACTAAAACTAAAGTATTTTCAGATAAAGAATATTATATTGTAAATGATGAAATTTTCATAAATGGTCAAACCCCCTCAAAAATTGCTAGTGTAAAAATCAGAATTGATGATCCTAATGGAAATTTAGTAAAATTGATACAAATTCCAGAAAATGGATTAAATGATTTCTATACCTCAATAAAGATTGAAAAACTGTGGTTTACAACTAGTGGAAAATACACAATTAACTCCTGGACATCACATGCAGAACCCGATAAAGACACACTAACTGTGATTATTTCAATTCCAGGTTCACAACCAATAGTGAGAGAATTAGTTCCAACATGGGTTAAAAATAATGCAGAATGGTGGGCAGATGGAACAATTGATGATGATTCGTTTACCCAAGGATTACAATTTTTGATCAAAGAAAAAATAATTGATGTTAAACCAACATCTGTGAATCCTAATGAGACTACAGATATACCATCATGGGTAAAAAATAGTGCAAATTGGTGGGCACAAGGGTTAATCACTGAAGATGACTTTTTACAAGGAATTGAATTTTTGGTAGAAAATGGAATTGTGAAAGTGGTTAAATGAAATCTATCATAATTATCTCAATAGCATTTGTTTTACTAATTCCAACTACTGTATTTGCACAAGAATCACTTGACTGTCCTTCAGACTCGTATCATGGATTAGATAATTCAGGAAATGATGCTTGCAGAGACATTGAAACAAACAAAGTTGTAAAGACTCTCCCAAAATCTAATACTACTTCATCAAGTTCATCATCGGATGATAATCCAATATCTATGTTTTTCAATTCATTGATGAAAGGTTTGGCAAAGATTTTTTCATTTGACTCTATTGAAAAAACAGTTGAAAGTGTATCTGATTCAATTGAAAAAACAGTTGAAAGTGTATCTGATTCAATCCCTGTAAAATTAGATGCATTATCTGGAACTTCTGAAAGTAAATTAGAAGATTGTTCTAAATACAAAAAACAAGTGCGCGATATGGATGATGTATATTTTGGTATTAAAAAAACACAAGCTTGTGAGCAACGTAATAAACAAATTACAATAAAACAAGGTACTCAACCATCACAAACAGACTATCCATCTATAACTCTGAAAATGGATAACAAACCAAGTGGTGGTGCTACTGCTGACTTTAAAATTAATACAGTACGTGTAGTGGATGCAGATTATTACAAAATAATTAACATCAATATGCAAATGACTATGCATATGAAGCTACAAGACCGAATTTATTTCTCACCTACTGCATTATGGAATTTAAAAAGTCCAGATGGGGAGATTTATGCAGAACAATGCCACGGTAGACAAATGGATACAATGACTATCACAGGTAAGCAAAATCCAAACATCGCATGGGATATTTGCTATCATATTGAAAAAGATTTGAATAAATTTGATTTATTGAAAAGTGGTACAAAAATAGGCACGATAATTTTAGATTAGATATGAAATATGTAATTATTATCGCAATAGCATTTGTATTGTTAATTCCAATTCCAATATTTGCACCATCACATCCCGAATTTCAAGGATGTAATGTTGGAGAATATGCCTCACTTGAAGAGTATTCATTGTTGTACGAACTTACATCACAAGGATTAAGCGAAAAGAATCTAGATACTAGTGAAATTTTAGTTGAATACAAAAACAATATTCAATACAGTAATGAGTGTCAGAAGATTTACCAACAATACAAGCAAATTGGAGAAGAATCAAAAATCTGGAAAAATTCATGTTTAGATCTTGGGGAATTTCCTAATGCAGACCAAATCCGAGAAATGTATCATGTTGTAGATGGTGTTTGTAGATTTGCAACTCTTGTAGCAGTTGAGCAAACAGTAGATGAATCCGAAATAATTTGTGGAACTGGAACTATTGAAAAAAATGGCCAATGTGTTCCTGACTATCCTGATACAAAACCATCATCTAACGGTGGAGGATGTCTCATAGCAACTGCAACTTTTGGTTCAGAACTGTCACCACAAGTCCAGCAACTGCGTGAGATTAGAGATAATTCGCTACTATCTACTGAATCAGGCACAAACTTCATGAAATCATTCAATGATGTGTACTATTCATTTTCACCAATTATTGCAGATTTAGAGCGAGAAAATCTTGTGTTTCGAGAAGCAGTAAAGATTGCAATTACTCCAATGATTTCTAGTTTATCGATTTTGAATTATGTTGATATGAATTCAGAAGAATCAGTGTTAGGTTATGGAGTTGGAATAATTTTGATCAATCTTGGAATGTATTTTGTAGCCCCCATGTTGATTATTCATAGAATTTGCAAAAAAATAACCATCTGAAAATCTTTCTAGATACCGTTTAAAATTACACATCATATCTAACAATACAGAATTCAATTCTCTTAAATGCCTGACTTCACACCATCTTACTATTGTCTGCATTAAAAAAAGGAACAGGTTTTGAGTTAAAAATTGCAGAACTATTTGAAAAAAATGGTTACCTTGTAACTCATGACATCAAGATGAAGGGAAAATCTGGTACTACACATCAAATTGATGTTCTAGCAGAATGGAAAGCCCCACTTCATACATCAACTGTAATCATTGAGGCCAAATCCTACAAGTCAAATATTGACAAAGATATCATTATGAAATTAATTCAAATTCAGCAAGACCTATCTGCAGATAGAGCAATCCTTGCTACTACTAGTGATTTCACACCAGGAGCTCTCTCCACTGCAGCACAATACAATAATTTGGAATTGTGGGATGGTGAGAAAATTGCATCATATCTTGGCAAAATGCAACTCATGGATACTGCAGATGGAGTAGAAGAAACGTATACTACAAAAAATAGTATGGTTGAATCAAAAATTACTTCAGAACAAATCACACAATATGCTAATGAAGTAATTCAAAACCGAGCAAAAGGTGGATTTATGGGAAGAGGTAAAATCCAAGAAAATATTCAGGAAATAAAAAAATTTTTCTACCCATACTATGATGTAGATATGGAAGTTCAAATTAACAAAGAAGAAAAAACAGGTTGGCGCTCAACTGAAAAATCTATTCAAACAATTAACAGTAAAATGGGTGTTGATGCTGTATCTGGTGCATTAATTGATCTTAATTCAGAAGGAGTAGATTATAGAATGTCGTACCTTAGTGGATTGGATGAAGAAGAATTAGTATTGTTACACTATGTTTCAGAAATAGATGCATTTGAGAAAAGACATCTTTCGGCAATGGGGTGGAGTTCGGGTAAAATAGGAAAAATTGTCAACAGTTTATGCGGTAATGGAGTACTAGAACAAACTAGTGCTAGACCTGCAATCTATACTAGGGTTAAACCATATCCTTTAGATCCTTCTCTTTTTCAAAGTATAACAAAAATACATCAAACCATACCCTATGAAACAGAGGACACATCAATAGAAATTGAAATGCCTCCTGCAAGTATTGAAACTGCTTTTAGCACGTATTGGTCAGGATGTAAGATTAATTCAATTGATGTAGTGTATTATCCATATTATGCAATATCATTTGGTAAAGAAGACAATACAAAAAGAATTGAGGTAATTGATGGAATGTATGGTAAAAGACAAGAATATCTTGAAAGTGTAATAACGCCATCTTTTTTTGATTAAAGATAGTTTTTAAATTTAAAACAGATTCGAATAATCGTCCTAGTGTCCTGTCTAAAATTACGTAGTAAACGGGGGGATTTCTATTTTTATCGATTGTCGATAAACTCGTTAACACTTCAAATATTCTTTCACGCTAGCCAACTTTCACTCAACACCAATTGGTCTGTGAACCATTTTGTCATTCCTTAAATTCGATTAAATTATTGTTAACACATGAAAAATCAACCTTTTGATTTTCACGGTTCACAATTTACAATCAAAGTACTCTCTTCTGAATCAAATGATAGGTATACTGTTTTAGATGTAATTCATGCAGCAAATATTGGTCCTGCTGAACATCAACACCCTGCTGGTCCTGAAACTTTCAGTATTGTAGAAGGTGACTATGAATTTTTTCTTAACGGAGAATCAATTAAAGCTAAATCTGGAGATGTGGTATGTGTTCCAACTGGGGCATCACATAGATTTGTTACAGGATCAAATGGAGGGCATGTCATAGTAATTAGTCCTCCAAATCTTGAATTTTATTTCTGGGAAGTAAGTAAATTACTTGCAAAAGGCGATGTATCATTTGAACAAGAATCAGAAATTGGAAAAAAATATGGCCAAATTTTCTTAGATGGCTCAAAACATTGGGCTTAGATGCATCTGCGTCTCATTTCATCCCCAAGAATGGTTCAAGCCTCTAAAGACTAGACGGTGATACGAGTCCCCTAAGATATCATTAGGTAAGCTCGGTCACTTTTTTAATTCTAGGTATTCCAAATCTAGCTGAAACTCCTATCAGAACTATTCCAATTATCAAAGGTATGAAGTGTAGTGTTATCGAATGATTGGGATCATCATCAATCAAATCTGAAACTATCATCGAAGTGCCTATTGCGATATGTATTACACCAATAACAAATATTATCAAAAGTACTATGTTTGAAGTTGTTATCATAATTCTTTCCTATTCTGTTATTTTAATTGAGAATGCAGAAAACTTGCCCTTTTTTCTATCTAAACGCGATACAATTTTCCAGAAAAGCCCATACTTTTTACCTCTCCATTTTACTACCTCTTTGGTTTCTTCTTCTGTTAAGATTTTAGCAGTTCCTGATACCAATTCTCCTGTAACTTTTCCTTTAATTGTACATAATGCAAACTTAACCTGTAAATTATTTCTAAGACGTTTTATTTTTCCTGTTTTATCTCCAGTTACAACATAAATCAAATTATCTTTAATGACAAACAAAACAGGAGTTTTGACTGCCTGATTATTTTTTCTATATGTTTCAAGTGAAATGTATTTTTCTGATTCTATTTCTTTGAAATTGTACATATTGATCAATATTTTTTAAATTATGTATATAACTTAATACCCAAATTACTAATTTGTAATTTCGATTCTTGCAGTAATGGGAATGCTTGCAGATTTGATACTGTGTTGTCGATATTTCATATCTAGCCAACTTTCATTACACATCTCTTGATCTGTGAACCATTTTGTCATTCCTTAATGTGAATTGTAGAGATTCGAATTCATCTGCATCCACTTTGTTCCCAAGAAAGGTTCAAGCCTCTAAGGATTTGAACTATTAGATTGATTCTTGAAGTTTGTATGTATCTGTGAATTGTGTAAACTTTACAATTTTATTTTCTTTTATTTCATAAATATGTGAAAAAGGAACGTCAAATTTCTTTTTCTTTTTTGAAATTCCTTTATATCTTCCAATAACTATCATGTGATTTTTTGCATCTAAATATGTCTCAGGGATTGCATGAAACTCTTCAAAATTAGATAACATATTTGCAAAATAGTCATCAAAGATTGCTTTTAATCCCACATATTTTCCTCCATGAGGCATTCCTTTCAAAGTATTCCATTCTATTTTTTCATCACATAACTGATGAATTATTTCCATATCTTTATTTTTAAAAGCACTGTAGAATTTTTTAATTAATTCTTCATTTGACATGTATCTGATAATTTTTTCTATAATTTAATCTCATTCCTAACTTTCCTTATGGTAATTAGATTTCCTTATGATACTTGTCAATTTAATAATATGACACATAATGAACAAGAAATTAAAAATTAATTCTAATATCTAATCTGAATCTTAATTATTCCCCATTAACGGTTCAAGCCTCTAAGGATTCATTTCAAAATCTATTTCTAAAACAGGGATTTTAGGCATGATTTAATGCAAAAATGAAATTTTAAAAAAGAAAATTAGTTGGTCCAATCCCTGCTTAGGAGTTTGGACACACTTGATGATTTTACACATGCAGCATCGCCATCTAGTTGAAAGACAAGCTCAAGACCTGCTTTACAAATAACATCACTAGGGGCAACTCCTGATTTTTGTTGCTTTAGTGGTGATAAATGCCCAAATGCTTCTTCCATGTGTTTTGATTCAGTTGATTCAATTCCTGAAACTGAAACAAATCCTTCAATAATTCCATCTGTTAGAGTGTGCATCTCTGAAGGTTCTACCTTTGCATCAAATGCAGACCATAACTCTTCAAACTGTGATGTAATGTTATTTGTTGTATCTGTTTCAAGTTCTAACTCATTGAAAATTTGCTGTGATCTCCACAGAAATGCAGAACCATCTTGAAATTCTGCAATTTCATCAATGACACCATCAGTAATTGCTTCAGTGTATTCTACTTTGGATGTTTCAAGAAGACCATTAATCAATTGCATTTTAAAAGAATCATCATTGGATAATTCTTCTCCAACTACAATCATTCTTGCTTCTTGAATTATTTCTTTTGCCTCATCAATAGCTGCTTGTGCATCTTCTCTACTAACTTCTGTATTTGCTCTGTTTTGAAGTTCCATTAGTGTCTCTTGGATCTTTGCATCAAATTCTGGATTTTCTGCTAGATGTTGACTCATTGTGTCATACAATTCTGCAATAGGATGTGTTGCATGAACTAATGCAAGTTCTGCATTTCCTTCATCTAAATTTGATTCTAGTGCCCAAAAGTGACCTAAGGTTTCTTCTAATGTTCCTGCAAATTCTAATTTCTCGTCATGGGAAGACTCTGCTAATGCAGATTGAGAAAATGTTGTTGCAAGAAGCAAAATACTTAGAGAAAGTATTGATACTTTGTTGAACATATTGTATCGCAGTTTACCAATTTGATTTAAACCCATGATCCATTCTTGATTGGTATTCTACTTACATAGAATGAGAATTACGGTGATTTTACACGTATTTTAGCCATATTTCATACATCCAAAGCTCTTAGCTTACACATGTTTTGTATTGGATAATTGATTTTTACAACTGGCCAAACTTCCACATAACGTTACTTTGGCTGTAATCCAATTTTATCTTGGAACGTGTTATCCTGGACCTGATGGGAGTTGGTACTGCGATGTCTCTTTTTTGTGTTCCATCCTGACTAGGTTTTAGTTTGATAATCACATAAATTTTTTATTAATTTGTGGTCATCTTATTAAAACTAGTTTTGATTTTTGATGGATTTTATTAAAATATTATTAATGATATTCACGTTAATGTTCTAATGGATAAAGACCATCAAACAGATGAGGAAATTTATAAAAAAAATACTGCCAAGTTTAAATTATTTAATTACAAAATTTTTGTTGTAATCCTTGGATTAGCAATAATATATCAAGCATATATTACAACATACAATGACACTTCATCACTTGACTTTCCTGAATTCTCTTATGTCATTTCAGCTGCAATTTGTGGAATTATTGCAATAGCTGTTGGCATAAAATATAATTTTCATGAGACGTTTAGAACATCATACATTGCATTAGGAATTTATTTTTTCTTACTTGTTTTAGGAGAAATTATTTACATTATCTATTATCATGTTTTAGAGATTGACGCATATCCTTCAATGGCTGATGTTTTTTATCTTACTGCCTCATTATTTGCATTTATTCATTTGATAATTAACATAAATTACTTTAAAAATAAAATTTCTAACAAAATCAAAGTTTTCTTATCTGTAACTGGATTTATAATATTTCTAACATATGCTACATTTTCATTTAATCAAATAGGTGATATCAATTTAGAGTATTTTATTGGTTTATTGTATGCAATCACATATTCAATTTTATTTCCATTAGCAATACTTGGAATAATTGTTTCACGAAAAACTCAATTAGCTTCTACATGGCTACTTTTGGTCGTAGGAATTTTCTTACTTGGACTCGGACAAATATGGTGGATATTTCTTGAATTCTTTGAAGGGTTTAGTTATAATCACCCTGTAAACACACTTTGGTTATTGGGTTTTATGATAATGACATTTGCATTAATTGAACATCTCAGAATATTTTCAAAGAAAAAATGAAATTATACTACAAAGATACTATTGGTTTTTCATGTTTAGTTATAATTACTATATTGGGTGGATTGGTTCTTTTTGACTCTCAATCAAAAATAGCATCTATTTCTGAGTATCATGATAAGATGAGTGCACCATCTGTAAACATATTACAACAAATTTTGGCAAGCTATGAAAGAACTCAAAAAATAACAAATGAAATCATCATTTTTCAACAAGATTATAGTAACTACGAAAGTGAATTTAGCAAATTACAAAATTTGATTAGTCAATATGATCAATTAAGTAATTCCATTAATTCAAACCAAAATTTTTTGGCATCCTCTGAAATGAGAATGATGATGCAAAATTATTCCAATAACATGATTACTAGTATAGAACAAACTGATAAAATCAATCAACAAATATTTGTTTTATTAAAAAAAGAAAATTCTAATGAAATACAATTAGATGATTTATTTTTGGAGTTACATACTCATAACAAAGACATTACATCTTTTGTTCAAGCAGCAATTTCTATGGAATTAGAAGGGAAAAATATTCATCAAAAACAAATTCAACGTTATACAATTGAATCTATTTTTGTAATTTTTGGCATGATAGTATTTATGATATGTGTAATTGTTATGATAATGACATTTTCTAGAAACCCGATGCTATCAAACATTAAAAACATCAAAAATGCTACATCCAAAATTTCTGAGGGAGATTTTAATATACGCATACCAATTACAGGTGGTTCTGATGAGATTACTGATCTTTGTAACGACATTAACAGTATGGCTAAAAAATTATCTGAACTACAACAACAAATAATAAAAAATGAAAAAATGACAACTATCGGTAATTTGTCATCACGTCTTGCACATGATATGAGAAATCCTCTATCTATTATTCAGATGACTCTAGATAACTTGGGATTATTATATGCGCCAAAGAAATCAACACAAAATCATTTTAAAAAAATTAATCGTGCAATTAATAGAATGACTCACCAAATTGATGATGTATTAAATTTTGTTAAAGAAAAACCAATGATACTAGTCAAAACAAAAACATCTAAGATTATTTTTCAAACATTGGATTCCATACCTATTCCAACTTCAATTGAAATTATTTCTCCAAAAAATGATATAGATATTATGTGTGATGAGAACCAATTAGTAACTGCATTAAATAATTTACTTTTAAATTCCATTCAAACACTGGAAAATAAAGGGGTCATCAAAATTAGAATCGAAGAAGATCTTGATGAAATAACTATTGAAGTTGAGGATTCAGGTAGTGGAATTTCAGTAAATATGCTTGAAAAAATCTTCGAACCGCTTTATACTACAAAACAAACTGGAACAGGACTGGGTCTTGCAAGTGTAAAGTCAATAATAGAATCGCATGGAGGAATTATTTCTGTAACTTCACCTCCAACTATATTTACAATAATTTTACCAAAAATTTTAGATGATAACAACTAAAATTTATTTTCATACCTATCTGCACCCATTTCTATCCACAAAACGGTTGGCTGAATCCCCGTAAGTTAAACCTCAAAAAAGGAGTGTCATTTTGTTAGGAGTCCAATGTTGTAATCAAGTACTCTCTGATCCAGACGGAGTAATTTTTGATGGTACTTACATTCAAAGAGTATTAAACTTCAACATCATTTTAGAATTTAAAATCTAAAACCACTTGTTAGGATTGAAAAAACACATTAGTTTTTTCAGAATTTGACTTTTGTAGTTAATTTCAAAGATGAGAATCAAGATACAACGTTAAATATTTTTAGTGAAAAATTCTCATGAAGGTGGCTATTTCCCAGATTCAATTGGTAGATCTACCTAGAATCCCGTCACCTTCATCCCCAAAATCATTCTAAAATTGTATTGCAGTGTATTCTTACTCTTTATGTATTATTTTTGAAAATTAATCAACATGAAACCTATAAAATTAGAAAAAAAGGAAACAGAAAAAGTTAAGTCAAATTTTGGACATACGGCAAATGAATGGGGGGACCAGCGAGACATCTTTAAAATTTATCCTATCGAGGGATACGATCCAAAACGGAATGTAAATCGAAATGATGATGAATCAAATTGAAATGTGTAACCTGTGGTCATTATTTTAATTTCATTGGAAGTTCTTTTTGTTCTAAGAAGTGTTATGAAAATTATTTTATTCCAAAACTAACATAATTTTTTTCAAAAATTTAACTAATATTTTTTATATTGTAATTTGATTAACATGGTGAAATTTAATCATTATCTTCTTCATCTGTTTTAGATTCATCAACATCAGAATCTTTATTTTCAGAGTCATCAGGAATAAATTCCATATTCTCTACTCTCCAATTTTTATTATTTTTCATGATTTTTACACATCAAATTCCAATTAATTGAGGCCATTTTTGATATTTGAGATTAAATGATTCATCAAATCCAAAACTGTGATAATTCCTACAACTTTATCACCATCAATGACAGGTAATGTTCTAATTTTTTGTGATGACATTAAATCTGATGCGGCACACAAATCAGAGTTTGAATCAATTGAAATTAGAGGTGATGACATTATTCGCCTAACAGGAGTATCAACAGGATAAGAATGAGCAGTTATTTTAATGGCAAAATCTCTATCTGTAACAATTCCAATAGGATAACCATTTTCCAAAATAATTAAAGATCTGGCATTACTATCTTCCATCATCTTTGCTGCATCAAGGGATAAAACAGATTCATCAACTGATACAATATTTTTATTCATAATTTCAGATATCTGGGTTTTATGCTGAATTGATTCTAACAAATTCACAAATAGGTATTAGAAAAAATGATATTTCAAAGAACTAATGATTATCAATTGTGGTAATCATGTTCATTAAAATCAGAACCTAATGGAATGGATAAAACAACCGTAGATTCAGTTGTTTGAAATTTTAATTCTTTGTCAGGAACAAAACTACGAAAAACTTGAGATAATAATTGCTCAGTAAAGACTGACCACTTTATTCCCAAATCATGTTGAATAATAAAGGAATGTATATCACCTTCTACTCTATGATCCGAATTCATTCCAGATGCCTTCATGTAATCTTCTAATGTTTCAATACATCGTCTAAGGTCATATCCGCCTTTGATAAACAATACAGTATCTTTAATCATTGGAAATATTAGATTAATAATTTCATCAATATCTTGTCCATCTAATTCATCACCTAATGATTTTAAAATAGATTTAGGAACTGGAATCATTCCAATTTTAGCAGAGAATCTATCCCACGCAACATATCTTTCGAGAATTTGTTTAACTAGAACATTTTGAGATGTATTTTTTTGTGCAGCTTCTGTTTCTAATTCGTTGATTAGTTTTTCTGGTAGCCTATAGGTGATACTTCGAGTTGAAGGTTTGTTTTGTGTGTGAGTCTGTCTTTTTGTAGTCAAATTTTCTTCAATCATTGCTATATCCTACAAATATAAAATGATACTCAACTTGTTGAAGAAATATTAGGTTCAATTTCAATCATTACTTCCTCTAAATCACATTTTAATGAAATTGATTTTATCTTACTTTGGTACAAAAAATATTTTTTTCCTTCTTCATTGATTTTACCTGATAAAGATAATAATTTAGCATCAAAGAGAGTTTGTAATCGTCTATACACCGTACTAATGGGAATTTTTTGATCGCGAGATATATGATATGCCGATTTTGGATTATTGAGTGTACTACGAAGGATTTGTTTACAGTATTTGTCAGCAAATACTTCTAAAATCATTTGTTTTCGCTCATCATCCATTATTTTTCGGGTTTGTACCAGTACTTGCATGACTAATAATTGAAATAGCAAGATATAACGAATTAGTATGCATTGCAAGACAATGCAAACTCATTTGATAAAATAGACAAACGTATCAATAGTTCATGAAGCAGAATTTATGGAAAAAATCGATCTCAAGAATGTTTTTCTCAATAATCTTAATTTCATTATCAATAAATTTTACAAGTGAAGAATCAATTCCTACTTGGGTAAAAAATACTACTTTATGATATCCTTGGATGAAATGTACAGTTAGCTGAATCCTGCACCAAAATCACTACCTTTTTCTAAAATATCACCAGATTCAGAATTTTTTAATTTTCTAAACAAGAGTGTTTCATACACGATTTTCATTGCTTGGTCATCATCAACCTCACAATCTTCTTTAATTTGATTTTTGTATTTTTCTAATTTTCCCACATCATGTTCGTCAACTGAAAGATTATCATGTATCATCAAATTTGCAATTTTTTCAATTTCAGAATTTTGTTGATCATCATCCATGAATAATCAAAATCATTTCTAGTTATTAACATATTCGAATATCAAGCGTACTAGTATCCTATGATGCTAGCCATTCTAATTGCATTTGATACTTTCAATATGCCTAAGTTAATCATTTTTTGAATTTGGGTATTTCTTTTTAGATAATTAAAGACATGTTTAAATTCATTCCAAAATTAAAAAAATCATGGGATTATTTTCTAGAAAGAAAAATGAGTTTGAATTATAATGTTAAAGATGAATAAAAAATGAAAAAATCAATTATTGGAATAATAGTAATTATAATCTCAGTTGTTGCGTTCTATAGTGTCATGGGTTTATTGTGGTATTTTTGAAACCAATAATAATTATCGCTTCCCAATTCCGTTTGAAAAATAATATGTAATCTATAGTATTCTCAAATGATTTTATATTCAACAGCAAATCTTTGAGATCTATGGTAGGTGAGAATTTTGCTGGAAATATCATTATTAATTTAGCAAGTCTTCCTGATTTTCTAAG
>LFLC01000040.1 GCA_001543015.1 Nitrosopumilus sp. LS_AOA | reverse complement strand
TATATGATAGTGTGAGGTATGTTTGATGCGATTTCCACACCAAGTGAGTCCATGCCACTTGCAAATATTATTACCTGGGAAATATTATGTGTCAGAATACTTTCAATTACTCTATGATACATGCAGTGCTTTCTGTTTTTTATCACTTCATCATAGTGTGGCCATATACTATAACACTGATGTAACAAAGGAAGGGCTGCAGTAAGGTCCAGGTGTTTCAGGTATTTTTTAGAGTTTGTACTTTTGTGAGTTGTGTTATCATCCATTAAAAGAACCAGTAAAGACGTATCAGAGATAGAAAAATCATCCAAGTATTCTAGTCGTGGTTTTATGTTATAGTTAAGTTATTGGGAAATAAGGTTCTGCCAAGTTATCAATGATATTATTTTTTCTGCAGATTAAATATAACCAACACTAATCCTATGATTACCAATATACTAGTCAAAATACCCATAATAATTTCAGATATTACATCACTTAGAACTGAGAACATTCCTAGAATCATACCATCAGAGGAGGTACCGGAGAGTTCCTCAGATGTCTGATATACCAATACAAGTAAAATTGCAAAAAATACAAATGTTACACCTAAAATAATATTTGCGATTAGTCTTCTCACAGTAAAAATATTGTGAGGTGTATTATATAATGTTAAAGTAAAATACTGTGATGTTATGTGTTTATTTTTTTAGCATATTTTCTGACAAGACTTTATAAACTCATACCATATGATAGTATCATGGATGTATTCCTCAAAAAGTTAGATGAAATAATAAAATCCTATGAGGAATTGGTATTAATCGATAACGCCACAACTGAAGCACAAATGATACTATCAAAGGTCCTCTTTGATTTGATGGAGTTACGGTACGACCCAACTGGGGAGAAGAAGAAAATATGGGCGACATTCTAAAATCAGTTTACATTGCATTGTTTTCTACATTTGGAATAGGTGTAATGGTTGGATACCTAGTAGGATTGTTAATTTAAAATCGACTTACCAAAAATATAATTGCAAATCCTACCAGAAATATCATTCCTGCATAGTTTTAGAGTGCAATCTTTGAGAAATTTGCCAGCCTGGAGTTCAATTGATAATTTTGGTTTTTGAAAAGTATATAGTTGTATAGTGTATTAGATATATTTTTTAAAAAAAATTAAGATCGAAGTCCTTTTCGCAGTATTTCATTTACAATACTTGAGAAACTGTACGTTCCTTTGACTTCTTGGATCTTTTTTGCTTGTTTTGTTCTGAGTTTTTCATTCAGATCATCATCAAGCATTATAGTGACTCTTTTTACCATGGTGTTTTATTAGAATAATAATATAATATAAGATTAACTAACATATTATAATTAATGTCTGAGAGTTTGAGTTTTTGAAAAAGATGTATTTTATTATCATTATTCTATTATTGATCTATTTCAGTTATAATAGTTTTTCACACTATATTCATTACATTACTCTCATAGTATCATAAAAAAAGAACAGTTTATTAAGTATGGATAAAAGGTGGATAACAATGACAAACAAAACACTTCCAATACTTCTCATGGCAGTTCTGGCAATACCATTTGCTGGAATGGTTCATGCAGACGTAGATTCAAGCATAACTGTTGGCGGAGCAATTGTAGAGTCCTATGAAATATCACCTATTAGAGTAGGGGATACAACTGTGACTGTAACTGTAACGCTAAACCCAAATGCAGTAGATGATAATGTTGACCAACGTACAGGAGCTGCAGTTAGTCTTACAACTCAAAGTGCTACTGTACCAGTATCATTAACTCTTGCAGATGATCTCAAAGATACTACTGATGGAACAATAGTCTTACAAAAAGATGCAGACATTAGTTCTCTAAATGTAGTTGACGGGACACAAATTGTGGTCACAGTACAGGGTCAGTCACTTAAAAGTGATAGTTCTGTTGGTTATCAAGCAGGATTTGGCGTAGCAACAGATACCAAAACAGTAACAGCTGCACTAGTCTGTGCATACAGTACTCTTCCAGCACTTGACTATGGTTCAATGACTGCAGGTGATACAAAATCTGTAACATTCACACCAACTGTAGATGCCGATGTAAATGAACAACCAACGGGTGTAACATTTGCAGTAGGTGACTGGCAATATAATTCAGAGACAGTAGTTGAGAAATCAAAGACAACTATTGATGGTAATTCAGGAGCTGATGATATTGTATTAGATAGTATCACTTCAGGTCAAGAGTTTGCATTTGAAACAACACTAGACTTTACATCTGCAACTGCCTACATCAACAGTATTGGAAATACAATCACACAAACTACAACTATTACACCTACATGTTAGGTGATTTAGTTGAATTATAACCTCTTTTTTTTATTTTTTATTTTAATTATTTTAGGATACACACCAATATCTGAGGCAGTCCAATCATATGGTAAAACCACAATACCTGTTAGTATAACAGTAGGTGAGGATTCAAAACTATCCTGGTATCTAAAATCAGATGGTGGATTACACCTCATTACTAGTTCTGGCAATGGAACTCAATACGTTACAATTCCTCAGGAGATATCATTAGATGAAGGAAGTAATTATTATTATTTTGATATTAAGATTCCAGAAAATGCAGAAGACAAACTATATGTAGTTGATTTAGATATTGTCCAAAAAGAGATAGATGATACAGTTGGTGGTTCTGTATTTATTGAAGCTGCCAAAAAGATATTTCACATAACTCCTGTTTTTCCAGAACAAGATACTGCAGTAAATGACACACCAGCCAAAGAGGTAGAACAAACCAAACCAGCCAAAGAGGTAGAACAAACCAAACCAGCCAAAGAGGTAGAACAAACCAAACCAACAGAGAAAAAGATACCAGTAAAAGAAGAATCAGTTAAAGAGACATCAGTAAAAAAGGAACCTGAAAAGAAAACAACAGAAACCAAAGACCCACCTGTAAAACCTAAAGATGACATAATTACCGAAAAAACAGAAATCAAAGACAATGTTATAGTAGAAAAAACAGTAGAAAAAACAGTAGAGAAAACAAATGGTACGAAATCAGTCATTTTATCACCACTAAAACAGATTAATAATGGAGTGTCAGTCGAGGATGTTACATGTAGAGAGGGTAAAACTCTGCATATCGTAGCTGCAGATAGACCAATTTGTATTACAGATAAGACATTTGATGCATTAAATAAAAGAGGTTGGATATTTGTCTAGATCTCTTTGTATAGTTGTATTTTTAATTTTTCTAATACCTGGGGCATATATTGCATATGGCCAGAGTTTTGATTCTAGTGTTTTTGTGATTAATACTCAAAAATTTGAATCATCAATACTTGTAGATGGATTTAGACAGAATATAACATCAAAGATGTTAGTTAACCAAGAAGCAGATCAGAGTGCACCACCTCCAAGTTCTTCTGGTAGTACTTTAGGATCAAGTTATAGTTATTCTAGTGGTGGTTCTAGTTCTGGAGGAGGTCATAGTTCTGGCGGCGGTGGAGGACGTACAGGTGTTGGACCTAGTACTGGGGGTACCACAACAATTCCTCAAATAGGTGAGATTGTACTATACTCTGCATCATGGGATTGTAGTACGGGAGTACTCAAAGTAATTGCAGGACCTGACTCTGATTTATTATCATTACAGATTCGAACTAGTACTAGTGGTGTAAAACAAGTTGAACAGTCTGATGAGATCTTAAAGAACAGAGCTATATTTACTGCAAGTATAGATAAAAATGAAAATTATGTGGGTTTGAAATTAATTGCAACTAGTGGCAGAAATGTAGGGGTGGTAAGTGAAAGTATCAACATATCACAGTGTACAGGCGAGAAGACATTTAATGAATATGTAGAAAAACAAATATCTACAAGTAAAATGAATCCTTTTGATTCCCCACTACAACAAGTAAAAAGAGGAGTGTTACCTGCAGATGTAAAGTGTAATGATTCTCGCCAACTATACATAAAGAATTCCATATCACCTGTGTGTCTTTATCATGACTCCTATGAGAAGTTAATAGAGTATGGGTTAGATTTGCAAGTACCTAAAAGTTAAGATTCAGAAAGTTTGGGGGTTTTCCCTCATGTATAATTAATTGTGTTTGAGTGATTTGTGACTGCCTAACAACTCTACAAAATTCACATTACTCCTCGATAGTACGATTAACTCGTATAACTTTTTGCATGAAACACATTTCATAATTTAATTTATTTTTTATTACCTTTAATAATATTTTACAATCAATGTTTTTAAGTTGATATTATTTAATTTCAAAAAATAGGTTTCTATTTTTAAAGGGATTAGAGAGTATGATTGTGTATATTCCAGGTAATGATATGTGTAGGTATTTGCCAGAATAGTTTAATTTCTCCTGGGGTTAATACTGGAAATAAGAGATTACCCATTATCTCATAGTTTGAGCTAAACTAGTATTGCCTTTGACAGATGGAGCATTTTGTGTTATTCATTGTGGACCGTAGTGTAGAATATTTGCAGTGCTTGCAGAACTTTATGAATTGGTCTTGCGTTTCATCATATTCTTTGATCTCCTTTGAATGGTCTGGTTTATTTTTCATGGTTTTTTCATATATTTACTTGCTGGGTTGTTGTTTATGATTTTATCATAACATGGTATGTGATAATGTTTTTTTCTAGTTGGTTGTGTGCCTTTTCTTGTCACTATCTTATCTCCTATGTGTAGTGGTTTACCACATTTGTAACACACAAAGTAATATCTCAAAAATATCTTTATGTGACGTTCTTTTATGGTGTATCTAGCTATTCTAGTCATTATTTTATTATGATAAATCGTCCATTGTAAAACTTGTAGAGTATGCCATTTTCAATATATGAATCTCCGTTTTTTGGGTTTGTTGGTTTTTGAGTGTCTTGTTTTTTATTTCTTTGATAATCCATTGTATCAATTATAATTTGTGTTAGTAATTAATTATCTGTAATTAATCATGTGGAATGGACTTGTGACTATCTTACAACTCTACAAAATTTACATTATTATTAGATAGTATTTACTAGTTCAGTTAGTTTTTTGCATCACTCACACAGTTCATGGTACAAACTCATACACATCAATTCCCTCTTTGTCAGGTGTTGTATGGTATAGTGTTAGAGGTAATTTTAGATCATCACCAGAGTCTACAAACTCTACTGTGTATTGATGCCCTGACACATCACAGGCAAATATTACACCAGTGTTATCCACATCTGTTAGAGTTACGGGTACACATTGGAACTCGGAATTTATCGTATACTGTGAAATGTCTTTTGGCTCGTACAGTATTATAGAATCAGCAGATTCAGGATCTTCAGAATAAAACGGTGCAGTGCTGCAATTGTAACTATCATTCACAGATACATCATTTGTATAATCATGGTATATTGATAAATTCTCACACTCAAAGTGACTTGTTTTATCAATGGATGAACTTGTCATGTTTTGAGGGATTGTCATTTGTGGTTGTTTGTATCCGTCATAAAATGACTGGCCTTGAGGTGTTTGTTCTGGTTGTATAGTACTTAGTGTAATATTGTCATACCAGTTTTGTTGATTCCAGTTTGTACTCCAAGAATCACTTAGGTATAGTTGTATAGTTATACTATCATGGCCTGATGTCATAGTAGAAATGTCAGTGTTGTAGCTTTGCCATCCACTATCACGAGTTCCTCCTGCAATTAATCCCTCACTGTGTAATGTTTCTCCAGTTACTCCATCAGATATGTTAAGACGTGTGTTTGTTACAGATGAAGCTGCATAATTTGACGTTGCTCTATAATCAAATGAGAGGTACAATGGTGAACCATCAACAGATGAAATATCTACTGTCTTTTGTATTCCAGAGTTAGATGCAAAGCCATCCCCTGAAATGTGAGCTGATGGGAATGGTTTTCCTATTGTGCTATCTCTAGATAAGTTATAGTTATCAAATGGTGCAAGACCACCTTGATGCACTGCAATCTTTGAGTATTTCTCCCAATCACCAACACCAGAATTAAACTCATCAGAGAACAGTATTGTTGATGTTATTGTGGGTGTTATAGTTGGTGTTATTGTTCCTTCATTTGTTCCAGTTATAGATAATGTCCATGAAGTAACAGTACCTACATCTCTACCGGCATAGTCACCCATTGTAAGTTTCCATATTCCTCGTGCATCATCCCCTACAAAGTTATTCATAGTCTTTCCAGTTGGAAGGTCAACGATATATGTATACACTCCTGAATACCTTCCTTTCTCTTGGTTTAGAATTTTTACAGATTCACCTGATGGTGAGACAAGTTCTCCAATCAAATCACCATGATATGTATGGGTTACTGTAATTTTTACCTCTATTGTCTCAATTGTAATGTCTTTATTGACATTAATTGATCCTACATTTTCTTGAGTGAGGGAGTTATCTATGAGAGTGTGGTCTAATGTCTGAGTTTTTGTAAATGATTGTGATGTAGTTGGTGGTGTTACAGTAGGTGTTGTGGAACCGGTAATAATTACATCATCTATTCGAACAATATCATTATAGTATGATGATACTCCTGTAAACTTTACCTTGAATGTACTTGATTGGTATTGTGTAATGTCTAGTGTTTCAGTGTGCCATATGGAATCATCTTGGCCATAATTTTGAGAATAAAATGCAAGTTCAGTATATGATGCACCGTTATCAGTTGATACTAAAACTTTGAGTCCTTCGTTTTTATCAACTCCTGTATCTATGTATCTATCAAAGGTTAGAGTTGTAGCTTGGCTTGCATTTATCGTATCAGATTCTAAATAACAGTAAGTACTGCAGTCATCTGATGATGCAACTTTATCACCAGATATTGTGAGTATCTCCCATATACTATCATCTCCAGTATTAGTCCACTTGGATAGTGTTCCTTCAAAGTCATCTGAGAATATCGTATTACTAGTTGTTGTAGGAGGAGTTGTAATTGGACCAGTTAAATGATTCAAACTAAACAAAGGAGCAATACTAGTAAATCCTAATTCATTCCAATCATCTTTAAATTCCCTCATATTTTCTGCAATATAATAGGAACCACTTGGTTCACTATCTGTACTAAATGTATCCCATAGATTTTGTGTTTGACCATCTATACGATCATGAGATGTACGTGCACTTCTTTCATCTACAGTATCATGAATGTCCCAAAGTGCAGCAGTTACCCATCCTTCAATTGAATATCCATTACTAGTTGGAAATGTTACTCTATTACTTGTTCCAGATTCATAATTTATATCATCATTTGTGACAAATGTTGTATACTCTGAACTATTACTTGTTAAGATTCCTACAAAAGTTGCCCAACCTTCACCCCATGCACATTGAGGGTTTGTTGGCACGTTAGCTCCATGCGCTACTGTAACTCCGGCACATGAAGGAACCCTACCATCTTCACCTTTGACATTTTTGTAAGTTTTATCTTGAATAAAATGTCCTACTTCATGTGAAATAGCTACAGGATGGTCAACTATACTTCGTATGAATTGACCACTCGTTGGATGATGATAATCTGTAAGTTTTATTGTATTTGATTGATACATGAATCGAAATTCAGTTGTGGTGACTGGATCATACAAGACTTTTAATTGTGTATCAGTATTAAACCCCAAATCTGAAAATGTTTCTAGTGTTTCATTTACTGTACCATATACTTTGTAAGATTTTAAAAAATCTTCATCATCAATCTCAATTATATCATCCTTTACAAAATTGACAAGAATTGAGGATACGTTCTCCCTTGGTTCAGTATAAATAATTATTTGTTTTGGCATATCCAAATTATCAAACATCTTTACATCTCCATTTTCTAATGGTAAACCAATTACAATATCAGGAGTGGTACCATCATTATTTGGATCAGTTGGTGATACCCTCATTGAAAAATAACCACGACTATTCAAATCATCACAAGCATGATCATTACTGTCATACTCTGATAGAGGGATTGGGTCATCATCTGGAAGTAGTAAATTTTCATCATATGCACAGACATAAAAATCACCTTCAGGTACTACAAAATCACCAGAGTCATTTTCAATTAAGACTTGACCCTGTGCAATAAATTGTTGAAAACTTTGTCCATATGCCTCAGGTAATATCCAATTAAATGTCGGGAGAATAAAGTTGGCATTACTATACTGTGGATATTTCTCTAAGAATTCATCTACAAGTTCAGATGAGAATATCGAGTAATAAAATTCCTCAATAGTTTCAAAACCAAAATCATCTAATATCTCATCCATTTCATCGTTTTCTGCAAATAAAATTAAAGATTCTATTGTATCAACAGATTGTGTACTAGTTGAATTAAAATCATTACCAATAGAAATAGGAGGAAATGATGAAGTGATACGTCCAGGATAAGGAGGTTGTGGTTCTCCTTCAGGACCAAAGTTTGGAATTACCAGAGTTTTGGAGATTTCATATGTGTCTTCACTTACTTGGTTAAGATAATAATAATCATTGTAAACATCGAGTGCCATTTGAAATTCATTATTTGGATAACTAACAGTATTGTTTAGGATAAAAGAGTAAGTTACAGTTTTTGGTCCTTCAAGATTATAGAAAAGACCAACAGTAGAAAATGTAGTATATCTATCCCATGCAGAATCACGGCCAACACTATAACTCATAAAATCAATGTCATCTTTATTTTGTAACTCAAATTCTTCTGGGAAAAATGTAATTAATTTTACACCAGAGTGAATACCATCAAGATATACATTAGGACCGTTATCAGGTATTGCAGTATCAATTATATCATCATCAGTATCAGTCTCAACAAAACTATAATTGATATTGATATCAAATGCATCACCTATTGTAACGTATCTTGGCATTTCAATATTATAATCTGGATATGTGTGTGCAATACCAGGACCACTAGTTCCAAAAGTTTCTAATTGACTAGAAAATCTTTCATCAGATGAAATTGGTGTTATAGAAGATAATTCACTAGTTGTTATTGGTATATTTTCTGCCTCTATTCCATCTGAGACAGAAATTGATTCATCTAAAGTAATAACTGTAATTGCACCAATTACAGCTAGTGCCATCATAACAATAAAGACTGGTCTGTTTTTTAGCACGAACATTTTATGGACATACTTTGCTATATAGCTGATCCAAAATACTTATAGCGATGGAATAATTTTTAATCTTTCCATTAAGAATTTTTGTCATTTAATAAAAACTCATTACAATGTTTGATATGCAATATATAGATAATTTCTTTATTAACCTATATTAGATAATTAATCTACCCTACTAGTAGAAGATACAAAGTCGGATGATCCTGATGCATGATAGACAGGCATCAAATGATTATTAACCAAACTAACAAATGTGAGGATATTAGTTATTCTCATTTCTAGCCTGCCAAGTTTAATTTTACTTTTATTTGATGGTAAGTCTTTTGTTTTATAGTTTTAAGAAATGTGAGAATAATACTTGTATAAAATTCTTATTGTGTGCATCTAAGACATATAGAAATTAAAGTGTGATTTTTAGGGAATTTATGTACTTTGACGATAAAGACTAAACCAAGCAGTGTTCAGCCATCTGTAAAAATTGACCAGGCATTAAATCGAGAACTGATAAAATGGTTACAAACTGACTATGCCAAAAGGTTAGGATTTCACTCAAAGGCCCACTTTATCACACATGCTGTAAGGGATTTGATGTTCAAGTATAGAACCCAGAAATATTTAGTAATTGGGAGAAATGATGATGTCTTTTTTGTAAAGGATTTGTTTGAAGAAAAGATAACTCCAGTAATAATTAATAAAGAAAAGAATGTTTTGCAGTGCTCTTTGTGTGAGGAGAATATCAATTTGAGCTGTGAGCATGTGGTTGCTGTTTGGGGTATGCCCACGTTTGCACATCATTTATCAGAGGAGAAGATACAGTGTTGTGTTATACCATACCGCAATAGTTTTTGAATGTTTTATAGTTATATGAATTTGGGTACTGTTAAGTTACCGTGAGTTACAATAAAATCTTTTATCTGTCAACTATCATAAGCTGTGATTAATTCCAATTTCAAAAAATATGTTTATTTTTGTATGTTATTGGTTCTCTTGTGTTATAGGTGAATTTGATTGATTTTATGCTTGTTACGTGGCCGTAGAAATGGTTATTTTCTTTGTTGTAAGTTAGTTCCTACTACTTTTAGATTCACATCTACAAAATTACTCCCATTACCTTTAGGACATTTAACCTCCCATTGAGGTAAATTAGTATCTAATTTGCGATATGTGCCCTCACCAAATGGAAATTTTTCTAACAATTCAATATGATGTTTGTCATTACAACAATGACATTCAATAAAAGCCATGATTCACACGTGTTTAAGATCCTATTATAGATTATTGATCTGTTAACTATCGTGTGTTATGCCCTAAAATAATCTTGATTGAATATTTAGAATGTTCTGTGATTAATGAATACTAGAACATAGTTTTTCAATTTAGCAAAGATAAACAAATTATCGCTAGGAATACGCACTCTAATTTCATCATTTATTCTAGTTGGACATCTACTAATCAAAGAATAATTTTTGATTATCTGTGCTGAAGTATCAGCCACTTGTTCCATTATTGCTTTGTATGTATCATTATGCACACTCTTAAGATACCTTTCAAAATCTCCATTGAAATGAACGTGTAAAATATTAGTCATTTTTTCTTTTGTGATTTGCGATATTTCTCAAAAACTTCATCATCTTTTTTACTCCATCTTGGAGTTGGTTTTAAAATCTTGGTTTTATTACTTGTCAATTATTATCTATCTCTTGTTTTGCTTTATAATTTTTCATATTCGCTAACCTGATCGTTTTAGTTCACAAATTACTAAATTTAGTTAGGAAATATTGATCTCTTGTTATTTCATTGAAGCATTTTAAATTATAGTGAGACATTTATTTCTGCTTTTAATTTCAATACTTGCTTTATCAGCTGGGGGTGAAATTATCTAAACTCATGTGAGGTCTAATGAAATTATGATATATTTTGATCCCAGTAATTGCAAAAGAATCGTTTTTTTTTTTCAATCCACGAAATATTTTTTCCCTGTTCCTTAACTGTATCAAAGTGATTTGCTGCAGTACAATTCACACATGTATTTATTCAAATATCAGACGTGATTTATTTTTCTTTCTCTGCACACCTATCACATATCGGATAGCTAGTATGTTGTCTTGTCATAATCTCAACTCCACATTTTATACAGTTAATAATTTCCATGGTATCATCTCTGTTTTTGTTGTCTCTTTTTTAACAATTCTTTGAATCTAGCAGTTTGCATATACTTTTTCTGCCATTTTAGATATTTTGGGGATTTTTTTCTGATATTCTCTTTTTTTATCATCTCAGGTCTTGCCATGTATTGTTTCATATACTTTTTGTGTTTCTCATGAATTATAGGATCTGCAAAATACTTTATCTGCGTTAATCTTCTGTTCTTTATAGAGCATTCTTTAGAGCAGGTCTTTTTGGCACCACACGGTTTGAATGGACCTTTGCAGATTCTACAGATGTTATTTTTTATTTCCAGTACCATTGCACCGCCTACATAAATTAAAAGAGAGATTACTCCATCCTGTTCCCTTACAGTCTTTACATTCCATTACTTTTCACATACTTTTCTGATAATTATATATTCATCATACAACTCTACGACATTCTGAGTATCCCTACTTAGTGGAAAATTTGGGTTGTCAATTATTGACTTTGGCAGATAATGTGCCAGTTTTCCTCCTTCGAGTTTTATCACACTGGCATTTGACCTTGCCAAGAGTTTTCTATTCATTACAGTATATCCACCTTTGAGGGAATGGTAATCATCTGTTTTGTGTATTGCATCATATGGTATGATTTTTCTAGTCTAGTAATAAAAGTATATACTGAAATATTTACAAAAGTATACACTAAAATAGCCACAAATTCTCTAGCGGTACAATGAGTGCAAGTAATGAACCCCTAGAAACCAATGAAACAAGGCAATGGAATGAGAATGCATTTAGTGGTGAAATGCCACCATCTGCAGGAATCAGAGAGATACTCGGGAAAACTATCAATATTATTAATAGAAAAGTATTTCAAGTAAAGTTTGATCCTGTAAAAAATACATTTGATACACCAGATAGTGAAGGAATGGTTACAAAATATATGATAATTACAAAACAGAAAATATCTGTAACCATAAAGGACAAACTACAACAAGTTTCAAACTGGTATGTTTCTAAAGGCCACTATGACCAGCTAAACAAGCTAGCCTCTGATGGAAAACCAGATACTCTAGATAGAATGTTTGCTGAAGGTATGGTAACACCAGAATTAGTCCCCTGTAAAATTAAAGGCGGTAAATTTGGAAAATACTATACCTGGTTAACACCTGCTGCATATACTAAAGCAGTAAAGAACGGTGACCTTTACAAATAACACATCACTCTATTTTTATTTTTTTGATATATTCTAGTCCTTTGCTACATTATGGCAAAAAAAACTACTGCAGTCAATGCCAATGATCCCCAATACTGACTGCCTAAAATATTGGTTGGAGAGTTTGTATCTTCACGTATAACATAGTTTTACGTGAAAATCAACAGTATCAGTAATTGCATTTGGCATTAAAAACGAGACTGCAGATAGTTTGTGGTACAAAAAATAATCTCTAGGATACAGTACTGGAGATACTGTACCGTGTATGAATCGCTGGAATTTCTTCGGGTTTCCAATAGTGAGATTATTTTTGTACACAATAGTAAAATGGTATGCTTTGCTATAAACTTAAAGTCATAAATTACTAACTGCAAATGATAATTTGTAAGATAAGGTGTATTTCATAAGATTATTTGTGATTTTTACAGGTTTTAAAGGAAAAATACGGATTTTATGAATATTTATATTATACTATGAAATTATGATATCAATGGCCAAAAGAATAACAATAATGATTGATGATGATTTAGATAAGAAACTCAGACTAAAACAGGCAAAAAAGATTCAAGAGTTAAATGGTACATGTAGTTTTTCTCGAATACTAAATGAGACTCTCAGAAAAGGGTTAAAATAAAAAATTATCCTGCATTAGTATTTAGAGACATTTGTTATTAAAAAATACCATTAAAGGATTCCTTTGGGTGAGATGAATTTTATTGTATTATTCCTTCTCTTATTAGAAACTCTATTCCTGAAATAAAGGAATCATCATTTATGGTGCCATCAGCCCACCATCCTGCATTGTTTTTAATCCAGGAGGGAATTTCAACTGAATTGTTATTAGTTTTTTGTGTTTCTGAGATTTGTATTATTTCTTCTTTGATTAAGAATGAAATGCCTGAAATAAATGATTCATCATCAATTGCATTATTTGCCCACCATCCTGCATTGTTTTTAATCCAGGATGGTATTTTCTCTGAAACTTTTAAATTTAAAACATTGTTTTTAATTATGATTATACTTTGGCCAGAGCTTGCACCATAATTAGCTTGATTTATTGAATCTACATTATGTTCAAAGAGTACCAATTTTATTTGATAGTTGTCACTGTCTTTGAAATCAATATTTTGTATATCGATTCCATCAACTGATAAAATTCCAATTTTGTTTAAATCACTACCAATGTTAGTGAAAATAACATTATCATCTCTCAATATTTCATACCCATATCTTACATTTTTTAACAGCTTTCCAGATTGGTCAAAAAAGGTAAATTTTACAGAATTAGTTGTGTCAATAAAATTCTCAGTTACTAATACTGATACTTTGGCACCAGAATCCAGCTCTACAATAACAGATGAGATACCAGATGTTTCTTTAGGTGTTATTGTAAATTCAATATTTTCCTTATTATTATGTTCTAATCCTAGCTTGTCATTTATCAATGTAAGATCAGAATTTCCTACAATAAAATGAAGTACATTGTAATTATCATATGAATAAGGATCTAATATTACGGCTTTTTCTGAAAGATCAATTCCATCGATATTTCCCTGAAACGATGTATTTTCAGTATATGCGTTAATGAATTTTGGCACTCTAATCTCTTGATGAACAAATTTTGTATGGTTTATGACATTAGGATTCCAATCAAATGGCATATCAAATGAAATGGAGTTTTTGTCCTCCTCAAATGTAAAGTTGTCAATTAATTCATAGTATGTTTTTGTAGTAATTGAGAATTCATCATGTGTAGTAGTTATATCAAAAATTTGTTCTTGTGATGCTGAAAATTGTTCTTGGATTTTTATTGGATTTGCTAATTGTGTGGTGACCCCCGTAGCTCCGATAATTTCAATTTTGAATGTGTATATTCCACCTTCGATTAAGATTGGTCCTTTAATCACTGGTGTTCCTGCCAAGTCATAGTATCCTCCACTTATGGGTTCTTGTGCTCCAAAGAATTTTGTACATTTGAATTTTTTAACATTCTCACAACCTACAACAGGTTGAATTTTTACTTTTAGTTCTCCATCATAATCAAAGAATAGTCCTCTTGCCAATAATGATTCATCACGCCAAATTTCAATAAAATATGTCACATCTTTAAATGATTTTTCTGTAAGTACATCATAGACCTTTACTGATAAAGTCACATCCTCAAAGTCACCCAGTGTAACATCTAAAGGAAATAACTTTGTATCAATCCCAACTTGTTGTCCATTTAGATTAATTATGATTGGTTCTGCATGTCCAGGACCTGCATAAACATCCTCAAATTGTGAGATTGCAAATATTCCAACTAAACATAATGTAGCAAGAATTATCTTCATACACATCACATTATACTTTTAGAATTCCTTCTTTTATTAGAAACTCTATTCCTTGTACAAAAGAGTCATCATCTATCATACCTTCTGCCCACCACCCTGCGTTGTTTCTAATCCATGAGGGAATTTTGGTGTCGAATTCACCAGTATTAGTTGGAGAGGTTGTTGGAACTTCTAAAATATTTTCTAAAATCAAATATTCAATTCCTGAGATAAATTCAACATCTGAAACTACTCCATCTGCCCACCATCCTGCATTGTTTTTAATCCAGGAGGGAATTTCAGAGTTATCATTTTCAAAGAGTGGATTGTCTATTATCTCAATCTCAATTATAGAGTATCCAGCCAAAGATGTATCTGACACACCAGATTTTGAGCCAACACCATGCACAAATATTGCATACTTTACGATTCCTGCATCTTCATTTACAGGTAAATTAACATGAACTTGTCCAAATCCATTAAACAGATCAGTACGGCCAATATCAGACGCATATGAACGCAGTTGTGTACCATTCTCATCTACAACCCAGATATCATAATGAATTTGATCTATGAATTCAACATCATTAAATTTATTCATAAAATTTATCTTCCAGTCAATACTGCATCCTTCCTTTGGGAACTCGGGAGAATAATTGTACTGAATTATCATAGAATGTGTATTTGTAGAAACTCTATTACTGGTATAATCATGAAAATCAGTTTCACAGTCCAGTAATTTTTGTATGTTTATAGTTGGTGTGACATTTTTGAATGGATCTTGCATTACATTTTCAGTATAATTTAACAGTGAATACTGGTGCATTATTGGTGCAATGCCTGTTGTGACCCATGCAAATGTTAATGCTTTTACGGGTAAGGGAAAGTCATATACTATCCAGATTTCATTAGAATTCCCACTGTACCACCCAACTACAATGGTATCAACAATTCCATCTGGAACAACTGTCTGTTCTGCACGTTTTGGAATTAATTGTGCTCCCCCAATTGCTGCAATTTTACACCATGCAGCATCTCTGAACTCTTTTGGACCAAGAATTCTATCTCCCTCATATCCTGTTGCACATGCAGATAACCAGACCAGTGAGGATTTGAAAGCTATTGCATAATCATGAAGATTGTCATCAAAGGTTATTGGTTGTAGTGTAGTTTCACCCAAACCCATTGATCCTTTGATAATTTTATTGCCATCATTAATTACAATTTTAGCATCCCATAATGTTTCAGTTACATGTTGAATTTTTCCTTTAATCCACATTTTTAGTTTGATTGGAGCACAGTCATTAAGATCTATCTCACATAGTGAATATTCAAAATAATCTCCTTTTTTTAGTCCTTCGCCAACATACCAAGAACCATCAACATCAACGCCACCAGCTGTTTGAACGCCTTGAGCAAAAGATAGGGGAATAAACCCAATAGATACAATAAATGATAAAATAATTAGCTGGTATAATATTTTCATATATTAAAATTTAAAACAAAGTTATATAAAATTAAGTGATTTGGATTTGAATCTATAAAAGTAAATTCCAATAAATAAAGACTAGAGGGTTTTTCGTGATTCCTGAATTAATCTAATTCCCAGTAATGGGAAAAATACTAACATTACTACATCCAGGACAATCCAGTATGTGAAACTATCAAATATTAGACCTATTCCTATTATTGGTGCTAGGAGAATAGCTATTATTCCCATGATATAGGAGAGTTTCATAATATTTTAGATATTCAGGGTTTATTTAAAAATTTTACACTTTACTTTATAATATAATCACAAGACACACTCAAGTATAGTAAATGTTATATTCATATAAAATTAAAAAATATTATTGCAAGGTTTAGGTGGAATAATATTTGTCATACTGGTTTTAGGTGTTATACCAATATTAAATGATAATATGGTATTTGCAGAACAACCAATCACCATATCTGCAGAGAGTGCCTCATATGAGAGTGGTGAGAAGATAGTCATTTCAGGTACAGTACAATATGTTCTCCCGGGATACGCTGTAACTATTACAGTGATTTCCTCTAATGGTAATTTAGTAACAGTTAGTCAGGTAGATGTTAATGAGGATAAGACATTTGAGGTAATAATCACTGCAGGCGGCATGATGAGTGATGGTACTCATACTGTAAATGTGCAGTACGGGGATCTAAAAAGTGAGACTAGTTTTGAATACAATGATGTAACTGAAAATAATAATACCACCATGAAAGTAATGGGAACTGAATTGTCAGTAGAGTATACCATTATTGGAGGTACACTACTATCTGTTACCCCTGATTTGAAATCAAAGTCCCTAGTCTTGTCAATTGATGGTGTACAGGATGGCACCATAACACTAGACATCCCAAGGACAGTAGCTGACTCTATACTTGATACAGGAGGAGATGATACATTTATCGTTCTAGTAGATGGTGAGGATACAAGATTTGTTGAGGTAATATCTGCAACACACAGAACTGTAACAGTACCAATTTCTGCAGGAACAACACAGATTGAAATTATTGGCACCTTTGTAATACCAGAGTTTGGTAGTATGGTAATGTTGATACTTGTTGTATCGATAATATCTATAATTGCTATATCTTCAAAATCAAGACTTTCCATTATTCCTAAAAGATAATTTCTGATCCTTTAAAGCAAAGTAATACCATAATAATATCTATAGATAAATGCAAAGATAAAAGTTGCAACCACTGTGAACATTATCCTCCCAATTATAGTGGTTCTAATGATTGTGGTTGTTTAGATAGTGATGAGAATGACTGATTATAATAGAATGAGTAAGATTATAGAAAAAACTAAATTTCATACTTTAAAGTACGTTGCCAAAAATGACCGATTTGATTTTCCTGGTGTTTATTTGATATATTCAACAAATGGGGATAATCTATTATACATTGGTAATACAAATTCTCTGAAAAGTAGGATGGAAGAACATATGATGGGTATTGGAACCGGTAATTTTTGCAGTAAAATAAAAAGACGGCCAGAATTATCGCAAAATATTGGCAATTACAAACTAAGATACATTCGAATTGATAATTTTCGTGAAAGGCATTTTAGCGAATGTTGTTTAATTGGAGTGTATGAGCCACCTCTGAACTTTACACGATAGATTTTTTTATATTGTTCTAAACTTGGGACATTTGTGATTAGTATTCAATTAGGGACATAAAATTATCTAGGAATTTTATAACGAATTACTAATTTTGTGCTCCAACCACTATGAGACTGATGTAAAACTTCATCATTTGATTTTTGCATTTTATGCATGACATTACAACAACTTGGCATTGCATGATCTTCATCCTTTGTTGATGGATATCCACCTACTAATTGGTGAAGATTGCCTGAAGAAATATCTAAAAATATCCATTTTTGTAATTCTGCATTTCTCAGCAATTCAGATAATTTTAACTCAAAATCACTAGTGTTTGGAACCATGGTATCTATTCTATTTTTTGAAGTAATGTTTGATGCAGATAATGTGCATCATCTAATTTTCCTTCAATAGTGTATTTTACTGGTCCATAAATCTCAATCAAACCTTTTTTGTTAAATCTACCTTTTTCTTTGAATTTTAATCCAGTTATTTTTGATAATCCCATAGTTTCACTAATGTCTTTTTTGAAAATCAAACCATCTCTTCTATAAAAAATAATTCTCTTATCTGTAATGATTATTTCACCATATACCTCTCCACTTATTTTAAAATTTGGAATTTCACGTCTGTATTTTATTTCCTCATCAGGTAGTAAGAGATCTTCTAATGTCAATAAAAATACTAAAACTAAGCATGGCTTTAAGTATGATCTAATTTAAGGACAGGTAACTTGACTGGAGCTTAACAATACCTAATTTGTCTCAACTAACATTAAAATTAATTATCGCTTTCCTTTAGAAAGTCAGATTTTTTCTGCTCAAACTCTGATTCAGTCAATACACCTAACAGTAATAGTTTGTGATACTCTTCAATTTGATGTCGTTTGTCCTCTTCTGAAAGTCTACGGTTATATTTTAAATTCTTTGCAGATTCTGATACTTTCTGGCCAGTTTTTACACTAGCTTCTTTTAGATTATCTCCAGCTTTTGTACTGACATCTTTTAGATTATTTCCAGTTTTTGATCCGAATCGTTTTAGTTTTACAATGTACTGATTTGGAGGATTATTTGCCCTCTTCCATTCTCTTTTTGACTTGAAATTATAATTCTGTATATTGTATGCTGTAACCCATTTTAGCATAAAATAAACATTAGCTAAAACAATTCCCAAAATAACTACAAGATTATACAAAATAATCATCACAAAGGAGATTAGAAAAACAATTTCCTCAATATCAGATGTATTGGAGTAATCATTAATTATTTTGTACATAAAAATCTCTAGTCTCTGATTTGGTTCAATGTAAAATGTTAGATTTTCAAATTCATCGGGGGATGTATAATATTCAGAGTACAACATATAGTCAGCTACAAACCACACAGCTATAAATATAGCAAATAACGGAATCCATTTTCTAGTCTTTTTTATTTTTCCAGTCCATAATAATGCAAAGATTGAACAACAGAAAAAACAGGCCCAGAAACGACTAAGTGGTAATTCTCTTGTATCTTTTGAGTTAGGTGTAGTAGACAATGATACTAATCCAAATGAATAAGGCTAAAAATATTACTAAACAATAATTCTATCATTATCAATTAAGATTGCATATATTACATTTCAGTTGATAAGAATTTAATTCTATTTCTCAAAAGGCCATGTTAGTAGTGGATAATTTTTGGCAATAGTTGTAATGTCTTTAGTAGTTAAATTAGGATTCTTTTCTAATTCCTGCACAAGGACAAATTGAAATTTCTCTTTTTCTGTCTTTACTTTAAGATATAATGGATACAATGCAACGCGTTTGTTTTTTTGTAGTTTTTCAAATAATTCTTTGGCGTGTTTGGCTATGAATAATCCACGATAAATTTGAGTTGCAGATAACCCTTGAAGATCAGCTAGTTTTTGTAATGTGTTTCTCTTTGTAGGATCATCTTTGTTTTTGGCGTATCTGTCTCGTGCCTTTTTTCTATACTTTTCAGGATTATTCCAGTATGATGCATTCTTGTTGTTTCTCACCTTTTCAGGATTATTATATCTCCACTCTCTTTGATATTTGGTTCTTGATTTTGTCATGCCGTATTGTCAATTGACAATTAGGCATAACAGTCTTTAGGTTACAAATGACAAAAAATAGGAAATAGATTCAAATTTCTTTAATGTATCTAGATATTTTAAATTATAGTGTATTTTGAATTGAGATATTTATAAAATCAAACTATTCTGCTGGAACAGTAAAGTCTAGAGTGGATGTTGTTGATTTTGAACCATTATCATCATAGTATACAGTTAATTGTACCTGGTAATTTCCTGCCTCTAGTGCATAATTTGCGTTATATGAGGCCACATTTGATGTTATAATTAGATCTTTAGTAGAGGATCCACCAAAAGTTTCAATTGTATTAAAAGTACCAATATCAGATAGAGTTGTTATACTTCCAAAGATGTGAACTGTATGTTTTCCATCCACAATTGGTCCAAGAAATTCAGTAATTGTAATTAGAGGAATGTCTATACCTCCACCATCCAGTTTAATTGTTAACTCTAATGGAATTAGTAAAGATTCAGTTATAATATTGCATTGAGGAGTTAATGAAATATTTTGTGTGATTATTTTTCCAAGACTTTTGTTGTGTGCTTCTGCAGATGTAAACTCTAGTGTTGTTGTAAAGTCAAATTGTTGGTTTTGAGTTACATCAGATATTACAATATTATTATCACCTGATGTTCCATCAATGCTAGTCTTTGATTTCTCAACTACTATATCACCATTGTATGTCCAGTCATTTACATTAAAGGCTAGCATAGTTGGGTGTGTGTATGCATCAGTATCAGTAATTGTTGGTGTAAAGGGCATGGTTTTTGCATCCCCTGCATTCATTGTTCCATAGTCAAGTACTGGTATAGTTTGATAACCACATAATGCAGGTTCTTGTACTGTTGCAGTATCAGTAGCTTGGGCAAATTTTACGTCATGACCAAATGTACCATTATCTAACTCTGATTGTCCCTTTACTGTGACATGAACCAGATCAAGCTGTTTTAACATTATACCATTCAAATCAATCTCAGATGTTAGCACATTAGTTGTTCCATCTAAGAGATTATCTTCAATAGTTAATGTATCTGAAACAATTCCTTTACTGATAAGAGTATCATTATCAATAACATTAATTGAAACTATAGCTCCTGTGCGTTTATCAACAGTATCATCTACTGCAGATGGATTTAACGTTACAGTTACATGTATAGATGTGTCTCCCTCCCTTATTGGATCAACTACATATGATTGTATAATTGCACCATTAACTGATATGTCTGAATTTACCTCTGCATGAGCAATTCCAGATATAGGGATAGATAGTATAATCATGAAAAGTATTGGGAATAACTTACTTGACATTATTATCCATAATTTATCCATACTTTATAAACTGTTCTTGGTGAGTTGGCATAATATTAGATAGGGTATTTTAATTAATTACAATTAAACCCTAATAGGAGAAATACTAGAGGATTTTACAATTTCTTCTTAGTAAGAGTTACATTCTCTTTACATTTCTAATCATCTGCGTTATTCGTCTATTTCTAGTGTTGCGCGGTCTTGTTCTTAATATAAAATTACAACAAGGACAACGTTTGCCATCCCACCAGACAAAAATATCACATACAGAACATCTTTTCTGCCCCTGGATGTAACGATTAATTTTATGAACTCTTTTTGCCACATATTTTGTGCATGTTCCTTTGCAGGTCATAAAATGAATACCAAAAAATACGATTTATGAATCTTGAATAATTTTATCTATATTTAGATGGTATAATATTCTCATCAAGGTTCCATTTCAGACATTGGTTCATCCATCATCATATCTTGTTCCATTTCAGGGCCCATATCATGCATGAATGATTCATCCATGTACATATCAAAAGGCATTGAATCCATGAAAAACATTCCAGCCATCATAATACTTGTTATAACAATAATTGGAATCATTCCCATTGTAACTGCAGCACCAAGATATAGAGACATTTTAGATAGTCTTTGATCAGAGTCTTTTAGGGCAAAATAAGATATTATTCCGCCTGGCAGAAAAAAGAAGACAGGTAAGAGTATCCATAACCAAGAACGCTCTTTTTGTTGCTCACTCATATTAATTTTTTAAAAAATAGACTATATAATTTATACTAACATTTCTTGTTATCTAGTTACCAATCTTCATCATAATATTCAGGATAAGGAGGTGGTTTTTCATAAATAACTATAGGTTCAATTAAACATTCGGTGCCTTTTAGTTCATATCCTTCTCTGCATACTGTATCTGAAATGTCAGGGCCTAAATCCAAACAGTATCCATATTTGATAAATCCTAAAACTGCTGCCCCTTCTACATCATTATAACGAGAGTTTTTAATATTAAGATCACACTCTATACGCATATCTATAAAACTAACATACTGTTGAGCGTTATACTGGTTATAATACCTGTCATCATTGTAATACCATTCATAAATCAATTGCAACTCTAAGATATTATTTTTTTCATAGTTCATTGTAGCTAAAATTAATTCTGCCGTTTTTCCATGAAAATAAAACTCTTCACCTGTATCAGGGTAGGTTTCATAAAATAATTTGTATGCAGGGGATGATTTTAGTTCTGCTAACATTTGAGCTTTGCCTATTGGTTTTATTTCTTGTTTGAAAAGTTCAGTTGAATCAATATACCTATTTGTGCCATCAATTTCTGGTATGGCCATATACAAAAAGACACCAAAACTAGTTACTGCAATGAATAATCCTACCAGATAAATTAGTTTAGTAAGGGAAATCAATGTGATTAATTTCTAGATATACAATATAATAGTATTACTATAATATTTCCTGTAGGTTAATAAAATATGAAGATATTTCTACAATATAATCAAACATTCTAGGTATTTTTGCGCACTTGTTGCGCAAATTATCCTCTAGCTACGGTTCTCGTCCATCCAGAACTACAGACATAGTATATTTTGTTAGGATCACTATAGGATATGGTTTGTTTTAGAGTTGTTTATAATAATTTATGATTTATCTCATAGGATTATCTGTACTTAGTGCCAGACCAAGTTTTAGTAAATCTTCATCATTAAGAGTTGATAATATTCTAATATAATTTCCACCATCATAGAATCGTAATGATGATTTTATCATAAAATCACCATATTCATCTTTATCGTTTAAAGATATCATACCACCATCAATATTATCAGATATATCAACAAGGTAATGAAAAGGGTATGTTTTTGTCATTGTTTGCATTACTTCAGATTCTGATAAATCTTCTCTGGGGATTATACTGATGTAGATACCATCATAATCATCATAAAATTCATTCAGATAGGTATACTCATTAATTGGTATCGATGATAAAAAAATCTCAGTTTTATGATCAAGTTCACAATCTAAATCATTCTTAAAAACTGTTTTGTAAATATCAATTTCTCCAATCTCATCAAAGAGTTTAGTTAGATGATCATACTGTGTGGTTTTTCCTGTTAGACGTTCTTGTGTGAATTGGTTACCACAAATCAAATTATCAATCTGATACCATTCATACATTTTAGAAACTGGAGGGACTAGAGAAGTAGCACCATCAGGAATGAAAGAAGTGTCATCAAAGTATTCTGGAAGAGGAAAATCACGCATTATTTGTGCTATCTTTGCACCACTGAATCCATCTGCTTTGAAATCTAGTTGAAGTTGATAATTTTGTATCTCCTTTTCACTGTACCCATATTCTTTTAGAAGAAGACGAAGTTGATATTTCTCTATCCTCTCATCACTGTACCCATCTCCTTTCATAGATTCATACGTATACGGACCTCTGAATGTTGTTACTATCTCTGAGCCATCTATCAAAGACAAAACTATTGTTGGAATTTCTGGCTCGTTATTTATTACTGGTATAATTTCAGATTCACTATTCATATCATATAATATGAAACCAACTAGAGCCACAATTATAACACTAAGAGTTACTGGAATGATGATTTTTGTTAACAATTTCTAACAAATGGTTTTAGTAATTCTTCCCTATAAATTACTGATGCAGTAATTGTCATAGATACTACAATTACAATTATTAGAGATATTATGAAATATTCTTGAAAAAATGTTTTAGAATACTCATTAGATTTAGGTACATAAGTTGGAGGATGTGTGTCGATAGTATCTGGATGGCCCAAAGCTGAATCTATTGTTGTAAATGAGATTAAAATTAACAGTAAAAATAAAACTATTTTCATATTATTATTAAGATGTTATGATATTTGGTTCTGTTAAGTTATCGTGAGCTGTCATAAAATCTTCTTCGTGTTAACTGTCGTGAGCTAAGAAGATTCAGATAACATGTGGATAAGTCCAAGTCTTTCTTCATCAGTCAATTTTAGAGTAAAACCACAATCACCTTTCATAGTTTTTGCATATTTATTAGAAAATCTAACTCTTGTTTTTCCATCTTTGCATTTATCAATAATACATAGATGTGTATCAAATCTGTTTTTCATTTCTAGTGTTTTGAATGATAGTTAATCATTTATTATTTCCCTTAATCTCAATTCCAGCTCTTAAAGCTGGCGTGTCATTATCTAAACTAGAATGAGGTCTAATGTAGTTATGATACAGCTTGATCCCAGTAATTGCAGGAGATTCATCTTTTTTCAATCCACGAAATACTTTTTCCCTATTCTAAATTCACGTTGATATAGATATTAAAAAATCTTTTAAGGGTGGAGGGATATTCTCAACCTTGCTAATTTTGTTTAATGATTGAACCATCCAATTATCCATACCATTATTTTCATGTTGTATCCAAGATTCTAATTTTCCCACTGGAACAATAAATATACCTTCTTTTTTCAAATCACATAAAATCTGATTAACTAGATTACGTTCTTTTTCATCAATTCCATTTATACCATGTTCTTTTATATCTTTTAGTTTATTTTCATCATAACTGGAAAATATTGATTTATGTTTATTGTTGATTTGTTCTGGATTTTCAGATATTATATCACCAAATAATGTTGTTAAATCATGATCTGGTGAATTTAAAATATCGAAATCAGCAATTATTCTTAAATCAATATCTAAACCACTAAGAAGTGGGATGATATTTTTAAATTGATCTTTTCCAAGACATTGTATAAATAATGGAGGAATTTTATTAGGAAATAATTTTTTGAAACAGGTTTGATAAAATAATCTGTCACTTTGGCCTTCACAGAGAATAACTTTATCATAAAACAAGGATTCATGTATGAATTGTGAACTAAGAATAGGATTAGATATTAATTGGTTAATTTTATTAGAAGGAATTTGAATTACTTTAGTATCTTTCTCCTTTCTTGTAAATCTGTAAATAGTTACATTTGAATTATTTCGTAATACACCAGATAAAAAACTTGCACTATGAGTGGCAATAAATATTTGTGTGTTTATTGATGAATTATTTCCAATCCAATCTCCAAATAACTCAGCTTGTTGTGGATGTAAAAACGCTTCAGGTTCATCTAATAAAATTATTTTTTTGTTTGATAATATTATAGGTACTATAATGTTTGCCGCAGCTTTGAATCCATCTCCTTGTTCATCAAGTTTTTCATATTTACTAAATTTTTCTCGTTTTTGATCTTTTGAAAGATCCATTATATTATCAAACTCTTTACTTGTATTGAAAAACATACGATAAACTATCTCACCTACAATCCTCTCACACCATGCTGGAAATTTGTAATACAAAATCCCCATAGGGGGTTTCGAGCACAACTTAACACTT
>LFLC01000035.1 GCA_001543015.1 Nitrosopumilus sp. LS_AOA | reverse complement strand
ATTTATGACAATATGGTTTTCAATGATACTAATAATTTAAAATCTACTCCTACATTTTTACCTGATGAGATTATAGAAATGGCAGGTTCGATGAAGTGTTTAGATTTACCTGAAAATATTAAAAAAACTATTTATTTTTCCCAAGCATGTCATAAAGAATACTATGAACTATTTAATCTGAAAAAATGTAATTATTCCATAAAAGATGCTACATTAGAGGAACAGATATTGATGGGAAAAGAATGTTATAAAGAATTTGAAAAACTAGGCAAAGAGTCAACTGATTTTATGAAAGAAAAAACTGATATTTTGTGTACAGGATTATCTGATACAAATTGTCTTGAAAAATTAAAGATAGAATTACAAAAATAACTCATAGGTTATAGATATATCAAATTCATGGCAAAGAAAAATAGATTTTATTAAAAACTTATTTCTTAGAATTACACATATAGAATAATAGTAAAATGTTAATAAAAAATTGTATAACGTGTGGTGTTGGATGATATAGTAAATAACATAGTAAATAATATAGTAAATAATATAGTAAATAATAAAAACCATTAAATTCTTTTCTGGTATAATGCCAAAAAATAAACTACTCGGAATATTCCTAGCTGGAATAATGCTGTTAGGCTTTGCTCCTATGGGATATTCAGAATCCCTAAAAAACCAGTTGTATCAGGGTGTGGTGTTACCAGAGTTGTCATGTAATAATGAGAATCATATTTTGGCATTACAGCATAATGGCAAGCCTGTTTGTGTTACAGAAAAGAATGCGATAAAGGTTGGCTGGACCATATTTTATGATGATTCAGTATATGTGGATTATGATGGTACATTGGAATGTTATACATGGGTAATGGGTAGTTTCCAGTATAATATTACAAAAGAGATAGACTGTAATGGTATGTTTGATGATATTAATAGTGTAAAGTGTACTGATTTTTTTTATGAAAAATATGAGCTAGTAGAACCACTTGATGTTATAGTAAGTAATGGTGAGTTTTCACATCTCTGCGTTGAGAAAGATTTCAAGTGGTTTGAGATTTATGTTGATGGTATGGCTGGAAGCACTACCATAACTATTCCAAAAAGTATAGTTGATCTAAAACAATTTGACTATCCAGTGTGCAATGAACCGTATGACTTTATTGCAGTAAATGATAGAGGCGATGATGTTCCAGTTACAGTACAACAAATATCAAATACTGCAGACTCTAGAACCCTACAGTTTACGTATTTAGATGATGTATCAAAGATTTACTATTTTGGTGTAAGTAGTGATTCGTTTTATAATGGCGTTATCTTGGCCCAGCCAAATCATTGCATATACTTGGTGGAGAGTGGTGAGATGGAGGCAGACCCTGTAAAGAAAGAGAAGACTATGGATGAAATGTATGATAGTGAGTGTGATGAATATGATACTGTTGAGTTGAATCATAGTATAACAAACGGTGAGATTGAAAAGATTTGTGGCTCAGAACTTCCTTCTTATTTTTACATAAAGTTAAAAGATGTTGATCATGATTCCACATTAATAATTGATATTCCATACTCAATGAATACATCTATTGATGATGTTTATTATTGGGATGATACTGCAGTAGCATTGCCGTTAGTGACAGATGATTATAATGAACATGTTACGGTTATTGGAACTGACATATATGATGATGGTTTTGATGGTGAGTATAGAGTGGTACGACAATGTCAGGACTATCAAACTTTTGAGTTGGACTTGATTGCAAATACAGAATGGTTGGAAATATTACATGTTACAACATATGGTGGAGGTGATGAGGTTTATCATAATGAAAATATGAAACATCCACTCCTTGAAATTCAGGATAATTGTAAGCCTACAAAAAAAGTGAATGTTGATGAGATGGAGCCAGTTCCTGTAAAGAAAGAAAAGAAGAGTATGGATGAAAGGTTTGAGATGATATGTGAAGAATTTGATATTGTTGTTGAGTTAAACCATAGTATAACAAGCGGTGAGATTGAAAAGATTTGTGGTTCAGACCTTCCTTCTTCTTTTGACATAAAGTTCAAAAATGTTAATTCGGATGCTACATTGATAATTGATGTACCATATACAATGAATACATCTATTGATGATACTTATTATTGGGATGATAATGTAGTGTCATTACCGTTAGTGGTGGATGGTTATGATCAGCGTGTTACTGTATTTGTAGATACAAAATACGAACAACATATAATTTATAATTACAAATACCCTGATAGTCATAATTCTGAAAGTTATAATGAAAAATTTAGTGTAATAAGACAATGCCAAGATTATCAAACATTAGAGTTTGATTTGCCTAGTGATATAGAGTTTTTAGAAATATATCATGAGACTTATCCTGTTGATTCCAATTATCTATTTCATAATGAAAATATGAAACATCCATTACTAGAAATTCAGGATAATTGCAAGCCTACAAAAAAAGAGAATGTAAAGAATGAGTATTTTGATAGTATGTGTGAAAACTATGATGGTAAGATTCACAATGACATAGATGAGTTAGTTGGTATTACTAATAATTTAGTAGAATATGAAATTACAGGTGGTGAGTTGTTAAACATATCACATGATAAACATGGGTTTAATATTGTAATTTTCATTGATGCTACAGAAGACGGTTCGTTGACAGTTACAATTCCAAGCTCAGTAATGGATAAGGCATTTGATGATGCTGTAGGTGATGGTGATTTGTATGTCTTAATTAATGGTGAAGAGGAAGATTTTGATGAAACATCATCGTCAACGTATACAACCATTACAACTGAATTCCAAGAATGTGTTAAAGAGATTGAGATTATTGGGCATTATTATCACCCTTGAGATATTTATAATTTAGTGTGATGTTAAAACTAACATTATAACACATTACGTTATACAACTTTAATAGTTTCATATTTTCTTGATTGTATAATTAATCCATGAAACTAAACAATTCCTAAAATGCTAAAATTTTATAATGCCTACGCAAAATAACTGTGATATTGGCCTCAAAATATATAATAATTATATAATTTTTCAAATATATAATAACATTTTACAAAAAGAGATACGAAATCAGTAAATTAAGGTTCTGTGAAGTTATCGGGACTTGAGAAATATGGATCTTCTAAGGATTCATTTTTACACATTGTTTCTTACATAAG
>LFLC01000041.1 GCA_001543015.1 Nitrosopumilus sp. LS_AOA | reverse complement strand
AATTTTATTCAGCTTTGCTAGATTAGCTAAATTCTAAGCATAATTGGAACTTTTCTAGAGACAAGTTAGTACCCTAGTCCGGTCCGCTACCCATCATGGTACTAAAATTATTCCACAACTCACCTTATCATTTTATTCATATTAAACTAAATTATTTGTTTGATTTCTTAACATCATCCAAAAGGTGATCTAGATAACGTAATTCTTGCATCAAAATATCTATTGTTTTATGTATTACTTCATGATTTTTAATTTTTATATTATCTGAAATTTGTATTTTTGAATAATACCTTGACATATTATTTTGATTATGACAAATAGATATAGCAATAACTCATTATGATATGTTTTAAGATGAGTTCTTCTTAAGTTCATAATTCTTATTTTTAATAATTAATGACTAGACAAACAGACAAAATTATACCAAAACTGTTCGCACTGACATTTGCAGTTATTCTAATGAGTGGTTCTATTCCTTTGGGATTTTCTGAATCAATTGCCACACCATTACAATTCTCTAGTCCTAGAGTTCAATTAGAAAATGGAGTAGAACCAAAAGATGTTCAATGTAAGGAGAACCACGTACTTGTGCTTCGTACCAATGGCAATCCTGCTTGTGTGTCTGAGAGAACTGCAGAAAGAACAGGATGGGAAATAATTTCTACATCTACAATCACTGAAATATCAACAACACTAACTCCGGCAGTAATAATTCCTGAGTATGAGTTTCCAATGCTAAGAACAACCTCATCCAGTGGAGGAGGAAATGGTGAAGAACAAGCAGAGCCGTTTGCAACTCATGAAGTAAGTATTTCAAATCTACCAAAAATAGGAGAGACATCAACTGTAATCCTTACAATGACATTGCTCAAAGACAATAATGGATACCATAGAATCTATCTATCAGGTGGTCTGGAGTTTGTAGATTTACCAAAAGAAAAAATTTCCAAAAGAGGTATTTTTACACAGTATACCGAACACATAGATCTGTTAGAGGGTGATTCTTTTGTAATGGTTGCTCAGGTAAAAGCAACAAAAGAAGGTGAGGCAAGCATACAATTTGATGAAGCAGATTATTATAATCTCTATGTAACTGCTAATAGAACATACCTACAAGATGACTATTACAAAATGCATCCAAAACCTCAAAGTGATCCTGTTGAAGAATGGGGAGTGCCTCCTGCTGATCATCTAGGTTCAGGTGGAACTACAACAATAGGGAATTCTACGGATATTATTTTCACCGAAGAACAACTACGAGCATATTTGATAAGAAATGATGTTTCTGCCAAAGAAATAGAGGAGATAATTGATTACACAATAAGATACAAAAAAACATCTGATTCTAAATACATGATTCATTATGACGATATGTCTACATCTACAAATTCGATAATTCCTTATCTTGAATCCAACACGAAATATGATTTCGTAATAGATGCAATCAATACATCTGGAACAAGTACTGTCACATCAGATGTATTTAGTATTGACACTAAAGATAACTCTAGTATTGTGTTATCTTGGTCATCTGATCTGAAGATAGTAAATTCAGAGTAGAATCTAAAAAAAGGATTGCTAATTTGTAGATGGGACCCATGAACAAACAACCATTCTGATCTTGTGATGGATTAATTTTTGAGGTACCGTATAGTATAATTTTAAAAATTTAGTACCCGTACTTTCAAACCATATACCTTTAACTTAAAAAATAACCTCAGATTGTGGATCTCTCTGATAATGATACTGAGAAAATCTACAAAGGCTCATCTGAAATTTATGAGATATTGTTGCAGAGATTCAAAGAGTATCAAAAAGAACATGCAGATGATTCGTCTCCCGAGGTTGTTAACTATTTAACTAAACTTTCTGGTTCTTTGGCATATCTAGGACAAGTTCACAGTGGCCTTGCAAAAGCTTACCATCAGGAAAAGAGACTAAATGAACTTGAGAAAAGGATTGAAAATATATCTCCTGAGGAATTAGAGAAATTTAGAAATTCAGATTAAAGGTAATTTGATAACCCCCACTCACCTCAACGGTTAATGATTTTGTGTCGTTTTTCATGCATATCATAACAATTAACCAATTTTTAGGCAGGATACAATACTATTTCCTTGTGTATCCTTTAAGATAAAATAATGCCGCAGCTATTGCAACTATGGAAATTATAGTAACTACAACAATTGATTCATCAAACTCTGATTCCTCTGATGGAATAACTTTGCCATCCCCTAGAGAAAATTTTAATTTTTCTTTACTCACTGATGTTTCTTCTCCAAAAATATATTTTCCTTGAATCATTTGTCCTTCTTGCGGGTCAAATACCCATCCCTCTTTTGTAACATCTGTTGGAATTTTTTCATTATCTATAATTTGAGTTGGAATTATGTTTCCTTTGATATTGGAAATTTTTTCATCTTCTGGAGACAAAATTACTATTTGAATAATGGAGTTAAGTGGATAAAACTCTGATGAAAAATACTCTGATCTTTTAATATTTTCAACTTTAAGAAATTCTAATGGATTAATTTCAGAAATTGTTGATGCTTTGTTTGTATAATCTACTGATAATTTTAACTGTAAAAGTGATTTTGTATCTAATGGAATTATTGAGAATGTCATCTTTGCGTTTTCTTCAAATGATAAATTTTTAGCAACATTGTAGAATCCTCCACTATCTCTGATTATTTTTGGAAGTAAAATGGCTGAGATTTTCTCATACATTGAGTCTGTATCCTCCATGGGCATTGTGTATACTGCTGAAATTGACCCACTACCTGAAACTACCCCTGATGTTTCTAACGCTAAATTTGATGCATCATTGGTGTGGACAAAAACTGAATGGAATTTGGCTTTAGTATCAAATACTTGATTTATTTCATCAATGTACTGATTTGCAACTTCTTGAGTTTCATCTTGAATGGCAAAAATCCCTCTAACTTCTGGGTCTCTTGCTACATTAATTATGATGCATGATTGGTCCACTACTCCTAGAACACATTGAGCCTGGTTAGTCAAAATTATGGCCTCAATTCTACTATTATCTCTGATTTTTTGTTCTAGTTCTGCTGGAATTTTGATTTCTTGAATACTAGTACTTTGTAATGTAATTGATGCTGTTACATTTTGAGATATGCTCTTATCTATAATTATTTGAGCAGTTTCTTGAAATGTTGCAAGACTAATTTCTTGTGAATAGGCATAACTTGTTGAAATACCCACTAGCGCAATTAATCCTAGAAAAAATAAAACCTTTTTCACAATTTGCCCTCAAATAATGAAATAATTAAATTTATTCCTATTTTGTATTTTTTTGAAATTCAACAGTCTAAATTTTATTTAATTTTTTATAAAATAAATTATCGACTAGCTAATATCCTCATTAATGTGATTATTGCATAATGGCGTTAATTCCATTCTTTGTTGAAGTATTTCAAGATCCTATTTTTTCATTAACTGCAGTTTTGGGTGCTTTGTGTATTGGATTATTACAAGGAATTATTTTGGGACGGGCCATTCTAACTAGATTTCCACGTTTACAACATCATCTAAAGACTGTATCGATTTCATTATTTGTATTATTTTTGATAAATGCTATTTTGAGTGTTCCACGTTTTTCATCTCCTGAGAAAATTGATTTTACAAATTTATCTGCAAATGGACCCGGTGAATTGGCATCATCAATCTTTTTGATTTTTGGAATGAATACTGGTTTTCTTACAGTTTTGGCTATTTCAGTTACTGTGATGACTTTTGTTTTATTAAAATTCACAAATATTAGTGGAATTGTAAAATCATTTGTTTTATTTTTTAGTGTATTGTTGTTAGTTTTTACTGGAATTAGTCGATTCACTGATCTTACTCCTAGCACCTTTGAGGTATTACTTTACTTTCTTTATCAGCTAGGAATTACACTTGGTATTTTAGCTGGAACCCTTAGAAAGATAAAACCTAAAAAATTGGACCTAAAATAATTTCAAACGTTTAAATCATATTATTCATTATTTTAACTTGACATCGAATTCAAACCGTTCGGGGAACAAGCTGGCAGTCCATGCGTTGGACTGTCAGCCCCATTTATTATAAAATCTAGTTTAGTGATGAAAGTGCTCTAACTTGCTCTTTGACATAATCAAATCCTTCTTGCCAAAATTTTGGAGATCTTATATCAAATCCATACTCTGATAGCAATTTTTCTGGCTTTTTTGAACCACCGGCAGCAAGAATATTGAGGTATGCTGGGACAAAGTCTTTGCCTTCTTTTTTGTATCTCTGAAATAACGACAATGCAAGCAAATTTCCAAAAGAATACGCATAGCAGTAAAATGGAGTGTGGTAAAAATGTGGAATACAACTCCATTCTATTGCAAAGTCATCAGAAAGAATTACTGAATTTCCAAATTGTTCTTTTAAATTCTGTAGATATAGTTTAGAAATTTCATCAATTGTAGTTCCATTCCCAATTTGTTTATGAGCATCAACTTCAAAAATTGTAAAAAATGATTGTCTGAGAATTGTCGCATACAAATCATCAATTTTTTCTGAAAGCATTATTTTCTTTTCATCATCTGAGATTTTATCAGATAAATTATCATACAACAACAATTCAGAAAAAGTTGATGCTGTTTCTGCTAATGGTAATGGTGCATCTTGAACCAGAATAGATCTGTCTTGTGCTGCTTGACTGTGAACTGCATGACCTAATTCATGAGCTAATGTAAACACGTCTCTTGATTTTCCAGTAAAATTAACTAGTACAAATGGTGTTGTTTTTGGAGAAAGTGTACTGCAGAATGCTCCATCTCTTTTACCTTTTCTTATTTCTGAATCAACATGATTTTCATTGAAAACTTTTCTTGCATAATCTTCTAATGTACTGCTAAATTTTCCAAGTGATTCAAAAACTAGTTTAACTGATTTATCATATGTGTAATTTTTTTCTTTAATGTTTGCAGTTGCTGGTGCGTATATGTCATATCTTCTCAACCTTTTCATTTTTAACATCTTTGCTTTTTGTACAAAGAATTTTTGAAAAACAGGAGAATTATTCTTACACACTGCAAGAAGTGATTCTATAGTTTTATCATCTACATCATTTCCAATATTTCTCATAGAAATTGGACTCTTGTATCCTCTAATTTCGATACCCTCATCTCTCCAATTAAGAACAATATTTTGATAAATTTCTCCAATTACGCCTTTATTTTCAGTATATTTACCAAGAATTGTTTTGTATGCTGTCTCTCGAATTTTTGGATTTGTACTTCTAACATAATTTGTAAGCTCTTCTCTTGTCAATACTTTATTTTTACTTCCAATTTTCATTTTGTATTCATATGAATTTGTAATCTTGTCATACAATTTTACAAGTGCAGAAATTCCTGTTACATCTAGTGTATTGATAATTTTTTCTTCAGGTTCACTGAGTGCATATTTTGCAAATAGTCTTTTGTGTGCTAAATATTCTGTAAGCTCACCTGCATCTTTCATTAGCCTTTTTGCATTTTTGTCATCAACTTGTATTTTCCACCATAAATCAAAAAACAAAATTTTATTTGAAATCTCAGAACCTAATTTTGACATTCTACTCATTAGAGATGTTGCCTCATCTGATTGAGTATTTGATGAATAAGACAATGATGCGTATCCTCCAATTCTACTCATATTTTCAGAAATTTCTTCAACTTGTTGTAAAATATTTTTAAATTTACTAGATGATATTTTGGGATTTAATTTTGATTTGATTTTCTCAAATGCTTCTGCTTTTTTTTCTAATTCTTTAATCTGTTTTTGAAATGCTGGACTTTTTGGATCCTTTACAAGTTTTGTAAGATCCCAAATTCCAGGTTGATATTTCATCATTAATTGAGCCCATTTTTGACTATTAAAAAATGATTCACACTAGAATATTGGAAACTAAAAATAACTGATTCATCTAATCTAAAATACAAAATGGATGACGCATCTCTGATTAGTAATATTTTTTCTGTATTTCCTATGGTGAGATATGCTGCAATTTGGGAAGATAATGAAAAAACTCAAGGGGGGATGCGGAAAGATGTTGAATCATATTTTGGTGATGAAGATGAGAAATCATCTATTATTCAGCAAATTAAAAGATGGAATGATGATAATGCGTCTAATTCACTTGGCTCCAATCGATATTGTCTCATAGTTAAGGATAAAGTCAAACTGTACACAATAAATTTAATGAAAAAAAAATTTTTGATGGTTAGTACTGAACCTGATGAGATAGGTGATGGATTAGTAAATTCTATTTTGGAATTAAATAATTTAAATTAAAACTAAATATTATTTTAATAATACTCTTCGTGAACATAACACCATTTTTGAGAACTCTCTTGAATTGATTTCATTACTGGATGTCCAGTCTCCTGAAAATGTTTTGTTGCATGTTTACCAATTGATGAATCACAACAACCAACATGTCCACATGTTAAACATATTCTAATTGCTACTACTGGCAGATGTTCTTTTTCACACTCTTCACAGTTTTTTGTATTTGGTGAAATTCCTTTTTTTTCTTGTGCAAAGTGATTACATTCATTTGACATACTTCTAATATTTTTTCAAAGTATCTTTGTATCTCTTTATTGAATCAATTATTACAATTTTTGCTTCTTTTGATGATTTCCATCCTTGGATTTCTACCTTCTTTCCTTCCAACTCTTTGTAGACTTGAAAGAAATGAGCAATCTCTGAACGATAATGATCCTCAATATCAAAAATATCTGAGGTATGTAGGTATCGGGGATCATTAGTTGAGACACAAATAATTTTGTCATCAGGTTCCCCATCATCTTTCATTTGGAGTAATCCTATTGGTCTTGCTTCAATGAGAATTCCTGGATATGTTGGATTTGTTACTAGAACCATTGCATCAAGTGGATCTCCGTCTTCAGATAATGTTTGAGGTACTAGTCCATAATCTCCCGGATAGTGAAATGGTGAGAATAATACTCTGTCGAGTTTTATCATATTGTGTTTTTTATCATATTCGTATTTGTTCATAGAACCTTTTGGGATTTCTACAATTACATTGATGATTTCAGGAATGTCTGTCCCTGATTCAATATCGTGCCAAAAATTCTTACTCATTTGATTGATTTCACTATTTTATCTGTATATGAATTCTATGAAGAATTATTTGAAATAATATAATTTGATGTCAAAAATCATTTTCAATTAACTCATTTTGACAATTCCTATTTTAACTAGAAATTCTATTCCATCTACAAATGTCTCATCATCAATATTTCCCTCAGACCACCATCTTGCATTGTTTTTTATCCAATCTGGAATTTCTAGAATTGATTGAGAACTGTTATGTTTTGGAATATCTATAATTTCTTTGGAAATTAGAAATTCTATTCCATCTACAAATGTCTCATCATCAATATTTCCCTCAGACCACCATCTTGCACTGTTTTTTACCCATTGAGGAATTATTTCATCTGAGTCTGTTTCAATTGGATTTGATACATTTGGATTTGATACAATTGATGATTCGGTATCTTGTTCATCTAAAATAATAGATGGTGTGATAATTTTATCTACTATTTCAAATGATACATCCTTATCTTTATCGACATGTCCGATATAACTTACTGAAACATGATAGTTTCCACGAATTGAATTTTTATCAAAAATTAATAATGTTTCAAAATATCCACTACTTGCAGTACCTGTTTTCAAAATTTGAATTGATTGATCTGGTTTGTGTACAGTAATTATTACTGGATGCCCTCTCAATAATTTATCATCAGACACACTTCCTGAAATTTTGATTATTTGCTGTTGTTGGTCTTGTACCTCAATAATTTTTTCTGAAATTCTTACTGAACTAAAAGGTCTATCTGGAATAATTGGTGCAATGATCTCTGGTGTAGGTTCTGGTGTAGGTTCTGGTGTAGGTTCTGGTGTAGGTTCTGGAATTGGAAGAGATGAAAATGCATAAAATCCCTCACTGCCATAAATTTCATGAACTTTACTGGTATCGATATTTGTTATTTCTTGTAAAAATGGGTTATTGTGAATTGCTGGAATCATAATTGATGGTGGTGTGTTGAGACTTGTTTGCCATTTTGAATTTGTATCTGCATTATCTGAAACATAATGATCTAATCCAAAGGAATGACCTATTTCATGTAATGCTATAGCATATATCGTATCATCAGAAACGAATGTCTCATCATCATAACATGTAAACAAACCACATACTTCTAATTGTAAATAATAAATTGTAATTGAACCTGGTGGCCAAGTGAAATACCCTGCAACAGTTCCAGTTAAACTTGGTTTATCTTTAAAATATATTGTAATTCCACAATTTTCATAGTCTTCTTCTGAAACTATTATTACATTAACGTTCCAAAGATTATCATTACTCGTTTCCTTTTCTTTTAGTTTTTCTTCCCAATCAAACACTGCATTTTTTGCCAAATTCACCCATTGATTTTTTTGTTGCTCTGATATAGGATCATTTGGAATGACCACGCAATATGTCGGAGGTCCTTGTAATCTAAAATTTGTAGTTGGGAAAAAAATCTCAGCAAATATTGGTTGAATATTTGAACTAATAATTATAATACAAATTATTAAAACGATGATTTTATTTTGCATTATTTGTAATCCACCACAAATCACTATCTGTGGACTATTAGGTGTGTCTGATATTTTGTATTTTTTTCTTAATATGATAAGTGGACCGGATGGGATTTGAACCCACGACCTTTGCGGGAATTTCTTCCTTACGCAGTGTGAGTGCGTCATCCAAACCAAACTAGACGACCGGTCCAACAGATTTACAAAAATACAAGCTTTTTTGTCTTTAGATTTTAGATATTTTGTAATTACCTCGGGTTTTTGTACTAATTTCTGAAACATTTGACATGTCATTGCAGGAATTTGATATGCTAATTGATCGAATGCAATTGGAATTTGAGTATGCTGAAAATCTTGGTCAATACGTTGATGCATCAAGAATTCTATTTCAAATGAATGAACAATTTCCTGATGATCTTCAACTATATTTAGAAGAATTGGATAGCCCTGAATCTGCAAAATCCTTTATCATCAAATACTCCACTCAGATTAAATCAATTATTGTAACATATAGAGAAAGATTGATGAATTTCTAGTTCTATTTCTTTACTCCGAGATTTCTATTCTTTAATCTCAGGTATGGATTTCGACATTTTCTGCATCTTGTTGCCCTGATGTCATTTCTAGCTCCACATTTGAAGCAAATTCTCATTACAAGACGTGCTTGTTGTGCAATGCGTTTCTTTTCTGGATCTGTAATGGGCATTTGTATTTCTCCAAAATCTCTCTCTTTTATTCTAATCGGATTTTTCCATCTTTCCTGCAAGTAAAACTGGAACTTCTGCAGGTCTTTTAGCTACTGGGATATTTGCTTTGTTAAACATTGAAATTTTAGATTCAGCAGAACCATAAGTTCCCATTACAATTGCACCTGCATGACCCATTCTCTTTTCTTTGGGTGCTGCCCTACCTGCAATGTATGCTACAGTTGGTTTACTAAATCCAATATCCATTATTCTTTGAGCTAAAATTTCTTCTGAATCCCCGCCTATCTCTCCAACTACTACTAATCCCTCCAAATCTGGAATGTCTTTTACCATTTCAAAAGCATCAATGAGTCTTGTTCCGTTAACTGGATCACCACCAATACCAATTGTAATTGACTGCCCAAATCCTGCACTAGTTAATGCATCTGAAATTTCATAAAGTAATGTTCCACTCTTTGATAATACTGCAATCTTTCCTGCTTTGAAAGGCATTGGAGGCATGATTCCTATTTTAATTAATTCTGGAATCATAATTCCTGGAGTATTGGGACCAATTACTACTGCTCCTTTTTGTTTTGCTAACTCTATTGTTTCCATAGTGTCTCTAATTGGAACATGTTCTGGAATTGCAACTAGTAGTTTGATTCCTGCATTTAGTGCATCTTTTGCAGCACTAAGAAAGAATTTTGCTGGTACAAAAAGAATTGAAATTTTTGCATTTGTAGCATCAACTGCTTCTTGCATTGTATTGTAAATTGGAATATTGTCATCAAATTTTTGACCTCCTTTATTTGGTGTTACACCAGCTACGATATTTGTTCCATATGATATCATGTTTCTTGAATGTAGTGAACCATATGAGCCTGTAATTCCTTGAACAATCACTCCTTTTTTCTCATAATCTGAATCTCCTGGTTTACCCTTTAGTAATTCAAAAATGTCAGTCATTTTTTAACTCCCATTACTGCTGCGTTAATTGCCTCCTCTATTGTATCAAAAATTTTGATTTTAGAACCTTGAAGCATTTCTTTTGCTTTTTCTGATTCTGTACCTTTCAATCTTGAAAATACTGGTAAGTCAATTAAATTATTTTCATATGCTTTAAGAAATGCTTCAGCTACTACCGTAGTTTTTACAATTCCTCCATAAAGATTCACTAAAATTCCTTTTACTTTATCTAACTTGCTAATCAAAGTCAATGCTTCATAAACTGATTCAGTAGTTGCACCGCCACCTACATCTAAAAAGCAAGCTGCTTTTCCTCCATTATCTGATAACATGTCAAGTGTTGACATTACAAGACCTGCACCATTTCCGACTACTGCAATGTCTCCATCTAATTCTATTAAAGAGAATCCACTTTTTTCTGCTTGCTCTTCAATCTCTGATTTTTCTTGGTATTTTTGTAATTCATCATGTCTGAAATTACTATTGTCATCTGTAACAAATTTACCATCTAATGCAATGACTGAATCATCTTGCATGATTGCAAGTGGATTAATTTCTACAAGTTCTGCTTCTTTTTCTATAGTTAATTTTGATAATTTTTTCAAAGTGTCTACAAATTGGTCTGCAGTTTTTCCCTCCAATCCCATTTCTTTTGCGACCTCTTTTGCAAGTTCTTCTGAAACATCTCCTAGTCCCACTTCTTTGATAATTTGATTTTTGACTGATTCAATTTCAACTCCGCCTTCAGCTGATGCAATAATTGTGTAACATCTTTTTGAACGATTTAGAAATATTGATAGATACAACTCTTTTTTGATGTCAGCCATTTTTTCAAGTAAAATTGCCCTTGCTTTTTCACCTTTTATTGTCAAATCCATCACTTGTGGATATTTTAGCTCAAATTCATCATCATTTTGGCATTTTTGAATGCCTCCAGCCTTTCCTCTGCCACCTACTGGGACCTGAATTTTAATTACAAATGGATATCCTATCTCTTTTGCATGTTTTCTACCTTCTTCAATATTTGTAGATGATTTACTATCAAGTAGATTAATTCCATATTCTCGAAACAATTCTTTTGCTTGAAACTCTAGTAACTGCATGCAAAATTCTTGAATTTTACGGTCCTTATTAATTATGATATTATTTTAGCTGCTCTGAAAGAAAATCAACCATTTCTAAAAAGCGATCCTTACTTTTTCTCAATAATTCTTGAGGATATTCTTCAATTGTAAATACAAACTGTTGTTGAAAACTTGGAACTAGTATACCTCCTGATGTGACCATTTGTTCAATCACATATCCTTTGGTAAGTGTGCATACAATTTCTTCGTAAGACTCTTCTTCTTCTTCTAAGGTTTGTCTGAATAACACAATTGGTTTGTTAGTCTTTGTAACAATGTCTGAACCTTTTTTTAATAATTCTGTTAATTGTTGAATCTGCCATGCATCAAGACTAATCTGTTTGACCATATTATCTATACGTGATTTTTCTATTTAACCCTGACAAAACAATTGATTTTCACTATTAGTCGTCATTAAAATAACAATTTGAATAAAGAAAGTGATTTTGGGTTTTATCCCATATCCAAAGCTCTAGAGTGTTTTCTTGTATGTGGTCTTTCTCCTGCATACTTTCTTCTCATGTGCCCTGATGGTCGTCCATAGATTAACTCTAAGAACCAAGACTCATGCTCTATCTCTTCTGCTAGAATATCTTTTGCAATATCGTATGTTACAGGATCTTTCCCGTGCGTCATTTTACAAATTTTATCCCAGTTAACAATTGCACCTTGTTCTGCTTTGAGACATTTTTCTAGAATTGCTTTGTGATCTGTTGGATTTGTTGGAAGTTGTAGGAATTCACAACCAGACATTTTGATAAATTCTGTTGCGTCATTTGGGAGTATTCCACCTAATTGGTAAATTCTCTCAAGACATGATTCAAAGTGACTAAGATCTTCTAGTCTTGCATCTTCGATAATTCCTTTGAGTGCCTCTCCATCCAAGCCTGTACAATGTGCTCTGAGATTGGTAAAGTAGTAGTATGCAGTAAACTCAACTGCAGCATTTGTGATTAACTGCTTTAACAACTCATCAACATCGAGGCCATTTTGTTTTAGAATGTTAATTCCAACAACATTTGGTGTATTTGATTCAGACATTTACTTTTGCAAATTATAGTTGTAATAAAAATATTTCATTATTCAAAACTTATTCTACTGCTATTCTGATTTTTTGACCATCAATATCATCATCTTTGTATTCTTTGCAAGAATCAGTAAAGGTTACTTGTTTTACTCTAACTAAAAATGCCAATTCTTTTGCTTTTTCTTTAATCATTTCAAGTGATTCTTCTTCTAAATCAAGGATTGATGCAACATTTAGTACATCAGTTGGATTGTATCCTTTTTCTTTTCTTAGGGTTTGTAGTCTTCTTGCAATATCTTTTACCAATCCTTTTGCCATCATCTCTTTGTTTCTTGATGTTGAGATAAATACAGAATAGTCCTCTCTTTTAGCCACTGCAAAGTTTTCACTAGCATCAAAATTAATAATAAAATCCTCATTATCTAATGAGATTATCTCCCCATCAATTTCAAAATCAAATTTCTGTTCTTTTTGTAATGATGAAATAATTTCTTCAGGATTTGTTTCAGAAAATTTTGCAACTAGTTTCCCCATGTGTTGTTTTGCTTTAGGACCAATTCTTTTTCTTTCTAATTCAATTGTAGGTTTTACAGGTAATCCTAATTGTTTTAATTCTAAAAATTGTTTCATCCCTGATTCTTTTTCAGTTTCAGAAACTGAAAACTTTTCTACATTTAGTTGTGATTGTAATAATTCTGATAATGATTCTAGTTTTATTTTGTTACCTTTCTTAACACAGATTTGTGCTTCATTAAGTGGCCATCTTCGCTTTAACTTTCCTTTCATTCTTGCAGCTGATGACACTGATACAACATCTTTCATAATATCAAATGATTCTTCAATCTCTTCATTGACTAGTGATTCTTGGAACTGTGGCCACTTGTCAAGTAGAATACTTTGCTCTCCATCAAAGACTGATTGGTATAGATATTCACTTGTAAATGGGCAAAATGGATGAATCAAAATATCTAAAGTTTTGAGAACGTTATTTAACACTGCATAAATTGCAAGTCTTCTGTTTTTCTTTTTCTCATCCTCATCCCATAACTCTCCTCGTGTAATTGGAATGTACACTTGACTTAGATTGTTAATTATGAAATCATCAATTGCTTTGGCACATTCATGGAATTTACAAGACTGATTCTTTTCAGTCATTGTTTGAATTAATTTTTGTAGTTTTGATAATAACCAAATGTCTGGTGATGTGAGTAGATTATTTTGCTTTGCCCATTTGATATTATTTGATTTCTCAAAATTATCATATTCACTATTTTGTTTAAAGTAGAGGTGAAGATTGAATAGTGTGTTTATAACCTGATACGGTCTTGACATTAATTCATCCGTGCTAAAACTCAGTGGCTCAATTGGGCTTGCCTTCCACATGAAATAGAATCGTATTAGATCTATGGGGTATTTTTGTAATAATTCTGCTCCATCCAAAACATTTCCTTTACTTTTACTCATCTTACCACCATTCTCATCAAGCACATGGCCTTGAAACAAGAATGATTTGTAGGGGGGAGTTGCTGCATTATTTAAAATTACATTTTCAATTAATAGTGTATATGCCCATCCTCTAGTTTGATCAATCCCTTCAGTAAAGAATGGTGCTGGAATCTCTTTTGAATATTCATCATCAGTTAGTGATGCATATGGTGCAGCACCACTATTGTGCCATGTATCTAATACGTACTCTTCTCTTTTTGTTTTTGTACTGCCACATTTTTTACATTTTATTGTAATGTTATCAATCCATGGTCTGTGTAATTCAAAGTCTGGACCATCCGGTAAATTTTCTGCAGCATCAACAATTTCTTTTCTTGTAAAAAACCAATTCTTTTCATTACACTCTTCACAATTCCAAACTGGAAGTGGACATCCCCAAATTCGTTCTCGTGAAATACACCATGGATGTCTTTCTTTGATTATTCCAAGAAATCTATTTTTTGGTTGCTCAAAAAAATACTCTACACTATTGGCTGCATCAATTGCTTTGTTATCTAGTCTGTCTAATTTGTAAAACCATCCTCTTCTTGCAAGATACACAATTGGATGGTGAGATCTCCAGCATAGTGGATACTTGTGCTTTATTTTTCCAATTTTTACTAGTGCGTTGCAATCTCTAAGATCCTCAACAATTGATCTATCTGCATCTCGGACAAACATTCCTTGATACTTTCCTGCATGTTCTGTGAATTTTACCTCATCATCAATGGGACTGAAAATTTTCACTTTACGTTTATTTGCAATTTTGATATCCTCCTCACCATTTGCAGGAGATAGGTGCACAAGACCACTACCAGTACTTGCATCAACAAATGGCTCTGAAACTGCAACATGATGGTTATCTAATTTTGATAATTCCTTTAATTCTGGAATCAAATCTAATAATGGATGAATGTACTTTTTTCCTTCAAATTCTGAACCCTTTGAAGTTTTTTCAATTTTATAATCCTCAATTTTTACTTCTGTCATAAATTCTTCTAATCGTGTTTTCCCAATTACCCAAGTCTCATTTTCTACTTTGACGTATGCATAATCTTCTTTTGGTTGAAAGCCTACCATTGCATCTGTAACTAAAGTAAATGGCATTGTAGTCCAGACAATCAAAAATGCATCTTCATCAACTAGTTTTACTTTGTAGTATAGTGATGGATCTTTAACTTCTTCATATCCTTGATTTACTTCAGCATGACTAAGTGATGTTTGGCAACTTGGACAATAAGCGATTACTGTAAAATCCTCTTCTAGTATTCCATTCTCATATGCTTTTTTTAGAACTTGCCACTCTCTTTCAATAAATTCATCTCTAAATGTCCAATATGCTTTCTCATGATTAAATGACATTCCAAGTAACTCATCTACTTCTACCCATGCCTTGTTGTATTTTTTAACAATTTTTTTACACTCTGATACAATTTTCTCTATTCCGAATTGCTTTATTGCCTCAGTTTTTCCACCCGTAACTCCTAACTCTTTTTCAACTTGTAATTCTACTGGGAGTCCTTGAGTATCCCATCCACCATTAAATTCAATTTTTTTCCCTTGCAGTGTGTTGAATCTATACCACAAATCTTTGATGATTCTACCTCTTAGGTGCCCTGCATGTGGAATTCCATTCATTGTTGGTGGTCCTTCAATGAATCTGATTCTTTCAGGTTTGTCTGATTCAAAAATTTGTTTTTCTAAATCAATTGATTTGATGTATTCTTTTACTTGAGATTCAATTTTCTTTGCATCAAACTTTGTTGAGAGTTCCATCTGGATTTTGGTATGCATGTGCCATTATAAAGCTAAATTACTTTTTTTAGACTTGGAATATATAATTGGGCAAAGAATAATTCTTGTTGGTAAATATTTTGGTAATTGGTTCTGGTGGCAGAGAACATGCATTATCTTGGAAACTATCTCAAAGCAGTAAAGTTGAAACTGTTTTTACTGCTCCGGGAAATGGAGGGACTGAAAATAATGTACCCATAGATGTCAATGATATTGATGGATTGATTGATTTTGCTCAAAAAAATAATTGTTTTACTGTAGTTGGACCTGAAGTACCTCTAGCTGAAGGTATAGTTGATAAATTTAATCAAAAAAACCTCAAAGTCTTTGGTCCCTCAAAAATGGCAGCACAACTTGAATCAAGTAAGATTTGGGCCAAAAATTTCATGAAACGAAATGACATTCCGACTGCTCGATTTGAAATTTTTGATGATGCAAATAAGGCTCAAAAGTATGTACAATCCCTTGATTACAATGTTGTAGTAAAGGCTGATGGTCTTGCTGCAGGAAAGGGCGTCATTGTTTGTAATAGTACTGCTGAGGCAGAATCAGCCATTGATACAATTTTAATCAAAAAAACATTTGGTGATGCTGGGAATAGAATAATTATTGAGGAGCGAATTGATGGAATTGAGGCCTCCTTTATTGCAATATCTGATGGTGAGGTTGCAATTCCTATGGCATCAAGCCAAGATCATAAGAGAATTTTTGATGATGATAAAGGTCCAAATACTGGAGGGATGGGTGCATACTCTCCTACGCCAATAATTGATGATACCCTTGCCAAAAAAATTCAAGAAAATGTAATTGATAAAACAATTCAATCAATGAAAAATGAAGGAATTACATTCAAAGGATTTTTGTATGCAGGAATTATGCTTCGAGATGGCAAACCATATGTTTTAGAATATAATGTTCGTATGGGTGATCCTGAATGTCAACCAATTACAATGAGGATGGATTTTGATTTGTATGATTATTTTGTTGCAAGTGTAGATGGTACATTATCCTCAATGCCTCCAATCACTTGGAATAAAAAATTTGCAGTATGTGTTGTTTTGGCATCAAAAGGTTATCCTGAATCATATCCAAAAGATGAAATAATTTCAGGATTTAATACTATTTCAAATGATGCATTTGTTTTTCATGCTGGTACAAAAAAATCAGATGGACAAATTCTTTCAAATGGTGGACGTGTCTTAGGTGTTACTGCATTAGGTGATTCTTTAGAATCAGCAATTTCTAATGCATATGCTGCAGTAGAGAAAATTTCTTGGCCAAGTAAATATTGCAGAACTGATATTGGAAAAAAGGGACTAGACTTTCTCTAAATCTTTGTTGCACTTTCTTCTGTAACTATCCAATTCATTATTACATCGTGTGGTGATTTTGGAATATTTTTTATAATTTGTTTTTCTAGTGTTAATGAAATTGTTATAGTCTTGTGTTCTGCTAGAAATCTATCATAAAACCCATGACCGTATCCTAGTCTAACCCCTGTTTGTGAAATACCTACTGTGGGAACTAGAATCACATCTAGATTATTATCCACTGGACAATCATCTTTGGGCTCTAAAATATCAAAACTACCTGTTTCTAGGCTCGAAAAATCTTTAATTTTTCTAAATTCTATATTTTCATCAACTACTTTTGGTAAAAATACATCCTTATTCTGACTAAGTAATTCTTGAATAATATCTTGAGTAAAAATTTCACTTCCAATTGGATAGTACACTCCAATTTTTTGAGCATTCTTAAATGAAAAAATCTTTCTCAACTTTTTTTGTATTTTTTCACTAGAAATTCCCAACAAATCATGTGATGTATTGTCTCGCTGCTCTAAGAGACGTTTTCTAAGTGATTTTTTATCTGAACTATCTTCCAATTTGATCACTCAATGATGCTGCAGTAATTGTATTTTTTAATAGCATCGCAACAGTCATTGGACCAACTCCTCCAGGTACTGGTGTTGCAAATGATGCCTTTTGTATTATGTCCTCAAAATCTGTATCCCCCACTAACTTGTCTTGATATCTTGAAATTGCAACATCGATAACTATTGCACCCTCTTTTATCATATCTGATGTTAAAGTAAACTTGGCTCTATTCCCAACTGCTGAAATTATTATATCAGCTAATTGACAAAGCTCTGTCAAATTTCTAGTTCTGGAATGACATGTAATTACAGTTGCATTTTTTTCTAATAGTAAATGATATAGTGGTTTTCCAACAAGGTTACCTCTATTAATTAACACAACATTTTTTCCTTCTAGATTAATTTTATGAAATTCAAACATTTCTATTATTCCTGATGGTGTACATGCAACAAGTGCTGCTTTTTTCATTGCAAGTAAACCAACATTATGTGGTGTTAATCCATCCACATCTTTTAGTGGCGATATTCTTGATGTAGTTGTAAATTCATCTAATTGTTTAGGTAATGGTAATTGAACTAAAATGCCGTGAGTTGTTGTATCTTTATTCAAATTCTCAATGATATCGTTGAGTTGCGTTTGAGTTGTATTTACATCTAATTTATGATCCCGTGTGATAATTCCAACTTCTTCGCAAGCTTTGTGTTTATTTTTAACATATGTGGCTGATGCAGTATCATCTCCAACAAGTATAGTTGCAAGACATGGATTGATTCCTTGAGATTTTAACTCCTCAACTGCTTTTTTGACTCTATCTTTGACTGTTTGAGCGATGATTCTTCCATCAATTTTAACACCTGTCATGGAGTGATTTTGGTTTGAAGATATTTAATTCTTAGATTTTTTTAATTGATTATCTTAGAAAGGAAATTATGTGGCATTTTTCTAGTCATAGTATGTTCGTAATGATGGCAGACATTCAGCTCAAAGAAGGCACTGAAGATGATTTCAAGGCTTGGTTTTCAGAATCAAACAAAGTTTTGTGTAACTCTCCTGGATTTATCTCTAGAAAATTCCTCAAATCTGGTGATGGCAGTTATAGGATATTAGTGGAGCATGAAAGTAAAGAGACATTTATCAAAATGCATCAAAGTCCTGAACATGAAAAAGTTCACCCAAAGGGACATTCTTTCATGAGTGCTGAACCTGTAAGAAAAACATTCACCTTAGCTGCTGAATAAATTGAAACTAGACTTTGATTTATCCACCTATCTTGGCAAAATCAAAAAAAGTGATAATTATTTTCATACTTTTATCAATCGAGATAGTTTAGCTGCTGGGGTTTTAGTTCTTCAACCTGGAGAACAAGATACTCAAGAGCCCCATCAAAGTGATGAGGTATATTTTATAATTTCAGGTGATGGTTTTTTAAAAATTAAAAATAAAGATTACAAAATTTCTAAAGATAAATTATTTTTTGTTGCAAAAAATGTTGAGCATTTTTTTCATGGCAATACAAAGGAACTCAAAGTTTTGTATTTTTTTGGTGGCTCTGATGATTAACTGATGATTGTTTTTCCTTTGATTACTTTGATTTTTTTTCTTGCAAAGAGATTAACTGCTTCAGGATAAATTTTATGCTCTTCTTTTAGAATTCTTTTTGATAATGACTCTATAGTATCATTTTCTTTTATTTTGACTACTGCTTGAATTATTATTGGACCTGAATCCATCTCAGCATCTACAAAATGAACTGTACATCCTGAAAATTTTGCACCATGCTCTATTGCTTGTTTTTGTGAATCTAATCCTGGAAAAGATGGAAGTAATGCTGGATGAATATTGATAATTCTGTTTTTGTATTTTTTTACAAATTCTGGACTAATAATCCTCATAAATCCAGCTAGACACACAAGCCCATTTCTTGGTGTAACACCGTATTTACTTAGTATAGTTGTGATTTTTTTATCATAATCTGCTCTACTACCTTTGAATCCTTTACTTTCAATAATCTCTACATTTACTCCTAATTTTTCTGCAATTTTTAGACCCCGTGCATCTTTTTTGTTTGAGATGATCACAGCTGGATTGATTGGAATTTTTTTACTTTTAATTGATTTTAATATGGATTCCATGTTGCTCCCGCGACCTGAGATTAATATTCCTAGATTTAGCAACTAGTCAATACTAAAGTAAACCTACAATTAATGTGTGTGGATCGTAGACTAATTACTATAATGCTATCTGTATGATATGCAAAGTTCTCATACACTTTTCTAAAATAATATTCTAGAATGATCCAAACACTATTTACATTAAATACACATTTATGAAAAAGATAGATTGCAATAATTTGTTGCATGATTCATTAATTCAATCAATACAAACTTTACAGAAAAGTAAATACGGTAAAGGCAACAAAAGTAAATTAACATCAATTCAAAGTGCATTAAAGCTAGCAAATCCTCTATTCTTATCAATACCTGATTCAGATAATACAAAACCCAAAGTAATTCATTTCAGAAATATAGAGCAAATTGAACAAATCCCAAGAATTTTAGATGAGTTTGCAAATAATTTTGAATTTCAATGCCTTGAGAAAAATGGAGCCTCTGCAAAAAATTATTCATTATTTTCAGTCACTCTTCTTAAAATTATTAAAACTCTCAATGCCGATAAAAAACGGGGTTTGTTATCAGCTCATGGTATCAATATACTAAACAATTTTTTTATAAAATATCCTGTAGAATACAAAAAAATAGAAATCCGAGATCCTTTGAGATTTGTATTTGTAATAATTGAACTTGTAATAGATGCTGAGAGAAATCTTTCAAAAGATTATGAATTTGACGAAATACTACTACGTCAGATTACTCCATTAATGCAAAGGTATCATATGAAATATGATAATGCCCTTTTACAGATAAATGCTGAATTTAATAAAATGTCAAAATTCAGACTAGCAGTATCTATTGGGGAGAGACACAAAGAAATCGTAAAAATCTTTGTACAGTATGGAATAACTCAACTCCCACTTGAAGATAAGATATCAAGAATAGAAAACATCATTGAAAAAATAATTTCTGAAGATAGTGATTCTGTGGTCTTGGAATACTATCATCTGTTGAAACTTTGTTTTGATGATAAAGAATTACGCCCATATTTAGTAAAAATTGCAAAAACAACTGACTCTGCAGAACGAAGATTCGCAAATACCATACTCGATGAAATCTCTAGTCTTTAATTTTTCATAATCTTAGTAGAGAGTGTGGATTATGGTTTATTTCATAAAAATACGATGATAGTTAATCTGGTTTAATTGAGAATGCCACAAGATCTCCTTTACCTTTACTTAAAAATTTAGCAATTTTAGCCATGATTCCATATTTCTTATCTCTCATTTCTATTGCCTTTCTATTTTCTTCTTCTGACAAAAATTTGGCATTACCTGAAAACCATTGACCTATAATTTTTCCTTTGATGGTACATGTGGCCATTTTTACCTGCTGATTATTTTTGAGTCGTTTTATTTTTCCTGTTTTTTCTCTAGTTACGACATAAATCAAATTATTTTTTATTACAAACCATACGGGAGTTCTAACTAGTTGATTATTTTTTTTAAAAGTTTCAAGCGAGATATATTTTCTTGATTCTATTTCTTCTAAGTTTAGCATGTGATATTTTATTTTATAAATTATTTAGGTTTACTCTTTTTTTCTTTTTAATTAATTTCATAATCTGTAGTTAGATAACGCAAAGATTTTAGATAAATATGTCATTTCCAATGTTAACTGTTTTTTTTGGAACCTCAAAAATCTCCAATGATTCCAAATATGCTAGATGTTTTAAGATTGATTGTTCATCTGAAGATATCAGTATTCTATCATTGTGATTTATCTCATACTGGGAGATGTCTGAATGGTATTTCTCTCCATTAAGATAAACTACTATGTCTTTACAGGACTCTGTTTCATTTAACATACAGTTATCAATATTCATTTCAAATGACGCAAAGAGCATCTCTAAAGGAACGCCAGTTGCATGCTTGTGAATAAGATATGGGTTTTGACTCTCAAAGTGGATGTATTTGCTTGTTAGTTGAAACTGTTCTTGACCAAAGTTTACCTGCTTCCCATTAGTAATAACTACAATTGCAGCATGACTATGATCACTCCCAAATTCCCCTATACTGTATTTGTTTGCCAGAACTTGTTCAGGGGTCATCCTGAGTGTACTTTGAATAATTTGTGAGTCGATTTCTGTTTGATTGATAAAATAGTATGAAAAGAATCCTGCTGATATTACTGCAAAAAGTACTATTGCTATAACAATTCCTCTGCTTTTTGGTTTAGGACTTGGTGCTGGACTTGGCTCTGTATTACCCTCCTCAAATCTGCCAGGCAAGTATACGTCATAGTCTTTTGGAAGTGTTTTGTCTTGCAATTATTTTGTTTGTATGTTTTATTCTATAAATGTCCAATCTTGCAGAAAATATTTCTTCATAATCTTACTATGGATTAATAGTACTTTGTATTGAAAATGTGTTTAATCTACGGTTCGCATTGTTCAAACCTGCAATTTATATCAAATCTAATTATTTTCATTCTCATTGACTTTCTCAGTCAGGATGACAAAAAATGGAATCCTATGTGTTAATGACAAGACACGTGTCAATTTGGATCCAAAAAAATCTGATTCACTTGGGATTAATTTTGTTTCACACGCCCACATTGATCATTTGCCATCAAAAAACGGTGGAACAATATTGTCCTCAATTGAGACTAGTGAAATAGCTGAACTTCGTGGTTTTACAATGGAAAATAATGTAGAATCCCTTGAGAATTTTTCATTAATTGATAGTGGTCATATCCTTGGTGCTAGAGGATTACTCTTTGATGATATTTTCTATACTGGTGATATTTGCACTCGAAATAGAGGATTTCTTTTAGGTGCTAAAATTCCAAAATGTAAAACTTTGATAACTGAATGTACATTTGGTCTTTCAGAATTTATCTTTCCTAGTATTGATGAAATTAAAAAACAAGTCAATGAATTAATTTCAGGACTTTATGGTAAAGGAGTACCTGTAATTTTAATGGGCTATCAGTTAGGAAAGGCCCAAACAATTACTCAACTTTTTGGCCATTGGGGTCCACTATACCTTCATGATTCTGTAAAAGAAATGAATTTACTTCATCAAAAATTTGGTATTTCTTTACCTGATGGAATTGGACATTCTGAGGCTGAAAAAAGTGGTTTACTTGAAAAAAAGCCTTGGTTAATGGTAGCTCCAATGATGTCAAGTAAAAATAAATTCATTCAGGAAATGAAATCAAAATATGGTGCAGTAACCATTGGATTTAGTGGATGGGCACAATCAACAAAGTTTTCTTTTGGACGAAGAACTGATTATTCAATTCCAATGAGTGATCATTGTGATTTTAATGAGCTAGTTGATATGGTAATTCAATCTGGTGCAGAAAAAGTTTACACCATACATGGTTTTGTAAATGAATTTTCAGAACACTTGAGAAAAATTGGAATTAACTCTCAACCCTTAGTTGAAAATACTTTGGATGATTTTACTTTGTGAATTCATTACACTGACAATTATTAACTAGACACGTTTCAGCATTCCTAATATGATCATGAGAAAAGTGTTTACAATTTTCATTTTTACATATTCTTCTTTGAGCTTCTTTTTGTACTACTGATTGAGCAATTTCATTTGCTTTTTGTTTTGAATATCCCTTTTTGTCAATATAGAAATGAACTACTCTATTATACAGTAAATCTGGATTGAATTGTTTTTCTAACATGGGGGATCTCTGGGTTAAATATGTCATAATCATATTAAAACAACATGCAGAGAAGCATTCTCATCTTTGAAAACACGATAAAGTCGCCAGCAACTCGGAAAACATATCTGTATCATTTGAATAAATTCATGTCTTTTTTTCATGTCAAAGATTATGATGAATTAGCTGCAATTCCACACTAGTATTTGTATACAGTATACCTATGAATTACAATAGTACAACAAGTACAAAATCATAGTTAGTACCATTTCGTAATGGTGTATTCCTGTACTTTCTACTAGTTTGTATTATCGTATAATTTCGTGTATATTTGTTACTTGTATTGTTGCATCCTCGTTAGGTAAATTACGTAAATTTTGTGAATCGTACTATGTTTAGTATTCTTAAAATTTTTGATGAGCTTTTTCTACAATTACTTTAGACTCTTACGTAAAATATCATTCAAAGTTTGAGAAAAGCTTACTGATTGTACAGTTTTTGTGATTTCTTTTGCTTGAAGTAATCTTAGTTTCTTTTCCAAATCATCATCAATCATGACTGTAACTCTCTTTGACATATGCTGTATACGTCATTTTTCTAATTAAATAGATCCTGCCAAATTTGGAAATAATATGATATGACTATATTTTTTTAGGCGTATGATATGTTTTGATTTAATTCATCATATGCACTGTCTATATTTTCATAATCATTATAGAGATTACGCATTTGTGTTGTGATTCAAGATGATGATACTTTGAAATTTTTGATACCCTTTTTTAATTAAATCAACGAGAGTACATGGAAAATATTTTTGAACTCAGGACGTATCCTTAACATGAATTATTTTCCATTCCAATTATTCTACAACGCAGAACAACGGTTTCTCGTTATTTAGTGTACGTTAATATGATATTTAATGGTGATCATAATAAACAACCATTATGATATATTCATATTATATGATTTTATATCATTGACTTCAGTTTTAGTTGTAGATGATGGACGATTTATGAGAATGATGCTAAAAGACACTTTAGTATCTATACCATGTGTAAATATTCTAGAGGCTAATGATAGTAGTTCTGCAATAGAGATGTACAAAAAAGAGAAACCTGATTTGGTAACTATGGATGTTAACTTACCTGGGGCTGATGGAATTTCCTGTATGAAAGATATTCTGAAAATAAATCCTCAAGCTAAAGTTCTCATGATATCTGGAATAGATCAAAAACACGTGATGAATAATGCAATGAATTCTGGAGCTAAGGGGTATATCAAAAAACCATTTAATAAAATTGAAGTCATTTCCAAAGTCAAGAAAATTCTTGATGAATATGCGTAATCTTTAGGATGATTACGTAAATTTTAGGAATAATATTATTTCTAAATTCTATTTTGTAACCTGTTTGTAACTAGTTGTTTTGATACTGCCATTATAACTTGACCCGAAGCAAATGGTTTGAGCACATAGTCTTTTGCTCCACTTTTAATTGCATTAGTTACAATTTCTTTGTTCTCTTTTGCAGAAATGATAATTATTTTTGCTTTAGGATCATGTTGAATAATTGCTTGAGTAGCTTTAACTCCATCAATATTTGGCATAACAATATCCATTATCACAAGATTCGGTCTTTTCTTGATGTATAGTGTAATTGCTTCTTTTCCATCTTTTGCTTCATAGTATATGCTGCCAATTTGTGCCTCCATAAGCATTTTTTTAATTGAATATCTAAAAAATTGAGCATCATCTACTATGAGAATTTTACTAAAACGTAGTGGATTCAATTATGATCTTAATTTCTTGTAAAAATATGATAATAAGTAACTGTGAGTTCGAAAAATATGATCATATTCTATTAGTTTCATATGTTTTTACAATATTTTTGTATGATTTTACAATTACTCTACCAAAGATTAATTCATAATCCTATGTAATATTACGAAATAATAAAAATTTCAGGAATGATGAAAATTGAATGGATAACTAATTTTGATTTAGAATATTTTCTACCTCTAGTCTATGTGGTTTACAGTATAATCCTGATTCAATGCACTTTGGGCATTTTAGATATTTGTTAAAATCTATTATTACATCTAATTCATTATCCATTTATGATTATCATTATTTCATACTGTATTATATTATTGAATGTTGATAATACCGATTATATTATTAAGAAAATTTTATTTTTCTGATTTGTGTTCTCAGAAAAAACATACATGAAACAATATAGCTGTTAGTGCTGTACAATACATGTCACAAAATTGGTGTTATACTTGTAAGAACAGTACCTATTCTGATGGAAATAACAAATGCTCTACATGTGGAACTGATTATTAGGAAAATACTAGTTTATCGTAAAACTACGCCTATGTCCATAAGATTTGTGTGGGTAAAATTAGTCACAATGTTGCCTTTTTGTTTTTGAAAAAATCGTCCTGAATCATTGTTTTTAAGAAATTCTTTCATGGTGCTCAAATCTATTCTAATATTCTCAGTTATTGCACCTGCAAAAACTGAATTTCCATCAATCCCATCAGTCCCCATTGATGCTATGGTGATTTTTTTAAATTTTTGAGTATTTTTCAAAATTCTTAAAACAATTTCCTGGTTTCGTCCACCCATTCCCTTTCCGAGAACTTTGACTGTAGTTTCTCCACCAAAAATTAGACATGTTTTTTGACTCTCTGAAATATTTTCAAGAATTTTAGTTACGGCCTCTTTGATATCTCCAAATAATTGAATTTTAATTACCTTGTAACCTTTTTTTTCAGCAGTTTTTTGCATTATTTTTAAACAGTCATTATTATTTGCAATGATGTGATTTGGAATCTTTGATTTTTTTAAAGGCTTTTCATTTTCTAATCCGTTTTCTAAAACTTGTAACACTTCACTAGGCATTCTCCATCTTAGTTTGTATTTTTTTAAAACCTCTAATGCATCAGCATATGTTGTATCATCCATGTATGTAGTTCCTGATGCAATAGATGACAAGTCATCACCCTCAACATCAGACATTACAAGACTAATGCCATCGCATTTCATATCCTCAACTAGCTTCCCACCTTTGATTTTTGAGAGATGCTTTCTAACACAATTAACTTCTTGAATTGTAACTCCTGATTTTAATAATAAATTTGTGACATGAATTTTATCCTCAAGTGTAATGTCATCAGGCATTGCTAAAAGTGAAGAGCCACCACCTGATACTAGAAAAATAATTAATTCTCCACTCTTTTTATTTTGAACATACTTCATTACTTCTTTTGCAGCCTTTACACTGGTTTGATCAGGTTTTGGATGTCTGGGGTTGAAGATTTGAAATTTTTTCCCCTTTATCTTGGCTTTAGTCCCTTTAGGGATTACAATTATCCCACTCTTAATTGGAATTATTACATTAAGGGCCCTAGTCATAGAATCTGCTGCTTTGCCAAAAGCTACTGTGTAGATGCTAGAATAATTTTCAATATTGAATATTTTGGAACCAAATTTGATTTCTTTAGATGTGACATACTTTGAGATAATATTTTTTGGGTCAGCAGCTTGTAGACCTGCCTCCAAAATTTCTAGGCATTCCTTTTTTTTGTCAGATGTTGCCAAGTCCTCAAAATTTTGTATTATCATATTTGATTCTCTATGAAGTATAATATAATAATCTGGGTAAACGTAATTTTTAAAATCACATAACCTTCATTTTGACATAATTTTTCATTTTAGACTTTATTTTGTATGATGCCAATTGCATGATTTAATAATAATCAATGACTGCCTTGAAATATGCAATCAATACGCATTCCTAAAGTAATCAACTTTGGAGAAAATGCACTTGGCGAAACAGAATATCCAAAAAATGCCCTAGTTGTCACAACCGTTCCTCCAGCACTATCGGACAAATGGTTAGCAAAAATGGGAATTCAGGATTATATGTTGTATGACCAAGTAAAACCTGAACCATCAATTGATGATGTCAATAAAGTAATTTCACAATTCAAAGACAAAGACCCATCTGTTCTAATTGGACTAGGTGGTGGAAGTTCAATGGATGTAGTAAAATATGCTGCACCTGAGATGAAAAAAGGAAAGATCTTAATTCCTACAACATTTGGAACTGGAGCTGAAATGACTACTTATTGTGTTCTAAAATTTGATGGTAAAAAGAAATTGTTACACGATGACAGATTTTTAGCTGATATGGCTGTAGTTGATTCATATTTTATGAACGGCACTCCCGAACAAGTTTTAAAAAATTCTGTCTGTGATGCATGTGCACAAGCTACTGAGGGCTATGATAGCAAACTTGGTAATGACTTGACTAGAACTCTATGTAAACAAGCATTTGAGATTCTTCATGATGCAATTATGAATGACAAACCAGAGAACTATCCATATGGTTCAATGTTATCTGGAATGGGGTTTGGAAATTGCTCAACTACACTTGGACATGCTTTGTCCTATGTATTCTCAAATGAAGGCGTACCTCATGGATACTCTTTATCATCTTGTACTACAGTTGCACACAAGCATAACAAATCAATCTTCTATGATCAATTCAAAGAAGCAATGGAGAAACTAGGATTTGATAAATTAGAACTCAAAGCTGATGTTTCAGAAGCTGCTGATGTTGTAATGACTGATAAAGGACATTTGGATCCGAATCCAATACCAATATCAAAAGATGATGTTGTAAAATGTCTTGAAGATATCCAAACAGGTAATTTGTAAAAAATTCAATAATTTTTTACTTTTTTTCTATTTTATTGATAAACTGCGAAATTGGCAGCTTGACTAAACCTTTTATGCTAATGATTTTGACTTAATGTAATTGGAAGAAAAGAAACTCAAATTCGGTATTCAAAATGGACTAAATGTTGCAAGAGCTGGATATACTGAAGATCAAATTTTAACTGCATGTATTTTGGCTGATAAAACAGGTTATGATTCTATTTTTTACATGGACCACACTAATGTCCCACAATGGAAAAATGCAATAGTTCTTGACCCCTGGGTTATGTTATCTGCAATTGCTGCAGTCACACAGAATGTTGAAGTTGGTACTTGTGTCACTGATGCAATTAGAAGACATCCATCAAATATTGCACTAGCTGCAATTTCCCTTGATAGAATTTCTAAAGGTAGAGCAATTTTGGGAATTGGTGCAGGTGAGGCACAAAATCTAAAAGAATTCTGTATTCCATTTGAAAAACCAGTTTCAAAATGGGAAGAACAAATTCAAGTTATTCATAAATTATACGAATCAACTCCTGATAACACAGTTAGTTTTGATGGTAAATATTACAAACTAGAAGGTGCATGTCTCCAAGCACCACCAATTAGAAAACCACGTCCACCAACATACATGGCAGCAGGTGGAAAAAGAACACTTGCAATGACTGGAAAATTAGGTGATGGTTGGTTACCAATAGGTTACACTCCAGTACTCTTTGCAGATCATAAAGCACAAATTGAAAAATCAATGAATGAAAATAATAGAACACAAGAAGAAAAAGATAACTTCCAATTTGCACTTGATATTGATGTTTACTTTAGTGAAGATGCAGAACAATCTTGGGCAAAAATGAAAGAAGCAGTAAAAGTTAGTTTGTTTAAACCTGAAATCTTGAGAGTTCACAAATTAAAAGAAATTGAAGGATTTGATTTTGTCAAATACTTTACAGAATATTCAATGTCAGATCAATCTTGGATTGTAAAGATGAGAGAGGCTGCAACTCAGATGCCTGATGATGTTGCTCGTTCTTCAATTGCACTTGGTACTCCTGAAGATATAATTCCGGTATTTGAGGAATTCATGAAAGCTGGTGTTAACCATTTTGTGATTAGATTCTGGGGTAAGAACTACTTTGGCTCTATTGATAAATTTGCAACTCATGTAATGCCAAAACTCAGAGAAATAGCAGAAAAAGAAAATAATTAATTCTAAAATAGTAAATCATTTACGTAACTGTTGTCTATTTTTTTTATGGATGATGATCTTCCGGAATCTGTAAAAAAATGTCTTGATATTTTAGAAGAGAATGTGGAAATTTTGGCAAATTTAGAACTTGATTTAGAAGATGAAAAAGAAGATGAACTAACATCTAATCTTGAACTTCACCAACTGTATGATATGACTGAAGATGTTGCAGAATCATCAAAACTCAAACGTGCTGAAGCAAACTATGCCCGAAGATTGACTGATAATTCTTAATAATTTAATGTCTACTGGTTTTGGTTTTGGTTTTGGTTTTGGTTTTGGTTTTTGCTTTAATTTTTGTAGATAATTTTGCCTTGCGTTTCTTTCTTTGTTTTTCTAATCTTTTTCTTGAACGCTCTTTTCCTTTTGTTTCTCCTTGAATAATTTTTGTTTTACTTCCATCTCTAAGCATTATTACTTTGCCTTTGAACCTGTATTCAATATCTCTGCATTTTATGTAATATCTTTTGAGACAAAAAAATATTCTATTGTTTGTCCCATGCAGCTCTTTGACTTCTTTTGATTTTTTTAACTCATTGAGAATATTTCGTAATAATCCCTTATTGATATCCGTAATTTTATGTAATTCTCGAAACCAGATGAATCTTGATTCAGAACCCCATTTTTCTAGTACATCCAAGGTCTGTTTCATGGCATCTTCATACTCTTCATCTCTATCATCCATGAATATGGATGGAATTAATGCTAAATTTAGCATTTTCATTTATGAAAAGTTTGGATGAATAAAGTCAAATTTTAGAATGTAATTGGTTTTTGATTAATTTTGTCATTATTCACTATGAGTGCTGAATCAAAAAATGAATGCTCAGATCTTGCATGCAGAATATTAGAAATCAAAGCAATGGCCAAAGAACTAGATGAAGAAGATTAACCTATTTCTTTGATTTTCTTTCCTTGATTCTTGATTTTGTTACTTTAACTGACTGTCTCTGATTATTTTCCATCTTGTTTGCTATTGAATCAATTTGTTTGATGATTTTTGATTGTGCATCTGCAGAGTCTGTCTTTAAGAGTTTTTTTTGTAATTTTTTTATTTGTTTTGAATATCCTTCAAAATCATTTTTTAATTCATCAAGGTATGGATCTCTCATAATTATTTTCAAACTCTGTTACATTTAGTTTATTAGATCATTTATCCTCCTCCCTACTGATTTGAAATTATTAGGACGACTAGAAATAAAGTCAAATGAAAAAATTAGAGAATTTCTAGAAAAAGAACATGTTGGACGAATTGCAAGTATTGATGATGATGGATTCCCTCAAATCATTCCTATGAATTTTGCTTTTGTAAATAATATAATCTATATGCACTCGTATCCTAAAGGTGAAAAACTAGATAATATTTCAAATAATTCCAAAGTAGGTTTTGAAGTTGACAGGGAGTTGGAATTTTTACCATCATACTTTTCACATCCGACTGATGCATCACAAGCAGACACTCTATACATTAGCGTAGTGATTAAAGGAAATGCATCTTTTGTAACTGATGATGCAGAAAAAACTATGGCTTTGAATAGCTTGATGAAAAAATACCAGCCAGAAGGAAAGTATGAACCTCTAAAAGATAATGATCTAGTTTTAGATGAGGTTGCAGTAATTAAAATAATTTCAGAATCAATTAGAGGAAAATACAAAATTGGTCAAAACATCAATTCTGATTCAAGAAAAATTCTAGCTCAAAAAATTCTAGAAAGAAATTCAGCAACTGCCCAAGAGACTTTGAAAATTATGGGATTTGAAATTACTCCTGATGGTCTTAGTATGATTGATGAACCACAGTGGTGATTTATTCTATCATCACCATTGCTTTAAATTCAGTTTTTAGAAATTCTGTATGTTGGAGCAAATCACTAAATTCAAACTAGTATCTGAATATTCCCCTACAGGTGATCAACCACAGGCAATTGATGCCTTAGTTGAGGGGGTAAAGAAAGGTTCAGTTCAAACCCTACTTGGAGTTACTGGGAGTGGCAAGACTTTTTCTATTGCAAATGTAATTGAAAGAACTGGAAAGAACACTCTAGTTATTTCTCATAATAAAACACTTGCAGCACAACTTTATGCAGAATTAAAACAATTTTTCCCAAAAAACAATGTTGGATATTTTGTATCATACTATGATTACTATCAACCTGAAAGTTATCTTCCTCAAACTGATACCTATATTGAAAAAGATACTCAAATTAATGAAAAAATAGAAAAACTTCGATTAGAGGCCACTGCAATGTTGCTCTCAGGTGAGCCTACAATTATTGTATCAACTGTCTCATGCATTTACTCACTTGGTAATCCTCAAGATTGGGATGATTTGGCAATTACTGTAAATGCTGGTGATGAAATTAATCGAGCAGAAATTATTCGAAAACTAGTTGATGCACGATATGAGCGAAACGATACTGAAGTAGCACCTGGAAATTTTAGAGTAAAAGGTGATACAATTGATATCACTCCTGCGTATTCTGAAGATATAGTTCGAATCTCTTTGTTTGGAGATGAGGTTGAAAAAATTGCCTTACTTGATCATGTGTCATTAAAAGAAAAGAAAAAAATCTCACAAATGAAAATTTATCCTGCAAAACATTACCTCATTGCAAAAGATGTTAGAAAAAAAGCAGTCACATCAATTAAAGATGAATTGAAAAGTCGTTTACCTGAATTAAACGAACTTGAAAAACAAAGATTAGAGATGAGAACAAAATATGATTTAGAAATGATTGAGGAGCTGGGTTATTGTTCTGGAATTGAAAATTATTCTAGACATTTTGATGGACGAAAAGAAGGTGAAAAAGCATTTTGTTTGATGGACTTTTTTGGTGATGACTATTTACTAGTAATTGATGAATCACATGTTACACTACCCCAACTTCATGGAATGTACAAGGGTGACTATTCAAGAAAAACTCAACTAGTAACTTATGGATTCAGACTACCTAGTGCATATGACAATAGGCCATTAAAATTTGAAGAATTTGAAGAATACATCAAAAATACGATTTTTGTTTCTGCAACTCCTGCAGATTATGAGAGAAAAGTTTCAGCAAAAATCGCTGAGCAACTAGTTAGGCCAACTGGTCTACTTGACCCAAAAATTGAGATTAGACCAACAAAAAACCAACTAGATAATTTAATTTCTGAAATAAAGAAAAGAGCTGATAACTCTGAGCGTGTTTTAGTAACTACATTAACTAAAAGAATGGCTGAGGATTTGGCTGAATATCTCTCAAAAAAACAAGTTAGGGTCAGATACATGCATTCAGAGATTGAGGGGTTGCAGAGAACTGAGATAATTCGACAGCTGAGACTGGGTGAATTTGATGTCCTAGTTGGGATTAATTTGTTGAGGGAGGGATTAGATATTCCTGAAGTTTCTTTGGTGGCAATTCTTGATGCAGATAAGGAGGGTTTTTTGAGAAATTTTACTAGTTTGATTCAAACATGTGGGCGAGCTGCAAGAAATGTTAATGGCACTGTAATCATGTATGCTGATAATCATACCAAATCAATGAAACATACAATTGATGAAACAGAACGTCGTAGAGAAAAACAAATGCAGTATAATAAAGAACACAACATTACTCCAAAATCAATAATTAAAACAGTTCCAGAACAAGTTACAGCACTAGATGAATCAAAACTAAAATCAATTCATGATCTTAGAACAGATGTAATTGATTTAGAGGCACAAATGAAAATATTTTCTGAAGAATTAGATTTTGAGCGAGCAATTGAGTGCAGAGATAGAATAAAAAGACTAGAAAAGGAGATTGAATTCAGAGATGGTAGAAAATAAATTAAAAATTCGTGGTGCACGTCATCATAATTTAAAAAATATTGATGTAGATATTCCAAAAAATAAACTAGTAGTAATTAGTGGATTGTCTGGTTCTGGAAAATCTACATTAGCTTTTGATACCATCTATGCTGAAGGCCAAAGACGATATGTGGAATCATTATCTGCATATGCCCGTCAATTTTTAGAAATGATGGATAAACCAGACGTTGATTCTATTGATGGTTTATCCCCTGCAATTGCAATCCAGCAAAAAACTACTAGTAAAAATCCACGCTCTACTGTGGGAACTACTACTGAAATCTATGATTACATGCGATTACTATATGCCCGTATTGGAATTCCTCATTGTACAAATTGTCATAGAAAAATATCAACTCAGTCAATTGAGCGAATTTGTGATTCTATACTACAAGATTTTTCGGGCAAGAAAATTCTAATCTTATCTCCCCTTATTCAGAGAAAAAAAGGAACGTATGAGAAACTATTTGAGCAAATCAAAAAAGATGGATACTCTAGAATACGCCTAAATGGTGAAATTTTGAGCCTAGATGAGGAAATTCCACCCCTTGATAGGCAAAAATGGCATAATATCGAAATTGTAGTTGATAGAATAAATACAAACAAATCTGAACGCTCAAGAATTTTTGAAGCAATTCAAACTGCAATTAATGCATCAAAGGGGGATGTAATGATTTCATCAGAAAAATCAGAGAGAATCTTTTCTCAAAATAATGCATGCCCTCATTGTGGATTAACTATTGGTGAACTAGAACCTAGAACTTTTTCATTTAATTCCCCATTTGGAATGTGTCAAACATGTAATGGATTGGGTGTTAAAATGGAATTTGATCCTGATTTGGTAATCCCTGATAATAGTAAATCTATTTTGGATGGTGCAATTGTTCCTTGGAGTGGACGATTCTCATCATTTAGACGACAAGCATTAAGGGCAGTAGGAAAAAAGTTTGGTTTTGATTTAATGACTCCAATTAACCAAATAAAACAAAAACATCTCAAAATTATTTTACACGGCACTGATGATTTAATTGATTTTAACTATCGTTCAAAGTCTGGTGACTCTTCTTGGAATTATACTAATTCGTTTGAGGGTGTACTGGGAAATTTACATCGTGTCTTTATGGAAACTGAATCAGAATCAAAACGTGAATGGTTAAAGCAGTTTATGCGAGATAGCCCTTGTAATGTTTGTGATGGTAAAAAACTAAAACCAGAATCCCTTGGTGTAACACTTAATGATTTGGGAATTATGGCTGTTTGTGATTTACCAATTAATCAGTGCTATGACTTTTTTTCTACTTTGAAATTAACAGAAACTGAACAACACATTGCACGAGACGTTTTAAAAGAAATCAAAGAACGATTGGAATTTTTGATGAATGTTGGATTGGATTATCTTACACTAAATCGGCTTAGCTCCACTTTATCTGGAGGTGAATCCCAACGAATTAGACTAGCTACTCAGATTGGCTCTAATCTTACAGGTGTCTTGTATGTTCTTGATGAGCCAACAATTGGATTACACCAACGTGATAATTCACGACTCATTAAAACGCTAAATAAGCTACGAGATCTAGGAAATACAGTCATTGTAGTGGAGCATGACGAAGAAGTTATACGAAATTCAGACTGGATAATTGATTTAGGTGTTGGTGCTGGAATTCATGGTGGAAATGTAGTCTTTGAGGGAACAATTAATAAAATTCTTAATGGTACAAAATCAGTTACTGGGGAATACCTAAAAAACAATTCACTAATTGTATTAAAAGATAAAATTCGAAACCGTTCTGGCTCATTAATTATTAAAAAAGCATCTGAAAATAATCTAAAAAACATTGATGTAGAAATTCCTCTAGGCCTTTTTGTAGCAATTACTGGTGTATCTGGTTCAGGAAAATCTACTTTGATTAATGATATTTTGCTCAAGGCTTTGATGAATCATTTTTCTAAATTAAATATTAGAGCCGGAAATCATAAAGAAATTATTGGTTTAGATAATATTGATAAAGTTATTGCAATTGATCAATCACCAATTGGTAGAACTCCTCGCTCAAACCCTGCAACATACATTGGTGCATTTACACCTATTCGAGAATTATATTCAAACACTGCATTATCAAAAGAACGTGGATATGCTCCAGGACAATTTTCATTTAATGTTCCTACTGGTAGGTGTTTTGCGTGTGATGGTGATGGTGTAAAACAAATTGAAATGCAATTTTTATCTGATGTTTATGTAAAGTGTGATGAATGTAAGGGGAAGAGATACAATTCTGAAACACTATCAGTGTTATACAAGGGAAAAAATATTTCAGATATTTTAGATATGACAGTTTATGAGGCATTAAATTTCTTTGAGAATATTCCATCAATTCAAAGAAAACTGCAAACAGTTTATGATGTCGGGTTGGGATACATCAAACTCGGACAATCCTCTACCACCTTATCTGGCGGGGAGGCTCAACGAGTCAAACTCTCATCTGAATTATCAAAACGAGGTACTGGTAAGACTTTGTATATCTTAGATGAGCCTACAACAGGGCTACATTTTGCAGATGTACAAAAATTACTAGATGTGCTTAATCGACTAGTAAACTTGGGAAATACTGTAGTAGTAATTGAGCATAACATGGATGTGATTAAAAATTCTGATTGGTTAATTGATCTTGGACCAGAAGGTGGAGATGAGGGGGGTAGAATTGTATCAATTGGAACTCCTTTAGATGTTTCAAAATCTCCTGGAAGTTATACTGGAAAATATTTGAAAAAATTGTTAAAAAAATGACTTTTGATATTTCTACACTTGTCATTCCAACTGATCCTGGAATTTATTTGATGCGGGACTCTGAGAATAAAATTATCTATATTGGAAAAGCAAAGAATCTAAAAAAACGTGTAAAGTCTTATTTTCTCAAAAACCAAAATTACAAGACTCAAAAATTGGTAGAAAATATCTCAGAAATTGAATTTGTTTTAACTGATAATGAAAGTGAAGCTTTTCTTCTAGAATCAAATATGATAAAAAAACATCGTCCAAGATTTAACATTGAATTAAAAGATCAACAAAGATACACATACCTTCGAATCTCTGATGAAAAATACCCTAGACTACTTGTATCAAGAAGAACTAGGGATGGAAAATTTTTAGGAAAGGGGAAAACTTTTGGACCATTCACTCAAGGCAGCTCAAAATTACTCACCATTGGTGCATTAAGAAAAGCATTTCAAATTAGAATTTGTAAAACTCTACCTAAAAAAATTTGTTTAGAATATCATTTAGGAAATTGTGAAGGACCATGTGAGTTTGAAGATGCACAAGTGAGATACACAAAACATGTCTCAGCACTTGAAGAAGTACTAAAAGGTAAAAATCAGACTAGGATTTTTACCAAAAAATTAAAAGAAGAAATGCATCAGGCAGCAGAATTACAACAATTTGAGCGTGCAAAAGACATTCGTGATACTTTGATTAGGCTTGATAGTCTTCAAACAAAGCAAAAAATGGAATACATTGAAAATTCTGATGAAGAGTATTTTGGAATTGGTATTCAAGAGCATTCAGCAATTGTAATGAATTTTAGAATGATTAATGGTGTAATTCGAGATAGTGATAAATTCTTTTTTGATCTAGTTGGGGATAATTCTTTTTCAAATTTTCTATACCAATATTATTCTACACACAAAATCCCAAAATTCATTCTTGTTAGTGAACTACCTGAAAATGATACATTATTGCAATCATTACTATCTGAGCAAGCGGGGTTCACAGTCAAAATACTTGTTCCACAAAAGGGGAAGAGACGAGATATTGTTAAACTAATTTTAAAAAATATAAAATTAATTCATACTAAAGGTGGTGATCCTGGATTAATTGAATTACGAGACATACTACATCTCCCAAAACTGCCTAACATCATTGAATGCTTTGATATTTCAAATCATGGTGATGATTTTGCAGTGGGGTCTATGGCAAGATTTGTTTCAGGTATACCTGATAAGCCCGGCTATCGTAAATTTAGAATCAAAACAATTACTGGCCGTGATGATTTTGCAATGATTGGTGAAATAATTAAAAGAAGATACTATAGATTACTTGAGGCGAATTCTGAACTACCTGATTTGATAGTAATTGATGGTGGGAAGGGACAACTAAGTTCTGCAATGAATTCTTTGCAATCACTTGGATTGAAATTACCTTGTATTTCTTTGGCAAAGGAAAACGAGGAAATCTATGTTCCAAAAAATAAAAACCCAATAATTATTTCAAAACTAAAACCATCCTTGAAAATCTTACAACATGTGAGGGATGAAACTCATAGATTTGGGGTTGCATACAATAGGACTATACGCAAAAATCAAATAAAATAATAAAAAAGGAATTTTTTGGCTAGTTCACTGAAACGCTGCCTACCATCCATGGATGAACCATGCAAAAGTAGTCATATTCTCCAGCATCCTCAAATGTAAATGCAAAAGTTGCATCTGCCATTAGTAGGCTACTATCAAATACCCCTGATGGTCCATCAGCTGGACTACCACTAGTTACAGTATGTGCTGCTGTGTCTATGTTATTCCACTCTACTGTATCACCTGCATTGATTATGATATCTGCTGGTGTAAAGCAAGAGTTTGTCTCCTCACATCCAGGAACTGAAGTTCCTGCTGGAGCATCAACTGTGTGTGTTTGTGGTGTTGCTGTTTCTTCCATCATGGTTTCCTCAACTTCCATTGTTTGTCCTGGTGTGACTGTTGCACTTACAGAATAACTGATGGTTGCTTGATTTGTATACATTGTGTGAACTGCTAAAGCATTACCTGAGAATTCCCAAGAACCCATTGCATTCTTTGGATTAACAAATGTTAATTCAAAGATAGTTTCACCATCTGGTGTCCAAGTCTTTGCTGGTTTTTCATCAGCACCGATTGGTCCTCGGAGTGTAACTAGTTGAATATCTTCTGAAGCAGTGTATGAAAGAATTCCTGAATATACATCACTTGATGGTGCTAATAGCACTGCAAGTTGGTGTGATTCATGTCCGACGCCAGGATCTGTTACTGTGTCAATTGTTCCAGTAACTACTGTATCTGACATTGGTGTTTCTTCAAAGTCTACTTTGTAATCAACTATGAATGGTTCGGTATTCATTGTGTGTACTGCTAAAGCATTGCCGGCAAACTGCCATTCGCCATTTGCGCTATTTGGATTAACAAATGTTAATGCAAACTTTGTTTCACCATCTGGTGTCCAAATTGCTTGTCCTTTGTCTTCACCCTCTGCCAATGGACCATGTAATGCAACAAGTTGAATTGGTTCAGATGCATCGTACATGAGTGTACCTGAATATACATTACTACTTGGTGCCAAAATGATTGCAAGTTGGTGTGATTCATGACCCATTCCTGGATCAACATCAGAAGTTAATCTATCCCAACCAGACATCATTGGTTTTACTGTGTCTTTCTTTGACATTCCTGCTTCTTCTCTAACTTTTGCAGCCAAATCTGCACCAAAGCTTGTTGGTGTTTCTGACTCTGAAGTTTCAGTTGAAACAGTTGGAGATGTGGCGACTGTAGGACCTGCATCTTGAGCTGCACCCATAAAGAGTGTGGCTCCTAACGCAATAGCCATAATTGCAACTACAATTACAATTAATGCTTTGTCTATACCTGCCATAATTAATTTCAGGCAATGCCTGTGCTAAATAAATCTAATCTTCGATATTACATTCATAATTTTTCAAAACTGATAATTTTTTCTTAAACTTTATTTTTGAAATTTTACTTTTTAGATATTTTTCAAAATTTTACAAAAAAATTCATAATTTATTGAATATCTCATATGATCGCTGTAATTCGATACATGGTATTGTCAATGATGTTGAACAATTATTTCTTTTATGACTTTGCTGTGTATTGATTCTATAAGTTGCAATTGAGCTGTCACCAAGTAACCTATCGTTTTTGGTCTTAAGCACATTTGCAATTTTAATAATTTTTTCTAATTAGTAATTGTTCTAGTGCTTCTATACTATACTCAATTCCGTGCTCATCCATTGAATGTTTTTGATATTTTTCAATCATTATTGAATTGTTTCCATTACTTTCAAATTCACAATCAAAACCATAATTGCTACATGAAATTTTTACCATGTATTTAATTCCAAAAAATATGATATATCGATTGGTTTGTTCTAATTTACAAACACTTTTTTGAGAAATATGGTTATTGATTGCATATATTATGAATTTAATTATAAACCCCCACTTGGGGGGAATTGAAAGGGACGCGACATCCCATCAAGAGTTATTGATGACACTAGTAATTACTCTATTTGATCTAAAAGATGTTGTATGTACAAAATACCCACGCTGTGTCAATTTCAAAAAATCTCTAATGAAAATTCTTAAAATTATTTCTTGGCTAAGGTAATTTTTTTCTTTAAATCTTTAAGAAAGTCACGAATCTGTTCATGCTGCTGGATGGTTTTATACACTTTGTATAATTCCTCATATGACAAGTCCAGTTTTTTTAAATCCTCTCTTGTAACCCCGTAATGATTTAACACTTGCCAATATGATGTAGAATTTGTTATTTTATTTCCTATGCAAACACCCAAACTAATTGATATTTTGTACATATCAATATGCACTCTGTAAATATTATACCTACGACGGAAAAATTTATCCAAAATCGATGCCATTTTGGAATAAATAATACAAAATTAGCGTCTAGTCCGTATGTGAAAATAATTTCATTTTTTATTAATTGAAAATCATATTAATAGAAAATTATTCTAAAAATGTATGAAAGAGTACGTTTTTGGAATAGAAAAAGGTCATGGTGAGAAAGTCATATCTTGGATTGATGAGCAAGCAAATTCTACTGGATTAAAACTCAAAGTCAAACTAGATGGTTCTTTACTCTCTACTCCTAGTTTTGGTGATTTTGAACTATTCCTACTTTCTGATGACTCTCTTCCTGTTAGAAAATTAATTCTAAGAGCTGGAAAACGACTTAATGTGAAAATTATTGAGGGTGGCTATAAAGAAGATGCAAGAATAATCCGACGCAGAAAATCCGATTATGCCAAGGTACTCAAAGGCGATAAAATAATTGGGCATTTGGAATTAGAAACCCCTCGATTTGGTGCTAAAAAATGGACAGTTAAACTAGAAGAGCGACGTTAGTTTTTTTAAATTCTATCTGAATGTTTCTGAACTTTGAGTGATTGTTAACATGTCATTTACTTGTGATCTAGCTAATGTGGTAAATGATTTAGGTTTTATTTTTTCATAAAGAAATTCTAAAGAAAATGGTTTTTGAATGATTTGTAGAAATTCATCCTGTCTACTTTCTTGACTTTCTATGATACTTTGTCCATACGCTGATAAGAAAATGATTTTCTGTTTTACACTTAATTTACGAATTTTTGTTGCAATCTCTGAACCCGTCATTTTAGGCATGTCATGATCAAGTAAAACATAATCGTATGGGGCTCCATCCTCTTTTAATACAATTTTTTTATATCTTAATTCACTTTTGAATTTTTCAAGACATTTTACACTTTCAGTAAACACTGTAACTTTGTAGCCTTTTGACTCCAAGTATTTTTTATATTGCATAGCAGTAAACTTGTTATCCTCAGCAATTAGTATATTTAGAATCATTTCCTTTTTAATATTTTTTTTGACTAATCAAGACTTGTTTGTAGAAACTAAGCTCGCTTTTAGCAAGTAGTATTTCCTGATTTTTCATTATACAAATCAGCCATTGCCATAATATTGCATTGTGAAATAAATGGGTATGTCATATCAATTGTTGGAGCCATTAAATCTTGACTATCTGTAGCATGACCTAATCCTAATGCGTGACCAAATTCATGCCTCATGATTGTTCCAAGTTCATTTTTTGTGAGTGAATCTACCTCGTAAATGGTTATGAATGCCTTTACAATTTCTTCACCTTCTAAAACGGTTTTAGTATATCCTGTATTTCCTGATCTATCTTTGATGTTTGATAGTATTACAATGATGTCTCCATACACATTTGGTGAATTTGTGATTTTAAAATTTCTGGGAACTGGAATTTTTGTATTTTCTGCAGTATCTAATGCCCCTTTCCATCCAATATAGTAAGTTGATACTGAATTTTTTGGTTTATTATTTAAAAATGAATTATCAATTTCTAATGCTTTAGTAGACATTACTGCATCTTTTATTACGTCAATTGATCGTTCAGAAATTGATGCAGAATTAATAATATTGATATTTAATGTTGAACCTTTTGATATTTTCCAATATTTATTAAGTGAAATGATATCGCCTTTGAGATTTTGAGAACTTAATACACTATTAAACATCCCAATTGGATTTTGTGATTCCGCATCTTCTCCTAATGATGTTGGTAATCCTGTAAAGTATGCTCCAAAAAATAACAAAACACCAATTTGTAGTACTATGACGATTTTTTTATTTTTTATTCTTGATGGTTTTTGATTAGTTTCATTAGTTGATGAGAATTCGTTATTTTTGAGATTTGATTTTTTTTTGAGCATTTAAAATTATTTAGTTTTAATCTGTCGATATATTGGAGTCTGTTCACCCTGAACAAACTTTTGTTATTGTTTAAATTGAACAAAATGCTTCTTTAGTATCAATTTTAATCACTATCACCATGCCAATCACTAAAAAAATCATGATTTTTTTAATGACTATAATGTTATTGTCAATTATTGTAATTACTATTGATACATCTAATGCAACAATTGCTGAAAATGATGATGAATTTAGAATTTCTCAACTACCTGAGACTAGATATTTTGAACAATATGAAGAACTTGTTGCACCGCAAAATTCAGTTGTTATTTATCCAATTCTAACTCAGTCTGCTTATCAATGGGATGGAATTCATGATTTCTATTTGGGACGATGTGATACCTGTAATGTTGTAAAAATTGATGAATATTATGACCCAATTTTTTCTGTAGGTGCCAAAAGCTTTCGAATTTTAGAATTTTTAGGATATGATGTACTTGATGATGTTGATATTGACATGAATCCAAATATCTTAAAAAAATATGATTCCGTTATTTTACTACATAATGAATTTGTTACTGAAAATGAATTTTTAGCAATAAACTCTCATCCTAATGTGATTCATCTGTATCCTGGTGCATTTAATTCTAAAGTTATCGTAGATTATTATGGTGACACCATGTTGTTACTACGAGGTCCTGCATATCCACAATCTGATATAAAAAGTGGATTTGATTGGAAGTTTGATAATTCTGATATTTCTGATGATACTACTTGCGAGAATTGGGAATTTTATAAAATTGATAATGGATACATGCTAAATTGCAATCCCGAGTTTCTCATTCAAAATAATGATACATTCTTGAAAAAATTAAAATTATTAGCAACAATTTAATTTTTTGAAAACTTGTTATTTTTTACAAAATACTTATTTTGATTTTTTCTTTTTCATGTAAATCACAACCCCTCCAATTAATGCAGGAATTATGAACATTATGGGATCAATTCCTTCTATACTTGGTTTTTTAAATGATTTATTCTCCTCTTCTACGATTGGAATTTCTATACTTGATGTATTGACTCTGATTATTTTTGATGCATGTGCTGATTGAAAGGGTCCATTATCAATTGTAGCTGAAATTTGAACTGAACTATCTGATGTTGAAATTATTGATGCTATTGCTTCTCCTGTTGGACCCGTTTTCTCTTCAATTAATGTAGAGAATCCTCCATCTAACTCCCAAATGATTTTTGCATTTTTGAGTGGAATTCCATTTTGTGTTGCTAAAATTGAGACTAAAAATGACTCACCTTGATCAATTATGTCTGCACTAGTAATTTGTAAACTTGGAGTTAAATCCTTTATTGTAAGTTCTTCTGTAACTATTGGCAATCCTTCAGAAACTAGTGAAATTTCTACTTCACCCGGTGATTCTGGAATTATCTCTAATGTTATGAAACTCGATTTTTGAGAAACTGTGATACTTTTTGGGAACTTAATTATTGATGGATCAGATGAAAAAATTTTGATTTCTGTATCTTCATTTATTTTAACTGGTAATTCTTGAGTATCTAGTACTTGTATCGTGAAAGTATCTTTTATTCCTGTGAATAAATTATCTGAATATTTCATCTCTAATGAATTTGGTTTTGATATGGTACTTGAAAGTGAAATACTGGTCTCAAATGTATCGCTACTAATTATCAAATCCTCATCACCTGTATCTATTGCAGTAATTGGAACCAAAATAAAATACGGATATGCTTCAATTCTATCCTCATCTACTTGAAAAATTTCTGATTCAGAAATTTTGAAATATTGGTTATCTGGAATTTTAAATAATTCCCCTGATACATCCATGTATATTGTAATCCAATATTCTTCCCCCTTTAGAAAATGATCTGTAGACACATGCGTTTCTAATGTAATTGCTCCTTCCTCAAAACCTTGAATGTCTAGCTCAACAACTTCAGAATTTTTAAAATTTGGAATGATCTCTGTATCTGCTGGAATGAAATATCCCATATTTCCATACACTAGAGATGACTCATATCCTTTTTTAATTATTGAGTTTTCGATGGAAATTAATTTGTCTGATGCAGTAAACGTTACAATAATGTCTCTGTTTGCAGTAACTGGGTGTTCATTTACATCTTCAAGATATAATATCCCTACTAACTGTTTTTCCCCATCAGCTAAAACCGAAATTGGTTCAAATTTTATTTGTTCATCTCCGTACAATTCCACATCTATTGTTTCAAAGGTTGCTTCTAGAATTGTTAGGGGGTCTTGTAATGTAGCTGTGATTGTATATTCATCTGTAGCTCCTTTTTGTATGGAAAATAATGCATGTCCATATGTTTGCCCTTTTTTGATTTGGAAATGTCCTGTGGGGTTGATTGCGTTGCTGGGTAAACTAGTATTTACTGTTTCAGCATCAGTTGAACTCTCTATTTCAAAAAAAACTGTCATATCTTTTGTTGCTTTAATTAATTTTCCACCTGATGATAATTGGGCAATTATGTGACCACTTGAAGTATTTGCTGAACTAATATCCTCTGGAATTATTGTTAACTCTATCTCTCTTTCGGTTGCTTTATCAACTGTTAATAATTCTGAATCTTCCATATCATTTGTTTTAATTGTAACTGTAATGTCCCCATTATTGATAACTGTAAAATCTTGCTTGAACCCAATATCTCCTTTGGGGATTATAATTGTATAATCACTTAATGACATTATTCCTGGTTTTGTAGTACTGATATTGATTTGATAATCTTTATCTGCCCTCGTTATATCCCCGTTTACATCTATTAGGAAAACTGATAATATTCCCTGATTGTTTTTATCTAATTCAAAAGTGTCAGGAAAAATGTCTAGTGACACACCTTTTGGAATATTATTTCCATTAATTGTAATTGGAATTTCCACTGCTTGAGTTCCTTCTGTAAATACATACAGACTTGTTTCGCCTTCTGTAATTGCTTTAAGCTCGATTAGAATTTTATATTCATGAGTTTCTTCGAAATTAATTACTTCGATAATTGATGTATCTAATGACTCTATTTTTAGATCTTGAATTTTATCTAAAATCACTTTTCCATTATTAATCATATACACCTCAAGTAATATTGTATCATCAGCGTGTATTTTTTCAGGCAGGATGTTGTATTCTAATTCAAAATCACTTTCTAATGCAAATGATTTATCAATATTTACAAGAAAAACTAGTACAAATAATGTCAATAATAATAATTTCAATATATAAACAAGTAAAACAAGTGATATAATTTCCAGTTCAAGTAAACTGAACGTACAAATGTATCAAATGAACATTCCTGAGTTCAAGCAATTTGAACGCACAGAATGCTATTAGATTAGGAACCCGATTATTGTAAATGCCTAATTCTGGATTAGTTAAATTAAAGATGATAAATGGTCTGATTGGAAGTATTTTAGATGATCATGAAATTTCAGTAACGTCGCTTTTCCCAAAATTACCTGAAGTTGACATTGATACACGCTCAAAAATTGAGAAATTATTGGATTCTAGAGCGCGAATTAAGGCTGATATGGGTGAGGATGACTTTGATGATTTCACAGATGATCTTAATTTGGCAAATTATTATCTTGCATGTGGACAATTCTCTGAATCTTTAAAATATTATGAAAGTGCACTTGCAAAAAACCCTCGATCTTACACTGCATTATGCAACAAGGGTTTGTGTCTTTTTAAACTCTTAAAATTAGATGATGCGCTATTATGTTACGATGATGCCTTAACTACATACAAGAATATTCCTGAGGCATTTTTTATTAAAGGAAAAATCTTCATAGTACAACAAAAATTCACTGAGGCCATTACACAATTCCAAAATACCTTGGAATTGGAACCCGAAAATCTAGAAACAAAATATTATTTGGGTAAAGCGTTATTGAAATCTGGAAATCTGGAGGACTCTATTAGTACTTTGGAGTCTATTGTATCTATTCATGATCATATCGATTCACTGTTATTGTTGGGGCAAATTTTTACACAAGAAAATGATTTTAAAAAATCTCTAACATATTTGGATAAACTATTAGAAATTTCACCTAATCATATTGAAGCACATTTACTTTTGGGAACATCTCATATTGCAAACAATAATCCAAATGACGCAATTTTGCAATTTGAGGCAATTTTGAATCTTTCACCTAACCACATTGACGCTCATCTTCTTTTAGGAAAAACACACATGGATATTGATAATTTCAATGAGGCATTATCTAATTTTGAGAATATTTTAGAAATTTCTCCAAATCATCTGGATGCAATGAATTACAAAATTTCATTATTGGAGAAAACTGGGAAATTCGATGATGCGGTAGAATGTTGCGATACTCTTGCTGAATCTCTTCCTAATCCTACTGATCAAATTCTCAAAAAAGCGATTTTACTCTTTAACAGTGACAAACTCGGTGATTCTTTGATTGTTATTAATGAAATTTTAGAACAAACAAAGATCAATAATGTAGCACTATTATACAAAGCAAAAATATTTACCAAAAAACAAGAATTCCAAGAGGCGTTACTATGTGTAGATGTTCTTCTCAAATTAGATCCTAAAAATATTGATGCTTTGGAGTGTGCCTCTGAACTTTCCCTAAAAACTGGAAATTATGAAAACGCTTTGTCTTTAACTGATCAACTATTATCTCAAGACTCTGAATCTAAACCTCTTTTGGAGCAAAAATCTCAATTATTATCAATTCTTGGGCGTCATGAAGAATCGGGGCAAATTTGGATGAAATTATTACAATCAGATAAAACTAATGCATCTATATTATTTCAATTAGGAAAAATCCATTTAATTTTGAATAATTATGATAAAGCCATTAATTTCTTTGAACATGCATTAAAGAATAAACCGCGTGATTCACAGGTAATTTATAAAAAATCGCTTGCCTACTTTTCTCAAAAAAAATATGACTTGTCTATTCTTTGTTTAGAACAAATTTCAGAAACTGACAAACTCTATAATTTTGCACAATACCAAAAATCAAAAATTCAAATGATACAAGGAAATACAAAACAATCACTTGAGATTTTATCCAAAATTACAAAATTAAATGATCTTTACAAACTTATGGCATTAAATGAAATAATATTTGAAAGTATTTCTGAAACATCTGAATTTCAGGAATTAATAAAATAAAAGAAAAAAAAATAAAAGAAAATAAAAAGTTAGTTTGAAGGAATTGCTTGCATGAGTTTTGCTTTTTTCCATAGGTGTGTACAAAGACTAAACATGTTTTCTACCATTTCTGTAGAATTTGTATACATGATTGAATCCACTTCATCATTGAGATCCATTGATTCTTTCATTGCACCTGACATTATCAGTTGACGTTTATTTTCAATGATCATTCTACTTTTTGATGGAAGTTTTCCAATTTTGACCTCAGATGCACCTAATTGCTCGATAATTTCCATAGTTTTTACATCGCATGTATTGGTGATAATTCTTACATTTCCACCACCTTGCACTCGTTCATGGATTTTATCTGGGATTGATGTATGATACATTCGCATCAAGTCATCCGAAGTTGTAACTAGGAATATTTTCTCAGTTGATTCTTGAATCAATTTTCCAATTCTAGTATAGATATTTGATCTTCCTTGCACAATTGAAAAAGATGACAAGTCTGTTGGGACTGTTTCTTTTTCAAAGTTCTTTAGGTTATCAACTAGCGGTCTTGCTAATTTTTGTAACATTATAATTTCATCTTCCTTTTTTTGAATCACACTTGTTAGTGCTTCTGATGGTTCAATAGCATTAACAATTGTAGGATTTGAAAAGGTTGTAGAAACTACACCCATGTTTCTTAGCTTGTTTAGTGATCTATATGCCTTACCTCTGTCTACATCTAATTTTTGGGCCATTGTACCAACTGTGACTGAACCCATTTGAAGTAATCCCACATAGATTTTTGCATCAATTTCTTCTAAACCAAAATGAATCAAAGATGAGAAAATTTCTTCTTTACTTAACATATTACCTCACTCTGTATTTTGGTATTATTTATTACTGACTTTACTTGTACAAAAAATGTACTCGATTGACATTTCATTATATTTGTCATCTACTTTATCTAAAAATTAGTTATAATTAGGCTCTGTATGTTTTTTGTAAACGAACACAAAGTCTTTGATCTAATGTTGTACGATCACAGTAAACACACGCCATGATATACTGCTATTCTTATTTTAGTAATCAATGAAATTACAACGAAAGGGAATGCAACATTCTCATCGAGGAGTCATCGGTGTAGAGTCTGCAATAGTTATGATTGCATTTGTAATCGTTGCTGCAGCCTTAGCATTTGTTGTACTTAACATGGGATTCTCTACTACACAAAAGACAAAACAAGCCATAGTCTCTAGTACTGCTGAAGCTAGTAGTGCTTTAGAAATTGCAGGTAAAGTCACCGGTTCAGGTGATGTGAGTGCAGGTAAACTTAACGCAACTGCAATACCTGTCAAAATTGTATCTGGAGGAGCATCAATTAATCTTAATCCATCAAATGCTGCTATTCGATATATTGGTGATACTATAGAGCATGGAAATATCTATGCTGGTGCATTATCATCTGGTATTCATGATACTTTGGCTAGTGCAATGCAAGCCGCAATTACTGATTCTGCTATAGATATCAGTATCAATCCAGTAAATAATACTGGTGCTGGTCCTACTGACACAAAAGCTATATTCTATTTTAACGTAAATAGAAATGACAACTTTATCTTGGACCAAGGTGAGCATGGAATGTTTGCAATTGTATTTGGACAAAATAATGTAAATGGTGTTGATGAAAGACCACAGTCACTTGATATAATTCGAGCTGAGGTAATTCTTCCAAATGGTTCACCATTAACAATGGAGAGAACTGTTCCAAACATATCATCTGTGATAGTAGACCTTGGTTAATCTCAAAATTAATCAAGAATCTAACTTTTTATTTTGTTCATATCAAACAAACAACTCTTATAATTTGTAAGTTTTGAATTCACTTTGATGATATTTGTAAGTATTGTGATATTGTTGGGATTTATTTTGATTTTACCTCTTGGTGTTTCATCTGTGTATGGTGAAAACACTTGGAGCATATTTTTGAACCCTCATGAAGGTATTCAAAAAGATGAATTGTTTTCTCCGCTTGAACTACCAATTTCATCAGGTGACACTGTAACTTGGATTAATCAAGATTCTGTTACTCATAAAATTACAAGTGGAATTGCTGCACATCCTGATTATTCTGGAGAATTCTTTTCCACTGATATTTTACCCCCTGGTGATAGTTTTTCTGTTTCTTTAGAAAATCCAGGATTTGCTGGATACTATTATTTTTGTGAAATTCATCCATGGTTTACTGGTAAAATTTTTTATGAAGATAGACCTGGAATATATCAATCAACATTAGATATTTCATATGATGTAACAGATTCTGAAATATTGATAATTAATGGATTAGTAGAGTCTGACCTTGGAAATACTGAGTATGAAATTTTGATATATGATAGTAAAAACCAGCTGATTTTTCATAAACTTTATTCATTTGAATCTGATTCTACATTTGATGTATCTATAGATATTTCAAGTTCTATTTGGAAACATGATGAAAATTATCTTTTAAAATTGGTTTATGGGGTTCCAAGTGAATCAACTAATCTTTCATTAAATATGCCAATTAATAATTTTGATTATAATTTAAAATCTGATGCATTAGTTCTCTGTGATAATTTTATACTTGATTCTAGTTTTACTTTTAATGACATTTTACTACCTTTTTGGTATTCCCAATCAATATGTTGGTATGGTAGTGGATTAATTGTAGAGCAAGAATACTTTGATGCTGTGAATTTTCTTCAAAATCTTAAATGACTCTATTTTTTACAAATCATGTTTGATCAGCTCAAACACACGCCATGATATACCACTATTCTCATTTTAATAATCAATGAAATTACAACGAAAAGGAACGCGACAGTCTCATCGTGGAGTCATCGGTGTAGAGTCTGCAATAGTCATGATTGCATTTGTAATCGTTGCTGCAGCCTTAGCATTTGTTGTACTTAACATGGGATTCACTACTTCACAAAAGGCAAAAACTTCTATCATCTCTAGTTTGAGCGAAGCAAGTAGCAGTATGCAAGTTGCTGGTAAAGTGATAGGTTCAGGATATGTTAACGCAGCTGGTGGCGGTACACTAAATGTAACCGCATTTCCAATTAAGATAGCATCCGGTGGAGATAACATCAATCTTGATCCAGAGACTACAGCAATAAAATATGTCAGTAATTCTCTAAATTACGACAATATCTATGCAGGTCTTATATCTAGTGCAGAATACAAAAGTCTAGCAACTGCTGTAGCAAGAGCTGCAAGCAATTCTGAGAACACTGATACTGGAGAAGATTGGGATTTGTTAGCAAATGATCCATTTAGTGATGAAACAGTTGCAGATACTGCAGCATTCATTTACTTTAGTCAGTCCGATCAAAGTGCTCCAAATGATATTCTAGAACAAGGTGAAACAGCTGTTTTGGCAGTAGTCTACAAAGTCTCAGAAAGACCTGTAGCACTCGATAAAATCAAAATAGAACTAATTGTTCCATCTGGCGCAGCCTTGACAGTAGAAAGACAAGTTCCATCAATCACCAATGCAATAGTAGATTTGGGTTAGGTGCTTTTTTTGCCCCTCCCATCAACTATTTTTTCTAAACTCAAAATTAGCCAAAGCAATCTCAAAATTATTATTCTAGCTGGATTTGCAATGTATTTTCTTGTACTCTATGAGATGTTTCCTCAATTCATTTTTGATGGAGACATTGCCTTGTTTACTTTGGGAATTCCTTTAGCTGGAATTTTAGTTGGTCTAAACATTAAAAAATTGAAACTAAAAAATTTATCATTAAAAAATATCTCAGTTAAAAAATCAGGTGGTACATCTAAAACTTCTAATTCCATTGATTCTTTGGTTTCTGATTCAGAACCACAAAAAAGTGAATTATCAGATATTGATGCACTAATTGCAGGAGCTGAAAAGCCTGAAGGTGGTTCATCAGATATTGATGCACTAATTGCAGGAGCTGAAAAGCCTGAAGGTGAATTATCCGATATTGATGCACTAATTGCAGGAGCTGAAAAGTCTGAAGGTGATTTATCCGAAATTGATGCATTATTAGCAGATGCCAATACCTCTTCTCCTAATACTGAGAGTACTATGGAGGATGCAAGTTTACTAATTATGGAAAAAATGGAGCCTGTAGAAAATGATATTCAAACAATTAAAACTGATTTTGATCAATTCAAGCAAGATCTTACTATTGTAAAAGAAGAAGTAGAAATACTTTCTTCCTCATTTGAGACTACTCTAACTGACATTAAATTACTCACAACTGATGCAAATAATCCACTAAATTTTATGAAAGAAGATTCATTTAAGAAAAACATTCAACAAATTAATGTCGATGAACTAATTGCTCCTTCCTCAACACCATCAGCTCCTGAACCAACACCATCAGCTCCTGAACCAACACCATCAGCTCCTGAACCAACACCATCAGCTCCTGAACCAACACCATCAGCTCTTGAACCAACACCATCAGCTCCTGAACCAACACCATCAGCTCCTGAACCAACACCATCAGCTCCTGAACTAACACCATCAGCTCCTGAACTAACACCATCAGCTCCTGAACTAACACCATCAGCTCCTGAACTAACACCATCAGCTCCTGAACTAACACCATCAGCTCCTGAACTAACACCATCAGCTCCTGAATTAATCAATCCAGATGTTATGGAAGTAGATACTTCAAATTTATCTGAAGAAATTATATCACTAATTGATGAACTATCAAATGACTTTGAATCTGAACAAGTATTAGAATTAATTAAAGTTCATTGCAAAACTTGTAAAATTACATTAGATGAAAATCAACTTTTATCTTATCTTGATAAAAAAAATAATTCTGATTCATTACAAAAAAAATCCGAAGGATCTAACTCTGATTCTATAGTTAATGAGGTGCCATAATGGCATCAGGTGTAATTAGTGAAGGTGTTTTAATTATTGCATCAGTCATTATTGCTGGAATGATTACTGGAATTGTTATCTCTAAAGTTGGAACATTTGAAGGGATTTACACTGCAACAACTGAAGCTCAAAAAGAAAAAATGCTAAGTAAATTTGAGATAATTCATGTCAGTCAAATTAATAGCACTTCAGTAAATGTCTGGGTAAAAAATACTGGACTTGGTCCCATTACTAAATTAGACATGATGGATGCGTATTTTGGGCCGATTAACGCGGCGGGCAATGTGGGATATGCTATTGGTACTACACCTCAATGGGTTTTCAATGGTACCACTACTAGTTCTGTATGGTCTCAGGGTCAAACAATTCAAATTGCAATACAAGATAGTATTGCAATAACTAGTAGTGAATCATATCTGGTTCAATTTGTCATATCAAATGGAGTATCTGATGAGTATGTTTTCTCAGTATCTTGAGGTGATTTTCTATGGGTCTAAGTAATGCACTTAGTGGTGGAATTATTCTCTTTGGAATAACTTATGTGATTTTTACATTTATGGGGATTACTGATACTGCCGCATCTTTTTCTGATGTTAGTTCTCAAACTTCTGATTTGGAAAGTAAATTAATAAAAACATCTATCAGTGTATCAATTGAATCTTCTCCTGGAACCGACACTACTTTTAATTTTGATATTACAAATTCAAACTTGGAAAAACTTTGGGATTTTGAAAATTTTGATGTAATAATTACTTATGATAGCAGTGGTAATACTCATACTGTAACTCAAACATTTGATACTGCATGCCCTCCTGTATCTGGAGAATGGTGTATTGCTTCATGGACTGACGATGTAATTGATCCTCAAATACTAAACAATGGTGAGATCATTACAATTACAACTGAGATTGCAAATTCTTTGCAAAGTAGTACTACCTTGATAGTGATAGTTTCAACTCCTAATGGTGTTGTTGCTAGTGCAACAAGAACAGTCTAAGCCTTGTTCAAAAAAAAGCAAACATTATCTTAAATCTAAAATTTGACTTCTTTTCATTATAATGCAATTAAGATGCTTGGTGCACAAGATACTCCAGCAACCGGAGCTGCACTAACTGTAGAACGTCAAGTACCTAATATTGTTGATGCAGTAGTCGACTTAGGTTAACCAATAATACTGGTTTAGCCATTTTCTTCTTTTTCATTTTTTCAAAAATTACTATTTATTCAAATTTATGAAAAACGGATATTAGGATATCCTTTTTTCCTGAAATGCTGTTTATCTGTAAAAAAAAACAGCTACTGATATTCTCTGAAATTTTTTAACTATTATGGGACTTGGGATTGCCATTAGTGGTGGTATTATCCTGACAGTTATTGTTACTATGAGTGTTGCAACAATGATGATGATTTCTAATGGCTATGAGGTGGAAGAAAGTATGCATGATAGTTTCCAATCATCTAACAAATATGAGAAAACTAGTTTTGTATTTGATAGTACATCTGCAGAAAGTGGTTTATCTGGGTTTAGTTTTGTGTTAGAAAATACTGGTTTAGAAAAATTATGGAATTATGAGGATTCAAACGTATTTGTCACTTATGATGCATTAATTAATGGAGTCAGAACTAGTGTAACTGAAACACCATCCTATTATTCTAGTTCAAATATTTCGATAGAATGTGATGGAAGTACTAGTGGAGAAATCCCTTCTGGAAACTGGACAATAAGTCAAATCATTGGAGATGGGATAGACCCCGGTTTGATTAACTCCAATGAAAAAGCAGAAATTTTTACACAATTAAGTTATCCTTTGTATAATGAAACATCAACTATTTCATTGACGTTTGTAAGTGCTGTGGGACAAATGCAAACCACCAGTTTTGATACTGGCAATTCAGAATGTGCATGGTATAGTCCCAATTGGCTTTCTAGAGAAATAATTAGAATAAATCATGATCAAGTTACAGGTAATCTGACAAATTTTCCTGTTTTGATTAGTATTGTAGATACTGATTTGCAAGATACTGCACAAGCTGATGGTGATGATATTTTATTTACTTCCAGTGACAAGATAACAAAATTAAATCATGAGATTGAAGAATATGATAACTCTGATGGAACTCTGGTTGCTTGGGTAAATATTCCTAGTTTGTCTTCTATCGTTGATACTGATATCTACATGTATTATGGAAATAGCTTTGCATCAAACCAACAAAATGCTCAAAGTGTTTGGGATGATAATTTTATTGTGATTCAACATCTCAATGAAACTTCTGGAATTCACACTGATTCCACCCAATATGGAAATGATGGTACAGTTAGTGGAAATGTTGATCAAACTGTGAGTGGATTTATTAGCGGAGCTGATGATTTTGATGGATTTAATTCCGTAATTGATATTTCAACTTCCAACAGTTTGAATTCTCTTGATTCTATGACTGCCGAGGCATGGATTTATGCTGATAATGTTTCTGTAGATACTACCATTGTTAGTTTTTGGTATTCTTCTCTAGATCGTACGTATCTGTGGTTAGATGATTTATCCAATGGATTTCGCTCATGGAATTCTTTGAATGGTAATGATGAATTTGAAGCCACATCGTATGTTGTACCTATCGCTGATGTGTGGTATCATATTGCATGGACTATTGATGGCACTTATTGGAAATTATTCATCAATGGTGTGCCACAAGATAGTTCTACTGAAAGTCTAACTATGGCTGATTTGAATGATGGATTTTCTGTAGGTATTGGTGAGAGGATTACTCAATACGATAGAACATGGGATGGCATGATTGATGAGTTTAGAATTTCAGATGTTGCTCGTAGTTCTGATTGGATGTTAACACAGTATAACAATCAACGATTCCCAAACACATTCTATACTGTTGATCCAAATGAAGAATTTGCAGATTGGTATGACCCTACTTGGTCATATCGAAAAACTATCACCATTGATAATGCACAAGTTCCAGAATATCAAATAAATTTCCCGGTGCTAATTAATTTTACAGATTCTGATTTACAAGATAATGCACAAGCTGATGGTGGAGATATTGTTTTTACATCATACAATGGTAGAATTCAATTAGATCATGAAATAGAAAAATATGATAACTCTGATGGTACATTAGTTGCTTGGGTTAAAGTACCACAACTGTATGCTTTGACTGATACAACTCTGTACATGTACTATGGACACAGTGTAACTGAAAGCCAAGAAAATCCTACAGGTGTATGGTCCAATGGTTATGAATCAGTTTACCACTTGAATGATGATTTTGAGGATTCTACTAGCAATAATCACGATGCAACTAATTCTGGAAGTGTTGATGTTGTAGGTTTAATGGCTGATGCTCAAGACTTTGAGGGGTCTGATGGTTCTGATCATTTGGATTTAGGAACTTGGAATGTATCTGGCGATGAAATTACAATTCAATCATGGGCTAAATTTGAAAGCTTTTCTGAATCTTCTCGTATTCTTTCAAAGGGAACATCCTTTGCCACGCCAGACAATCATGTTTATGCTTTAGCTGTTGACACTTCTGCGACCCCATATTTTATGCTAAAAACATGTAGTTTTGATTTTTGTACTACTACATCATTATCTGGCCCTAGTAACCTACAAAAATCTGAATCATGGAATCTGATAACTGGAACATATGATGGTTCTTGGATGAGACTTTTTCTAAATGGAACACAAGTAGCAATTACTTCAGATTCTGGAGATATACGTCAGAACAACTGGAGCATCTATGCTGGTAATAATCCCTCAAATCTTGATAGAGATTACGATGGGTTATTGGATGAGATTAGAATTTCTTCTAGTGCACGTTCAGGAAACTGGTTAACTACAGAATTTAATAATCAAGTGTCTCCTGATGCATTTTACAGTGTAGGTGCTGCTGAAGTATTAGGATCTTAAGTAAATTCAAGTCTAATCATCTTTTCAAAATCTTTATTTTTTATTAATATTTTCATATTTAATTATATATTGTGTAAGACAAAAACACAAATTTTTAAATAGTAATTACCATATTTGGAAATAACCTTGAGTAATAAAGTGACTATTGTTTTAGATGATCAACTAATGAAAAAACTTAGAAAAAAACAAGCAAAAATGATTCAAAATTCTACAAAAAATATTAGTTTTTCACATGTCATTGTTGAATCTCTTGAAAAATCTCTTTGATTTTAACTCTGATGATAATCAATTATATTCTAAATATTAAAAATAAATAATCTATTTTTAAAAATTATCTATGTTTGATCAATTCAAACAAGATCTTACTATTGTAATTGAAGATGATCCTAGAACAAATGCTATATTTAATTTTAACATGACTAATACTAATTCTGAAAAATTATGGGATTTTGAAAACTTTGATGTTATAGTTACTTATGATAGCACTGGAACAACATATACTGAAACTATTTCCTATGTGTCATCATGTCCGCCTGTACCTGGTGAATGGTGTATATCGTCTTGGATTACTGATGTTATAGATCCTGAAATTCTTAATAATGGTGAAACAATGAATTTTCGCGTTACTGTGCAAAATAACCTAGAATCTAGTACTAATCTAATAGTGATAGTTTCAACTCCTAATGGTGTTGTTGCCAGTGCAACAAGAACAGTCTAAGCATTGTTCAAAAAAAGCAAACATTATCTTAAATCCAAAATTTGACTTCTTTTCATTATGATGCAATTAAGGTGTACTTATGCTTGAGATCATATCTACTGGAAATGAGGAAATTGATAGACAATTTGGTGGCGGATTGCCTGCTCCCTCACTTATATTTATTGCAGGAGAACATGGAACTGGTAAAAGTGCACTTGCTGCCCAAATGATGATTGGACTTACTTCATCTAAAAAAAGAGTAATGTGTGTAATTGAGAATACTGTTAAACAATATCTTCAAAAAATGAAGGCAATTACTTTTAATTTCACTCGAGCATTTGTACGAAGTCAAATATTGTTTGTTCCAATATATATCCCAGATGCTAATTGGTCTGAAAAAAACTCTGAACGAATCCTAGCTGAAATTAAAGCATACATGATGAAAAAAGCAGATGAATATGATGTAGTTATACTTGATTCCATTTCACCCATGGTGCGAAATTCAAGTGAAGAATCCATTTTGAATTTTCTCTCATTTTGCAAAGAAATTGTTGGCAAGGGCAAAACAGTAATTATTACCAGTCATTTTTCTGATTTTTCAAAAATTACCAATACTGCTATAATTGGTGCAAGTGATGTGTATCTAAAACTTGGAACTATAGTTGTTGGTGATAAAGAAGTAAAAACTCTAAAAGCAATTAAGATGCTTGGTGCACAAGATACTCCAGCATCTGGATTTGCTTTTGAGGTGGACTTGATTTTTGGAATAAAGATTGTTCCAGTGTCAACGGCAAACGCATAGGTGAAAAAATGGTTTTTGATATCTCTACAATTAATGATGAAAATTTTGTAAAAACATTAAATGAAAAATTATACCTGAAAGAATATTTGGAAACTTATCAAATTAGGGGAAATCCTTTACCCCTTTTTTCTGATGAACTAAAACCTGAACACAAAAAACTCAAAGACCCCAATTTGATTTATGCTGTATCTGAGGAGACATTTATTCACATTAACCCTCACACTACAATGGATGATGGATACAAAGAATACATCATAATTGAGCCTGATGAACCTGATAGAGAATTAATGGCCTTTGCAGATAAGGTGTTTGCAGCAAAAGCAGGCAAATTAAATCCTCCAGCAGAAATTACTGAAAGATTTGCAATGGTTGATCACTTTTTAGATGGAATATTAGAAACTACTTCTGCTAAAGTAGATTATACAAAACTTGGTGACCCATTTAAAATTGAAAAAATTCCAGTACTTGCATCCGCACTACCTGCTTTAAAATACCATTTTTTACAAAAAAGAGCAGGAACTGGATTACTTGATCCATTTCTTAATGATCCAAACTTGGAGGATATCTCAATTATTGGAGCAGGAAACATGTACATTATTCACAAAGCATTTGGAACACTAAAGGTTCCAGTATTTCTTAGTGTTGAGGCAATTGATGAATTAATCATTAGTCTCTCTGAGCAATTTGGGAAAACAATATCTCATGCAAAACCTGTAGTTGATGCAACATTACCTGATGGTTCTAGAATTAATATTGTATTTGGTAAGGATATCAGTAGAAAAGGAACAAACTGCACAATTAGAAAGTTTGCTAGTACTCCATTATCAATTATTCAAATTTTAACATCAGGTGTCATGGATTATACCCAAGTTGCATATCTGTGGATGATGATCGAAGCTGGAATGAGTCTTTTTGTAAATGGAGAAACTGCATCAGGAAAAACTACTACTCTGATGGGACTTACTGCTTTTATTCCATCAAACTGGAAGGTAGTAACAATTGAGGATACTCCTGAATTAACACTTCCACATAACAACTGGATTACAGAAGCAACTAGGAATACTGGAAATCCTGCATCAAGTGTTACTATGGATGACCTTCTTAAAGCAGCATTAAGACAGCGTCCAAACTACATCCTTGTGGGGGAAATTAGAGGTGCTGAAGGCAATGTTGCATTTTCTGCAATGCAGACTGGCCACCCAGTAATGGCTACATTTCACGCAGCAGGAATGGTTCCACTCATCCAGAGACTCTCAAATGATCCAATCAATATTCCTAAAACCTATATGGAGAATTTGAATATGGCCTTGTTTCAGGGGGCAGTGCTAAATCCTGATGGGAAACGTGTCCGTCGTGTATTATCTATTAATGAAATTATTGGAATATCTAATGACGGTAATGTAATGTTTATTCCCGTCTTTACTTGGGATGCAGGAACTGATACTGTACAATTCAAAGGACGTGGAAGTAGTGCTTTGTTTATCTCCAAAGTTTTAGAAAAACGAGGAATGATGAGAAAAGATGAAGGAAAACTCTATGTGGAAATGGAGCTACGCGCAAAGATTTTAGAGGCAATGCTTGAGAAAAAAATATTCAATTATTATGATGTCTTTAATGCAATTTCACATTGCAATGAAATTGGATTGGACGAATATCTAAAGGAACTTCAAATGCAATGAAACTTGCAATTCCAAAACTTAGTTCAATTATTGATAGTGGCTCAAAAGTAGATGAAAACTTTGTTTATTTTGTTGCATTTTTGTATTGCATTTCTACAGGTGAGATTGGAGCTGTAGAACTATTCAAAACCGGAAAGGATTCAAAGTATGGAAAATATTCAGAGGCTTTTCAGGATACGTATCGATTGGGAGTTGGGTGGTCATATGGACTTGCTACATCTTGTGAGATGATTGCACGTAAAGTATCTGACCAAGCAGATGATCCAACAAAACTACTGCTAGTAAAACTATCCCAAGTTGTAAGACTAGGTGATGATTTGGGATTGTTTCTCAAAGATGAATTAAAAAATGCATTGCAAACATTTTCAATAAAATATGAGGCAAATTTAGAAAGCCAAAAATTATTTTCTGAAATGTTTTACACACTAATGTCTACTGCATCATTTATGATTTCAGCTAATGCTATAATGAGCATGTTAATGGGATTTGGAGATGCTGAGCAAATTCTAATTGTATCGATGCTTGGGACTGGCGGCGGAATGGCAGTCTTTGTTGTAATGATGTTTTTCACATTTTCTCGAGATAAACTAGCCTTCACTGATAAGGATATTGAGAAAAAATTCCGCATGAAAATGTACATGGGACTAATTCCTGCTATTGGAATTGGTGCAGTATTAATTATTTCAGGCCTAATTCCACCAGTTCTTGCAGTAGGTTTGGCTGGAATCCCATTATTGTACCCTGGAATCCTGGCAAAAAAAGAGGAATCAAGAGTTTCAGCTTATACTGAATGGTATCCTATGTTTATTCTTCATTTTGGACAATTATACGCTACAACTGGTTCAATGGGTACAGCACTTCAAGCAGTAATGAGAAGTAATTTTGGGGAAATCCAACCTCATATTACAGCTCTAAAAAATAGAATCAAAAATAGAATTGACCAAATTTTGGCATTTAACTTGTTTTCAATTGATGCAGGAAATCACCTGATTGCTAATGGTAATGATATTTTTTCAGTTTCAGTATACAAGGGTGCTAATATGAATATTGTAGGAAACGTAATTTCTGATATAACAAAAAAAGTCACAGAAATGAGAGGAAAACGTGGACAAAATGCATCAACGTTTCAATTAGTAGTTGTAATATTGCATGTTTTATCTTTGGGTATCTTTGGGTTAATGAGTAAACTAACTGAACTCTTTCAAGAAATGTCTGCAGGCGATATATCAAACGCTGCATTTGAGTTAACTCCAATAGATCCAGCATTGATGGCAGCTTTAATGCCTATGCTGCTAATCATGACATCAGTGATTAGCGGATTTGCAATCAAAGTAATTCAAGGTGGAACGTATAAGACAGTATTTTTCCACATTGGACTATTACTTACAATTGGAGGCATCGCAATGTTTTCAATTAGTTTATTCATGGGAAAATTCTTAGATGGAATTATTTTTACTGCACCTGTCCCCGGAATTTAATTTGTCTGTCTGATTCAAACAAATCACTTGTTAATAGAGAAAAAAAGTAATTACAATTAATGTTTGATGTGATGAATTACTCAAAAATTTATGAGTGATAAAATAATGGTGCAAATCACTATACTATCAAATGACAATTATGGTTCATGGACTCATTCTTTAGGAAATGATAGAGAACACAAAGTCCAGATGTATCAATGTTCTCTATATGAGACATTACAAAACTTATTTTCAGTTAGAGGTGGGTTGGTCTTTTCAAATCGATTTGATGAATTTTTTGCAATCAGTGATGGTATATCCTATTCTGATCATTTGGATATTAAAACAAAAATCCAGACGCTTTTCCCTTTTGAAATATCCATGGCTATTTCAAATTCCTCCTTACCCCTTATGGCAAATAAGCAGGCACACGCAGCAAAAATGGCAGTAAATTGTCCTGATACAATAAGTGCCGCAGTAGATGCTAATACCAAAAATGATGGTATTCATCTAATCCATTTAGATATTGAGGGAATTACTGAGATGAAAAAAACTACCTCATCTTATGATGTTACAATGATGGTTCAGGCAACTCATCAAATCATATCTCACTATTGCTATGAAAACATGCTATTGGGATTCTTTGTTGGAGGGGATAATTTTGTAATTGTTTCAGATAATAATTCGCAGATTCACTCAAAACTTATTGCATCAAAAATTTTCAAACATCTACACATCAATGTTAATTGCGGAATTGGGGAAGGGCAGACTGGTAGAATTGCAATGGCAATGGCTACAAAAAATCTTGATATGATTCGTCATGTAAGAAAATACAATGAATCATTTCCAAGAATTTTAGATAGTAATACATCCCTTGAAGGCCTATTGGGCATTCATGCATAGTTTGTTTTACAATAATTATATTTTAGTATTATATTGCTAATTTTCCATTTATTGGTTTGATTGTATATGTCCCCATGGTATTAGAAGACTTTTTTGTTCATTTCATACGAACTACACGTTATCATCTAACTCTCTCTACTTTAACTAATGTCAACTACAACTGTAGTAT
>LFLC01000051.1 GCA_001543015.1 Nitrosopumilus sp. LS_AOA | reverse complement strand
ATTACTTTACTTGATTAAAATGAAATTGAATTTATAATACTATTTTTTACCAATTTTCATTGATTGAATTAGAAAAAAAAGTTTTTGGGAATATTAAGACCAAAGTAATAATTGGTGCTGATCCACCTGCACATCCTGATACGAAAAATATTTTTGAAAAAGAATTAGATATCTTACTTGAAGAATTAAAATCACAACCTAAAGAGAATCTAGAAAAACTGTTAGAACAGCAAAAAATTGCTGAAAAACACATCAACAGTAGGCCTGGTGCAGTGGCTTTGGCTCAAAATAAAATTCAATTATTTAATGAATACAACAAAAAGTATATGCAAATAATCAAAGAAAACTTAGAATTATAATTTCTACATTATCAACAATTCTAATCAGGTGATTTTTTGACAAATCCACCATCAACTGAATCAATCATTGAATTATCAGCCGTCTTTTCAATTAATCCACCATCATCAGAATCCCCAGGTGATTTTTTGACAAATCCACCTTCAACTGCTGCAGGTGGGGGAATTTTCTTTGATTTTCCTAATCCAATAGTTGTGATAATTACTGATGTTAAAATGATAAAGAAAATTATTTGTGGATATGCTTCAGCGTTTGGTAAACCCATAGTTATAGGATATGTTGCAAGTACTGCAGCAGCTAACCCCCTAGGAATCATTGAATTAGTAACAGCTCTATCAAGCTTGGAAAATCTTTTTGTTAGAGTTATTTTTCCAACAAATATTCTTCCACCAAAAACAGCAATTGTAATCAAAACTCCAAATACAACATATTCTACTTTTCCAAAACTTGCCATTAATCCAACAAATACAAAGAAAAATGATCTTACCAAAAATGTTAGTTGATTGTGTGTTGGATCATCTCTCTCAATATTTGGCAGCTTAAATTTGAGTACTCGTGAGAGGTGGCGTTTATTTCCAAGCATTAAACCAAACACAAGTGCAGTTAATGCTCCGGATTCACCAAATGAATTTGCCAAAAAGAACAAAACAAACAAAATTCCTAATGTAAGCATGTATGCATGCTGAGCATTACCAAACTTTGTTGAAACATACATCCAAGGAATTCCAACACCAAATCCAAGAACCAAGCCTACAACTACTGCTCTACCAAGTGTTTCTTGCAATGTTTGTAAATCAAAATGTCCAATTAGTACTGCTTCAAATAAAATGAATGCAGCAATCATTGCTAAAATATCAGTTAGTGCAGATTCAAAACTTAACATTGATTTGACCTCTTCTGAAATTTTGATATTTCTCACAAGACCAAAAACAATTGCCGAACTACTTCCACCAACAATTGAAGCTAACAAAATACTCTCTAACCAAATCCATTCTAATACATAATGAGCAGCAAGTGTAATGATTACAACTGATAAAATAAAACCAAGAACAGCTAGTGTTACTGAAAAATGTGCAGTTTTTATCAGATGTTTAATGTCTAAATTTAATCCACCATCAAACATAATAATTATCAATGCAAGTGCCGCAAAATATGGCACTACTTCAATGACTGCTTCTGGTTGTATAATTCCTAATACAGGTCCTATTATTACTCCAAGAACCATTAAAAATGCAACATCGGGTATTCCTGTTTTTTTGAAAAATGCTTCTCCTGCAACTCCAAGAAAAATTACTACTCCTGCTGCAAGTAATATTACAGGAGCTGACGCAATTGGACCATCTTGAATAGATAGTGTTGAAATAGAATTTTGTATTTCAAAAATTTTATTAAAAATTAAACTTGTGTCAAAATCTGAAAACGAAATTATATCATCTATTTGCCCATGAAATAAATTCAAAATAGATAAAATTACTGGATTCATTGACTGAATGTAATTATCTACTGATAAAAGTTAAACTGGATTAATTTAATAATTTCAACCTCTTTAACTGATTTTTAAATAGCCAATTCAAGACTAGAATACCGTGAGTGCTACAAACCAACTTCGTGCTGACCATGATCAAGTTAGACGTCTAGAAAAAGTTGTCTTAAAATGCGCTGATGAATTATACAAAGGCACAAAAATTCCATTTTCAGACCTTAGAAAAATTACCATAGTAATTTCAGAATTTGTTGACACTATTCATCATTCAAGAGAAGAAGATTCGTATTTTCCATGTGTTGCAAGTTATGATACTCTAAAAGATCAAATTCGAAAATTTTTGATTGAACATGAATTTGGTAGAAATATTGCTAGACAAATATCACATCATCTTAAAAGATGGGAAAATGGAGAAGATGCACAAGAACCAGTATCAAGATATTTGAGAACATATGGAATATTTCTAAATGATCATCTAAACAAAGAAAACAAATTCTTTGATGATGTAGAAGATGATATTTTATCTAAAGAAGAAGAAATTGAAATGTATGAACAATACAGATCAGTTTTTGCTATAGTAAAAAAAGTGGAAGAGATGATTAAGGAAATTGATTATTTAGAAAACCAACCTTGGGCCAAAAATTAACGTAAGCTCTTTATGGGCTGTTTGGATATTTTTACTCATGAAACCTTTCATTCTTTGGATGACTGGTCTTCCTTGTTCAGGAAAGACTACCATCGTAAAAGATTTGCAAAAAGATATTCCGAATTTGGCAATGCTTGATGGTGATGAACTAAGAGAATGGTTCTCCCCAAAAGACTTTTCAAAAGCAGGACGTGATGAACACAACAAAAAAGTTGCACATTTAGCAAAACTATTGTTGAATCACGGTGTTCCAAGTGTAGTGTCTCTAGTATCTCCATATCTTGAGAATAGAGCTAATGCAAGAGAGATTATTGGTGCAGGAGATCAATTTGCAGAATGTTATGTAAAATGTTCACTTGAAAAATGTGAAGAAAGAGATGTCAAAGGCATGTATGCCAAGGCTAGAGCAGGAGAAATTAAAGGATTTACAGGAATTGATGATCCATATGAGGCTCCAGAAAAAGCTGATTTAGTAGTTGACACAGAACATGATTCACTTTCAGATAGTGCAAACAAAGTAAAGGACTTTCTTAAAGGAAGAAACCTACTCTAATTTTTTATACTCTTCAAGAATTTTTTCATGAATTAATCCATTTGTAACTAAAATTCCATTTTTATGAAAAACATCTTCATTATTATATGAAATATCATTTCCTAACATGTCAGTCATTTTCCCTCCAGCTTCTGAAATTATACAATAAGATGCAGCAGTATCCCATTCTTTCATTTTATTTGTAGTTGTAATGTATGCTTCAGCTTCTCCAGAACTGATTTTTCCAACTTTTAATGAACTTCCTATACTTGTAAAATCCTTAATGCCTAATTTTTTGATAAATAATTTTTCTCTGTCTGATAAATGGTGTCTTGAACCAATAGCTCTACACTTTTGCAGTTCAGTAACTTTAGTTACATCCATTTTTTGCCATTGTTCATTTGAGTATCTAAATGCCCCACATCCTTTCTGTGCAACAAAAAATGTTTTCTCAGTTGGCCAACTAATTACTCCAAGAATTGGTTTCTTATTTTTTATTAACGCAATCATTATTGTAAATTCACCTGTTTTATCAATAAAATCAGAAGTACCATCAAGTGGATCTACTATCCAAATCATATCTTTTGATAATCGATTTTTATCATCATTATCCTCCTCAGATAAAATCATATGGTCTGTCTGTGAGAGAATTTTTTTGATAATTTCATTACTCTTTAGATCTCCTTCTGTAACTGGAGAATCATCACTTTTTTTGACTGTTTCAAAACCTTTTTGATAAATCTCTAAAATTGCTTCTCCTGCCTCTTCTGCAGCCTTGATAGCAATATCTAACTCAGGAATTTTATCAGAAATAGGAATGTCTTTCAATTATTATTCTCAAGTTGTTAGTTCTGGTTTTAATGTCCATGCTATGCCTAGAGCAATGAATGGCACTGACATAATTCCTATAATTCCAAGTATTGTAATAAATTGAGATTCTGAAACTAGTGGATTATTTATTATCCATGGTAATGGTAACGTAACAATTATCCAAATTCCTCCTAATAGTGCAATCAGCTTTGCTCTTTCCTTTTTGTCTTTCATCGTATTTTACTTTCCAAGGTTGTATTAAATTCATGTGAATTCATTTGATTGATTCTCCTCCATCTACTGCAAGTACTGCACCTGTAGTCCATGATGCATCATCTGATACAAAATACATTATTGCTTTTGCTATCTCTTCAGGTTTTCCAATTCTACCAATTGGATGTTCATTATCCATGAAATCTTTATCTTGTTGCGTTTTCAAAAATTGTTTTGTCATATCTGTATCTACTACACCTGGACAAATGCAGTTAACTCTAATTTTATATTTAGCATATTCAAGTGCCCAACATTTTGTTAGTATAATTAAAGCAGCTTTTGATGCAGAATATGCATCGGCATTAAACCCTTGATACGCTTTTAATCCTGCATCCGATGAAATGTTAATTATTGAACCAGATGTTTTTTGTAAATGAGGAATTGCTTCTTTAGTAAATCTAAACTGTCCAGTAAGATTTACATCTAAAACTTCATTCCATTCATCCTCATCAATTTCATGTAATTGTTTTATCTTTGGAAATATTCCTGCATTATTTACTAAAATATCTAATTTACCAAACTTTTCAATTGTTTTTCTTACAACATTTTTTACTTCATCAGTTTTTCTAATGTCTGCTACAAATCCAATAGAATTAGGAATTTTTAATACTGATTTTTCTAATCTTTTGGAATCTTTTCCAGTAATTACTACTGTTGCTCCATTTTCTGACATTATTTTTGCAGTTGCAAATCCTATTCCTCTACTTCCACCAGTAATCAGTGCAATTTTTCCTGTTAATTTCAATAATTTCTACAGAAAATTTAGTAATTTATAGATCGATTAAATAGAATTTATGTATAATTTTTATATAAAATTTATA
>LFLC01000023.1 GCA_001543015.1 Nitrosopumilus sp. LS_AOA | reverse complement strand
ATTAGTTGTGTGTGTGTGTTTTGTGATCTAATCCAAAGGTTGGTCTGGTATCATGTTTACTAGCAGAACTTCCTCCATCAGGTGTAGAAGGTGTAGAAGGTGTAGAAGGTGTAGAATGTGGAGCAGTAGAAGGTGGAGCAGTAGAAGGTGGAGCAGTAAAAACTATAGTTCCGCCATTCCCTACAGCTACTCCATTGGTACTATCACTCATTGATACTCCGCGCATGGTGGTACTTCCAACACTTGTAGTTGCATCAGTCCAATTAATACCTCCATCACTAGTATACACTATTTGGCCAGACTCTCCTACAGCTACTCCATTGGTACTATCACTCATTGATACTCCGCGCATGGTGGTACTTCCAACACTTGTAGTTGCATCAGTCCAATTAATACCTCCATCACTAGTATACACTATTTGGCCAGACGCCCCTACAGCTACTCCATGGGTACTATCACTCATTGATACTCCGCGCATGGTGGTACTTCCAACAACTGTAGTAGTTGCATCAGTCCAAGTGTCAACTGCAGCAAACACTTGATTTGTTGAAATAAATAAACCTGAAAAAAGAATAATTAAAACAAATACAAATGTGATTCTGGAAGAATACATTGCTTACAAATTATGGGAATCATATGAATTAACTAAAAAATATATTACGATTTGGGCATCATTCATTATCTATGATGATAAGAAATTCGTATTAAACAACGCTCACCATAACACTCATCATGATATGTTTTATGATGCGTTTCTCTTAAGTTCATAATTATTATTTTTAATAATTAATGACTAGTTGTTATAGAATAACAGCCCAAATTTTATTTGGGTCTCTGCTTGTTGTAATGATTCTACCATTTAGTAATAGTAGTTTTGCTATGCCAATGCTAGATGACAGTCAAACTCTAAGAGAGCAAATAGAAAGTGGCATAGAAAACAAAGACCTACAATGTAATGAGAACCGTGTACTTGTGCTTCGTGACAATGGCAAGACTGCTTGCGTTAAAGAAACAACAGCTGTAAAGACTGGATGGGAAATTGAATCATTAAAAATTGATACTTCTAAAGGAATGACCAAAAAAGAGATCAGAGAATATCTTGTAATGAATGAGTATTCTATTGAAGATATAGAACACATGATGGAATACCCCTGGAGTTGAATCCCAAAAAAGGAGTGTCATTTGTAGACGGTTCCATGTGATTATACAACACTCACTCCACGTATTGCAGTAAAATTTGAGTTACCTATCCTCTAGTTTGATTAACTACTTTGTATCGTATGATTATTTTTTAATTTGAGGTGTCAGGTTTATTTTACTCTAATCATTTTTTTAAAAAACTTGTTTTTAAAAAAAACTTATCATGATACATTTTATGATGCGTTTCCCTTAAGTTCACACCTATCATTTTTAATAATTGTTGTTTGTTAAACTGGAAAATCAATTTGAAAACAAATCAACAGCATCCTTTAAATCATATTTTCATAACATGATCAATAAAAAAATGGAGTTGTTTATTGCTAATTAGAATACTCCCACAATTTTTGTTTGTATCCCTAATTGTTGCAATTGTGTTAACTCCATCAAATATCGATGTAACTACAGAAACATCTGACAGATACATACACCCATACCAATTGATTCCTACAGCTTATGCTCAAAACACTATCAATAGTGATACTAGTAATTCAAACAATCAACTGCATTATCTTACAGGCTATTTTAATATTTTAGAGCGCATATATCCTGATAATACTACTTCATACGAGTTTCACCTGTTTGCAGAATCTGATAAAGTACATACAGAACAAATTCCATATGTGTTAAAGTTTGATAATAATATTGACACTGCAGATATTTTTGCAGCATCAGGTAATGACGTAAAAGTAATTCTAAAACCATCTGTTATGGATGATGTCAGTTCGGATCCTAATATGGATAATAGCATCAGTAACAATAACACTGATGATGATAAAACAGTTTTAGTAAAATCATTTGAGGTTATGACATCTGATGTATCATCTACTGCTGATAATTCATTTACTCCGTTAACTGCTAAAAGAACTGTTGATGCGCAAAAAGTGCCTACAAAAATAGATGTATTGACTACTCTAGTCAAGTTTACAGACTCAACCCGAGAACCACACCCTCCATCATTTTTCACACAACGTCTTCACACGGATTCTGATTCTCTTGCTAATTACTGGAAAAGCAATAGCTATGGAAATACACAGATACGTGACAGCGGGGTTATGGGGTGGATGTCTTTAAGTAAATCCTCAACTGGTTATGCGTTTACTAGCATTTTGGATGAAGTTATTCCTCTCTTGGTAAAAAATGGAGTCGATTTTAATGGAGCAAATAATATTGTAGATAATAGTCAACCAACAAGTCTTGCAAGTACCACACCAAATGATGACATTGATATGATACTTTTAGTTGGAAATTATAATCCATTTGGTTTTACTTTCTGCTCTGCTTGGGGATATCTTAATCCAATCTCTGTTCTGGTGCCTAACTACGTTGGAGATACACTAACTAGTTATGATACACAATACATATTTTATAATTATAACCCTGATGGTGGTGGAAATTGTCCTGAATCTTTTGCATTTGGAACTTCAAATGGAAAGAATATAGGAGTAGTGGCTCATGAGATGGGACACAACTTCCACTGGAGACATACACCTCCAGAGTATCCTCTTGGCACATATAGTGATTATTGGTCAATTATGAGTGGTGGTATTTATGATTCAAATGGTCCAAGTGCACCAATAGCATACAACAAATATCAAGCATATTGGATAACCGACAATCAAGTAAAGAGTGTAGATATTGATGAAGAAATATTCACTCTATCGTATTTGGGTAACTCCACTGTAGTATCATCACCATTACCGATTACAATTATGGGTATAATTCCATTTGGAACAAACGGTGAATTCTATACAGTAGAGGCAAGAAAAGATATGACCTTTGATCAGACTCCTAATAATAATAATGGTTTGGTAATATACCATTACAATCCAGATCACGAGTTCCCCGTATCAATAGTCAATCCATTTGGTAATATGGTAACTGGTACTTCAAACATGTATCTGGCACAAGGACAAAACTTTACTGACTCTACTAACAAAATAACTGTAAAAAATCTTGTAACTGATAATGACGGTATTAAGGTCATTATACATAATAACCATGCTACTATACCTAGTGCACCAACTATCGTTTCAGCTATTCCTGGCAATGGTAAAGTTACTTTATCGTGGAGTGCACCAACATATGGTGGCAATTCACCTATTACTGATTATGTCATACAATACAAAGAAGTAAACTCCCTGAAAGATTCATACATCAGACTTACTCAGGATGCCACTAAACCTACTACATATACTGTTGATCAACTTGAAAATGGTAGAAAATACCTGTTTAAAATATCTGCCAAAAATATTGCAGGTACTGGTGAATCAAGTAAAGTTTATGCGACACCGCAAGCTATACCTCCAGGGAAAGTAACTGACTTGAGTGCCATCCCAACTAATGGTAAAGTTACACTAAACTGGAGTGCACCAACTGATGGTGATTTTAAAATTAAAAATTATATCATAAAATACAAAAAGAGTACAGATGATGTTTATTCTAAATTTGTAGATGGCGCATCTGTATTGCCAACTGCTATAGTAACTGGATTAGATAATGATGTAAAATACAAGTTTAGAGTCATTGCCCGTTCCATGGCAGGAATAGGTATTCCATCAAATGTTGCAACTGCAACTGCAATAGATGTGCCACCAGGGAAAGTAATTGACTTGACTGCTACACCAAACAATGGTAAAGTTACACTAGACTGGAGTGCACCTGATGAGGGCGGCTCTAAAATCATTAACTATATCATAAAATACAAAAAGAGTACAAATGATTCCTACTCTAAATTCATTGATGGCGTATCTGTATTGCCAACTGCTATAGTAACTGGATTAGATAATGATGTAAAATACAAGTTTAGAGTTATTGCACAAAATGCTGCAGGTGTTGGTGTTGCATCAAATGTATCATCTGCAACTCCTGCAATATCAGTACCTGATATTCCAATTAATGTTTTAGTAAAGCCTGGAGACTCTCAAGTTATACTATCATGGACTGCACCATCTAACAATGGCGGCTCACCAATTACTGATTACAAAATCCAATACAAGATAAGCAGTGATACCAAATGGAAAAACCATGAACCAAGGACTATCAGTAATGTAACTAGTACTGTTATTGTTAAATTAGAAAATGATGTAAACTACAAGTTTCGAGTAGCAGCTGAGAATTCTATAGGTCGAAGTGTATTTTCAATTCCTGTATCTGCAACTCCTGCAATATCAATACCTGACATTCCAATTAATATTAAAGTAGAGTCTAGTGATTCTCAAGTTACACTATCATGGAGTGCACCATACAATGGCGGTTCACCAATTACTGATTACAAAATCCAATACAAGATAAGCAGTGATACCAAATGGAAAAACCATGAACCAAGGACTATCAGTAATGTAACTAGTACTGTTATTGTTAAATTAGAAAATGATGTAAACTACAAGTTTCGAGTAGCAGCTGAGAATTCTATAGGTCGAAGTGTATTTTCAATTCCTGTATCTGCAACTCCTCTATTTCATAATACTTTGATAGAAGTTACTAGTTTACAACACGATCCTTTATCCTCATATTATAACTCTCTTGTACGAGTAGATTCTGACACTTTTGCACTAGCATATCAGACGCAGATACCAACTGGTGGCTGGTTAGGGCATCTTACAACATTTACAATCCCTGCTGATGGCAAGACCATAAAAGAAGTTACTAGCTTAGATCTTGATGTGGCTTCACATTTCGGTTCTCTTGTTCAGATAGATTCTGACACTGTTGCACTAGCGTATACTGCTGGTAACCTTGATGAAGGTATCATTACAACATATAATATCTCTGCTGATGGCAAGACCATAAAAGAAGTTACTAGCTTAAAACATAATGACCGCTACAATGTTGATAATTCTTTTATCAAGATAGACTCTGATACATATGCATTAGCATATGGTGGTAACTATGAAGGTATCCTCACAACATTTACAATCTCTGCTGATGGCAAGACCATAAAAGAAGTTACTAGTTTAAAATACAATGATACAGATTACTCATATGATAACTCTCTTGTTCAAGTAGACTCTGACACTTTTGTACTATCATATCAGACAGGTTTTGGTACTGATTGGTTAGGGCATCTTACAACATTTACAATCTCTGCTGATGGCAAGACCATAAAAGAAGTTACTAGCTTAGATCTTGATGTGGCTTCACATTTCGGTTCTCTTGTTCAGGTAGATTCTGATACTTTTGCACTGGCACATCAGACAAAATTTGGTTCTGATTGGATGGGATACATTACAACATTTACAATATCAGCTGATGGCAAGACCATAAAAGAAGTTGCCAATTTGTTATTTAGTGATAAACATTACGCAAATTATAATTCTCTAATTAAGATAGCCCCTAACACTGTTGCATTAGCCTATACTGGTGATACTACCGTTAAAGGACCCATTACAACATATACTATCTCTGATGATGGCAAAACCATAAAAGAAATTACTAGCTTAACCCATAGTAATAAATCACTTCATAACTCTCTTGTTCAAGTAGATTCTGACACAATTGCATTAGCACATGGTCATTACCCTGCCAAAAGTATTTTGAAGACTATAGATATGACTTTTGTTAATAATTCGACCACGCTTTCAGATATTCCTGTAAATGGTGAATCTATATTCCCATCAAATGACCTTGTTGATTCTGAGACAACTTACAAAAT
>LFLC01000012.1 GCA_001543015.1 Nitrosopumilus sp. LS_AOA | reverse complement strand
TTTTGGCTTTGCTTGAGCTGGTTTTACTTCAGCAGTGCCTTTTGGCAATGTACCTTTTGGTAATGTTGGTTTTGGCTTTGCTTGAGCTGGTTTTACCTCTGCAGGTTTTGTCTCAGCTGGTTTTGTTTCTAGTTGTGAAGCTAATTTCGTCAATTTTGCTTCTAATTCTGCGATTTTAACCTCTAGATCTTTTTTTGTATTTGTTTTACTTTTAGCTGCCATTTCTTTTACTAAATAGTACATTGTTTATTTATATTTTGATCAATCTCAAATTAGAGTTGAAATTTATTCATTAAATTAAACAATAATATGTAAAAAATAGATAACGAGATCTGAAATCAAGAATTAATCAGGTTCCCAAAATTGCATCACATACATACAATTATTGCATCGCCACATTTTGACATGAATTCCATTATCAGCATCAACTGAATATTTTCCATCATCCATTCGAATAACTTTGGGAAGATAGTTTAATTCAGGATTTTCTAACCATTCATTTTGGTCACAATTAGGACACTTAATTTTTGGAGTCATATCCAATATAGAATAGGATCAAAGAAGAATATTACTATTAAAAATATAAAATAAAGGATGTTTTTAAATTAGAAACCTTTTGGTAATGACCTGAAATATTCACTAAAACGGTTATAATTACTATATTCTTTATAAGAGAGTTAGTTCATTTGATTCAATTACATTCACAGAACACACATAAGGTACTCCTTTTCGAGATAGATATTTAGTTTCTAAGATGGTTAATTCTGAGACCAAAAAATGTTGTTTTACCATTAGATCGTTTGAAAATAGAACTACATTTTATACATCTAAAAAGATCAGTACTTGTAAAGTTCTCACCATTTGGATATGAACTTGACACTGTAGTGATAAACTCTAACATCATATCATTATTCAATAAAGAAACTAATCATTTAATCTTATCCAGGATTGAAGAATGTTGATCGCAAATCAGTAATATATTAATTTAAAAAATAATTCATTTTAAATAAAAGTTTTTTTAAATACTAGTTTTTTTTAGATTTAACATGTGGTTAGTGATTTCTTCTCTAAAGAAATCCAAGTTTTGTAATAAATCATTTAATTCATATATGGAGTTTAAAATTTCTTACTGAATACTATGCCAGGGAAACGAAATCTAGTCAATGCTCATATATTATTACAATGCGCAGATTCAAATCATGATGGGATGTGTGTTGAGTTGAGAGATTCTTTACTTGAAAAATTTGGGGATGTTGATAAAGCTACAACTGTACAACAAACAATGGGTGAAGGTGATTTTTGTGTATCTGCAACTGCTAAAATAAATCCTAAAAAACTACAATCATTTGAAAATGCATTATTACTACTTCATGCAAATAAGGAAAAAAATTCCAAAGTACAAGATGTAAGAGTTTACATTGAAGTCTAATGATGAAATACAATGTTTGTTCATGTTTTCTGTCATCCAAACAAAGTTGATCAAACTATAAAAAAATTAAAAACATATTCTATATTTAGTGATGTAAAAAAATTAGATAAAAAAAATGCAATTAAAGTCATAACTAAAAAACCCATACTTACAACTGATTTTAACAGACGTTTAAAAATTGAAAAGGACTTAACAAAATTAAAAACTGTAAGATCCGTTACAATTTTTACACTTCGAGAAAAAGATAACAAGTACAATATAATAAAACCTAAATCAAACAAAATAAAACATATTTTCTTTGATATAGATAGTACAATCACACATTCTACATCATCGATAATTTATAGAGAAATTAAAGATATATTTGCAAACTTTACTTCAAAAAATGTAACTATTTATTTCTGTACTGGTAGAAATAAAAAAGATGTTGAATCGTTAATTAAAAAATTTAACACTTCTCCTTATGGTATAGCAGAAGCCGGTGGAATTATAATTAATTCAAGTCTTCCTAATGAGAAATTTGGAGATAGGACAGAACCGGATAAACTTTTCTTATTTATCCAAGATAATTATAAAAAAGTACAAATGGATAACAAGCAACAAAGCAGACTTACGGAAGTGATATTAAAGAGTGAATCAATTTCTACTATTCAACTAAATAATGCTAAGAATAAATCAAAAACTAAAGTTGAAATTCATAGCTCAAAAGACACACACCATATCACAAAAAATGGAATAAACAAAGGTACTGCAATATCATATATTGTAGGCGTAGATGAATTAAATTTAGGCAAAGACCATATTTTGTATTCTGTTGGCGATAGTGGGTTAGATATTTCAATGTTTAAGAAAACAAATGTTTCTTTTGCTGTTAAGAACGCAACAAAGGAAGCAAAAAATGCAGCAACCTTTACTCTTAAAAAATCAGGTATTGAAGGAATTGATGAAATATATGATCATATCTTTAAATTCTCTTAAAATTAATTGATTTTTTGGTTTGTATTATAGGTAATGTAAAAAACATAATTAATAATGATTATTTTCTAACTGTAGAATGAGATTATTTGCGATAATCTTTGGGTTATTATTATTAGGTTCAGTTTTTGGGATGCAGGAATTTTTTGCTCTGTAAAGTGTATGAAGTTTTAGATCATAGTTTTTCAGTACAAAGTGTGGAAATGTAAAAAAATAGGGTCTGAGAAATACTAGTTTATCGGCATTTTCTACACCAAGATTGAACCATTAGATTACCATCATTATTTCTAATGCCGAATCTTTCATCTACTTCTTGTCTATTGTTTGCTACTTTCCCACAGTTAGGACATTTTGCATAATCAAATTTTCCCATGATCAAGATTATAACTCATCCATTTAAAAGATCAGACTAAATGTGAATCTTAGTTTATCTTTTAGTCAACCGATCCAATTATCGAGGGTTTTTGATCGCTTGTTGATTCTAACTCCTTGATGAATAAAGAAGGAAAATATTTTTGGAGAGGGATAAAGGAAAATATTTCACTATGCTGTATTTCATTCTTTGAGAATGAATGGCAGTCAATTAGAAAAAATAATAAGGATTATGGTGAAACAATGTACAAATTAACAAATAATGAAGGGGTTATTTTATGTCCTAATTGTCTAGCAAAAAAAATCACTCATTTATTGTAGTATTTTAAATAATTATAATCCATGTTTTAATTACCATTCATAAGTTTTAAAAGTAGTATCTCTGCCGTGGATACTAGTACTTTTGACAGTATTTTGTTTTTTTACTCGATTAGCACTTTCATCAAAATTTTGCAAATATTTTGCTGTTTCAGATTTTAATATTATTTCAAAAGCAAAAAATTCTACTTTATCAAAATTTAGAGTTAACATTTAATGAATAATAAAATTAAAATGATTTAAGATTATGTGTAATAATTTTTGTACCTAAATTCACTATTCTATATTTAACTTTACATATTTCTCATTATTGATAATAATTATTTTTGCAATCTATTTAAGATAATGAATAGAAGCATATTATTAATACCAATTAAGATCTTAAAATGTGAATTTTAGTTTTAGTACTCAAGAAATCATTAGTTTTGTCACTGTTTCGGTGAATATCATTTTAGTAAGTATAATAATTATGCAATACAGAAGTTCCCAAAAACAATATGAACTAGTTAATCGACCTTGGTTGGTTTTTAAAAAAACAAATATGCACATAGATTCTCATTTTATAATTTGGAGTATAGAAAATATAGGTAATATACCAGCTAAAGACATCGAAATCACATCAAATTATGTATTAATGAAAAATGATCATGTAGATATTCATGAAAAAGGTAAAGGTAAAATAAAGACAGACATAATTATGCCAAAACAAAAATTTACTTTTACATTAAACAGTATAACTTTTGAAGATCTGGAACAACCTGACTCTATAGATGTGAATATATTTATAAAATACAAATTTTTGAATCATAAAAAAACAGCTCAATTTAGATTCTACCGACATAATGGGGTTGATCATGAAAATATTCATTGTGTGAATGCAGATTAGATCATTAGTATCAGGGTGGTTCCCAAACTATGTTTTCTTTGTAAAATCTAACATTTGACTATCATTAGTTTTGATTTTCACAAATAAGATAAAAAACTGCAATTTTAAGTGATAATGGAAAATTTATCTTTGGTTAGTGTAATCTGTAATTTCTTAATATTTGATCTATATCTATAACTTCGCTTATGTTTAAGATTCTTTTCTTCTTTGAATTTTATAATTACATCCATATTTTGTAATTTCTGTAAATGTCTATGGGTACTAGTTTTGGAAATTTTTGTCCTTTTTAGAATTGTACCCGTACTACAATTTGGATTATGCATAATCGTATGAAGGATTAAAAATAGTTCTTCAGATTTAAAAAGATCTTGTAATTGCTTATTCATAATAACTATAACTTAATTGGGTATTATTATTATTTTTGAGAAATACTGTACTTCATAAGTCAATATGATGGTGTTAACTCAAGAACCATTTTTGGAACTCAAATCCAGACTAAAACCATATTGATCTAAAGTATTAATGTAAATTTAATAATTATCTAGTTTGTTTAGTATATCTATTTCTTGTTGTAGGGTATCATCATTAATTAGTATCATTTCCTGATTAAAGTATTTATTAAATTCCGCAATTACTTTTTCATATTTATCTGATACTTGTAATGGAATTGATTGCCTTTCCCATTGGCCAAGTGATGCAGACTCTACATAATCTGGAATGTGTATTCCATACTCATAATATGTCATAGGTTCCATATCACCTTCTTGAGACATTCTCTCATCATACACCCAAGTCTTCATGAGTTCGGCATATCTTGATAGTAGAATTCCTTTTTGAATTCCAGTATTCTCATAATAGTCTGATTTTTTAGAATCCAGGGTTATAGTAATCTGATCTCCTCCCAATTCCCCAACTCTATTTTCATAACTTGTCTTGAGTATGAGACTAGAATTATTAGAGGTTTTTTCAAGTTTTAGTAAAACTATTCCACCTTTAGTCTGTCCATCTTTGGTTTTTGAGGGGAATAGTGTATTTACTTTCATGATTTGCCCAGTTGATTCATCAGCTTCTGGTGAACCGTAAACTTTTTTGATATCATATCCATCAGCATCAAGAGATAAAAGGAGATTAAAGACTAGTGGGGTCACCATAAACTCAAACTCGTCCACCATTCTGTTTTTGAATTCTGATGCAGAATGAACTGAATAGTAATTTGCGCCACGCACTTTGGTTATCTCCTCTACTAGTTCTGTGTTAAGATCAACTCCAATTCCGATAAATGTTGTGTATATTTTGTTTTTAGAGTTATTTGATATCATTCCAAACAATCCATCCTCAGATGTGTTTCCTAAATTGGGCATCGCATCAGTTAGAAAGATTATCCTATTCTCATATGTATCAGAATCAAGATTAGCCAAATCATCAAACAATGATGTTCCCATCCTCATTCCTGATTCCATGTTTGTGCCACCATCTGGATAGATATTTAGAATATTTTCTGCAAGTTTTTCTTTGCCAGTATATCCAATATTCTCCAATGGCTTTGCCAAATGAGCATTACCATTAAAGAGAACAATACCTAAATTATCATCAGAATTTAGATGTGTTAACAATCCTGCAACTGATTCATTTGCAAGCTGCATCTTTGTTTTAATATCATTGTCTGTATAATCATCACGTATTTTGTTTCCAAATGAGTCATAATGATATTTGTTAAATGACGAATCCATCGAACCTGAAATATCAAGAACCACAACAAGATTTAGATTCTTTCTCTGAAAATCAGATTCTTTTAATCCTGAATTTAATCCGACTGAAAGATAGTATTCATCATTATTTGAGAACGGGTCCTTGGATATTGCATAATTATATGATGGACAGAATAATTCTTTGCATTCTTGTGTTACTGAACCTGTATCAAAGTAATAATCATAGAATAATCCCTCATATGTGATATCTGTGTGTAATGGGAGAAATTCATTTTCTATATTTTCTCTAAAATTGTTAATATCTTGTGCTCCACCTACTGCAAATCCTATGGAATCCAAAGAAATCCCAGGTTCAGCCATAGGCTCACTTGAATATGATGGAGCAGGAGATCTTTGTAGAGAAGGAAGAGGAGCATACATTGGTACACCTAACACATTATCTTGATCATTCCAGGTATCTGATTTTAGTTGAGGATTAACTGGAATAGATTCCTTTTTTGGAATGATTTTTTCAGCCCAACCTATTTGTAGTAATCTAAACACACTATCTTCTTTTACACAAGCAGGTAGTCCGTTATTTCTGATTACTAGGACAAGGTTTTCCCTACACAAAATATTCTCAGGTGCAATACCTGATTCTAATTGGTGTAATGGAGAGAGATAATTTTCTGCAAATGATTCTTGTACCCCATAAATTGAGCCTAACAGTAATAATCCAAATAATATTGCAAAAAATCTCATATTATGATTATGAAATATTTCAAGTACATTAGTATTTCGTATAATTGATAATAGCTATGATTAATTTTCATTATTATTATCGTATACTTTCCTTAGTGTTTAGTTGTGAACTGATAATATAACACTCTATGAGGGCATTGAAGTAAGATAATCATCCATACTCAATACCATCCTGAAAATAAAATCATTTTATTGTAACTACGAAATCTTCAAAAACTAAAAAAAATCATCAAACATATTTTTATTCTCTATAAATTACGATTTTCTATGATTAAAATTATAAATCAAATAAATGGTTCACAAAATTCAAGATATCTCAATTTAGAAATTGGTACTAAAAAATTGGCTACACCCACGTATTTTCCATCAATATCATCAGCATCAACTCGAATGCCTTATTCATCAACTATTAGAACACTCGTAACAAGTGAATATCCACAATTGTTAGTTTCTTGTTATGATTTATATGAATTAGAAAAAGATAAGGAGATCATTCAATATGTTAAAGAACATTTTGAAAAGAAAAATCTATTGTTTATAGATAGTGGTGAATTTGAACGATATTGGTTTAAAAAATCTGATTGGAATTTTGAAAAATATAAAAAAATTGTTGAAACATTTAACTCAGATTTTTTTGCAAGTTATGATATAATCCCAACCACTCCAAATAAATTTGAAGATGTTATAACACTCACAATTCAAAAAACTGAAGCATCATTTGATCTAATTAAAAATAATTATTGTATAACAATTTTCCATGGTAGCTCACCAAGAGAACTTTGTGAATTAATTGAAAATGTATTATCATCTAATAAAGAGTTTTTTGGAATGATATCTGTTGCAGAGAGAGAATGCGGTAAAATGATTGAAGATAAAATTAAAACTGTCCAAAAAATTAGAGGAATTCTAAAACAAAAATCCCCAGATACAATATTACACATATTAGGATGTGGAAATCCTTTATCAATTGTATTATTAACATTTGCAGGAGCTGATAGTTTTGATAGTTTTGATTGGAATAGATGGATTATAGATAAAAAAACAATGCAATTTAATGATTTTGCGAATTTATCACTTTTAGATTGTACATGTAAAGGGTGTCATAGTAAAAATAGAGATCCGCGTGAAAAAGCTATGTTACACAATCTAATTTTTTATCAAAATTTCATGTATAGACTTCAAAGATCAATAATTGATAATGAATCTATATCTACAGTACTTGGAGAATTTGTTGGACCAAAAAATCTTAGCAAAATTGCTAGCTTTTTTAACTCCTGACCTTTTTCATATTTTGGTTCTAATTGATTACTGAATTGCAATATAGTCCTCAAATCCAAATTAGTGATACTATAATGCCTCATCAAATTTTGAGTTTATATGATAAATTATCTCAACAAAATATTACATCTTCAGATTGGAAGAAAAAAGAAGAGGTGGAATTATGGCATGAATTATGTTTTTGTATTCTTTCGGGAAATGTTACTTTCGAATTAGCCAAGTCAGTTATAGATACATTAAATGAAAAAGGATTACTTGATCAACATTGGATTGTAAATGATTCAAAATCATTAGAAATACTAAATGCATCTTTGGAGGAATCACAATTTTTACCTTTAAAAAATGATGGTAAATTAAGAAAATACAGATATCCAAATAAAAGATCTATGCAAATAGTAAAAGCTGCTCAAGTTCTTTACTCAAATAATAAATCAATCAAACAAATATTATCTAAATTTGAATCAGATATTGAAACTAGATCATATTTATTTAATGAAATCGCTGGATTGGGAATTAAAGAAGCTTCTCACTTTCTCAGAAATATTCATTATTCAAATTCACTAGCCATAATTGATGTTCATGTTTTAGCATTTTTGAAAAAAAATAACCTTATCTTACCAAATACCACAATTACTCCAAATTCTTATTTGAAGCTTGAAAGAATTCTTAGAAACTTTGCAAATTTCCACAGTTTAGATTTAGCAATTTTAGATTTATCGATTTGGCATTACATGAGAAAACTTTTCCAATGAAAATAGTTTGTCTTGCGTCAGGTGGAGTTGATTCATCAGTACTCATGTTTTTATTACAAAAAAAAGGCCATAAAATTTTTCCTGTACACATCAACTATGGACAAAAATCAGCAAAGCTTGAACTAGAATCATATAATAAAGTATGTAAATTTTTGAATTTAAAACCCATAGTTTTAGATGTAAGGGGCTTAAAAGAAATCAAATCAGGGTTAACTACTAGTAAAATATCCCCAATTGAAAATCCTTTTTTCCCAAATAGAAACTTGTTATTTCTTGTTATAGGAAGCAGTTATGCTTTTTCAAAATCAATTAAAACTATATCTGTAGGATTTTTAGATAATTCAGAATTCTCAGATCAAAATAAAGAATTTGTGAAAAAAGCAGAAGAATTAATTAAATTTAATTTGAATTGTGATATTTCGTTACTGACACCAATGATTGATTTAGATAAAAAAGAAGTTTTTAATTTAGCTAAAAAATATAATTTCCCATTAAATCTAACATATTCATGTTATGCTGGAACGAATCCCGTATGTGGAAAATGTCATGCATGTAAAGATATTATCAATGCATCAAATAATAATCTTGAAAATACTTAATATTCATGTAATATTAAGAAGGTAAAATGGGTGGTGCTACTGAATTTCATATTCCTACAAATTCTAATGATGAATCCGAAAAATTCTTTGATTCATCTACTGAAGAAGCAGAACGAATTAGTAAGTATGGGGAAGGTAAAAGAAGGAATGTATTCATAAGTTTTCATACAGAGGATGAATCACAAGTAAATTTGTTAAGAAAACAAGCAAGTGATGATAGATTTGAACTTGAATTTAGAGATTATTCTATCAAAGAACCTTTTGATGAAGCATGGAAAAGTCAAACAAAAAAGATCATTTCTAAAACTTCAGCCATGATTGTTATGATTGGACCAGATACCGCACAACGTAAGGCAGTTGATTGGGAAATTAGAGAGGCACATCGTCAAGGTAAAAAAGTAATGGGGGTAAGAATTTACAAAGATCAAAATCATCCAATTCCATCTGCAATTAAAGAATATGGAGATAAAGTTGTTGCATGGAAAATGAAAGAGATTAGTAGAAATTTAGATTAAAATGAATGAAAAAGATGAATTAGAAAAATTATTTTCTGTTTCTGAAAAAGATTTTGGAGAAAAATATAAAGAAATCTTATTTGAACAATATAAATTATTTTTACAAATGACAGATAACTTGAACCATAGACGTTCTTTATCAAACAATTTTTTCTTAAGTGTGAATACAGGTTTACTATCTGTACTTGGACTTATAGCAAATCTGGGAATTGATAGTTTGAATGTATCAGGATTGTGGATAATTCTTGGTGCTATTGGAGGTGTTTTATTCAGTTATACTTGGATTAGAACTGTGACATCGTATAGTCAATTAAGTTATGGAAAATGGACAATAATTCAAGAAATAGAAAAACGATTACCATTATCTCTTTACGATGTAGAATGGAAAATTCTAGGAGAAGGAAAATGTCCTAAATTATACAAACCACTTACAGATGTTGAGAAAATAGTACCCTATGTTTTCATTATTTTGTATGGATTTCTAATACTTTTTTCAATAGCATTAACAACAAAAATTATTACTTTGTAATCTAAATGTAAAAACTAATCATTGAATTAATCTATATAATTTATTACCATAAATATCATTTTTTTTAGATAATATTACTTCGGGATGTGAAGTAAGAAAATTTTGGAATTGTTTTATAGTCATCTGGGAATCTTGTAATAGTATTTTCTCAGTTCTGTAATCCCATTCTGGTTGACGTAATAATTCTAAACATTTAGCAACTTGTATCTCATTTGGTTTCTCAGATTGGTTTTCCTTGTTTTTTAGAATTTTTCCTTCAGGATTTTCTCCTTTTAGTGCAAGTACTTCATCAACAGTGGAACTCATGAATTGTTTTTGCTTTGTTTGAATACTATTTACTTTTCTTGATAGCTCCAATATTCCACCCAATTTGATTAAATCAAAATATCGAAATAATAATAATATTGTAATAAAACCTAATCCCATTAATTCTGCCCATTCAAGATGTATACTTGAATTTGTTGAACTTAATATCACTAAAATAAAAACACCAAATGCAAATGCATAGATAGCTATAACATTACTTTTTCCAAATGATTTTGACACCATATTCTCTGAATTATTTGGATCCATGAGATATTTTTAACTTATCACAGTATATCTTTTTTCTAGAGGGTGTCGAACTAAAACCTCAACCCCAACAAATGAGTTTAGATATTTCTTTATAAAAAAAGTATCATCGAGGAAATATATCTTCTAATATCTTTGCATCATTAAACAAACTTTTACTTGAATATTTTGGCCCTTGAGGTGCTAAATTTGGATTATCACTAGATAGTTTTATGGGAGTTTTGAGTTTTTGTGCAGGTCCTCTTAAAATAATCTCATATTTTCCAGTCTTTTTGTATGGTTTAATGTCTGCCACTCTACCAATGTAATTAATTGCAGAAACTGGTGCTGATTCATACATTGCAAGATATTTAATTTTTGGAATTTTTGATGAATTAATTCTAATTTGAAACCATCTATGTTCTTGTAAGAATACTTTGTTAAATCCGTCTTGTTGTGCAGGACAAACTATGGTGTCCATTTCTGATGGTTTTCTCATTTCTTTTTTCTTTGATTTTTTACTAAATTTTTTAATAGATGGAATAGTTTTTCGTGTTGATGATTCAACGTCTATATGATAAATTACTTTATTTTTATTTTGGAATTTTTTTATTACAATAATTTCAGGATCAAATTGGTTTAGCACCATTTCTAATTCCTTTGTTGTCTCATCAATTAGTACAGCATATTCAATTTTTTTATCCAATATTATTTCATCAAATAGTGTTGAAAGGTCTTTGTTAGACGTATTTGATAGTAATGTTTTGAGCTTTTTTTCCTTATTGGGGTTATCTTTAAGGTATTGAGTAAGAAATTTTTTAACAGAATATTTGGAGGCCTCTGTTGATAATGCACTTTTAAATTTCATAAGTTGGATTCCGATATGATTAACTGCTTCGTGTGTAGATAATTCATTTTCAACAATCACCAGGGTTGGTTTTGGTTCAAATTTTATCAAATAACCATCAGGAATTGTAAGTAGACCTCCTTTTTTGTGGCGTATTCCTTTTTTTATATCAAAATAAAATGAATTCTCTCCAAAGATTTTTAGATAATTTTTAACTACGACCTTTTCTAATTCAGCCTCATTTTGAAAAGATGTTAAAATAAATTCTTTTTTACCTGAAAGAATTTTTGCCATATTATTATATGATAATTACGAGGCATTATATTAATAATAATGCATTATACATTACACAACTAAATGGTTACCAGTTTACACATATGGAATTCCTACAGTCACAAAAAAGTTCCATATGTGTTTCTTGAAAAAATCAAAGCATATTTTGAATCAATAATTTATTCTATTTCCACTTTTGAATAATCTTCTTCTAAATTTGGTTGAGATTGCTTGTCAATGTCTTGTCTAATTATCCTTTTTTCTATTTCTTTACTTAATAATTCGGCCCTACAATCTAGGAAATTTTGATAATTATCAGTCCATACACCAAAACCATCAAGATCATTAATCAAATGTGTTTTCATAGTTTCAGAAAGTTCTGAATTAAGATTTTGAAATTCAGTCATGTATTTTGAAGGGGCACTATCTTTGATTTTTCTCTTATTTAGAAAGTCATCTACTATAGTAATATTCAAAATATGATTAATTTTATGTTCATCCTCATTTAGTTTCTTCAAATATGCTCTTGGAAAGAAATGATGATAGTTCTTACTATTAGCTTGTTTAAGCCAATCATTACTCATAGTAACATGAGAATTATCGATAAAAGATTTTGGTTGTTGATATGCATAAATACAAAGGATTGCTTTGATGTAACTACTTCCTGCACTAAACCATCCATTACGTTTAATGAAATCAGTAGATGAACCAATACCCCAATCATAATCAGGTAATTCTCCTTTTAGGATCTTATCCACACGTTTAACATCTTGAGCAAGTTTACTTTCAACAGCAGAAGAATATCTGCCAGATAGTGAGACTCTCCAGAAAAAGTCTTCCAAGTACTTTTGTTGGTCGCCAATAGGTTTGTCTTTATGATGATAGAAAAAATAAGCAAATGGGACTACTAGTGCATTGTATGGTAACAAACTAGATACAGGAATTCTATAATACGTTTTAAAATAATCAACAGTTCTCTCTATTGCATCAATAACCTCATCCCAAATCGCGATAAATTTTTCTTTTTCTAGAGATAGGATTACTTTTCTCTTGCATTCTTTAGTTAAAATTAATGAAATTATTTGTAGAATCGTGGCATCAGATAGAGTTTCATAATTTACATCATTTAGTTTTTCTATCAAAGAATCAAATTTTTCAGATAAATCAAAGTCTTTTGTATCATCATAGGTTTTTGCCACCATTATCTCAAATAACGATAATGTTTTTCCACCAACATTAATTCTTGTAAATATTTCAGTTGCAACATCTATGTGTACATCACTTACTTGAATAACTGAATAATTATACGACTCTATTCTCTTTTTATATTCTGCTATTTTTTTATGGTATTTGGGATCATATTGTGTTAGGGTAGTTAAATCTCCATAAAGTAATGTTTTCAGATTAATTATTTGTTGTTTATCCATACCTTTTATTTCAGAAGTAACTATGTCCTGATCGTCTTTTGCTTCTAGATCAATGAATATTTTTGAAAAATCTTCTTCTCTACCATCTTTGCGTTTAATGGTTTCACCTTTTAGTGCAGCAAATAAACTGGTGATTCTCTGTTGACCATCAAGTACAAAATTTACATAATCACCTGAAAGTGGTTCTGGTAAAGTTAGATTGCCGATATTTTTTACAAAACGTAGTCTTTCTTTTGTTTTCCAAAAAATAAAAGTTCCAACAGGATACCCCTTTACAACACTATCAAGCAAACTAGATGATTTTTTAATATTCCAAACAAAATCGCGTTGAAATTGAGGTATTTTTAATTTACCAGTTAAAATATCATCCATCAAACTTGAAAATTGTTTATTCATGGGTTCAGGTAAGTTCACGCTAAGAATTAATATTAAATCATACCTTAATAAAGTTTAATAATAATATATACTATAAGGTTACTTTATTAAAATTGCAAAATAATAACATAAATACAATTATGGAAAATGAATTACACTGACATGTCAAAGTATGATAATTTTTTAGATGAGATTGAAAATCAAATTACCACTCAAGCAGGTTTGGTTTTAGTAGAGGTTTAAAATGGCAATTAAGAAAAGTCAACTATATGAAAAGTTGTGGAAGAGTTGTGACGATCTTCGCGGTGGCATGGATTCTTCCCAATACAAGGATTACATTTTGGTTTTGCTATTTGTAAAATATGCCTCAGACAAGTATGCCAACAGTCGCATAGTTGACATTCCTAAAGGTGCACGATTCGAAGACATGGTAAAGCTTGTTGGCAAGCCCAACATAGGTGAAGAAATTAACAAGATTATCGGCAAGTTTGCAGAGGCAAATAATCTCAAGGGAATTATTGACAACGCAGACTTTAATGACGAGGATAAACTAGGACAAGGAAAATCCATGACAGACAGACTCTCAAGTCTGGTAAGTATTTTTGAGAGCAGTTTTGATTTTAGTAAAAACCGAGCAGAAGGGGATGATCTGTTGGGAGATGCTTATGAATACCTCATGAGAAAGTTTGCAACAGAGTCTGGAAAAAGTAAGGGACAGTTTTACACTCCATCAGAAGTATCACAAATAATTGCCAAAGTAATAGAGGCAAATACCTCAACAAGTAGGGATACAACAGTCTATGATCCTACATGCGGTTCTGGTTCTCTTTTACTCAAGGTTGCAGATGAGAGCCCAAACGGACTAACAATTTATGGACAGGAAATTGATGGCGTTACCAGATCTATGGCAATAATGAATATGTGGATTCATGAGAACCAAGATGCATCAATAGTTAAAGAAGACACTATATCAAAACCCCAGTTCAAGGAACAAGAAAGACTGAAAGAATTTGACTTTGCAGTTGCAAATCCTCCATTTTCAACAAAGTCTTGGAGTATGGGGATTGTACCCGATAATGATGAGTTTGGTAGATTTGATGGTCACGGTATTCCGCCAAAGAAGAACGGAGACTATGCTTTCTTGTTGCATCTAATAAAATCCATGAAAAAAACTGGAAAAGGGGCAATTGTCTTACCACATGGAGTATTGTTTAGGGGAAATGCAGAATCTGAGATTAGAAAAAACCTAGTTGAAAGAAGATGGATTAAGGGAATAATCGGTCTTCCTCCAAACCTGTTTTATGGAACTGGAATTCCTGCTTGCATAATTGTGCTGGACAAAAAGGATACGGAAAATAGAAAAGGAATATTCATGATTGATGCAAGCAAAGGATTTGTCAAGGATGGAAATAAAAACAGGCTTCAGGCAAAAGACATACACAAAATAGTTGATGTGTTTACAAACCAAATTGAAATTTCAAAGTTTTCAAGATTGGTTTCAATATCTGAAATCAAAAACGAAAAAAACAATTACAATCTCAACATTCCAAGATATATTGACAGTTATGAAGAAGAAGACATTCAAGACATTGACGGACATCTTAATGGTGGAATTCCAATCTCAGATGTTGACAGCTTTAACTGGAAAGAATTTTCAAACCTAAAAGAAACACTGTTTTCTACACAAAGAGAAGGTTATCTCAAACTAAATGTTGAAAAATCTGCTCTCAATTCCTTTATTGTAGGGCATTGCGAGTTTAAAAAACATTCAAAAAAAGTTGAAAAAGCGTTTGAATCTTGGAAATCTCAGAATCTGCCAATATTTGAAGGAATAACAAAAGGTTCACAGCCAAAAGAGATTATAAGAATTATCTCTGATGATCTGATTGAGAAATTCTCAAAGTTTGTACTCTTTGACAAGTATGACATTTACCAAAAAATAATGACCTACTGGGAAGAGACAATGCAGGATGATGTATATCTCATATCTCAAGAAGGCTTTGATGTCTCGTTGTTTCCCACAAAAAACAAAAACGGAAAGATTATCAGTTGGGATAGTGATCTTATTCCAAAAGAGACTGAAATACTGGTAAGAAAGTATTTTGCAAAGCAACAAGAAGAATTGGAAAAATTATCATTGCAACTAGAAGAGACCGAGCAGTCAATGCAGGATCTGGAAGACGAGGGCGAAGCAGATGATGACATGTTTTCAGAGGCAAGAGGAAAAGCAGGAAAAATCACAAAGGGTGAACTAACAAAAAGAATCAAAATAATTCAAGATGATTCAGAGTTAAAAGAGGAATATGATGTCTTAAAAGAATATCAGAAATTAATGGATAAAAAAGATGATCTTACAAGCCAGATCAAGAATCTTGAAAAGAATCTTGACAAAGACTTGCATTCAAAATACAAAACACTCAAGGAATCTGAAATCAGAGAAATTGTAATTTATGACAAATGGCTTGAAGCAATACACAAGTCAATAAATGAAGAATCTCAAAGATTGTCAAATGACTTTGCTGGAAAAATAAAGAATCTTGCTGAAAGATATGCGAGTACACTTCCTGATATGACTAGAGATGTTCAGGAATTGACTGTAAAAGTTGATCAACATTTGGAGAGGATGGGATTCAAATGGTAATCAAAAAAAATTTCAAACAAACTGAATTGGGAATTATCTCAAATGATTGGACTGATGGAGAATTTTCTGATGTAATCGCTAATTTTTCAAGTGGAGCAACCCCTTTCAGACAAATTTCAGAATACTATAAAGGAAAAATTAGATGGATTACAAGTTCAGAATTAAATTACAATATTATCAATGATACAAATGAAAAAATTTCAGAAGAAGCTGTTAAAAAAACAAATCTTACTTTGCATCCTAAAGGAACTTTCCTAATGGCAATTACTGGATTAGAAGCTGAAGGTACTAGAGGAAAATGTGCCATAATTGGATCTGAATCAACCACCAATCAATCCTGCATGGCACTTTATCCTGGGAATGAATTGGATGTAAATTATCTATTCTTTTTTTATATGTTATATTCTGAACATCTTGCTTTCAAGTATTGTCAAGGAACCAAACAACAAAGTTATACACAAAAAATTATTGGAAAATTACCCATTAATTTACCCCCCACAAAAAATGAACAAAAAAAAATTACCACCTTATTGTTGGAAATTTGTGCTTTAATTGAAAAAATGGACATTCTAATTGAAAAGAAAAAAAATATCAAACAAGGAACAATTCAGAAACTTCTGACAAGAAAAATAAGATTAAAAGATTTTGATGAAAAATGGATTTATCAAAAACTTGGAGATATAACTAAAGATATTAGAGATGGAACTCATCAAACACCTACATATGTTAAAAATGGAATTCCTTTTTACAGTGTTGAAAATATAACTAATAATAATTTTACAAATACTAAATACATTTCAAAAAAAGAACATCAGAAACTCACTAAATCATTTAAAATTGAAAAAAATGACATTTTGATGACAAGAATAGGTTCTATTGGAGATTGTAAATTAATTGATTGGGATGTAAATGCCAGTTTTTATGTAAGTTTATCTCTTCTAAAATTAAATAATAAAATTTATCCTCAATTTATGTATCAATATTCTAAAAGTAGTCAATTTAAGAAAGAATTGGAAATAAGATCACTGCTTTGGGCAGTACCAAAAAAAATCAATCTTGAAAATATTTCAGATGTTCCATTATATACTCCAAAATACAAAGATGAATAAATTGCAATAGCAAATATACTTTCAGACATGGATTCTGAAATCAGAGAATTAGAAAAACAACACAACAAATACAAACTCATCAAACAAGGAATGATGCAAAAACTGCTTACAGGAGAGATAAGACTAGTATGACAGTACCTCCTGAAAAATATACACAAGAAAGAGTCATAGAATTATTTCGTGATTCATTAGGGTATGAATATTTGGGAGACTGGACAAAAAGAAAAAACAGTAACATAGAAGAAGGATTATTATCAAATTTTCTCAAAAAAACATATTCTCAAGATACAATAAAAGATGCAATTAAGATTCTAAAAGATACTGCATCTGCCCAACAAACAACTCTATACCAATTAAACAAGAACGTATACTCTAAACTACGATACGGAATTAAAATTAGAGAAGAATTAGGCAAAGACAAAGAAACTGTCAAGCTTGTTGACTGGGATAATCCAGAGAATAATGATTTTTACATTGCCGAAGAAGTTACAATCAAAAACAAAAGACCTGATATTGTTTTGTATGTCAACGGAATTGCCATTGCAGTTATTGAGCTAAAGAAAAGCTCAAAATCAGTAGCTGATGGAATCAGACAGAACCTTGACAACCAAAAACCAGAGTTCATCATGGACTTTTTTGCAACAATACAGCTAGTGATGGCAGGAAATGATTCAGAAGGATTACGTTACGCTACAACTAATACGTCTGAAAAATACTATCTTTCATGGAAAGAAGATGCTGGAATTTCTGAACCCTTGGATAATCACTTGTATGCACTTTGTAACAAAAAAAGACTCTTGGAAATTGTTCATGATTTTTTAGTCTTTGACAGAGGCACAAAGAAGATTTGCAGGCATAACCAGTATTTTGGCGTAAAGGCAGCCCAAGAGTCGCTAAAGGCAAAAGAAGGAGGCATTATCTGGCATACTCAGGGAAGTGGTAAAAGTCTTGTAATGATATGGCTTGCAAAATGGATTCGAGAAAACATTGACAACTCTCGTGTATTAATAATTACAGATCGTATAGAGTTAGATGACCAGATTGAAAAATTTTTCAATGGGGTAAATGAAAAAATTATCAGAACAAAAAATGGTGGTGATTTAAGAGAAAAACTAATGCAAAGTGATCCTTGGCTGATGTGCTCTCTTATTCACAAGTTCAGAAATAATTCCATTGATAATGATTATGAGAAATTCCTAAATGAGTTAGACTCTGAAGGTTTTGATGCAAGAGGAAACATACATGTCTTTGTGGATGAGTGTCACAGGACTCAAAGTGGCAAGTTGCATGACGCAATGAAAAAACTTCTTCCAAACACTACAATAATAGGATTCACAGGTACCCCATTGCTCAAAAAAGATAAAAAGACAACTTTAGAAAAATTTGGAAAATACATCCACACTTACAAATATGATGAGGCACTTGCAGACAAAGTTATCCTGGATTTGATATACAGCGTAAGAGACATTCAACAAAATCTTTCATCTCCTGAAAAAATTGACGAATGGTTTGAGAAAAAAACCGAAGGCTTGACAGACTATGCAAAGACAAAACTAAAAAGACGTTGGGGTACTCTTCGTAAAGTATTCAGTTCCAAACAAAGATTAGAAAAAATCATAGTTGACATTATGTACGATATGGAAATGAATTCAAGATTGGCAAAGGGAAACGGCAATGCACTTTTAGTAACAGATTCTGTCTATAATGCTTGCAGGCTTTATGATTTATTTCAAAATAATGATTTTACAAAATGTGCTATTATTACTTCCTATGATGGAGATATTCGAAAAACAAAAGGACATACAGTGAGTCCTGAAGAAAAGACAGAAGAAGAATACAAACAGCGCGTATATTCAAAGATGCTAAAAGATTATGCCGATATTGGAATTGGCAACAACAACCACAAAGAGTTTGAAAAACAGGTAAAAGAAAAGTTTGTAAATGAACCTGGACAGATGAAATTGCTCATCGTAGTTGACAAATTGTTAACAGGATTTGATGCGCCTCCTGCAACATATCTCTATATCGACAAAACAATGAAGGATCACGGATTATTTCAGGCAATATGTAGAGTCAACAGACTAGATGAAGGCAAGGAGTTTGGTTACGTTGTTGATTATATGGATCTCTTCAAGAGTATGGAAAAGGCCATCACAGATTATACTTCTGAGGCATTTGAAGATTTTGAAAAAGATGATGTGCTTGGACTTTTAAAGAATAGAATCACTAATGGTAAAAAGAGACTTGAATCTGCATTAGAAGACATTCAGAGATTATGCGAACCAGTAAAGCCGTCAAAGGGAATCAATGACTATTATGAGTATTTTTGTGGCAGTTCAAACCAACTAGACAATACTGAACAACTTAGACAAACTGAACCGCAAAGAAAAATATTTTACAATATGACTGCAACGCTTCTTAGGGCATATGCCAATTTGGCAAGTGATATGACAGAAGCAGGATTTTCAAGAGAAGAATCTTGCACCATACGAGAACAGGTAAAAGATTATGACAAAATCAAAAGAGCAGTCATGCTTCGAAGCGGAGAATTTCTTGATCAAAAACAATACGAGCCAGCAATGCGTCATCTTATTGACAACTATATTGATGCTGAAGATAGCAAAGAACTTGTAGTCTTTGACCTTCCACTTGTCCAAAGTATAGCAGAATTGGGAATACACAAAGTGATAGACAATTTTCCTCTGAGGGTAAGAGAAAATAATACAGCAGTATCTGAAACAATTGAGGCAAACGTAAGAAGAATGATTACAGAAGAGAATCCTACAAATCCTGCCTTTTATGGCAAAATGTCTGAACTGTTAAATGAAATAATCACTGACAGAAAAAATGAAGTTACTGACAATCAGGAATATATTAAAAGAATATCAGATATGTGCAAACAATTAGTCGACCCAACAAAAGGCTCATCATATCCTGAAAATATCAAAACACAACCTCAGAAAATCTTGTATGACAATTTGGATAAAAACGAAGTATTTGTACTCAAGCTTGATCAGGCAATTCTTTTGAACAAGCCTGATGCATGGGATGGTGATTATATAAAAGAAAGAATGGTGCTAGAAATAATTGACGACGTATTAGTACAACAAAACATTACAGACATGGATTCAGAAAAGATTTTAGAGTTGGTCAGGAAACAAGAAGAATATGTCTAAAACTGTATGCATCTCAGACATTTCTGTTAAAACAGTAAGAAAAGACATAAAAAATATTCATCTTGGTGTTTATCCTCCAGATGGTAAAGTACGTATGGCAATTCCAACGAAAACTAGTAATGAATACATTCGGTTATTTCTTATTTCAAAAGAAAGGTGGATAAAAAAGAAGCAGGCAGAGCTTGCAAAAATACAGCGTCCAAGTCCAAGAGAGTATGTGACTGGAGAAACTCATTATGTATTTGGCAAAAAATACAGACTAGACGTAATAATGTCAAGTGATAAACCAAAAATTTCCATCCGAAAAAAAACACATATCGAAATGTATGTTAGAGATGATTCTACAATAAAACAGAGGGAAAAAATTCTTGAAGCATACTATCGCTCAGAGTTGAATCGTCAAATTCTTAAAACTGTTAAAAAATTAGAGTTAAAACTTGGAGTAAAAACAAAACAAGTCAAAGTCCGAAAAATGAAGACAAAATGGGGAACCTGCAATCCAGGAAAACATCACATAACATTGAATTTAGAACTGGTAAAAAAACCAACAAACTGCATTGAATATGTGATAGTTCATGAGCTAACACATCTTTTAGAGAGAAAGCATTCTGAAAAATTCAACAGTATTGTGAAAAGAACAATTCCAAATTGGAAATCTGTAAAAAATGAGTTAAACAGTTTGCCAATAAAATTTTAAAAAATACACTATCAAATTTGGATTATAATTATATCATGAAAAATTAAAACCATTTCCGATACCACGCTATACCATTAGATACAGTGTGTGTTGGTTTTTGAGGAAATATCCCCTGAGGCCTATACAGTAAGACTGCCAATAATATTCCACCTAACAATAAAAAGTCTAACCATACAACATCAAAGGGGACATACCCCTCAAAAGAGTCCTTAAAATATATGATAACCTTGCGTAGTACCACAAATATTAGAGTCCCTACTAGTACTCCCTTGTTATTTGCAAGACCGCCTATCAGTATCATAAGAAATGGCCAAAACGTCCAGCTAGCCCTATCGTATGCAAATGCTATTGTCCCCCCGACATAAAACGCGTATAATGCCCCACCAATTGCAGCTAATCCAGCTGATACTATTATTACTTTAATTCTAATCTTTGCAGTATCCTTTCCTAAAGATGCAGCTACTATCTCATTATCGCGGATGGCCTTCATCATTCTACCTAGTGGTGAGCGCATCATCTTTTCACTGTACAGGTATACCGCAGCAGCTATACTTACCAGACCAATGGTAGCTATAGGAAATCTCAACTCATTAGGTAAAAATGATAACGGATCAGGTACCTGGACTCCTAGTGTCCCACCAACTAGAGGTGTGAAATTATTTCCAATAATCCTGATACTCTCACCAAATGCCAGTAGTGTTATTGCCAAATAATCCCCACGTAGTCTGATTGCAGGGTATGAGGTTACTAATCCCAGGCCTCCACCAACTATACCTGCAACACCTAGTGTCAAAAAGAATACTGCAAATCCAATTCCTACATTATCAACAAGCCATAAATTAATCTGTGATACTATAACTAGATTCTCTGTAATGTAATCCCCCTCAATTCCTGCAATATTTGCAAAGATTCTACCAGGAATTGATGCTGCAACAAAAGCTCCTGCCCCTACTGCTAGTACCTTACCAAAGTTTGGAATTCCAGTATATCCAAACTCCATGTTTAAACTCAGATTAACAATTACATAGATTGCAAATATTGCAAGTAAATCAACTAGAAATATCACCTCAGGTTCTAGTGCCATATCTTCCTCAGTTTCGACCAGTTAATTCCTGCAATTCCTTTGGGTGCTAAAAATAATGTCACAACAATAAAAATTAGAGGTACTAGTGGACGGTACGCAATGAGCCATGCACCAAACTCTCCTGCCAAAAATCTTGTCCCCAAAACCTCAGTTAGCCCTACTAGGATTCCACCAGCTATAGCTCCATAAATGCTAAAAAATCCACCAACGATACTTGCAGCAAATACTGAGGGGATTAGTTGTGGTCCTAAATTCGGGTCTCCCAAAAACCACAAAGACATTAGAGCTCCTGCAATTCCTGCAATTCCTCCCCCTAATAACCAGGACACACAGTATACTAGTTTGACATTAATTCCGACTGTCTCTGCAAGATCAGAGTTTGCAGTAGATGCCCTCATTGCAATACCAAACTTTGTCTTTTTCATAATTACATGTAGAGATATTGCAAGTATTGCAATTGTAATAGGTGCGACAAACACTAGTAAGGGTAATCCCAAAAACTGCTCATCATAACTTCGCAGTGTAAACTCTCTTGATAGTACCTGGTATGTTCGTATAATGTAATCAGCTGAAATGTTTAGTAATGCAATAACTATCAAATCAAAAGCTAGAGTTGCAATCATTTGTATGGCATATGATGCACCCTTTCGTATTAACGGCTTTAGAATGAACAGGTATAGTGAGACTGCCACTAATCCTGATATTACAAATGATATCGGTATTGCAAAGTAGGGACTTGCATTCCATATTTGGGATGTTATTAAGGCAATGTATACGCCAATTGTGGCAAAGGATGCGTGTGCAAAGTTTGGCACTCTAGTTGTTAGATATGTTAGGGTTAACCCTATTGATAGTAACGCCAAAAGACTAGCAAAAATGATAGCATCAGAGAAAATAGGATCTAGTAACACTATATCTATAATCCATTGAAAACCCTTATTTTATATTGTCTCTGAATATAATCAGTTATGAGTGTATTAATTATTAATAATGTGTACAAGCACTTTGGTGGGAATCCAGTTTTAAATGGAATAAACATGTCACTACAAAAAGGTAAGATATACCAGATGATAGGACCAAACGGGTGCGGCAAGACCACTTTAATTAATGTAATTTCTGGAATGCTAAAACCTGATGGTGGTAGTATAATGTATGAAGGTAATGACATAACAAAAAAGGGACTATACGAGACATACAAGACAGGGATAGTTCGCACATGGCAGATACCACAACCATTTATCACATTAACAACATTTGAGAATCTCTTATTCTCATCTGATGAGAACTCTGGGGAGTCATTTGTGTATGCGCCAACTAGTACATGGCATAAAGATGAGGAGAGAATTATGAAAAGAGCAACAGAGGTTATGAAAATGGTTGGGTTGTCAGAAAAAAAAGATACAATATCCCAAAACCTTAGTGGAGGTCAGCAGAAATTGTTAGAGCTTGGTCGTGCCATAATGTCAGGTGCCAAATTAATTCTAATGGATGAGCCAATAGCTGGCGTAAACCCAACACTGGCAAAGGAGATATTTCAGAAAATTTCTACCATCTCACAAACACAGGACATTACATTTTGTATAGTAGAACACAGACTAGACATATCATTTCAGTATGTGCAACATGTGTTTGCAATGGATGAGGGGAAAATTATAGTTGAGGGGACACCTAACCAGATCGTAAAGAATTCTAAAGTGATTGAGACATACCTTGGTGTGTAACATGGCAGACTCTGTTATCTCGGTAAATAATCTAAATGCAGGGTATGCAAAGTCACATGTTCTTTATGGCGTTAACTTTGAGGCATTAAAGGGGAAGATAACTGTAATTATAGGACCCAATGGTAGTGGTAAATCAACACTACTCAAAAGTATCTTTGGTTTGTGCTCTGTGTATTCAGGGGATATTTTATACAATACTCAGAACATTACCAGTCTATCACCTCATACCATATCACGCAAAAAAATAGCATATCTGCCGCAGATAAACAATGTATTTGCAAACCTTACAATTAAAGAGAATTTACTGATGGCATCATTTACCATACCAACTAAAGAGATATCATCAAGACTGCCTGAAATATTTGAGACATTCCCAGTACTAGAAAAAATTCAAGGAAAGGCTGAGATTCTTAGTGGAGGGCAACGACAAATGCTTGCAATGGGGATGGCACTAATTAGACGACCAAAAGTAATACTATTTGATGAGCCGACTGCAAGTCTATCCCCAAAACTAGCAGACGAGGTATTATCAAAATTAGTTCAGATAAAAGAAAAATATGGTATTACCATAATCATGGTTGAGCAAAACGTAAAACGCGCACTACACATTGCAGATTATGTGTATTTGTTGGCAAACGGTAAAAACGTATTTTCAGGAAAACCCGATACTCTATTACAACACAAAGAGTTAGGAAAACTATATCTCGGGATTAACTAAGTGTAATAGAGTCATCTGAATGGTTATACTGGCCTAGTAGAATCCACATACCATCACGAATTCCCCAGACCTCATAGTTTGCCTGGGCCAAATCTCCTGCATCATTTAACTTTACAGGACCAATTGCACCGCTGTAACTATTTGCCACATTTATCATCACCTTTTTTATTTCAGATGCATCACTGCTCTGTGATTCCAACATTGATAGTCCTACTAACCATACTGCGTCATATGAGGAGTGTACAAATGTATTTGGTGTCTTACCCATGGTATTAATCAGATGTTCTTGTACGCGTTCATATATTGGGTTTTTTGATACTCCGACCTGAACTGTTGTGAAGGATACATTAGTTGAAAACTCTAATCCTATTGGATCATTAATTAATCGATGCTCTTTTGTTATACTACCTGGACCAAACCACCTGACATCATTCAATGTATCATGTGTAGCTGATGACTGGAAAAATTGTAACACCTCGCCAAATCCAAGATAGATAATTGCCACTTTATCTGCACCCACCTCATCTATGTGTTTTTGTACCATCTCAGATAGTAAAGAGGTAGAGGCTGAAAACTCTGGGGTTTCAGGATTGTAACGAATACCATCAGAGACTGTACCACCACGGCTAGTAAAAGATTCTGCAGTTGCATCACGTAGTCCGTCCCCCCATGTATCAGCACGCCAAACTGGAACCATGACCTCTATTCCTTGGTGCGATAATAATTTGGCAAGAGCTGTTCCCTGATTTGAATCATCAGGGACTAGTCTATACACACTATCATTAGGGATTGCAAGAGCAGGAGATGAGGAACAACAGGATATCATTAACATATCATTTGAATCGGCATACCCTTTGATGTTTCTAATATTGGAACTAGTCTCAGGGCCAATTATAACATCTATACCCTTTGCATTAAGGGAGGTCAGTTTTTCTAATGCAATAACTGGATTAGTTGCAGAATCTTCTGATACCATTTTGAGATGCCAGGTATGGCCGTTTTCTTGTAAATATGAATTAAAGTCAGTTACTGCAAGTTTTGAGCCAGCCAGGTTCTCTATTCCATGTGTTGCTAAATCTCCAGATAGAGGTAAGATTGAACCAATTTTAATCTCGCCTTGTAATTCTGAAGAACTATCTTTGTTCTCCTGAGGGGTACTAGTTGCAAATATTATAGATAGTACAATACCAATAATTACCAAATTTACTGTAAGAATTATTTTTTTTTTATTCAATGAAATGGCATAAAATCATACGTTATTTAAGTATGTAGATCATTAGTTCTAAAAAATCAGATGATCATTGCAGAAAGGAAACATTTTACAACATACCATTCATTTCAATATTTTAAAGAGTTTAGTGATTTTTACTTGTCTTCTTCCTTAAATTTTGAAAATGCATATTCAAATCCATGACTACGAGAACAAAAACGTTTCTTCTTTACCTGTGTGTCAAGCCATTTTATTAGATCATGATCTACAGATATGGTAATTTTGTCTTTTCTAACCATAAACGGTATGAAATATTCATAATCTTAAATTAGAGTATGCATACTACATACCATGAAGTCATACAAAATGATGGTAATTTTGGGCATTATTGCAGTTGGAATAATAATTCCAGTTTATGCCGAAGATGAGAATAGTCTTTTGTTCAAAATCACACAGTTAGAAGAAAAAATAGTTCAAAAAGATGCGATAATCTTTGAACAAACCAAAGTGATTACAATGCTTGCCAAAAATTTCAAGCAGACCTATGAGCCTTTCTCATTAGATAAATTTCCTAAGACAGGTGGGTTTAATCCAGATTGGCTAGAAGGTAAACGAGATAAAATTCTCAAAACATGTCAAGAAGCCAAAGAAATGAACTATGAGAATCCCTATTGTAAATATTTACAATAGAGTATTTTTTTTTAAAATATTATTACCATCAGATAGATTAAAGTTAAAATGATAACAAACAGATTACTCTAATTCAAATACCTCACTTTACTAGGAAAATTTAGTTGACTGCACCCAGTAACCCGACAGAATCAGATTATCTGTGTTGGTTATATTAAATACATCATATCTTTGATAATAATTAGAGGGGTTATGAATAAAATAATATTTTACATACCGTTATTATTTGCAGCAAGCATTCTTCTAGTTCATTTAATTCCTGCAGAGGCTACCCCTCCATGTATGATGGGCGAACCAGTAGATGTTTGGATATCTTATGATGATATTTACACAGGAAAAGTAGTATCCATTTCAAATCAAACAGAGTATATTAAAAATGATCCTGAGTTAAGTGAATGGCAAAAAAGTGCTGATGTTAGAATTAATTTTGAGTTAGAACGATTACTAAAGGGAAATCCACAAACAAGTTGGCACTATGCTGTTCCACTTGAGTCATATTGTCCAGGAGACTTTTGTGTATCAGGATCTGATCATTTTTTGATAGGTACAGAAATTTTCTATATTGATAATTTCAATGGAAATGGTTATTCGTTTGATGGTGCATGTGGAATAGGATACATCACGGATCAAAGCAGAACAGCAAAAGAATTATTGGGTTACTTTGAAGATATCTATGGATTTTCTGTACCAAAATCTCCTCATAGTCTAGGGGAGAAAACTACATGTAACAACAACGAACATGTATTAGTTTTACGTGATAATAACAAACGTGCATGTGTAACTGAAAAGACATCTCATAAAATGAACTGGAATGAAATTACAAATGAAGGCATTCAATTTCAAAATAACACAAATGTAGATGTGACATATGACTATCCTCTTTCTTCAAAAACCACTCAAATAAAAAATGGATATTCATCATCGCATTATCAATTTGATAGTGAAGTAACATTATCAAAATTACCAAAAATTGGTGAAACCGCTGAAATAATTATGACATATACCAATTTGGAGGAAGATTCTCAGCCCTATGAAGAAGATATAGTACAGTTTATAATTTCAAGTAATTTCAGATTTGTAGATATTGATTATGAAGATATCAGTTCTTTTCATCCTAGATATGGAATTTATTCTGAAGAATTTCAATCAATAAAACAAAATCATGAAAATACTTTTTCAGTTACAATTAAAGCAGTAGCAGAAGGACATGGTTCTATTGGTGTTGGAGGAAGAGGTTCTCAACATCAATTTATAGTTCATGTTGACAAGGATCAGACTTTGCTTGTTGAAGATTATTTTAGGAATTATTATCCAGTTACAAATACAAATTTGTACGATAATAATAACGATAAGATAATAGAAACATTGAGAGAGTCAACCGAAACTGAGGGAATATCTCGGGTATCTTGCAAGGACATGATATTGGCTAATTCAGGAAGTATTTCATATGGAATAGACCCTAATGACCCATGTGATGAGACTAAAACCTTTGAATATGGTTACAAGATAGTTCATGAAAACAATACTGAAAAAACAAAAGACTATGAAATAATAGAAACAGGAGAACTAAAACAAACTATTGAAGCACTTACAGACAAGAAAAAACAGGATCTATTAACAAACATTAACAACAAGGAGAGATTTATCCTTGATAAATCAGGTCAGCCATCTTTAGCAGATAAAATAAAAAATTACAAAGAATCAATACAACGATCTACACAAGAACTTGAAAGACTTGGAGCACTAGACAACATCATGGATAGTTATGAGATTAAATTATCCAAACTACCTACACTTTATGAAGCAGGGGAGATCGAAGTATCATTTACAACCACGAAAGAAGATTATTCCAAGTTAGACTTTGTAAGAAGTCCTCATATGTTCATAGAAATATCAGATAATCTTGATTTTGTAGGAATTCCAGAGAAAGAAATAAAACAAACAGGATATTCAACATGGAGTAAAAAGCAATTTGCATATGGTCATCCATTTTTTACCTCTTTTCATTTAGAATCTGATCAAAAACATACTCTTTTTGCTACAATTGAGGCATCAAGACTTGGCTCTGCAAATATTTCCATATATGTGGGAGATATTTCCGATTTTATCTATGACGATAATAGACGTACTAAAACTTTTCAGATTGTAATTGGTGAGGATGAAACTTTACTGATAGATGATTATTTTAAAAAACATCTGTCAGATGTTGAAACTTTTTCAGAAATGAAATAAGATTATTTTGATTCTCTTAAAACTAAGAATAACTTTAGATGTATGTATGATACATTAAAAACATGAGTAGTACAATAAAGGAAGACAAGAAAAAATGCTCATGTGGTTCACCTAAAAGAAGAGAACAAAATCAATGTGATGAATGTCATGAAGTATATTCTAGCAATATATCATCAAAAGAAAGAATAGCATATTTCCTACAAAAAACTAAGAGTTAACCAGTTCTGTAAAACAATCTTAAATACAATACTCACCTAAAACAAAATATAATGACTGAATTTCTTTTAGATGAGAATGTCTTGGGGTTAGATCGATTCTTGGATAATCATGTAAAGTATAAAAAAGTAGGAGATAAGGGATGTCCAAATAAAGAAGCACCAGATCAAGAGATTGTAAAGTTTGCAATAGACAATGAACTAATTATTGTCACAAAAGACAACAAGATGGTATCTGCATGTAGATTTGAAAAAACAAAATACATTACAATTAATGATGAAACATTTGCCCAAAAAGTAATAGATTACAAGTCATAATTTTTCTATTTACCTGAATAGAATTATTTTAGATGGAAATTATACATATCTCAATCCAACCGTTATAATTTTTAAAATACAAATTTTCCCCCAGTCTATCATATTCCATATCCTTTAGTGTGTATTTTTTAGTCACATTACAATCCTGCAGATAATCATTAATAGTTACACCATCATATCTTGTAATGTGTGAGATGTCATTATCTTTCTGGAGTAACTCAAAGATTCTTTTTGGTATGTATCGTATTTTATAGTGTATTTGAGATTCAGGGAGTAGATACTCTAGTAAAATAATATTTGTCTGGTCTTGTGTCTTAAATAGTGATATAATATCTGTAAAGTTTTTCTCAGATAAAAAATATGAAATTCCCTCAAATACTAGAATGGTTGATTTTGAATCATCCC
>LFLC01000062.1 GCA_001543015.1 Nitrosopumilus sp. LS_AOA | reverse complement strand
GCTGCTAACTTGAGAACCGTTGATGCATTCGGTAACAGTTTAGATACTGTCTCCGTTGACCAACAGGTACAAATCAGCGCTGACTTAGCAAGTGGTCAGGATAGAGATCAAGCATTTGCATACTTGGTACAGATTCAAGATGGTAACGGTGTTACAGTCTCACTAGCATGGATTACAGGTTCACTATTAAGTGGTCAATCATTCAGCCCAGCATTATCATGGATTCCAACTGAAGCAGGAACTTATACAGCAACTGCATTTGTGTGGGAATCCGTAACTAATCCTACGGCATTATCACCACCAGTTAGTACAACCATAAGTGTAAGTTAGAAAAACTAGTTCACATTTCCCCCTTTTTCTTTTTTTTGAATAATCATGAGGCTACCCCCCTACACAAAATCGAGTTATAATTGTAAAGGGTATTGCAAACCATATCATATTGGAGGACCATTTTATGTAGGAACAACTAGAACACAAAAGAGGCAAATCTATTTTTTTTTAAAATATTGTAAAGAATGCAAAATATACTATGATACAACATCCCTGCGATGTCTCTGTTGCAGATTACCCCTAAGAAGTCATCCTAGAAATAAATATAACACACACTAAATTTGGTGGATATTTCCTTTTAATCAGAAATTATTCTTAAATGGTATTGGCAAAAAAGAAATCCTTCAAACACAAGTCAGCTAGTTCTAAAAGGGTTAGGGGATATTCTGGCGAGTTATCTGATTATGGTAAATCCAGTTTTATTCCAATGTTTTTTCACAATCAGTATAATGATGATGATTATGATATTTTTGAGGATATTTGGTCAAATAGTCTGGCAGGAGATGTATTAGATACAAGATTAATGTATGCAATGGGTGAAGGGATAAAGCCTACATTCAAGTTGAGACGTCCAAGAAAGGTAGGAGATGAAAAGGCACAACAGAAATTACTAGAAAAATATGAACCATTATTAGATGAATTAATTGAAATAGATGAAAAACCAAAAATGAATTTTAATGATAATGTACATGATTCTGCAAGACAGGCCAAAGTATTTGGCAGATCAGCTTTGGTATTTGAACCAGGAGGTGGCAAACCACCACAAGCACTAAAACCAGTTCACCCAAGATTATTGGGAAGAGTCTTTGTACATCCATCTGATTGGACGTTATCATCTGTATACATCATGACAAAACTTCAACAATTAACATATGCTGATGAGATGATATACTTTGTAAACAAAAGGAATTCACCGCGACTTCGAACCATGTGGTATGGATACTCTGACTTTCAAAGGATAGCAGGTCAATCAAGGGCATTACGTGAGATTACAGAATTTGATATTGTAGAAATTACAAAGTCAATGTTTGCAGGGTATGGTATAGTTCTAGTTGATCAAGAAAATCTAAATGAAGAAGAAAAAGAAGACGATCTAAATTCTGTGTTAAGAAATCTAAAACCTGGAACATTTTCTGCAATTACAAAACAAGGTGAGAAAGGTATAGAGTTTGAGCAGTTCAAATTTAATACAGACATTGCAGGCCTTGGAATATTAATTGATAAATGTGAAAGAATGATAATAGGACACGGACAAGTTCCAGGACCTATGCTTGGTAGGGAAGAAGATAGTAACATGGCCACCCTATTTGCAAAAGCACGAATGTTCATGCAAGGTCCAGTAAGAACTGATAGACGTTGGATAGCAGACACTGTTGCTATTCCCTGGTATGAGAATAATTTGAGTTATTTGGATAGAGATGCATTAGAAGTTGTAAAGGTAGTTCCAGAGTTTGAGAGTTTACCCGCTGATTCATGGATGGAGACAATTGACGGATTAATGAAACTAAAGAAACTAATACCTGGTTTGCCTGATGCAGAAATTCTCAGAATGGCTGACCTATCTCACTTGCAAAATAAAATAGAAGAAAATGCTTCCTTATCACCTGAAACTCTAAGGGCTATCGTGCAAGAAACTGAAAGTATGGATCTTAAAGACAAGCTAAAACATTTGTTACAATGAGCCAATTAACTACTTTTCAAACCCTTCCATGGGCGACACAATCCGAAAAATCGCAATTAATAGAATATTCCAAAGAGTATAATGGGGAACAAGGATATTTTCTTAAAATTTATTTCATCTCAGATAAACTAAATCGCAATTTTTGGAAGGTAGTAGAATCATCAATTGAACCAGGATTAAAAACAGGATTAGAAAAAAGATTCTTTGGCAAGACTGCACCTATTATATTAAGAGAGGACTGGGAACAAGCTCCAAAGTTAGGCCACCCATCACCATTTATTGAAGATATGGTATCAGAGCAAGAACCAGACAGAAAGGGGGATTTTGTTGCAGTAGGGGTATCTGATGAAGGCAAGACTGGATGGGTAATTGTAAAAATTACAGACAAGGATACAGAAAATGATCACCGTGAAGGCAAGATAAAATTCGTATCACCATCCATAGAATCGATTAAAGAAAATGCAAAGGGAGAGGATATAGCATGGAGAATAAACCATCTGGCCTTTGTTTCTGATCCTGCATATGGTTTTGAGGCACAAGTTACTGGTTCGTGCACAGGAACTCAAGGAGAATGTGTTTTACATTTATCTAAACAGGCATCATTTACTAAATTGAAAAAATTATCAGATATTCCATTGAGAAGATTATCTAATATTCCATTAAAAAAACAAGAAAAAGTTTTCTTAAAAAGTGGAATACCTTGTTGTAATAAACTCAAATAATTCCAAAAGACTATGTAAATATTTCTTTTATACAAATAATATTATTCAGTATTTGTATGCCAGGCGATCACACCGAAGAGGATTTTAAGAAACTGCAAGATAAGAATGCAGCTCTTGAGGATGAAATTTCTACTACAAAGGCAGAAACTGAAAAGGTAAAATCTGCCTTGGAAGATACAAAAAAGAAAACTAATGGTGATAGTGATAATAAAGTCAAAGACCTTCAAGCCAAACTACAGGCAAATGAAGACGAAATGAAAACCCAAAAAGAAAAGATGCAGGCAATGGAGGATGACAAAAAAACTCGTGATGAAAAAGAAAAACATGAGATGGCAACAAAGGTTGCAAATTATGAAGTAACTAGTGAAAAAATTAATGATTCAGATGTTGATAATAGAATTAAAGAATTAGAGAAAAATGACTCTAATGTTTTACAGGCAATGCTACCATTTGCTGAAGGTGAGGCAAAAGCTCACAAAGAAGCAAAACAGGCAAAACAGGCACTAGCTGGCCATTCCAATAAACCAAGATATGAAATGAATGATGCAGAAATAGAAACTGCAACAAAACAAGCATCAGAAACCAAAGACTTCATGTCAGACTTTAGGAGTGGATTTTACTAGTGTCAGAAACTGAAGTAACTAATATTCGTAATCCAGGTGATCTAGTATTTTCAATAGATAATGAAATTATGGCAGTACCTCTTGCATTAAATCAGACTATTGTACCTGGGGATGTTGTAGTTGTAGGCGGTACTGGTAATGAAGCATCAATAGCTACTAGTACAAATATTGATTCAAGTAAAGGAGTTGGTGTATGTATCTTTGAGGGTGGTATAAGAGGTGCAACAGGTTCAGAAGAAGTATTAATTCAGATTGCAACCGGTAATGCATATGTTGTATGCAAAGCAACTGGCACAATCAAACCATTTGAAAATATTAAAGTTGGTGCAGTAGGCGCAACTACACAAGGTTCAGTTGTAGCATCATTAATCCCTGGAACAATAACAGCAACTAATCTTGGTTCTTATGTTAAAGAAACAATCGGTAGATCATATGGTAATCCTGGTGAAATGGTAAAACCAGGCAATGTAGTAGGAACTGCAGCAGCTCCATTACCATTAGTAGTGAGGTTGGGTAATTAGATATGAGTTACGTCGGTGTTTCAAATAGTAGTGAAGCAATGTCTACAAGACTAGACGCAGCTGCAGTATCATTTGTCCCAGCAACAATGACCTGGTATCACGGTGCATTAGGTGCAGATTATGATGTATCGGGTAGAAAATCTTCTGAATATTATGCAATTGCCAAAGTAAACAAACAGGCAATGATAAACGGTGATGTTGAAGGTATCATAACCCCATTGGACCATGAAGGGTACCGTAGATGGGAGAGAGCACAAAGATCAGGTGACATTAAACAAGCTGGATTAAACAGACAAGGTGCATTAGATGCAACCTCACTAGCAAACATTACCAGAGTAGAATTATCAACTAGTATTATTAACGAATTATACAAAGAAGTTTACCTACATTTGGGTTCTAACATGATTCCTGTTCCTAAATTGAAATACGATTATGATGTTATAGTCCACATGAAGACTAGAGGTAAAAAATCCCTTATCAAGAAACGACAAAAAGCTCAAACAGAAGCACCAGAATTTGTCCAAACACAGTTTGATTTGGCAAATTACGGAAAACTACAAAGAGTCATTGATGTACCTGATGAAGATGAACTTACTGCATTACTATCTCCAACTAAACATATGATTAGTGATGTTACTCAAGTACTCGCACAAGACATCAACCAGTTAATCCTAGAAGATGGTCTTGATCAATTCAAATCTGTTGCAAAAGGCCCATGGGATGAGATATCCACTACTGGTAATCTCTCAAAGAGAAGTCCATTAAAGGATTTGGCAGATGAAAGACGTAGAATTACAAAGAATCACGGTAGAGTAAATACAATTGCCATGAACTCTGTTACTTATGCAATATTTGCAGGCAACACGTTTGTTAGAGGTTACGAACAAATGTTAAAACAAGAACAACCTGGTGTATTCACATTTAGTAAATTACCTGGAATAACATTCCTTATAGACGAAGATATTGGAGATGGTAACGCATACATTTACGATAAAAAGGCATTGACTGTTGGTGATGGTCCAATGGTAACAGAGGCATTCCGTGATCCAAAGGAAGGAGTATCTGGACATGTAATTAGAAAGTGGATTCAACCACTCGTTAACGATAAATTGAAAGATGCCTTTGGTACTAAAATGACAGGATTACTAAATTCTACATAGTAGAAAAAGTTCCTTTAATTAATTTCATTTCATACTAATCATGAATTATAAAATAACCTGTCCTCATTGTGCCAAATCAAAAACATCTTCTAATTATACTGAGGCAATGTGCGCAATACCACATGATCCTAACTGTCTTTACCTCAAAGGAATCCCGACAAAAATGATACAGGAGATATTACCATAATGTCGCACATTGCAGGAGATAACAGAACTGTACCTAGACGACAACGTGAACCAATGCGGGACCGGTTGGATAATTATGTATCCAATATGAGATATCATGGAAATCCAAATTTGACAGATGAGACAGATGTCTTTGAATTACTATACGAAGAAGATAAGCGAATCAACGAACAACTACGTAAAGATCAAAGTATACAGAGGTGGAATAATAGATGAGTCAAGATACAACTAGTTATCTTAGTTTGAATGAAGCAAAGATACTTCTCAAACTTGGTGATAATTATGATAATGAGGATGTATTACAAGGAATAGTTTTTGATGCAAATCAAGAGATTGACAATGTATTACTCCCCTTTGCAGATGAAATCCCAATACCTGATGGAGATGAGTTATTTACCAAAGGAAATAAACTTGTATTATCATATGTTAAGATGTTATGGGCAACTAATACATTTCAATTGGATTTAAAAAAAGAATACCAGGAAATTTACAATGAAAAAAGAAAGACGTTAATTGAAACTCTAAAGGCAAATAGAACAACTAGAACAAAACGTGCAACTGTAGGTACTGAGTATAGAACAAGAAGAATGTTCTCTCAAATAAAGAGGTACTAATGGTAAACAAACTCCCAAGAGAACTACCACCTACTATTGCAAATGATGACAGTGTAGTACATGCATCTGATGCAAATGTAGCATTACCTGGAAATTCTAGAGGACACAAGGAAAGAGATATTTCACGATTACAAAGTACACTACACGAACATTCTGACACAAAAACCTACAAAGTAGGTGATATTGTAATTGTCACTACATCAGGTGTTGAGAAATTATACAGATGTGAAGTGGATGTACTAATATCTGATGTGGGACCAATTACTGCTAGTGGTTGGAAGGAAGTAACTGCAACTCCTGATTTACCACTATCTACAAAAGGAGACTTGCTCACCCGAAGTAATTCAGTGACTGTAAAGTTAGGTGTAGGAAGTAACGGTAAAGTTCTAAAAGCTGACAGTAGTGCAACTGCAGGCCTAAGCTGGCAAGATGAAACTAGTGGTGCAGAATCTCTAAATGAGTTAACTGATGTTACTATTAGTACTCCAACAGAAAATCAATCACTTGTAAAGAGTGCAGGAAATTGGATTAATTCATTTTTATCTAATGCTCATATTGCAACGGGAGCTGCAATCGCATATTCTAAACTAAATTTATTAGGAAAAATTAAAAATTCAGATATTTCAAGTGCAGTTGCAGATAAAATAGCATACGCCAAACTAAATTTATCATCAAAGATACAAAATTCTGATTTAGTTAGTGAAGTTTTTGAAAAAATTACTGGACTTGGTGTACAAACACAAGATTTGGATATGGGTACAGAATCAGTTCCAAATAAAATTCAACATGTAGATACTCCAACTGAATCTGCAGATGGTTCAAACAAAAGTTATGTAGATACTAAAAAAACAGAAGCAGATGCACATGCCGATACGGTTGCAGATGAAGCACAAACATTTGCAGAAGCTCATGCAGATACAGAATTTGCCAAACTAAACAAGCTAACTACTGAAGGTGATTTACTAACACGTAATGCAACTGAATATGTAAAATTAGCAAAGGGTACTGAAGGTGAGGTTCTCAAATCAACTGCTACTGGAATAGAATGGGGAGATGAATCTAGTGGTGGAGAAATACTCCCTTATGATATAACAAAAGAATACCCAAAAGGAACAGCTGCAGTATTCTTGGATACGATTGCACAATTTACAAATGTAGATATTCCAGCTAATGAAGTGTATGACCCAGAAAAATGGGTACCTGTAAATGTACACCAAACACGGTTACTCTCATACATTACATCAGAATTTCTTACTGCATCATTTGTTAAAGTATCTGGAGATAGTGCAACTAAAACAGTAGTTTTAGAATATCAAGATCTGAAAAATTTTAAAGTTGGTGATTTTATAATAAGAGTAGAAATTTTTTCATCTGGAGATATTGTACGAATTAAAAGTATTGATACCAATACCAATACACTTGTAATTGAAGCACAAACAGACGCCATTTTTAATAATTATAACAGTCAGACAGGTGGTGCTAGAGGATTTATAAATCTAAATCAACTTCTTTTGACAAACAAAATACAAGGAATAATACTAAATGACAAAAACCAATCTATTATTGTAAATTTTGAACATACAGACCCTATAAGATTTGATCCAGCTGACTTTGAAGATTTTGATTTCTCACTAACCAAATATGTGGATGGTGTAAACACTGATAGGACAAATTATACTAATTTTGAAACTATTCAATATGTTGCAAACGGATCAAAACTTTATCGTTCTAGTACTGGTTACATCTCTGGTAATTCAGGTAATACTTTCTTTGAAAATAAATTATCTGTTAATTATATTATTCCTGAAATAATAGATGATAGTGTAATACCACAAGGATTTCAAGAATATCCAATTTTTTCTATATCTCCTGATGGAGAATTTGTTTTATCATACAGCTCAACTGGAGGTAGGAGACTATCTAGATTCTCTATACCATATGATATTACAAGTCTCGATATTATAACTAATACTAGTTATACAAACGGAGTTCTCAGTATTGAATTAGCACAAAATAACATAATATACCAATTGCAAGACAATGGTAGATTATACAAATACTCCTTCTCATTATCAGATACTGGTGCTATAACTGAAACTATACAACAATCAGTTTTAATTACTACTCAAGACAATAGTCCTAAAAAATTCCAATTCCTAAATAATTACTCTAAACTATTTGTCTTAGGAACTCAACACAATAAACTATACGAATATGACTTGTCAACTCCTGGAGATTTATCAACAATTACTTTTGTTGATTCAGTTGATTTACCAAATCCAACAGATGTAGTTGACTTTGCATTCTCACCATCTGGACAAAATCTTGCAGTACTGTATAGTAATGGTGATGTCAAGGGATATCATTTACCATTATCATTATCCTCAGAAAGACAAATAGTAGTGTCCCGAGCATTTCCAGATACAGTCACCGTTCTTCCATTTGGCGAGCAAAAAGAAAATGTATTTTTTGAAGATTATCTGCCATTAGTTGATGTAAAAAGAACAACAAGTTCCAAGATCTCATCTCTTACAGATCCTCATTTTATAGAAATTATTGCAATCCACAACAAAACTGATGTGGATACACAATACAACAGATTAAAACACGTTGCACCTCCAATATTTCCAAATGATGCGGCAAATAAGGAATATGTAGATATAGAAAATAATAAACTAGATGCAAAAATCGAGGAAAAAACACTTGAAGATTTAACTGACACAGATATTGCAACTAAAGAACTATTACAAATAATCGCATACCAAAAAGAAAGAAAGATATTCAAAATATCTCAAGATGATGAGTTATCAGGAATTACAGTAACACCAGACGGCGTAACCCCACAAAGAATATTCATAATTGGTCAACGAAACAAAGCAATTTACTCATTTACTGTACCAACTGTTAATGATATTGATAGTGCAGTGTACGAGCACACATACCAAATTCCAGACAACATATCAAGTGTACGAGGTTTAACTTTCAATAGTTCTGGTAGTAAGATGTATCATTGTGGATTTGATGATACTGATTTAAAATATAAAGTATTTAGTTATGATTTATCAAATGCACGAGATATATCTAATGTAACACCTGACCAATCAGAAAATTTCAATGTTGGTGAAATATCTGATTTACAATTTTCTGAGAATGATTTCCAGATATTCATTTTATCAGTTGATAATAGATCAATTCATTCTTTCACACTAGCTACTGCAGGAGATATTAGGTCTACAAAGACCAATGTTACATCATATTCATTTGCTAGTGAAACTGATACACCTGTTAGTTTCTACATCCCACCAGGTGGTTTGCGTTTTTACCTTACCAGTACAGATATAGGTGATCATTTTATTTTATCTTATACATTTTCTATATCTTATGATGTTGATAATCTTAGTTATGATAATAAAAAACTCTCACTTGGATTTCAATATCCGTATGGTGTGGCATTTTGGAACACTGGTGCTATTCTACTTGTACTAAATGATGGAACTAATTCTATCTATTCTTTCACATTAGCTATTCCAGGAGATATTGTTTCAGAAATTGCAGAGGAATGGAAAAACAGTTTTCTTAATTCTGATCTTATAGAAAATTATTCAATTAGTACAGATAAAATTAGAAAAGGTGCAGTAACACCAGATAAAGTCGCACAAGGTAATTTCCCATCCATAACTGGAATAGGAATTCAAGAAGAAGATATTGTTTTAAAATCTGATAATACAACAACTGTAAAAAATGTAAAAACACCAGTAGCTAATACTGATGCAGTACCTAAAGAATATGCAGATGCTCTATACACACAAGCTGCATCATTAGTTAGTACAATAGATAAATTAGAAGAAAAAGGCCAACTACTAGGACGTGATGTTGATGCTGATAACAATCCAGTTTATGTCCCAATTACAAAACCAACTATAGATAATCAAGTCCTAAAATCTAAAGAATCTGCAACAGGTGGAATGGTATGGGGATCAGGTAGTGGAACCAATGTATTACCATACGATAGTGAATCATCCTACAGTAATGGTGATTTGGCTAGCTGGTACGGCAGATTAGTTCAACGTGCAAATAAAGATATTTTATATACTGATGGTTACAAGTCTGAAGATTGGGATGTATTAAATGAGCATGAAACTAAATTATACTCTGCAATTACAGTAAAATATCCTCAAACAGATACTATATTTCAAGCTGCATATGATTCAAATCACATACTCTCTTTTGAGCCAATACCAACAGATCCAATAATAAGTGATGGGGATTACATAGCTGGTGTATCACTTGAGAATGTACCATTAAAGGTATTATACTATGGTGTGAATGGTGATTTTGCAGCAGTAGGGTCAACTATTGAAAATACCGAAAAATATCTGGGTTACAGTGGAAAATTTTATCGTCTAAATGAAATAGAAATAATTGAACCAATACAGGGTGTCATATTAAATGATAAGGACCATACAGACCAAAATTACCATGCAACACCGATAAGTGTATCACCACAATTACCATTGCATTTTTCAGCCGAATCCCTTAAGCAGAAATTTGACATTAATACTCTAGATGAAATAACTTATCACAATCCAAATCTAGGAAAACTAACAAAAATACAATATTCAATAGACGGTAAATATCTATACGCATCATCAAAGGCAAATAATAAATTCTATCAGTCTTCATTACCAACACCGTATAATTTAGGAACTGAAATTCCTATACAGTTTGATTTGTATAATCTAAATGATGATTCTCTATTTTATGTAGTTGATGCAGGAGATGCAGTATGGATATCTAGAGTTGGATTTTTCAGAAGATTAAGTTTAGCTACACCATACGATTTTGGTAGTATAGAACAACCATCAAACCAGATAATATTTACAACTGATGATGGTGAGACTGAATTTTCTGATATGCAAGTTTCTAATACAGAAAATTTCGTTTATCTATTAGGAAAAAATACTTTCAAACTTTACAAGTTTGCTATTTCTTTTGGTGAAGATGACATTATAACAGCTACATTTTTAGAATCTACATTATTCCACGATATAGGTACTAAACAATATTTCCCAACAAAATTCCAATTTCTAAATGATTACAAGAATTTGTTTGGATTAATTCCTGAAATTGGTTTTAAACTTGATGATAACAATAAAATTCCGTTAGGAATTACTGCATATAATGATAAATTCTACATTGCAGATAATGATACTACTAAAAGAATCTTCATTTATAATTCATTAGGAGTTTATGAAAGTAATTTCGAACTAGCTAGTACCAATACTAATCCCTTTGGAATCACAGGGTACAATGATAAATTATACGTTCTTGATTATAATGGCAAAATTTTCATATATGATTTAGTAGGTAATCCATTAAGTAATTTCGAACTAGCTAGTACCAATACTAATCCCTTTGGAATTGTATCACATAATAATAAATTATATGTTGCTGATTTTTCTGACAAAGTTTTTGTATACAATATAGATGGAACAAAAATACCTACTGAAGATTTTCCAATAGTAGCTAGTGCAGAAGGAATTACAGTATATAATAATAAATTCTATATCACTAGCGTCTCTGATAATAAAGTACACGTATACAGTATAGCTGGAACCCCATTATCTATTGAGAATTTTACATTAGATAGTGAAAATATTGATCCAGAAGGAATCACCATATACAATAATAAATTCTATGTTGTAGATGCCTCTAAGGATAAAGTATTCGTGTATAATATAACCACAGAATTTGGTAGTTTTCAATTACATCAAAACAATGCAGATTCAACTGGAATGACATATCATGACGGTAAATTTTACAACTGTGATTATGCAACCAGAAAAGTTTTCATTTATGATGTGTTAGGGAATTATGAAAGTGATTTCGCACTAGAGAACACAAATCTCAACCCATCAGGAATTGTAGAGTATAATAGTGAATTATACATTACTGACCATACCAGTAAAAAAGTTTACGTTTATGATTTAGCTGGAACTTTTCAGCGTGTTATATCAATTCATGCCGACAATGATTTTCCATACGAGATTACACATTATAATAATAAATTTTACATTCTTAATTCTGGTAATACAAGACAAGTTTTTATTTATGATAATTCATTTAATTATGAAAATAGATTTACACTAGATAGTACAAATGATTCTCCATCAGGGATTACTGCAAAAGATGGATACCTATACGTTTCAGATGGTTCCGCTGACAAAGTTTTTGTATACAACATTGATGGTTCAGCACAATTACCACTAGGTACACATCTACCTGATGCAGATTTCCTACTGAACAGTGCAAACTCTCACTCAGCAGGAATTACATGGTACAACAATAAACTCTATGTGTCAGATTTTGAAAGTGACAGAGTTTACATTTATGGATTTTCTGCACACCTTACAGAAAAACGTTTCATAGAATACACATTACCATCAGGTGATTTACCTATGATACAATTTGATGAAGAGTCTGCAAATGATTTACCCGTTAATGGTACTATTGGATTTGCATTCTCACCATCAGCTGTACAATTAATTTTAATAGGTGATACAGAAACATTTGTAGAGTATTCTTTACCCAATTCATTAACCCATGATGTACAGCTAGTGATTAGTAGAAACAACCCAGATATAATATCCCAAATACTAAACGCACAAATTAAAGAAAGTATATTCTTTGAGGACAATCTACATTTAGCTAATCTTAGTAGAATGCAAATACCTGGATTTACTAATACTCAAAACCCATATTTCATTAAAGTTACAGATGTACATGAAAAGACAGATGTTAATATACAGTATAGACGACTAAAACAAGTTAAAGACCCCATCTTCCCAAATGATGCGGCAAATAAACAATGGACAGAAACAGGGGTTCAAAAATTAAAAACAATACTTGAAGAATTAATTGCACAAAAAACACAGATTAAAGTTACAACTATCATAATACCATCAGATACCCCAGTACCAAACAAAAAAACACCACTAACTAGAATAATATCTCCAGACACAACAGTAATTGCATTCACTTTACCGCTGGGAAAAAGATACTGGGTTACATATAATGTTCTTGGAGAATGGATTGCAAACACTCAAAGTGATCATGGTCAAGCTTATGCGTTTACAAGGATGGCAATACGTTCTTTTGCAGATACTATTTTACACGGAAGGGACTATCAGGTGATAAACAGAACATTATCACCAGTAATACTTCAAACATTTAGTGGTCAAGCAATTCTTGATACTACACTACCAGGAGCTACTGGTGAATTTGAATTACGGGTATTGTCCTCTGATAGTGAAAGAGATGATGGTGTAACAGAATTAACAATACTTGGTGATATTAATGGTGTAGAATCAAATATACGATACATGGAGTTGGGGTAAATGAGTTACATTAAAGATACCTGTATATCCACTGGGATAAAATCTACAGCTTGTATTTCTGATAGTATCAAATCAACTGCATGTATACCAGTATTTTTAGAATTTAATAATTTTGAAGGGTTCCATGTAGGATCAGAGAGAGGCGGAATTGATTTTAATGCAGGAACAGAAACGGGGAAAATTAAGGTTGAGATATAAGAAAGGCGACATTGGAATACAATTCGCATCAAGCTTGAAAAACTGTGCTGATGATTCTAATTTTACAAAAACACTAGAAAATCAATGGATTGTATTTTACAAACCAAATGGAGTAAGAGTTGAGAAAGAGGCAAGTGTAGAGGTAATTGATAGTGATGATGTAATTGTTTATCTAAATGATACAGAGCCATCAATACTAGATGTTACAGGTGCATGGGAGTATGCACCAAAGATAAAGTATGTAGTTAGTGGTAAAACTAAAACAATAGAATCAGCTCAAAGTGTGTTGTTTTGGGTGGTGTGATTAGGTGATATAATGGCAGAACCTAACTATTCTAGTATAATTCAGAGGATTTTAGATATTCTAAAGGCAGATGAATCATTTAGTAAAAAAATATCAGAGTTTAGATTCGGTGAACTACCAGAACAGATAAACGCAAACAGTTTTCCGGCATGTTTTGTTACACCTGCATCTAATCCTGAAGTTTCAAGGGATTCAATAGGATCTGCAACATCTTTAGGTAAATTACCAGCTCAGAAAATAGTATCTGAGTTTTGGGTGGTTCTGGTATCTGCACCAAAAGCTACACCCTCTGATGCACAAAAACAGATCTATGAGTTAAAGGGTGATGTCATCACATTGCTTGGAAAAAATACCCAGTTACGAAAAAGTGATGGCACCGAACCACAATGCTCGTCACTTGCAATCCATGCACAACCTAGATTCACAAAACAAAGAGGAAAGATAGTAGATTCAATGACTGTTGCTATTAGAACTGTAAATTACACAAAGTCTCCAGAATAATTCCTAATAACTAAAATTTCATTTAAAAAATATGGCAAATATTGATGATGCAGAATCAGCCATTATTACGGCACAAAATGTAGAGCTGCAAGTTGGTGCATCTGTAGGAAATAACTCAGCTGCAACTGCAGATAAACTAGTAAAAATGAGGGAAGTAGAAATTGAAAAAGACCATCCTGAAACTAGAATTGATCATGGTAAAAAAAGAACATACACACACGCAACACCTGATATATCAATTAGATTTATCGTATCTGGTGGCAAGGCAATATTTGCATATCTTCAAACACGTAATACAGTTAATACTCAAAACGTCTTACCAATATATCCCTGGAACATAAAGTGTACAGCTGATGATGGAACCGTAAAAAATCTAAAAATTGCAGGAAAACTTCCATACAAAAAAATAATTAAAAATGATGCAGATCCACAAGATCCTGTAGATATTGAATGCAGAATAAGAGTAACAGACGATGATATTATAATATCCTGATTTATGAATGATGAACAAATTACAAAAGAGATTAACTCGTTTGTGTCAGGTAACATGGAAAAATGGATAAATGACACAATACTCAAGGAGACTATACGTTCAGCACAAGCTGCAAATTTACCAGATGAGTTTATTTCTCACATTAAAATCGAACAGAATGAAAATGGATTTTTATTGGTAAATGATTGGATTAAAGACGACAAACCATTAGCTATTTATTTTAATTATGGAACTGTGGACCATTATATAAAACCTAAAAATAAAAAGGCGTTACATGGTGGTGATAAATGGCCATATTTCTCAAAAGGTCATTATGTATCAGGATTGCCAAAAACAGAAGCTATGGAGAACGGATTACAAATAGGCAAAAAGAAACTAGAAAATAAAATCAAATCTGAGACAAAGAAATTCTCAAGAACTCTGGAGACAAAATATAAGGTAAAGGTGAAGGTACGATAGCAGATAAAATTAAACTACCAATAATATTTGTAGAAGATAAAAAGACACAATCTAGAAAACAACAATCCTCAAGTGGCGCGTTAGGAATACAAAACACTTCTGACACATTGCCTAAAAGTTATCTTAAAAAACTAGAGTTACAACAAAACAAGAGAATACAAAAAACTGTAGGTCAAAAGATTAGAAAAGATACTGGTTTGATTGGAGAGACAGGAGCTCCTGCACGTCCTGGAAATGAGTTTAAAAAATTGCAGGCCAAAGTTAACAAGATAAAAAGTAATCAAGATGCAATGGAGAAATTAATCTCAAAACATCTAACTCCATTAATTAAAGGAACCTCATTACTAAAGAATCCAAAGGGATTCATAGGAGGTGAGTTTCTAAATATTCTAAAAGGTGCAGGTCCTCATGCAGCTGCAATTATTACTCTAATCACTACAATTGCCTCATCTCCTGAGGTTGTAAAACAGGTAATACGAAAAATGGCAGTAAAGGGTGCACCATTGAATAGAGATTTCAGAGTTATAGTAGAAGAAGTAATTACTGGATTTTTATCCCTTGATTCACAACAACGTCGTGATCTTGGGTTAGATAGTTTTGTAGTAGCTCAAGTTTCAGGATTCAAACCTATAGATGGAACAGATGTATATAATTCCCTTTTAGACCGAGATGAAATTAGAATCAACAGGGTGAATCAGGATGAGAAATGACGGTGATAAATAATGGCAGTTAATGGAGTAGTTGTATTTTATAGACTAACAGCAGCTAATCAGACAGAGAGTACTGTAACTGATAAGGTAGAATTTGAAGGAAATGCCATTACCCCTGATAATAGGAGTGGTGTTGTATCCTTTGTACCTGCACTTGGTCGTCACAAACCAGAAAACCCCTTACCACATGCTAACCGAGCAGATAAGCCAGATACTGGATTTTCAGGAGACCTGTATACTTTTGAGGTAGTATTTGATGAGGAATCAGGAACTGCACAAGCTATTGCAAAGTTTAGAGATTGGCTTGCAGAAGACCAGACAGTTGATGGTATATACGATGAGGGAAGTATAGGGGTTCGTAATAATTATAGACCTGAATTTGACTTGGTTCCAAATAATGATGCAGGATACAAGGTGGTAAATTTCACAATACACCAAAATCTCACATTACAAAACTTTGTCTATGCAACTATAGTCTTAGAGTTTTCAGGTGATCCTAAAAGATTAGGAGTTACCACATAATATGACAAAACCCTATACACTTGTGCATCTACGTACCAATACTGATATTACAAGATACGTAATATCCGTAGATAAATTTCTAGACTCTGATGTATTTTACAAGAAAAATTCTGCACAAATAATGTTATCTACCAAGACTGGACGGTTCATCACACAAAGTTACAGTGGTGCAACACCTCTCATAAAACCATTTGATGAGTTTAAACTTACATGGACTAAATCAACTCAGAATTATTCTAGGATAGTATTCTTTGATACAAGACTCCCACAGGAATCCGTATCAGGAAACCAGATGCAGTTAGAACTGTTTGGTCGTGAGAGATACCTTGAAAAGATGCAACTACCTGGACATTGGTTTTTTACATCTGTAAAAGATTTATTAAAATATATCATATCTTACTATAACCAAAAACGAGGTACATCCCAACCTGAATTATTATACACAGATGGCACTACTGACTATCTTAATTTTCCAGATTATTCGTTAGGTACATTTGATTTTGGAGATGGTCTAGATCTATTAACTGCAATTAAAAGACTTGTAGCATGGCTTAATCTACCTGTACCTGCATTTGGAGCTGGTACCCTTCACTCCATAATATTTGAGGACCATCCAACTGATAACACAAAAATTTACATAAAGATATTTGAGCAAGGCTCCATTACATCAAATCCTGATACCCTTGATTCCATAGGACGAGAGATAAAACTTTCTAGAACAAATGAAATTTATGATTCAAATATTAAAGTAATACGAGGACAAGAGGCATCAGCTACAATGCCTCCAAATATTGCAGAGTGGACCAGTAAAATAGAAGAATATGATAATTTCCCCCTCTGGAAAAATACAATATCATACAGTGCAGGAGTTCATGTTACCTGGCAGGGTGCAGTTTACAAATGTATTATAGGTACAATACCTGGAACCACACCAGCATCTGCATTTAACTGGAGTGTTGTTACCAAATCAGAATATGTTGGAGTGTCATTTGTTTACTCTCCATATACAAAACAAAAGGCATCTGTAATTCAGAACTTTACAATGAATAGAGGATTTCCATTAGATGTTAATTTTGGCTCTCCTGCATTTGTTGATTCTAATCTGATAATACGAGATGTTTCCACCTGGCAAGATGAATGTATAATGAGAATACGTAGATTAGAGGATATTCCATCACAGTTTCTGTATTATTCCTCAGATGGAAACACTCCAGTATTTGACAAGACATATGAGGGAATAAAATTTCTAATAGATTCTACTCTTGGTACACTGGAGACTCCATTTACGGGACTTGACAAGTATGGTAAATCATTCAAAGATACAGTAACACAAAGAGACAGAGATGGGGACTGGATTGTAATTAAGACACCAGAAAGAAATGATCAAGTAGCTATTCGTTCAGAATCCAAAGTTTACGAGTATCAAAAAACATTTGCAGCTCATGCATTTACAAATTCACGCAAGGCAGGTTCATTCACCCCTGATCAGCTTGCATGGAGAGATGCATCTGAAACTCCACGTTCCAACCATTGTTTTCATTACCCGACATCAATACAAAATGTAAATGGTCTAGTAAAACCACTACCTGGTGGTACACAACATTCCCAATCTGCGATAAAAATAACATACGAGTTTAACAGTCTGGATACATGGGTCACACTATTTCGTGATATATTTAATGGCGTTGATTTGCCTTCAATTGTAGACTCTGCAATAAAGAATTTGTTATGGTCAAAAGACTTTTACAATCTAGGATGGTGGGCAACCTTATTTGAGGTACCTAATCCTCCTGCAACATATTATAGTATATCAGAGAAAGTGGGTACTCTATTTGGTGGCGATATTAATAGTAAAGTACCAACACTTGATGCAAATAATTTAAACTATACCCCTACTGGAAAAACTGGATATGATGAGGCAGATTCAAACTATCTTGGAAAACTATATGGAATAAAATTCAGATTTAATTTTGATATTACAATTGGAGGTGGACGAAGATTTGCAAAAGGTGACATTCCATTTAGATGTACCATATATGATATTGAGGGAAACGTATGGATTTACGACTTTACATATAGAATTCTAGGGGATTCCCAGGATATACCGTTACTTTTCTCAGGATTTAAAATTTATCGAGCACGTGCACCAATTGCATTAATTCCTACTCTTGAAAATATCACTACTCCTGAACTCTTATCATTAGAAGTATTTGAGAGAAGGAAAATAAAACGGATCACACTACAAATGCAAGAAGTATATGACAATGATGGTCGTTTTGATCCTACAGGATACTTTGAGTGGTGGGAAAATTTCTATACTGGTGTTGGTGCCACCACTGCACATACTGGAATAATTGATGCATTTTCATTTATCAAATCCCCTATCGCAATACAAAAAGGCACAGAATCTGCAACACATCACTTGATGTCACCTATTTCGGAATATCCTAGTGTTTCAAATGTTGAACAGTTAAAAAAGATTGCACAGGCAGATTTGGATCTTAGTTTGCATCCAAATGATGTTTTTAGTATAACTGAACCCTTAAAGTCAATTGATAAAAAACCAGGAGAATCATTTTACATCAAAAACAAGTATCTTGTAGATACTTCTGAAAAACCAGATTCAGGAAATACAACTATTCCAAACACACGAGAAGTTGTAGTAATATCTGTAAATTATACTGATAACAAAGATGAGGGTTCAAGAAAACAGATGGAGACAATAAAGAGAATATAGGCATGTATGGATTACCTGAATCAAAAATAGAACGAGATAGAATAGTACGAAATACAGTCTCATCATTACAGTATCAGTTTGCATCAAAGATTGATTCAATTACTCCTATTGGATCTGATATTTTTAAACACAGAATACAACAAAGTGATGACGGTATAATTCAGGCAAATAAACAAAATGTTGTAAATATTACTCAAACTTCAGGTCAAATACCAATAGATCTATCCCTTAACACAAAATACTATAATGTATCAATTAATGGAGATACAACATTTTCTTTTAGTGGTAATCCACCAAGACATGGATATGATATTGAACTTAGAATAACCTTTACGCAAGGACCAAATGATTCTAAACCAGTCATTACATGGCCTGTCTCTGTAAGTAATCTTCCAAGTATTAATAATTCTTCAGGGTCCATCGAAGTCCTTAGTTTGACTACTCTTGATAATGGCACTAGTTGGATTGTAATTAATGCAGAGGGAATATTGGATGCAAATACTTTATCATCATTGCAGTCAGCTATAGAGGCAGCTCAGTCATTTATTGATAATTTTAAATCTGATCCGTTTGGAACTGTTGCAACATTACAAACTGCAGTAAATACAGCTGCGGCATCAGCTGCAAACACTGCAATCACTGCACTCAATACAACAATTACTGCCATAGAAGGTAACATAGATGCAATCAAAGGATATGTAGGTTCTAATGTTACAGAATTCACAACTAATGTAGGAACAGCTGCACAAAATGCAATTAATGCAGCAATTGCTATTGTAAATAGTACCATATCTGGTATTTCTACAAACATTTCAAATATTATTGATTATGTTGGAACATCAGCTAGTGCGTTTGCAGCTAAAGTATCTAGTGCTATCTCCTCAACAATTGCCACAATAAATAACACCATAACTGGAATATCTGGTAATATTTCAAATATTATAGATTATGTTGGAAACTCAGCTAGTGCGTTTGCAGCTAAAGTATCTAGTGCTATCTCCTCAACAATTGCAACTATCAACAGTACCATATCTGGTATTTCTACAAACATTTCAAACATCATAAACTATGTTGGAAACTCAGCTAGTGCGTTTGCAGCTAAAGTATCTAGTGCTATCTCCTCAACAATTGCAACTATCAACAGTACCATATCTGGTATTTCTACAAACATTTCAAACATCATAAACTATGTTGGAAACTCAGCTACTGCATTTGCAGCAAAAATATACAATTCATTATCTTCTGGCGCATCTTCTTTTCTTGATGCAGCTGAAACTATATTGTTTGGTGGTGCTACACCTAGTGCATTTGCACAAGAACAAATTACATTACACCAAAGTATAGGTGAAATTTCAGGCGCCACACAAATTAATTTTGCAACTCACTCCAAAACAATGTTATCTGCAATTCTTACAGGTAACACACAAATAACATTTACAGGATTAACCACAAACACACTTGGACTAATATTTGATTTTACAATACAACCATCAACAATTCCTACATTATCCATTGTAGGACAGATACAGGATTTATCAGGTGTATCTCAGGGAGATATTATTAGCTTTTCAATATCTACTACAGATGGTGGAAATACTTGGATTGTAAAAAAAAACGAAGGTGAGATAACAGTTGGCCCACCAAGTGTCCCTATTGATTACTATGTGACAGGAACTTCTGATAGTACCATAAATGCAACATGGAAAATACCTGCCATAAAAGACAATCCAACTTTAAAATATGAAATAAAATATTCAAAATTTTCTACAAGAAATCCTGATGGTTCCCCATCTGGTTCTGATGTTGTAACACTATCAGATCTTATAGGAACATCAAAAACTATTACTAATTTAGATGCAAACACAATATATTACATTTGGATTAAATCTATTGATATACATGGAAGCTCTTCTTGGATTTGGTCATATACAGATACAGACCCACCAGTTGTTAATGAAAGTCAAATAAATTTCGCAGTTAGTGAAGGTTATTTGAATAACAACCTAACATGGAATATACCAACTGGTGTAAATTCTCCAAAATTCATTCCAATTAGATTAAATCCTAATGGTACAGAAACATATCTTACACAATCAAAAATCACAGCAACGAGTTTTGATGATAATAAAAAGATAGACCCACAAACAAGTTACACATACAAACTGTTAATTTTTGATGTTACAAATACAATAATTAAAACAATCACATTATCACCAATTACTACATTATCTTTACCTATACCAACTTTTGTACTTTCAGTAAGTGGAACTACAATTACTGCAGCAATAACTTTTCCCGCATACATACGACAGGTTGAAATACAAAAGGCGATCGCTCCATCGTTTACTGTTGGTCTTCAACCAGAATTAATAGATAGACCTACATCATCAGACATCTCACAGCCATACAGCCACTCTGAAATTTTTTCAAATCAAAACATAAACACCATATTATATTTTCGTATCAAATCTATTTATCAAATAACATCATCTGCATGGAGTAGTACGAGTAATATTACTACTGGCCAATACCTTAGACCTTATGGCATTCGTTCAGGGAATACACTGGATATAATCTATAATAGTACTCTCAAAAAACTTTCCATTGAATTAAGATTTACAGATGATTATCGAGGTGAATGGGTTAAAATTATTAGAACAGAATATAATTCAGATGGAACTACTTTTCCAGGTAATGTCAGAAAAGATGTCGATATCGCCACCGGTATAACTAGACATGGTTACATCGGAGATATAGATAGTCGAGAAGACAGAATGGAATTTGAAATACCTTTAATTCCACCTACAAGTGGATATTGGAGATTCATAATCCAATCATTTAATCACACTGGAGAGGATTTTACAGGTCCGAGAAATGGTAGTCTACAAAATTTTGGTAATAATTCTAATCCAGATCCAAACCCAACAATTGATGATACATTAAAAATCCCAACAGTGTCATACGCATTGTCTGGTCAAGGTAGAAGTTCTAGAGATGGAGAATATGCAAGAGTTACAGCTACTATAACAAAACAGACATTAGGTAATACACCAGAATCTTATGAATTATTGGTACAACCACGAAACTCTAGAGAAGATACAAAATCAAGTGGTACAATCACAGGTGGTAGTACAACTATAACCAGTAAGAGATATTACAAAAATGAAGATAGTTATGTGTATGTTTCTATTCGTGCCAAGAGAGGTTCAAACTATTCAGGATATACAAGGCGTGAAAGAGTGAAAATTAAAAATTAATTAATCACTATACTGATCTAATATTCTAGTTTCAGAATCAAGAACAGATAATGTGAATATTGATAATTAAAAATATTTTAATATCATCATACAATGTAAATTATGTTGTCAAATGTAGAAAATACAGATGATCATATTAACCAATTAATCACTATAGGACGTGCAGAATTTCTCGCAAATCAATCAAACGTATATGATAATACGACAAAACCCTATCTTTTAATTATTAAAAAACTGGCTGAAGAGATTGTAATAATTGCAAAAGAAAATGAAGAATTAAAGAAAAAAATCCCAAAAAACAGAGCAGAAAGAAGAAAAATAGTACGTGTTCAGAAAAAAAATTCAAAGAAAAAAAAGGTCTAGTTGTTTAAAATAAACAAACACTAATTTATAATTACGTTGCGTATAATTATTTCATGATTACATGTCCTGGATGTGAGACTATCTATCTAACAGATAACCCACCACAATTCTGCCAATGTGGTACTCTATTAGGTAATGAACCAAAAAAATAAAAGGCCAGTAAATCACAAGTTATATTTTTCAATAAAATCATTTATCATTTCATCATTTAACGCACCTAGGAACTGTTCTGTCTCTTTTGCATATTTGACTACTTTGTCGTGTTTTTTTCGATTAACCCAAATACGTTTACGTATTGTCTTACTCACAGTTAAAAAGTCAAGTATTCATTAAATATCGGTTTCTAAATTCTATCCATTTTATAGGATATAGAGTGGATAATTCTTATATTATTTTTATTCAATTATACGTAAATGCCTCCAGATGATCATCTAGAAGAAGTATCAACTCAAGAAAGAATTGATCTTGTAAAAAATGATGGTGTAAGACGATGGGGACAGATAATTATCGCATTCATATTAATCGGGTCTGCCATTGGATATCTAGGATATTATTCAATCGTACTAGCTGATGACTCATTTCAATTGGAATTGGCAAATGAAATGAAGGTACTTGTAATCATGGGCGTAGGAGCTGCACTTGCAATATTTGGATTGGGAAGAACGGTGGGAAGAAAGACATGAGACGAAAAACGAGCTCAGGCCACTATATCGGTCAAGAATTCCCATCCCAAAGACGACTTACCATCAACTATTCAAAACTGATTAGAAAAATCTACAATAGAGACAACAGATTAACTCCAAGACAACAACAAAAAGCTATTCAAAATCTAACTGGTATCACCTCTGATCAAATGGATATTATCATTAAAGCTACTGGTCCTAAACTGGCACAAGAAGTAAGAAAACTAATCTCACCATACAGAGCTAAAACCAGAAGCATAAAACAAAAAAACAAGAAGAGGTAAAAAAGACTATGATACTTGATGGGATATTCTCAGAACTAGTAATTGGAATTATACTAGCTTCTGTAGTCGGAATCTTTGCATATCTCAAAAAACGATTCTCATACCAGGATACGATAAAAACTCAAATAACAAATCTTGATAATAAACTAGAGGCGTTAATTACTATCTATATCATGATGTTAGAAAAGACACATCCTAAAGAAGTTAAGAAATTCAAAGAATTATTGAAACTAGCTGTAAAAAATTAGAATATTTTTTTTGAGCGTAATGTTCTGCTAAAGAAATAAATACTCCTTGCTTTGCTAAAAATTTGTGAGTAAGGGAAACAATGGTCTACATTAAGGTGGGTACAGCACTTTCATTTACTGAAAGTAGAAAAATACTATTTGCATCAGGATTACTAGTTTTGTTATCCCTTAGTGCAGTTGGTACTTTTGATTTTGATGCATATGCAATTAGTTTTGATGAGTTGGTATTACCAGTTGATACTAGTGCACTTGGCTTGACTAATACTGATAACATTTTGGCTATAGTAAATATTGGTAATGTAGATGAAATTATTATAGGTCAACCTATTATAGATGATTTTGTTGTATCTACTGATAGTGGTAAACTATTTGTATTATTTATGGATAATGATGAACAGATAAAATCAAATATAGAAATATCTGACGTTCTGCCTGATGGTACCATTATTTCCTCTATTGCCAATATTGGTGACCTAAATCATGATGGTGTAAATGATATAGTGGTTGGAGCTAGTGAAAGTAATAAATCATTTACAATTTTTATGGCTAGAGATAAAGACAGTATCACTCGTAATGACATTATAGTTTCAGGTATTGGTGATACAGCTAAATTTGGTTCCTCTATTGCAAATATAGGTGATCTCGATAGAGATGGTGTAAATGATATTGCAGTTGGAGCTAGTGGAGATAACAAGCTGTTTGTAATTTATTTGAAAAGTGACGGGAGTCTAAAATCTTCTCTAGTTGTCACTGTTGCTGAACATGCTAATTTTGGAACATCTGTTACCAATATTGGTGACTTGAATAAAGATGGTGTAACTGATATAATTGTAGGATCAAGTGATAATAATACATTATATGTATTATTTATGGAGAAAGATGGGTCTGTATTAAAATTTCAACCTATTACTGTCTCAGAATTAACCATTGGTGCTAAATTTGGTTCCTCTATTGCCAATATTGGTGACCTAAATCGTGATGGTGTAAATGATATAGTGGTTGGAGCTAGTGGAGATAACAAGCTGTTTGTAATTTATTTGAATAATGATGGTGTCGTCATAAAATCAACAGAGATAAACAACACAACACCGATTGGTAAAAAAATATCTAAAAATGGTAAGTTTGGCTCCTCTGTTGCAAATATTGGTGACTATAACCATGATGGTGTCGTTGATGTTATGATAGGCTCAAAGAGTGTTGATGCACCAGGCGCATTACAAATTATTCACTTTACTGCAATACACCCTATTATCACACTTGATAATCTTATAGATAGCTATACACAGATTAATAATGGTACAGAAAATATTCATATCAGAGATTATGATCTTTTCGGTTTTGTTATTGAAGACCTTGGTGACTTGGATGGAGATGGAGTACTTGATGTTATAATTGGATCACCTAACCGTGAAACAGTCGCAACAAGACAAGCTACACAATTTGGTAATTCAGATGATAATGGTGCAGTAAATATTCTTTTAATGAATAATGATGGAACTGTAAAGAAGAATGTGGAAATTAACGGTTCCACAGTTAATGGTCCAAAATTAGGGTTTCTAGCTAGTTTTGGTTATTCTATTACAAACATTGGTGATATAGATAACGATGGTGTGGTTGATATTGTAGTTGGTGCATATGCTGATAGTGAATTTGGAGAATTTTCTGGTAAATTATATGTCATATTTTTAAACAGTGATGGAACTGTAAAGGAAACTGTTGAAATTAACAATGAAACACTTAATGCACTAGCATTAACTCCTAATGGTTTCTTTGGAACATCTATTACCAATATCGGTGACTTGAATAGAGACGGTGTAAACGATATTGCAGTTGGAGCATATGGTACAAATGATGGATCTGGTGCAGTATATATTTTATATTTAAGCAGTGATGGATCTGTAATTAGTACTCAAGAAATTCCAGATCCTACACCTGTACATCCAGATCCTACACCTGATGATCTCAATACCCTCCCTAATCATTTTGGTATACATGTTTCATCCATTGGTGATATAGATAACGATGGTGTGGTTGATATTGCAGTTGGATCATATGTGACATACGTTAAATACACTACGGTTCCAATACCAGAACAACCTAGTAAGACTTTTGAATCTGATTCACGTGTTATAGTTGGTAACTTAGATATCATATTTTTAAACAGTGATGGAACTGTAAAGAAATCAATAAAAATAAATCATGAGACATATTCAAATTTAAATATACAATCTGATAGTCATTTTGGTCTTAATACTCAAATTATTGGTGACTTGAATAGAGACGGTGTAAATGATATTATGGTTAGTGCACCATTTGATTATCCGGAACCTGCTGAATATGTAGTGGGTGCAATATACGAGTATGGTGCAATACATGTATTATTTTTAGACAGTTATGGATCTATAATTAAATCTCTTAAAATTGATGGTAATAATGATAATGGTTTTCCAGTAAACATTTCTAACAGATTAGGAAAAGGTATTGCAGTTATTGGTGATAATAATTCTGACGGAATACCTGATATTGCTGCCTCCACTCATACATATACACATATCCCCTATAAACAAACTCAAGAGGGGGCATATTATCAATTTCAATCAAAACCCCCTGTAATTATTAATGATGTTTTTACAACAATTGGTGATGGAGATTATTTAGTAGGAACCCCTATTGATATATTTGTGAAATTTTCTGGTGAAGTTACTGTTACTGGAACTCCAAAATTAGAGTTACAAACGGGTGTTATTGATACAACATTGATTAACTATGATTCTGGTTCTGGTGGTGATACGTTAAAATTTCAGTATACTACAAAATCTGATGATTATACTACTGACCTTGAATATGTAAATATTAATTCTCTCGTTCTAAGTGATGGTGACATTATTTCTGATATTTACGGTGATCCTGTAACCCCAGAACTTCCAGTTCCTCGTGGACTAAATTCATTATCTGATAATGGTGATATTGGAGTTAATTCCATACCTCAATGTGAAATAACCACTACAACTGTTGAGATGGACTTTGGACTAGTCAAGGTTGGAGAAATATCTACAAATGATAATGTTTCAATAACTGTTGATGTATCTGCTTATGACAAGAATGTAGTTAGGTATGACATATTTGCAAATGATTGGTTTACTTCTGCTAATGATAAAATATTAGATAAAAAGTTCTTTGAGGTAAAGGATCATGATGGTATATGGCAATCACTTGAAAATACTGTCACTAGTGAGACAGAGACATTAAAAGGATCTAGTAGTACATTTGAATTCCGAGTAAATCTTGAAAATCAAGATAATGTTATACTTTCCAGTATAACTCCAGGAGACATTACAGGTTCATTTAGTGTAGAACCACGATGCGATTAGAGGTATGATTAGTTTTCTTCCTCTTGTATTATTTGGACTGGCTGCAGTTTTAGTTATAGGATCTGTTGATTATTCATTTGCAGTTGAGGTAACAAAAATTAAAGCTACATTTGAATACAAAGATCCAGATACACCAACTGGATTATTTACAACATCTGGTGATACTCAAATCTCACTCATTTGGACTGATCCTATAATTACTGGTGATTATGTAATTACTGATTATATTATAGAGTATAGTGATGATGCTGGTACTACATGGAATGTATTTGTTGACGGTACTAGTACTGCAACATCAGCTACTATTACTGGTCTTACAAACGGACAATCTTATGACTTTAGAGTTTCTGCAATAAACATTGTTGGCACAAGTGTTCCATCTACTATAGCAACTGCAATACCAGCTGCAATACCATCTACAATACCATCTACAACACCTGATGCACCAACTGGATTATCTGCAATATCTGGTAACACTGAAGTATCTCTTTCATGGACTGCCCCATCTGACACTGGTGGTACTCCGATTACTGATTACAAAGTAGAATACTCTACTGATGGTACAACCTGGACTACATTTAATGATGGTATCAGTACTGCAACCTCTACTATTGTTACTGGTCTTACAAACGGACAATCTTACTCCTTTAGAGTTTCTGCAATCTCTGCTACTAGCACTAGTGCTTCATCTGCCATTGTAACATCTACTTCTGTTTCAGAGATAGGAAAAGGTATAACAATTACCAATATTATAGCTACAGATGATTTTGTATCTCCTATAATTACACTAATTGGTCTATCCTCAGTTACAATTGAGGTCAATTCTGTATATTCTGATGAAGGGGCAACAGCTAGTGACTATACTGATGGAGACCTTACATCTAGCATCGTAACTGTTAGTACTGTAAGTGCTAATACCATTGGATCCTACACTGTAACTTATGATGTAACTGACTCTTCAAGTAATTCAGCAGTTCAAGTGGTTAGAACAGTCAATGTCATCGATATCACACTGCCAGTAATTACACTAACTGGTGCATCTACACTTACCATAAATCAAGGTGATTCATTTTCTGATCCTGGTGCAACATGTTTAGATGGTAAAGATGGTGACATTATTGTAATATCATCTGGTATAGTTAATACCTCAAATGTTGGAACCACCCAGATAAATTACACTTGTACTGATAATGATGGAAATAAAAGTGAACTTGATAGAACTGTAATAGTAAAAGTTAAACCAAAAACTGGCGGTTCTTCAGGTGAAATTACACCACCAACTACACCTCCACCAAAACGTGGTGGCGGTTCTTCAGGTGAAATTACACCACCAACTACACCTCCACCAAAACGTGGTGGCGGTTCTTCAGGTGAAATTACACCACCAACTACACCTCCACCAAAACGTGGTGGCGGTTCTTCAGGTGAAACTACCCCTCCATCATTTACCACAGCTTTTGAATCTGGAACACAGACAATCTTTATTGGTACTACAGGTATTGCACCAGGAGATACATTAAACTACAAACTTGATACACCTGTTATCATAAAGACTGGCCAAACTCTACCAATATCCCTAACACTATATGAAAATCTATCATGGGAAAAGATTAGTCATGTTGCACTATGTATGAATAAACAGGTATCAACTAATATGATTTGTGATAGTAATACACACATCAACTGGAATAAGGGAACTAGTGGTTTAGAGATTATTGATCCTGTAAATATAATTAGTAATGCAACTTTAACTATAACTGAAATTGATGCAAACAAAGCTACATTTGTTTTTAATATAACATTTGATGGTGTAATGGAGACATCTGAAATTCAGATTTATGCTTGGGATGATACAAGAAATGCACTAACCTATACTATAGAGAATGCATTAACTGTAATTCAGGGACCTACAACTAGTACATCAACTGATACAACTACAACAAAATCATCTGGTGGTTCATCAGGTGAAACTACCCCACCCAGTATAGCTAAAAACACATCAAAGGATACTAAAACAAGTAATGGTGGAGCTGGTCACACAAAAGTAAATGATTCACCAACTAAAACTGAAAATACAAAACCACAAACTGATGACACACCAGTATACACAGGTTCCCAACAAGGAACAGATATGAAACATGATTCTCCAAGAACACAACAAAGTCTAGGTGTTTCTATACATGAGATAAAATGCAATAACGATTTATCATTATACATACGAAACATGCAGACACCAATCTGCCTTACACCTGATACTTTTGAAAAATTAGTATCAAATGGATTGGATTTGACTACACCTAAAATGTAAAAAAATTTATGATCGTAGTCCTTTTCTTATTGTATCATTTAATACACTAGAGAAACTATACGATCCTTGAGTTTCTTGAATCTTTTTTGCTTGTTTTAGTCTTAGTTTCTTATCCAAGTCATCATCAAGCATTATGGTTACTCTTTTTGCCATATTATAATAAATTATTACTGTAATATAAATAAATTAATAGGGTTATTTTTTCCTTTAAAATATGCAAAAATCATACATAGTAATTATTGCAGCTGTAGTTATTGCATTTGGTATAGTAGCTGTAATTATTGCAACATCTGAACTAACTGATGCGTATCACCAAAATATGGTCCAGGAATCAACAATGGATACAATTGCATCCTTTGATGGTGACTTGATGAGTGTCATGTTAACAGAAGGTGAGTACTATTCATTTGTCTTATCAGAAGACTTGACTACAATTCTGGCACATCCAAGAAGTGAACTTGTAGATACTCAAACTACTGCACTAAAAACTGCAGATATTTCAGTTGAGGAGATGTTGGAGGAATTGTCTAGTTATGGTTCTGTATGGATAGAATACGAGTTTTTCAATCCTGAAACTGGAATGATTGAACACAAAACTACATACCTAGAAAAACATGACAAATACGTATTTGGTGCTGGTTATTACAGCCCATAGACTTTTTTTTATACATCAGGTTTTACTAGTTTTGAATTTAGGTGATACTCTTGACTGGTATCCACATTCTGGGCAGTAGATTCCCTTCTTTTTAGAATAACGAATATTGCACTTTCCACAATAATTGTTAATGGTGTAATCTACAAACATGGTTTGATATGTAAGGGTAGTAATTTAATTATTGTGAAATAATGATCACACTTTTAGCATAGTGTATATTTAATTAATTATGAGTTTTGCAAGATTGTATTGTAAACAGGTAGAAAAATGAAAACCTGGTTTGTTGTTCTTGGTGCAATTGGATTTGTTGTAATTAGTTTTATGATTCTTGTTGGGTTATCTACCCTACCTAAAAATTGTTATTTGGATATACTAGAATGTACAGAATATGGAGGGGTATTATTTCTAGGATGTCTGTGGATTTTATCTTTGGCATCTTTTATTGGTGGCCTTGCAAACAGTGAAGTTGATTAATGTTAATTATAACTAAGATTAACAATATTTTCATATGATTATCAAGCGCCAAACAAGTTTAGTATCATTTGAAATAGATTTATTATATCCTCAAAAAACATATTTCGTGTAACTTCTACTGGATTTGTTACAATTCCCATGATTATTATTTCCTAAATATAGGTTTTATAATTTTAAATTCTATTACTTCGCAAAGTTTTGTAAGTATTGGAACGTATGTATTTCTTGGATTAATCATCTTATCTAACACCATTTAATGCCATTATTTGTTTGTATAATTTTAAGAATGAAAAATATCATGTATTTGTTCCCATAATTCTACAAGCTGTTTTTGTCTTTTATCTTCTGGATTCCATTTTTTACCACTATTTTGTAATGATGAATTAATTTCTAATTTACCATCAACTTTCACAATTGCAATTTTCATACTAGTTAGAATTTCAGCTTTCCTACCATCTGATTTTATGACTGTTTCTCCTATTTTTGCATTAAGTGTGGGATTTTCATATTTACACATAATAATTAATAAAAAAAATAAAAGATAAATGTTATGATCTAATCTGCAATTTGTGTTACAGATATCCTAGCATTTACTAATGTTTTCTTTGGTGCACTATCATCTGAGCGATCAAATGTTGTTTCTGCCTGTGGAACACCATAAATATATCGCTTGGAGAATGTATCGCTACCACCTGTTACATAGGAGTTGTTTGGATCAACAGCTAGAACGTATGCAGACCATGATGCATGTGCAGTTAAATCTCTTGTTTCAGCTTGTATGATAGGACGTATCCAATCATATTCTTTATCAGTGTACATTCCAATTGTATCACTTTCTCCAGATGATATTGGTTGCCAATGATTACTCATAGTAACACAATTTCCACCATTATCACAGGGATGTTGATATCCAACTTTATAATACATTTTTTTGACTGCATCCCCAGAATCACAACCCCACCAACAAGAAGCACTGGCTTCCTGAATTGTAGAAGATAATCCCATTGTAGCTATAATTCCAGTTGTTATTGCAAACACCAAAATCATTTTTGTATTTTTCAAAGTCATTGGATCACTAGGGTGATACTTGGCTTTAGCCTTTTCTGATTATTGTAAAGATCACTTAAAGCAAAGTATATTCTATTTTTATTATGTTTAGAAAAGACCTGAATTTAGAAAATCCAAAGAAATTTCAACGATTCTTACATGATCATATATCTGAGGTATTATTTTGTAGAGATTATTATTTGAACGGTACACAATCTGTTAAACCATATTTGAAACCAAATGGAATAATAAATACATCTGATTTTCATGGGAAATTATGTTATGTAAAAAGTCACAGAAATTACAATTTAATTTTACAAGGTGTAGGTATAGTTTTTTTCTTACTAAGTGGATTACTTGCAATTGGTGGATTGATGTCTACTTTAATAGATACACCATACAGTGATGGTCTTAGCTTGTTTATTGTCTCCATATTTTTAGGTGTAATTGGTGTATTTTTTTATTTTTACAAAGTAGGAAAAGATATCTGTATTATGGTTGAATTGATAGGTGAATCATACAGAACAGATCACAAAGATGAAAAAACTGGTATGCAAGAGTATCTTAATGTTAGGAGTCATGCACGTCTAACAGTTCAGGGAGAATCACTAGATCCTTCAAAATCCCTTAGTCAAGAGGAAAAAAATACCTTACAAATTGATGGCCGTTATGTTATTACTAAGTTGGATGTAATTTTAAAAGATTATTTAGAGAAAAATGATAATGAGTGAGGATGAAAATATATCGATGGTTTTTAGTAATTGGAGCTTTATGGATGGTAGTGACTATTTTTATTATATCGTTAATTGCTAGTACATATCAAGAATACATTATATTATTTTCTGGATTACCATTATTTTACATAGGATTGATAATTTTTGGAATAGGTGTCTCGTGGTGGTTTATACGATTGCGACACAGAGCACTTAACGAATAAAATTAATTTGAATTCAAATTCCTAACTAAACCTATCCTAATCAATACAGACTTGGTTGGGAGATTTTATGATAATTTAATTTGTAGAACCTTTAAAGCATATTATATTTTATTATAATTATGGTAAAACAAGAAGATGTCCGAGCATTAAAAAAATTAACTAATGCAACTGATTACAAAATCAAATATATCATTAAAAATCATCTTAGTTTTTCAGCTGTATATATTTTGATTAGACCTGATACTCATAAGGTTGTGTATGCTGGTGAAACAAAGAATTTTTCTCAAAGAATGTCTTTTCATAAATCACATTCGGGTGATAGTCAACTCAATACCAAATTGAAACAACACCCTTCATATCCTCAACAAGTAGAAGATTACTTTGTTCATTATCGCAAAATGGATAATGAAAGAGAAAGAACTTTCTTTGAAGATTTTGTAAAAAGTAATTTAAAACCACCCCTAAATTATACATGATTTAAAATTAGTATTTGGGGGACTCAATTCCAGACTAAAACCATCTTAGTCCCTACAGATTTGGTTCTGAATAGGTTATTTATTTAGAATTTGATTCCACACTGAAAATCGTTCATAAAAATTAGAATATGCACCAGTTTTATCATTATCCATTGCACTTTTATTTACATCTATTAATTTTTTAAGAAATGATTCAATTCCTTTGGAATTGATTTCCTTTAATTCGTTTATTCTTTTCAAAATAAAATGTTTTCCTGTTAATGCTAATTCTTCACCAGGTGTATTTACACCTTTTAAAATAACACAATATTTACAATCACACTTTTTTAATTTCAATGCCCTTTCAATTTCTTCCATTCTCGTTAGTGGTACTTTTGAATACAGATATGGTTGATAAAATCTAGTTATCATTCCTCCTCCCCCAGTAGAAAACGGAATTCTATGTTCTCCATAACAAATAGAATGAGAAGATCCAGTCATTCCTTTGTCTTCTAGTAAAAAGGAAAATAAACCACCATACATATTATGAATTGGTTTTTTATGAATCGCCAACTTTTTAATGAAATTTTGAAAATGTAATAATTCTTTTTCTTTAGCTGAATTTTCATTCATATATGCACACCATATCATATATCCATCAACACCATCAATATTATACTCCGCCACTATTTCGTCAATATCTTTTTCATATGGGAGCATTTCTTTATCTATCATTATTACCGCAAAAATTTTTTCATTAGAATTTTTGTTTTCTACTGCCAACTTAATGGAGTTGATGTTAACAGGAAGCCAGTCTTTACGACCTGCACTAATGAAAAAGTAGGGGGGAATAATCCATTTTGGCTTAAAACTTGGATTCTTATCACTTTCATTTTCATCAAATCCCTCAAACTCATTAATATCGTCATAAGTTTCTTGAATTTTTGTTCTCTGATAATTTATGACATTTTCAACCAATTCTCTTAAATTGTCTGTAGGTTGTGTGTCATTATCAACAAGTAAATTTGGTAATAGTTCAAAATTATCCGGATCGGTAATGATAACATCTAAACCGTAATCTGCTACTAATTTGCTAAACCAACGTTTATCATCAATATGCTCAACATCTGCACCAAATATGTATGTATGAGGATCAACGATGTATGGTCTTTTTAATCTTGTAAGCATTAAAGTAATTCTTTTTGTCAAACCTGCTAGGATGTGGCTTGGTATTATAATGTCACAATTTTTTAAATTACTAGATTCTAACCAAGCCATTTCTCTACTAATGTTGACACGTATCATTAGTTCAGTCAATTTTGTATACCTTCTTTTGATTTGCATTTATTTTTTGCATAATTTTTACATCGTGGGATAACTAATTTTGATTTCTTTGCCTTCACTATCTCTTGACAAGAACCGTTAACTTCTAGTATTCCAATACCTAGAGTCTTAAAGATATCTGTATCTACATTCGGTATTGTTTTGTACCATAAAGCCACATAAGAATAATCAAACACGTAGAGATTAGCATAAGCTTGCTGTAAAGCTTTTTTCCAATTGCTAATTTTTACTTCAATTGAAATCAATTTTTGATTTTTTAAAATGACCAAGTCTATTCTTTTTCTACTTGTAGCCCAGTCACCTATTGGAATTTCATAATAGAATTGTTTTTTAGCAAAAGGCCCCGTATTTCTAATTGTAGGATAAAGATCTTTTTCTCTAATATTCATGGTAAACCTCCTTTAAGTTCAGTTACCTGTTCCTTAAATGAAGCGTTAATAGACATGAATTTTACAACAAAAACTACAAAAAATGATCCTGTTATTATCAAAACAATAAAATATAAAACTGATGCATGTGACATGTTTATTCCAAATGTATTGTGATCTGAATTAATAAATAATTCATTTATTGCAATAAAAATTAAAATCACAAGTACAATACTAACTGTTGTTTTTAGAGCTAGACTCAATATTATCATAATACTCCCCTTCATCCCACTAATTTTGTTAAATTTGAATAACTGTTTTCTATACTCCGATAATTTTATTATGACTGCTGGTGTGTTAAAAAATTCTTGTGGTTTGAATTTCCCTTTTTTGCCACCAAATATTTCTATCAAAATTGGATCTAGAGTATGTTTCCTTAGATGTTCGTATGCACTTGCAACATCTTCATCAAGTTTATCTTGTTTACTATCTAACATTTTAAACAAAGCAATTGTAAATCCGCCAAATATTGGAAGTAATGCTAGAAGAAAAATTGTTTCATCTAATATCATTATTGTTCTAATACTCTATCCAGTATTTTTGAGTTTATAGTGAAATCTGGATATGTTATGTAGACATATTTGAGAAGATCATTCAGTTCTTTTTTACCATATGTTTCTTTAATATTTGATATGCGTTTTCTCATATCTTCATCAACTCTTTCAAATGTTTTCTTTTCAAGAAATCGTATCCCTTTGTCTGTGATTTTAAATTTTTTTCTATCTGATTCTTTAATCATCCCAACGGATTTCAAAAAATCTAATTCATCATAAATTTCAGTTGAGAACGGACCGAATCTATCTGGCTCAAAATCAAATTTTATTGTTCTAGTATTTGATTTATCTAAAACCTCTTTTTGTGTTAAAAAAACTAGTTTTTCAAATCTAGTTATTCCAATAATTGGATATCTATTATCCCCATTAAGTAATAAAAGAATCAATTCAGATTTTTTTAAATGTGACATAATCCATCTTAAGCAATTAGAACTATCATAATTAATTGTTGTTATGTAATTTATTAACATCTGATCAATATTTTATAGATTTATGTATTAACTTAATTACAAATTCTTGGGACTAAATTTTCAACTAAAACTATACGGATCCAAATGGTTTCAACTCTCAAAATAAGATAAAAGTCATATTTCCATACTCCTTTAAGGGTTTACAGCCACTTTTTTTTGTAATTTTCTCTTTCCATTTTAAAAAGAAATTGTTGTGAATACCCTGCATATGGGCCAAAATAATTTACAATTTTTTTATGTAAAATATTGTATTGTTTTTCTGTAATTGTTTTAGTAGTAATTTCAAATTTTTTTAAATAATACTTTTCTAAAATTCTAATTATCCATCTATCTAATGGAACTGCTTCTAATTTATCTAATGAAAATAGTAAAACACAATCTGCTACTTTACCACCAACTCCTGGAATTTGACAGATGTTTTCTTTTGCATCTTGATAATTACATTTTTTCAGATAATCAAAATCAATTTCTTTTAAATCTATAATTTTTGCAGCTTCTTTGATAAATTTTGCACGATATCCTACACCACAACTTGTAATTTCATTAATTGATGCTTTGGCAAGTTTTTTTGGATTGGGAAACAAAAAAAACTCTTGGTTGTGATACTTTATTTTTTTTCCAAATTTTTTTGAAATCTTTTCTAAGTTATTTTTAATTTTTGGAATATTGGAATTTGATGATACAATAAATGAAATCAAACATTGAAAAGGATCTTGTCTGAGAATTCGTAACCCTTGAAATTTTTTTACAGCCATCTTTACTGTTTTATCTTTTGAAATTGATTTGATAATTTTTTCTAAATTATCATTTTGTCTAAAAAAATCTATCTTAAAATTTTGATATGAATTAATATTCCCATTTTTATCTATACTAAGAACATCGTCACCATTTACACCATTCCAGAACTCTTTATTTTTTTTCCAAAGAAAAACTTGACCACTATTTATTGAATTTTCAACATTAATTATTTTATAATTTACCATCTTAGACAGTTATTTCATCATTAACTGCTGGTGCATATGTTTCAAATCCAAATTTTTCATGAATTTCTTGAGCAAACGATTCACATGATTTAGAATCTCCGTGAACTGTCCATACCTTTGGATTCCCTTTGATTTTTTTAATCATATCAAACAATTCTTTCTTGTCTGCATGACCTGAAAACTGAAATTGTTTAACCTCTGCTTGTACTTTGAGATCCTTACCTCTGGTTGAAACTTTTCCTGTATCTAGTAATTTTTTACCTGGTGTACCTTCACCTTGATAGGAAACTAGAGCTATTCCATTTTTACTATTAAAAGATAATTGTTGTAAATAATAAACTGCATTTCCTCCTACTAACATTCCGGCAGGAGATATTACAACACATGGTTCACCCATTGCACGTTTTCTTTCTGCATGTTCTCTTATTGCAGTTGAACTTTTAATGGCTGCAGCAAATATTTTAGGGTCTCTAAGGTATTCTGGATGTTTAAACATTATTTCATTTACTTTTAATGCCATTCCATCCATGATGATTTTATGTTTGAAATCTGCACTTCTTAAAATACATGCCATTTCCTGAGACCGCTCAACTGAAAATGATGGAATAAACAATATTCCTTTTCTATCCATTACCTGATTTGCAAATTCAATTAATTGAGTTTCTGATTCTTTTCTTGGAATTTGCTCTGTTTTAGCATAGGTACTTTCAGTAATTAGTAAATCAATTTCTCCAATATCCATATCCATCTCCCGTAACATTCTTGAACCATTTGTTTTGATATCTCCTGTGTAGAATAGACGCTTTTTCTCTGATTCTACCAAAACAGTGCTGCCACCAATTACATGTCCGGACTCTCTGAACTCAAAAGTTGCATTTCCTTTAGTAACTTTTTGTTTAAATCCTATTTCTTTGACATTTTTCATCATGTTATTCAATTCAGGTAGACCGAATGGATGGGCATTTTTTTCAATCTTTAACATGTCTAGTATTAACATTTTTGATAAATCAATTGTTGGTGGTGTGGCATAGACATCAGTATTACCACTTACAAAAAGGGATGGAACATTTCCTGAATGATCTAAATGGGCATGAGTAATAATGATGGCATCCAAGTCTTTAGGTTTTACATGAAGTGGGTATCCTGGTGGTGAACCTCTTTTACCAAACATGACACCATAATCCAGCAAAAGTTTTGTTCCATTACAATTAACTAAAAAACCTGATCTGCCAACTTCATTTGCAGCACCTAAAATTTTTACATCCAAGAATTAAAATGAATTTATCTCTACGTTAAAACCTTCTTAGATGATATCCAATCATTTCAAAACAATAGAATTCTCTCAAGATTTAATTAGTGTTAGCTAAGAATTGTTTTTCATGGGAAGAACCTATGATGAATGGATAAAACTGCAAGATCAAGATGTTGTAGCAAAAACTCGTGCAGGCGATGAAGGAAATAAAGTACTTCTAAATCAAATCAACTGGATTTGGGTTAATAATCTCATGAATCAGAAAGCACATCTTAATCCTACATCTGCAGAATTACTTGATTGGGTTACAACTGGTCAAATTGATGCAATGAGAAAATAAACATACACATCACATTAACTTTTTACTTGAATTCGTGAAATATTTTTTAGATTATCAAAATGTGTATGCTGATTGCATTCTAATCCATGATTTAGATGAATGGAGAACTCCGATCATTATGTACTTCATGTAATCTTCAAAAGCTTTAATTAGTGTTAGCTAAGAGTTGTTCTTCATGGGAAGAACCTATGATGAATGGATTGCTCAACAAGATAAAGCTCTTGTAGCAAGCACTCGTGCAGGCGATGAAGGAAATAAAGTACTTCTAAATCAAATCAATTGGATTTGGGTTAAAAATATGATGGATAAGAAATCAGAATTAAACCCAACATCTGCAGAATTACTCGATTGGGTAACTTCTGGTCAAATTGATGCAATGAGAAAATAAACGTACACATAACGTTATCTTTTTGTTTTTTAAATTTTCAAATAGTTTTTTTGCATGCAATATTTTACGATCAATTTCATAACAGGGTTATGAATTTCAATCATGGTTTAAATAGTCACCAATGAATTTAATGTTACAATGCCAATAGCAATACTTCCAGACATTGATGAACAAAGATGTATCGGATGTGCACTATGTGTAGAAATCTGTACAACTCTTGGTCCTGATGTCCTTAGAGTAAAACCTGTTGAAGGCTGGAAGAGAGGTAAAGCATTTGTTTTCTACCCAGAAAGATGTATTTCTGATGGTGCATGCATAGGTGTATGTCCAACAAAATCAATCTTTTGGATGAGACCAATGAATTACACTGCTGGACAACCAGTACCTCTTCACAAAAATGGTGTCTTCATCAACGGTTGGGCAGAAGACGCAGCACTATAAGCTGAATCTTTTAGCACACAATCTTTTTTATTATTTTTAATTAACTAAATGATTTTTTCTTGATTTCTTTTGGTAGCATTTTTACAAAATATTTTAAGAATTGATCATTCTTGTCATAATGGATTTCTGAGAATTTATTATTCTTAAAGAAATTTTTCCATGTCTTTTCAAATGTAGGGAATTCTTTTGGCTCGAAATCTATTCTAGATGTTTCATGATGGGCTGCAGGATAAATGTCTGAAATTTCAATTGGAATTAATCCTAATTGTGGATTATATTGGCATACTTGAATTGAATCAAAATCCTTGAATTTTTTACTCAATGCTAAATATTGATGAGCTAGATATCCTGGTTTTGTGTTGTATTCTTTGGTGATTAACAATTTATTTTTCTTTGATTTGAATTCTCTAACAATATTATGAAATGCCTGAACCTCTGGACGAAATTGATCATATCTATCAAATAAGAAAATAGATTTCTCTTTGAATTTTGGTGTACCTAATCCAAGAAATTCATAGTTTTCAGTCATTACTTCAATCATCTCAAATAATTTTGGATGTGCTCTTGCTTTTTTAATCACATACTCCCATAATCGCCCTTCATGAATTGCTTGTTTTACCCTATCAACTTCAAGTTTTATTGCATAAAGATTATGAATTGCTAATTGGTTAATTTTTTCAGTTTCATCAAGTTGACGAAATTCATCTGGAGTGTATTTTGAGCATATTTCACAATTACATGGAAATATCACAATATCCTTCAAATATCGTGTTCCATCATCTGTGATGTATCTGAGTTTTTTAGCATAAAGCATGTATGATGCTGAATCAAAAGTATCACATCCTAAAGCTATTGCAAATGGAATGGTGAGTGGATGACCTGCTCCAAAAAGATGTAGTGGAATAGAATGTGGCATTTGTTTTTTTGCAGCTACTATCATTTGTGCTAATAATCTATATTCATATGATACCATAAATTCAACTGGACTTCCTAGGGCCAGCATTTGAAAACCCATTTTTACTAAACTTTTTGTTGATTTTGCAACAAGTTCAAAATGCTCCCCCCCTTGAATCGGACCAATCCAAATCTGACCATTATCTTCACTATCTTCAAGTGTTTGTTTTGAAACTTTGAGAGTGTGTTTCACATATGCTTCTGCTTTTTTTAAAGGCAATCCAAATCCTGTTGGTTTGTCTAATGGTATTGCAAAATCAGTTAAAATTCCTTTTTCAAAATTTGCCATCTCTGGTGGTGACACTTCTACATCTCCATATTCAAGAACTTGATATCCTCCAGAATCCGTCATGACAGCACTATCAAAATCTATAATATCATGAATTCCTCTTTTTATTGCTTCATCACCATAACTATTTCTGGTAATGTATGCATTAGTAATTACTAAATCAAAACCAATTTCTTTAATTTTCTTTGATGGTATAGTTTGTTTTACTGGATGAATAACAGGAACAAATGCAGGCGTTTCAATTTTTCCATGATTGGTGTAGAGAGTTCCTATTCTTCCTGCTAAATCTGTTTTAGAAATTTCAAACAATACCTACACAACTCTAAGAGCGTTATTTAATCAATCAACAAAAAATTTTTTCAAATCATTATTTTTTGTTACTAAATCAAGCCAATCTACTTCTTCATTACCTTTATTGCTAGAAATAATACTCATTACTTTTTTTACAACATCTTCAATGCTTTTTCCACTAGAATTAACTTGGAATACTTTATTTTGGAATTTACTTTTTGCATCATGTGTAATTATGCCCAACACTTCACTACCTGTATTTTCTATACTTTTTTTATCTGTATAACCTCTATCTTTATAGACTGTAATCAAATCATATGGATTTCTTCTTAATACAATCATTATCTTTACTTGTTGTAAATCTAAAATATATGGTGCTAAATGACCTACAATAACATTTTTTTCCAAATTTTTTTCTGAAAAAATTTTTCCAAGTTTTCTTGTATCTATATCATTTGTATCTTGATTTTTTTCAAATAATCCTTCATCTTTTGCAATTTTATTAATATCTAAAATATCTAATTCTAAATTTTTAGCAACTTCTTTTGAAATAGTATGTTTTCCAACCCCTGGATTACCTGTAATTACTATTGACATGTATTGGAGTCTAACGAACCGCATTAAACGATTTCTGTAATACTAATAAGTAGAAATGAATTTTTGACTGTATTGCAAATTGGTTTACTAGGTAAAGCAAATGTTGGAAAATCAACATTTTTCTCTGCTGCAACTGAAACCCCTGTAGCAACAGGTAATTTCCCATTTACTACAATTGAGCCAAATGTTGGTGTGGCTTATGTACAATCAGATTGTGCATGCAAACATTTTGCTATAACTCATGAAAATGAATTATGTGTAAATGGAACTCGTTTTATTCCAGTAAAACTAATTGATGTTGCAGGATTAGTTCCAGGTGCACATGAAGGAAAAGGATTAGGAAATCAATTTTTAGATGATGCAAGACAAGCTGAGATTTTAATTCACGTAGTTGACATTGCAGGTACTACTGATATTCAAGGACAATCAGTTCCAGTAGGAACTCATGATCCACTTGAAGATATAGCATTTGTTCAAGATGAATTTGATCAATGGTTTACAGATATTCTAAAAAGAGAATGGGACAAGATTACTCGTGAAATTGATCAGAAAAGAGCAAAACTCACTGATGGAATTGCTAAACGCTTTTCAGGATTGGGAATTAAAGATTATCAAGTACAAGACATCTTACAAAAACTTGGACTAATTTCTAGAAATCCTAAAGAATGGAATGATTCTGATATTCAAAATTTTGCTAAAGAATTAAGAAAAAATACTAAACCAATGATTATTGCTGCAAACAAAGCAGATCTTTGTCAAGATCTTGAAATTCTTAAAAAAATTTCAGGCAAAGTAATTCCTTGTAGTGCTGAAACTGAATTATTATTACGGAAAGCATCAAAGGCTGGAATTGTAAATTATTCTTCTGGTGATGAAGGATTTACTATTCCTGAAGGAAAAGAAATTCCTCTTCCTCAACAAAAAGCATTAGATTTAGTACGTTCTGTTTTTTCTAAAATCACATCAACAGGAATTCAGAAAATTCTTGATACAGCAATTTTTGACTCTTTAAATTTTATTGTTGTATATCCTGTCGAAGATGAAACTAAGTTAACGAATAAAGATGGTGTAATTTTACCTGACTCAAAACTACTTCCAAAAGATTCTACTGCAAAAGATTTGGCAGCATTAATTCATGCTGATATTGCTAAAGGATTTTTACATGCAATTGACTGTAAAACTAAACAACGAATTAGTGGTGATCAGAAACTAAAAAATGGTGATGTGATCAAAATTGTATCTACACTAAGTAGGGGTTAGTATGCTTGGTTTAGGTATTGAAAGTACTGCTCATACATTTTCTTGTGCTATAATTGAAAAAAAAAGAAATAAAGGAAAAATACTTTCTGATATTCGTAAAATTTATCGTCCTGCAAACGGAGAAGGAATTCATCCACGAGAAGCATCACGTCATCATATTGAAAATTGCTCTTCAGTACTTTCTGAATCCCTAACAGAAGCAAAAATCACAATTAAAGATCTTGATATTATTTCTTATGCTGCCGGTCCTGGATTAGGTCCTTGTTTACGTGTTGGTGCAGTAGTTGCAAGATCCTTGGCATCTTTTTACAAAATTCCAATCTATCCTGTAAATCATGCAATTGGACATATTGAATTGGGTAAATTACTTACAGGAGCTTCTAATCCTCTTGTTCTTTTAGTTTCAGGTGGACATACTATGCTTTTGGCATTTCTTGATAAACAGTGGAGAGTATTTGGTGAAACTTTGGATATTACATTGGGTCAATTATTAGATCAATTTGGAAGATCACTTGGATTTGCTTCTCCTTGTGGAAAAAATATAGAAGAATTGGCATCTACTTCATCAAACTATGTTACTTTACCATATTCCGTTAAAGGAAACGATGTATCATTTTCAGGTTTATTATCTGCAACAAAATCTGTTGCAAAGAAAAATAAAATTGATGCATGTTATTCTCTACAAGAAACTGCTTTTGCTATGATTAGTGAATCTGTAGAACGAGCATTATCATTTACAAGAAAAAAAGAATTAATGATCGTTGGTGGAGTTGCAGCAAATAAACGATTATCTGAAATGCTTCAAGATGTGTGTAAACGACATGGATGTAAATTTTTTGTTGTTCCATTAAAATATGCAGGAGATTGTGGAAGTCAAATATGTTGGACTGGAATTTTGGAATCTAAAGTAAAACCTGGTACTTTGTTAAAAGATACTTTTGTTACACAATCATGGCGATTAGATTCTGTAGTAGTTAATTATTAAATTCATTAATTGTTTGATCTATTTTTTTGAGCCATTTTTTTGTATTGAAAACTCCAAATTTGAAGGTTTTTTCACCTTCACTAGTTTTTGCTGTAAAACAAATTTTTTTCATTAGTAACCCCTCTTTCCATGTTTTTGTTACATCACTTAATGGAATATCTAAAATTGTATCTCCCATATGTTTTGAAAAATCCATTATTCTTGCTTTAGTTTTATCAAATGCTAATCTTTTATTTGTCAATGTTAGAATCCCTATTCCTAAATTATCTTCACTACAATCTTCTTGTGAAACTCGTTGTTCTCCGTCTTCCATGAACAATTTTTATTGAATTCCTTTAGATATAATGGTAATGAAACTAATGAAAAAAGGTGCAGAGGCTGACATATATCAAATGATGTGGCAAAATTCTAAAGCAATTCTTAAAATCAGAAAACCAAAAAATTATCGTAATTCTACACTTGATTCAAAAATATGTAAACAAAGAACCATAAAAGAATCCCAAATGTTATCACAAGTAAAATCATTTGGAATTCCAACTCCTCTTGTTTACTTTGTCAATTTGAAAAATAATTCAATTATAATGCAAGAAATACCTGGAAAACCTGTTCATGATTTATCTGAATCTAAAATTATTGAGTTATCAAAACAAATTGGAAAACTAGTTGGAATGTTACATCAAAATGGAGTAATGCATGGTGATTTGACAACATCCAATTTCATTCTATTTCAAAATACTGTATATGTAATTGATTTTGGATTGTCGCAAAATACAATTAAATCTGAAGATCACGCAGTTGATTTGAGACTAATTAAGGAAATTCTAAACAGTGCTCATGCAAAAATTATGCAATCGGCTTGGAAGAATTTCCTTCTTGGATACAAATCCATTGTTGGTAGTGCTTCTTTTACTAAAATCACAAAACTTGTTTTAGATATAGAGAGTCGTGGAAGATATGCACAAGTCGTCTGATCTATATTTTGTATCATCAAATAATCATAAGTATCAAGAAGCCAAAACAATTCTTGATTCTTTTGGAATTAAACTTAGATTTATCAAATTAAATTTGGAGGAAATCCAGTCAAATTCTCTTAAAGAAATTGCTGTATCCAAAGCACGAGATGCATTTTCAAAATGTAAAAAACCATTAATTATTGAAGATGATGGAATTTTTATTAATTTCCTTCATGGTTTTCCAGGTCCATATTCTTCATACATTTTCAAAACAATTGGAAACAATGGAATACTTAATCTCCTAAAACAAAATAGAAAAGCAAAATTTGTTTCAATTATTACTTATTGTGATAAAAATATTTTACAATCCTTTGATGCAAAAATAGATGGTTCCATTTCAAAACATGTCAAAGGAAAAGGTTGGGGATACGATCCTATTTTTATTCCAAATAATTCAAAGAAAACATTTGCAGAATTGAATAACAAAAATGAATTATCACACAGATACAAAGCATTAAAAAAATTTTCTAACTGGTATTTGCACAAGTAGAAATAAAACGATCAATAAATCGTTCATTATTTTGTAATATTGAAATTCTTGAAACAATACTTTCATCCATTATTGAAAATATTTTACTTTGTTCTGCAATTTCTTTACTAAAGTTTTTTATTTCTTCCATTTCTAACATGTTTTCATATTCTAATCTATTTGTTGAACGACCAATATGCATGTAGGATTTAATTTCAATAAAATGTGGACTTGCTTTTCTAAACATTTCTGCAAATGCTGGAATTGATTCTTTTTGATCATTATAATTTTTAATTAAAGTGATTCTTAGTACTGTTCTTGTATTCAGATGTTTTAGCATGTCTAATGTTTTATTCCATCTTTCCCATGAATCATCGTATTTTGGTTTGTTTATTCTCTTAAATGATTCATAGTCTGCAGCATTAGTTGATAGATACAATTGAGTTGGTAATGCATCTTCGTCTTGTAACTTTTGAATCATATCTGGTTCTTGCCCATTTGTTACAAGAAAAATTGATTTTGTTGCTTCAAGTGATTTAAGATATTTAATTAATTCTGGTAATTTTGGATACATTGTAGGTTCTCCAGAAAGTGAAATTGCATAATGAGTAGGTAACAATGATTCATCTAATCTCTGTTTATCATTTCTTGAATCTCCGTAAAATCCATTGATCAGCTTTTTTCTTTCAGCCATTAATTTTGTTAAAATTTGTTCTGGTTCTGCAACTTGGTCTGGGTTCATTTTCATTGAATCATAAAATTCCATTGGTCTCCAACAATACACACATCTATTTTCACAATACATACCAGCAGGAGAAAATTCCATACATCTATGAGTTGAAATTCCATAAAACTTGTGTTTGTAACAATTACCTTCATGCTTGAATGATTTTTTTGTCCAATGACAAAGTCCTACTGTTGAGTGATCTGCTACGCCATACTTTGCCTTTTTTAATTGTGCAGTTATTGCAGGTCTAATCTGAAGTAATTGTTCTTCTTCTTCAACAGTTTCTCCAGAACAACTCATAAAATCAAATTTCGTTTTACTTTACTTAAATTGATCGAGTTTTTCATTTTGCATGGAAGTTATTCTGAAAACTCTCAAAATTTTAAGTCAATTCTAGAGTGAGGTTTAATAACTGGATCCTCAAGGAAAAATTGGGCAATGAACAAAATACTCACATTACCATTTCTAATATTACTTTTAACCGTGCTCACTAGTATGCCTATTAGCTATACTTTTGCTGCTTCAGATTTGGATAATGATGGTGTAGATGATGCAATAGATGCATGTCCAAATTTGTCTGAAGATTATGAAGGTGTCATTGATGGATGTCCATCAAATTTTGTTCCATGGTATGATGAAGATTTTGATGGAATTGAAGATCATATTGATCAATGTCCTAACATTAAAGAAAATTACAATAAATTCCAAGATGAAGACGGTTGTCCTGATAACCCACCTGAAGGTGGTGAGGGGGGATTACCTGACTCTGATGGAGATGGATTTGTAGACACGGTAGACTTGTGTCCAAATCAGCCTGAAACATTTAACGGCATTTTAGATAGAGACGGTTGTCCTGATGATTTTGGTTCTGGTGATCGTGATAGAGATGGAGTTCTTGATAATGTTGATGAATGTCCACTAAGTCCAGAAACTTACAATAAATTCCAAGATGAAGACGGTTGTCCTGATTCTGTTGTTGATTCTATTTTTGTTGATACTGATAATGATGGTATTCCAGATTCAATTGATTTGTGTCCAGCAGAACCTGAAAACTATAATGAATATCGCGACACAGACGGTTGTCCTGATGTTTCTTTAGATTCTTCATTTATTGATACAGATGGAGATGGAATTGCAAACCAATTTGATACTTGTCCTTATGATCCTGAAACTTTCAATAGATTTGCTGATTATGACGGTTGTCCTGATTCAATTCCATCTTTTACAGGAACTTCAAATGATGCAGACGGTGATAGAATAATGGATGCAGATGATGCATGTCCACTTGATCCAGAAAGATATAACAACTTTGAAGATGAAGACGGTTGTCCTGATATTCCACCATATACTAGTGACGTTGATTCAGATTCTGATGGAATTCCAAATAGTATTGATCAATGCCCTCAAGTAAAAGAAACTTACAATAAATTCCAAGATGAAGACGGTTGTCCTGACTTTGTAGGAATTAACAAAGGAATCATAGACTCTGACGGTGATGGAATTAATGATTACAATGATCTTTGTCCAAATCAACCTGAAACATTTAATGGTGTTTATGATAGAGATGGATGTCCTGAAAATCTTGGTGATAGTGACAGAGATTTTGATGGAGTTCCTGATGCAGTAGATGCATGTCCACTTGCTAAAGAAACTTACAATAAATTCCAAGATGAAGACGGTTGTCCTGATTCTGTATCTGGATTATCTACACTAGACTTTGATGGCGATGGAATTTATGATTTGAATGATAAATGTCCTCTAGATTCTGAGACGATTAATGGTTTCCAAGATGAAGACGGTTGTCCTGATGTTGCAATATTAGATTCTGATGGTGATGGAATTAGAGACTCAATGGATCAATGCCCTGATGCTGCAGAAACTTGGAATAGATATAATGATTATGACGGTTGTCCAGATAATACATCTGGTTTAGATTCTGATTATGATGGAATTAATGATGATGTAGATCAATGCCCTCTTGACCGAGAACGTTATAACAACTTTGAAGATGAAGACGGTTGCCCTGATTATCCTGATTTCATTACATCCATGGATTCAGACTTTGATGGATTAATTGATGAATTTGATCAATGTCCACTGATTCCAGAAACTTACAATAAATTCCAAGATGAAGACGGTTGCCCTGACTCTGTTTTAGATAATTCAGGAATTCCTGATTCAGATAATGATGGAATTAATGATTACAATGATCATTGTCCAAATCAACCTGAAACATTTAACGGTATTTTAGATAGAGACGGTTGTCCAGATAATTACATTTTAAAATATGACCGAGATTTAGATGGAGTCCCTGATGCAATAGATGCATGTCCAAACGCTAAAGAAACTTACAATAAATTCCAAGATGATGACGGCTGTCCAGATTCTATTTTCGAATCATTTGTAATTGATTCAGATAATGATGGAATTAATGATGTTGATGATGATTGTCCGCTAGTTACTGAAAACTATAATGGTTTCCAAGATGAAGACGGTTGCCCTGATATTGATAATGCACAACCTGACTCTGATGGTGATGGAGTCCCAGATACCATGGATATGTGTCCAGAACAAAATGAAACTTGGAACAAGTATGCTGACTATGACGGCTGTCCAGATACATTACCAACTAAAAATATTGTAATTGATACTGATGGTGATACTATACCTGATGATGTTGATTTATGTCCTAATGATAAAGAAACATGGAATAAATACAATGATCATGATGGTTGCCCTGACATTACTCCAGAACAATCACGATACAAACATGATGCTGATTTAGATGGTATAATCGATGAATATGACATGTGTCCTCTTGAAGCAGAAGACTATGACGGTGACAGAGACACAGATGGATGTCCTGACGAATAGGAGTATTTCAGAATGAAAAAACAATATCTTTTGGGATTTTTACTTTTACTTACATCAACTATTGGCATGATGCCAGGTAGTGTCTATGCTAATGAGGCAATTGATACTGATGGTGATGGTGTACCAAA
>LFLC01000026.1 GCA_001543015.1 Nitrosopumilus sp. LS_AOA | reverse complement strand
TATTTACAATCGGAATAAAATATTATAATTTTTTAAGAATTGATTAGTGAATTAGTAAAGATAACTCATTAATTTGATTTGTTCTTCAGTAGAAATAATATTTTTAATTGTTAAAATTTCTAATAATTCTTTAAAGATTGCTTTTTGTTCAGATGACATTCCGCCAGTGGTACCTTTTTCTCCAGGTGGACCGGGTGGACCTCTAGGACCAGCTGGACCGACAGGACCTTGTCCACCAATAGAACCTTGTTCACCAATAGAACCAATTGGACCGTTAGGACCTCGTTGACCTTGTGGACCTTGAATTCCTTGTGGACCTTGTTGACCTTTTTCACCAGGTATTCCTATTGGACCACGTTCACCTTGAGTGCCTTGTGGGCCTTTTGGACCTTTATCACCAGGCAATCCCATTGGACCTGTTGTGCCTTTTTCACCTTGTGAGCCTTCAGGACCTTTGATACCTTTTTCTCCTTGGGGACCAGGAACTCCAGTTAATCCTTTAGCACCTGCAGGACCTTGTGGACCTTGTGGACCTTTGTCACCAATTGTACCTTCAGGACCTTTAGATCCTTTGTCACCTAATGGACCAGGTGGACCAAGATGACCTTTGTCACCTAATGGACCAGATAAACCAGTAACTCCTTTGTCACCTAATGGGCCTGATGAACCTAATGGACCTTTGTCACCTAATGGGCCATGTGGACCTTTTTCACCAACCGGACCAGAAGTTCCTTGAATTCCTTTTTCTCCTTGAACACCAGATAAACCAGTAGGACCTTTATCGCCAAGTGTGCCAAGAGGACCAGTAACTCCTTTGTCACCTAATGGGCCTTGTTGACCTTTGTCACCTTTTTCTCCAGGAGAACCTCGTAATCCAGATGGGCCTTTATCACCAGGTGAACCAGTAACACCTGTTTCTCCTTTATCACCAAGTGGGCCTTTTAATCCAGATTGGCCTCTATCGCCAAGTGGACCAGTAGAACCTTTTTCTCCTTTATCACCGGGGGGACCAGTAACTCCTTTGTCACCTTTATCCCCTTTATCACCATGGATTCCTTTCTCACCAGTAATTCCTTTATCACCAGGGATTCCTTTCTCACCAGTAATTCCCCTATCGCCAGTTGTTCCTTTGTCACCAGATGTACCTTTTGCACCATCAGGTCCTTTAATTCCAGGAGCACCCTGTATACCAGGAGGACCAAATGGGCCTTTATCACCAGGTGAACCAGTAACACCTCGATCACCAATAGGGCCAGTAAAACCTCTAGTAGGAATATTAGTTTTCTGAGAACGTTTTGGAGTTTCAGTTTTAGTTTCAGTTTTAGTAATTGTTTCAGATTTTGATGATGTGGGTTTTGTAGATTTTGCTAAAGGAACATCAAAAACAGAATATAGTGAAGAAAATAAATCAGTAACAACTATCCAAATTGTATCTAGTTCAGTTATAGATGACGGAAGAGGATTAGCTGTAGAACCTATTTTTTCTGAAAAAATTCCATCTTTCACTTTAAGATGAAATGTGCCATGCCATAGGGAAGGAAATTGTTTAGTTTTAACAGCGTCATCAGATGGTTTACTATCAGTAATTGCAATTTGTACTTCATAAACACCTGATTGTTTGAAAGGTGCACGTCCATGAATTTCTAATCTGGACTGAGAAGACATATCCGTTTGTGTAATTTTCAAGTATTTCTGTATTTATATCGAATGTATACATTCAAAATTTTGATCTCTAGCAATCAGGCTCAGTAAGATGGTATTTATCTAGATAAATCAGCATTTTCAGATAATGAAAAAACTTTTTGGGAAAAAATCAAAAGAACTGAAAGTGTCAAAGCCAAAAAAAGAGGGTGAAGAAACCAGTTTAGTTGATGCAGATTATAATCGTAAAAAATTATTTAAAAAAGGGATCAATTTGATGGCAGATGAAAAATTAGAAGAGGCCATCATGTATTTCCAACAAGCATTAAGGATAGACCCAGATAATGTAGAAACTCTGATTAAATTAGGATATGCTAATTTCCACATAGATGAACACGGTGAAGCACTATCTGTTTATGATAGAGTTTTAGACATCGATGTTACAAATCCAGAAGTTTGGAATCTTAAAGGATTAGTACATTATGAACAAAAAAAGTATGCTAAAGCTTTGGATGCTGTTGAAAAAGCAATTGAATCAGACCCAACATATGGAATGGCTTGGTATAACAAAGCATGTTTCTTATCACTAATTAATGAAGTACCAGAAGCATTAGAAGCATTAAAGCGTTCAATTGAACTTGATGTAAAAAATGCAAGAAGATCAATTAGAGATAGAGATTTTGCAAATGTAAGAATTGAAGATGGTTTCAAAAGAATTGAGGAAGTAGTAGTTTTAGAATCAATTAGACAAGGGTATCACACATTGGGTGCAATTGTTTGGACGACATTTTTAGATGTAAAAGATGCAGAGACTGCATTTAAAAAATTATTAGAAAAAGGATTAATCGTTCAAAATGAAAAACGTGATGGTCTAAGTAGAATTCCAATTTATGATCTTGCAACAAACGTTGCAGAAAGAATGGGTAAAGAGAAGAAAGGGTTATTTGGAATTACAAGAAAAACATTACCAAGGCCATTTAAGAATTTGAAAGAATTAGGTCAAGCGGTTCAAGATGCAAAAGAATCCATTGAAGAAGCAGACGTTGATAAAACCATCAAAATTTTTGACACATTCATAGATACTACAAAATCAGGAGAGGAAATGATAGAATACTTCTTTGAAGAACATAGAGAGATAAGATTATGGAAAATCAGATTAAAAGATAGGGGTCAAGACTATCTTATTGAAAACAAAGAGAAAATGTTGACAGTGTTTGAGAACATTGAAATTTCAGTTACCAAAAAACTCAGAAATGAAATAGCTTAATTATTCTGCAGATAAATCCCAATAGTTTGCATCTTCTTGTTTTTCAGTAGGCTTTTGTAGATTTTTCCATTCTTTGAATGAACGAACATATAATTTTGCATTAGTCAATCCCACAGACTTTAGAGCATAATATGCTAATCCAGAAAGGGTTCCAACACTACCACAATAAGTGATAATTTCAGAGTTTTCTGTGATTCCTCGATTATCAAGTAATCTCTTCATATCCTCTTTTGAGCGTAAAATTTTATCTGAAGATGAAAGGGTTCGATAAGGCAAACTAATTGCACCAGGAATATGTTGTTCAAGGAAATTGAGGCGTTCACGATTATCAATTAAAATCACATCTTCTCTACTTTTTGCACTTTCCAAATATTCAGAAGTGGCCAAAATATCAGATTGTAAATTCATAGAATGTGTTTTATTTTGTATATCAGGTGTGATAGAATCATTTTCTAGACCGAGGGATTTCCAGTGGCCATATGTTGTTTCAAGTAATGACACATCAGAATGTCCAATGTATTCCAAAGTCCAAGCTACTCTAGAAGCTAAAGCTCCAAATGTATCATCATATACAACTACAGATGTTTCATCATCAATTCCCATAGAATTGAATAATTTTAAAACACGTTCAGGGCTATCGTCAGATAAAAGAGTTGCAAGAGGTAAATTTACAGCACCAGAAATATGATCTTGTTTGTAATCAGATTCTCGTCGTACATCAATTACTCGAACACTTTTGTCCCGAATTTCTGAACGTAATGAATCAATATCAGTAGTAATTTTTGAGGAATCCGTCAAGCAGCACATTCACCCTTTCCAGTTTTTGTATGATAACTACTATCACTCCCGTAATCAAGATAAAAGTCAGGATCATCTTCTTTTGTTGGTGGAATTACTAGTGGTTCTAAAACTTTTTTGATGTCATTAATTGATTTGATTTCAGAATCCTCACTATTATTTACAACTCTATGCATCCATGTTTTTAGAGAGTCATCAGATTGTTTATTTTGTTTGAATATCTCAATAATTTTTAAAATTACTGGAATCACTCTCTTTGCAGGAATTCTTAGACATGTTTGACCCAACAGAGTATCACCATCAGAACGTCCACCTAATGACATTTGGTAATTTGCATACATGTCTTTTCCAACACGTCCTCCACCACCAAAGAAACCAATTGTTGCAATTCCATGTTGGCCACAAGAATTTGGACATCCACTTATCTTAATAGAAGAGTCTTTCAAATCATCATCTTCATCCAATTTCAATTCAAGGAATTTTCTTTGGATTTCTTTTGCAAGTCTATGAGAATTTGTCAACGCTAGATTACATGATGTAGTTCCTGAACAGCCAATAGGGGCAGTCATAGTTAATGCCCCAGATTTTGCCAATCCAGTCTCTAAAAGTTTAGAATACAAACGTGGTAAATCATCTTCATGAACATAACGTAATGCAATATTTTGTACAAATCCTGCTCGAGCATGACCCTCAGACGAAAAGTCACGAGTCAAAGATGCCAATGCATTAAGTTGGTTTGATGTAATATCACCAGCCTCAAGAGTGATGAATATGGAGCGATAATCAGATTGTTTTTGTTTTAGGGTATTTGTTTTCAGCCATCTTGCATATCCATCAGATGAAGGTATACCACTTTCATCAGATATTCTAAATGGTCGTTTAATTTCATATGGTGTATGATTAACATTTAATCGTGTAACTACAGATTGTGTAGCTCGAACTATTGCTCTCTCTTTTAGAACGAGGTTTTGGAATTTGTCCCAACCCATATCATTTACAAGATAACGCATTCGGTTTCTTGCCATATTTTTTCGATCTCCTAATCTATCAAATATTCTCAATACTGCAATTGATGTGTAAAGTAAATCTTCATCAGGAGTAAAGTCTTCTAATTGATGTCCAACAAATGATCTATTTCCCAATCCACCACCAAGGAATATTTTGAAACCTCGTTGAGTTTCTCCATCAATCTCTCTAATCTGAGGAATTAATCCCACATCAACCATCCTTACCATCCCATGTTTTTCACAACAGGTAAAATTGAATTTGAATTTACGTGGTAGATTTTGAGTCATGGGATTTCTCAAAAAGAATTTTGCAGTTGCAAGTGCATAAGGTGTTGCATCAAATTCCTCATCAGGACAAACGCCAGATAAAGGACTACACATTACATTTCGTACACTATTCCCACAAGCCTCCCTTGATGTTAGTCCAACTTCAGCGAGTCCTCTAAATATTTCTGAAACATCTTCAAGAACTATCCAATGCAATTGAATATTTTCTCTTGTGGAAAAATGTGCACTACCTATAGAAAATTGCTCACTTAGTTGAGAGATTTTTTCTAATTGGTGAGGATATATTTCTCCTGCAGGGAGTTTAATTCGAACCATGGCATAATCGCCAGTCATCCTAGTTCCATATGCACCGTGTTGAAGTCTAAAACGTCTAAAACTAGCTGCGTCATATTTTCCTTGACGGAATAATTTTACAGTCTTTGCAAAAGAATCTACTTCTTCTGATCTAGCCCAATTAATTTTAGGTTTTACAGATTTAGCTGTTTGTTTAAGATTAGATGTAGTCAATACAAAGAAATTCCATTGGGTTTGGATATAAATTTTTGAGATGGGGGATATTTAGGAGGGAAATTTTCAATACAATACATTTTTTTCCTATTTTTATTCACTCAAATTCTAAAAAATTATGAAATTAGTATTACCTAATTTTAAAAAAATCGTGGGAAAGTATTAATTAATCAGGAAATGATGCATCGACATGCAAGAAGCAACAGTTGCTGAAAAATCAACAAAAATTTTCACAGATGTACGTGAAGTCGAAATTACACGTGCAATAGCAAATGAATTTCATGATGTTTTAATTGATAGAGCAGAATCAGACGTTATTATTATTGGTGCAGGACCTGCAGGATTAACTGCAAGTAGAGAATTATCAAACTTGGGATACAAAGTTTTAGTCATTGAACAGAATAACTACCTAGGTGGGGGATATTGGTTAGGAGGATATATGATGAATCCTGTAACTGTTAGAGAACCTGCACAAAAAATTTGGGATGAATTAGGAGTTCCATACAAAAAAGTTCAAGAGGGTTTGTATTTGACACCAGGCCCACATGCAGTATCAAAATTAATTGCAGCAGCTTGTGATGCAGGAGTAAAATTCCTTCAGCTTACAAAATTTGATGATTTAGTGCTAAAAGATGGTAGAGTGACAGGAATCGTTGTTAATTGGATGCCAGTGTCAGCATTACCCCGCAATATTACATGTGTTGATCCAATAGCTTTTGAATGCAAAGTTCTCATTGATGCATCAGGGCATGATTCAGTAGCAGTAAAAAGACTTGTAGATAGAGGATTAACTAAATGGATAGGAATGCAACCAATGTATGTAAATGAAGGAGAAGAACACGTAGTTCACAAAACAGGAGAAGTGTATCCAGGATTAATAGCTGCAGGAATGTCAGTTACTGAAACATATGGATTAGCCAGAATGGGACCAACATTTGGTTCAATGTTATTTTCAGGCAAGAAAGCTGCAGAAATCACAGTTGAAAAAATCAAAGAGTTAGAAAGATAAGCTACAAAAACATTATTTCTCTATTGAGAACAAGTAAAATTATTCTATATGATGAACCTACAGTTCCTGAAATTCAATTAGAAAAATTACAAAAATTTCTAAAAGGATTATTTCCAGTTGATATTGAAATTAGAAAAAATTTCTCAAGGTATGCGGATGATGAAATTTTTGAAAAAATTGCAGGTTCAAGAATTTTTGATTTAAAAAAGCCGTTTAAAAAATACATTCCCTCATTTAGTGACATACAGGCTGAAAAAGAATCCAAAGATACTACAAAAGATAAAGAAATGATTTTGTATGATGGGTTTGAGTTTCAAAAAATTATTACTAATATTATTCCAAAAGATGAAAATGATTTAAATATACTACACATAATTTTTACAAATAAATTAACTTGTACATTTGATGAGAGTGATTTTAGATATCATGCAAGAGCAATAATTAATTCCAATCCAACAATCATCTCAACTTCAGGAATAATTGAGGCCCCCGCAAAACCAAAACAATACTATTTTGAATTGATGCCTGATTTTTCCGAGGATAAAATTGATGAAATTAAAAAAAAATACAAAGGGGAATTTTTAGAATATAACGATTCTCGATTATCGCAAGTAATTGAGGGTTATTTGTTACAAGCAATCATATATTTTGAGACAGGTGATTGTTTTTGTGACCAAAAAGAGTGTAGACTATTTAATGCTCACTGGCAAAAGGATCTGTTACATTCTCAAATTGAGAATCAAGTATTTTGTAAAAAACATCTAGAAATTATTAAAAAAATCTCAAATAATTGAACAACCAAGATATTCACTTAAATTATTGAGACATTGAGATTTGTCATTATGATGTCAGGAGAAGCTGGAGCAGCAGTACTTGAAACAAATGACGATAAGCCCAAAATATCCGATAAAACGAAGACAAAATTTGATGTGGTAATTATTGGTGCAGGTCCTTCAGGATACACTGCAGGAATTTATTGTTCCAGAGCAGGTTATGATACATTGATTTTATCTGGAATATTGCCAGGAGGTCAACTAGTCAACACCACTGAGGTCGAAAATTATCCAGGTTTTGAAAATAGCATAATGGGTCCAGATTTGATGATTGATATGAGAAAGCAGTCTCAAAAAATGGGTACAACCATAATAGATGATGAAGTAGTTGATGTGGATTTTAGACGAAAACCATTCAAAGTTCTCACAGCATCAGAAGAGTATGAGGGACGTGCAGTCATTATTGCAACAGGTGCCAATCCAAGAAAAATGGGATTAAATGGTGAAGAGACATTCGCAGGAAAAGGGGTTTCTTATTGTGCAACATGTGATGGTCCATTCTTTAGAAATCAAGAGATAGTAGTAGTTGGTGGAGGAGATTCAGCAATTGAAGAAGCCACATTCTTAACTAAATTTGCTACAACTGTTCACATTGTTCACAGACGAGATAAATTACGAGCAAGTAAAGTTATGCAAGAAAGAGCACTAAATAATGAAAAAATAAAATTCCACTGGGATTCTGCAGTGATTGACATTAAAGGTGATCAAAAAGTACAACAAGCAATTTTAAAAAATCTAAAAACAAATGAAGAAACAACTCTAGAGATTGGAGGTTTGTTTGTAGCAATTGGACATACCCCAAATACAAAAATATTTGAAAATCAAATTGAGTTAGATGATCAAGGGTATGTAGTGTTAAAAAATAGTACTCATACAAACGTTGAAGGTATTTTTGCTGCAGGTGATGTTCACGATAGAACATACAGACAAGCAATTACAGCTGCTGCTTTTGGATGTATGGCAGCAATAGATGTGGATAAATATATTTCTGAATCTGCAGAAAAATAAGAATGAAAAAGGCTCAATGCAAAAAATGTTTGAATAAATTTCATGAAAAAGAGATCTTTACAATTCAACAATTTCAATATAGAGAAGAACCAACTTACAAATGGTCATTAAATTTTTTCAAAAAATTAGGAATCGGAGAATGGGATTCATTTTGTGAAAGTTGTTTAAAATCATATTTAAAAAAATCAAACGACACATGGAATGAATCAAAAAATACAAAAGCCTAAATCATCATAATAAATTATCAAGTGAAATTAAATGAGTCAAAATTCTGAAGGATTAAAGAAAATAGTCAAAGAACATAGTGAAAAACTAGCTAAATTAGGAATAGAATTAGCTAAAAATCAATTTAGCTACAAAGTAGAAAATAAACCATCAAAAGAATATTGGCAAAAAAGAATTGATGATTTTAAAAAATATAATGAAAAAGGGATGGAATACTATAATGAAATTCATTCTTTAATGAATATAATCAATAGAGAAGAATCACAAATGTTTCTTTTACGAATAGGCAAATTGCGTCAGATAGGAATAGGACTCATAGAGATAATGGAGAAAATAAAAGGAAATCCAACAATTATGGATAAGAAAGACAAACAACAAAGTCTATGGAGTAAAAAAATCAAAGATCAAATTTCAGAGCAAAGTAACAAAAGTCTCAATTTTGAAAAAGATATGAATTCATCATTTAGAAAATTTTATGAAGTGCATGTAAAAGTGATTTTAGAAAAATAATTAATATGCTAATTCTGACATGTGTTTTGCAACTTTAAGAGAGTCTTCAAATTCATCTTCAGTCATAATATTTTGTGTAACATAAACACTCTTGAATTTTAGTCCATCATCAACAAAAATTCCAACACCATATGCATCAGTTACAATAGTTATAATTTTGGTTATTTCACTTTTTTAATTTGAAATGTAATCATATTGCCATCTTTTGATAAATTTAATAATTCATGACCGTTTCTTGTTACCCATCTTGAAATATCATCTTCAGCTGCGGGATCATCTGCAAAAACAATTAGAACTTGACCAACTTGCATTCTTTCAATTTCAATTTTTGTTCTAAACACAGGTTCAGGACAAAATAATCCAGTTGCATCTAATTTTTTTTCAGTTGATTCAGACATAATAGACTAATTTACAAAAAGTGTTTTGTTATATTAAAATCTATTTGAGTTTAACACAAAGAATAGCTATAGCTAATTCAGTAGAAGTCAAAAGTGATTCAAGAAAAATCAATCCAAAGTTTTTGGTAAAATAATTGTAAAAACAGTAGGTAACAAAGTGACCGAAATAGTTCCACCATGTTCTTTGATAATATTTACAACGCTTGACAAACCTAGTCCTGTTCCTTTCTGTTTAGTAGTAAATAGAGGTTCAAATAGACGTTCCAAATCTTTTGTTTCTAGGTCAGATCCAGAATCCTCAAATTCAATTTTTACCAGTTCTTTATAATCATGAAATCTAATCTTGATTTCTCCACGTTTACCTACGGCATCAATAGCATTCAACAACAAATTTAGGAACACTATCCTCATTTTTTGAGAATCACACCTAGCAATTACGTCATTTTGTGGTAAAACAACATTAACATCATCATGCAAATCTTGAGAATCTAAAATCTGTGTTAAAATATCTAACAGGGAGGTTTTTTCTATTACTAAAGGGGATGTTTTAACAAAATCCAATACATCCTCAATTTGATGCGTAATACGATTAACTGCATTATTGATTTTATTGAATTTGGTATCTTCAATTTCAGGATATTTTAGTTTAAGAATTTCTAAAGATGCCATGATTATTGCAAGAGGATTTCGGATGTCATGAGCCATTCTTCCAGCTAAAACACCAACAACAGAAAGTTTTTCAGATTTTAATAATTTATCTTGGACAGATTCTAATTTATGGGTCATTAGATTAATGTCTTCAGATAGTTCACCAAGCTCATCTTTGGAAATATCATCTATTCTTAAATTTAATTTATTTTTAGCTATTTCTTGTGTGGCAGAACGAATTTGAAAAATAGGTTTTAAAATAGATTGTAAAAGATAATGTCTTAAAATAATGAGAGTAATGATGAAAAATGAAACAACAAGTAGTATTAGTACAGTAGAAAATTTAACAAGTTCAGAAACATCTTTTCCTTTTTGTTCAACTTGTTTTTCATTAATTATTAAAAGAGAATCAATTTGAGCAAATAAAAGATCTTTAGAATTTTTGAATTCATCTTTAATTTTTATAAACTCATCACCTGAAATTCCTTTTTTTCTATAATCAACAAATTTATCAGAAAGAATTGTAAATTGTTCCCATTTCAAATTTATTTGGATAAGGGATTCTTCAACATTAGTTCCAGAAACTTGTTGTTTGTATATTTCAAATAATTGATGAAAATTAATTTTGTTTTCTTCTATTTGAGTTAGAATAGACGACTGAATATTGGTATCAAGTGTTTTATCACCAGATGCTATAAAATTTTCTTCAAACATGGTAAATTCAAGCGTGGAAATAAGAACATTTGAAGCCATTATTCTCATATCTTTTAAAAGACTCAAACGAGGAATAAGATCATCATTCAGAATAGAAAAATTTTCTTCAATATTCAAAGTATTATCAATTATAATAAAAGATGTTATCGCCAAAATAACTGATAAAATTATAATTTCCAATAGCAGCGAGCGTACTGGACTATTGCTGGGCACTGGGGGTGCGTCTCCGGAAAATAT
>LFLC01000018.1 GCA_001543015.1 Nitrosopumilus sp. LS_AOA | reverse complement strand
AATTATATAATATAGACCTAAAAATTAATAATTCAAAAATACCTAATTGTAATTTTAGTCGTAAATACGATCATTTTATTAAACATTTTTTCTATTCCCAAGTGTGGGAACAAATGATACTTCAGAATTTGAAATCACAACATAGTCTAGGATTTTATTTTATAATAATTGCTGCAGCACTCTCATCTCTGATACACGCCATATCGAAACCACTGTTGGCAATGAGTGAAAATCAAATAGAAATAAACCCTATTGTATTGACATTTTTAATCTATTTGATTTGCTCAATCTTTTTTACACCTATTGCAAGAAAAACAGATTCTATTAGAAAATTTTCCCAAAAAGATATTTTGTTCATGGCTTTAATTGGATTGGCTGAGGTATCTGCATTATCTGTTTATTTTTTTGGATTACAACATACATCTGCAATAAATGCATCACTTTTCAGTAATTGTGAAATTATTTTTTCTTTAGTTATTGTAATGGTGATTTTCAAAGAACGATTAAACATAAAAGAATGCATTCCTTTTTCAGCGATTATAATTGGTATGATAATTATCCCAATAGGAAATAATATCTATCTAAATGGAATGAATTTTGAAAATATTCTAGCTGGTGATCTATTGATAATCTTATCTGGATTTTTGTATGCTGTGGATATTACAATATGTAAATATGTTGGTGACAAATATGATCCTAGAAGAGTTACACAAATAACATCATTTTTTTGTGCGATAAGTATACTGATTATTATAGTATTATTTCAAATCCCCCTAGATTTCAATTTAGAATCTTTACCACACATAGCAATTATTGCTATTTTGGGTACTGGTATGTCTACTTTATTATTTTTAGCAGGACTCCGATTAATTGGAGCTATGAGAACAATATTGCTGTATTCTACTACTTCCATTTTTGGTATTATCTTTGCTGGTATATTTCTCTCAGAGGAAGTTACACTAATCGATTTAATATCTTTGGTAATAACGTTAACTGGAATATACTTTTTACGTAACAAATTGGCAGAATCAGAAAATAAATCTGTATCCGATTATGAACATGATGTGCATTATAGTAATATAAAATCAAATAAGCCCATGATTAATCATCACTTAAAAGAATCAAATATTGATAAATTATTAAAATAATTTTTACTATGAATATGTGGATTTTAACTATTAATTGTGGATCTAAAATCTTAATTCTATTTCCAAAACTGGGAATTAGATGAAAATGATATTTATGCACATTTCCAAGACATAAATTAATAAACCATGTGACTACTAGTTATTTATGGCAGGTTTTGATCATCTTCTTGCAACGTCCTTAAATCAAATAATCGTTAAAAATTTAGGTAAATCATCTGTGCAAAAAATTGAAGATAGACTTTTTGAGAAATTTGGTATTTCTTTAACTCAATCAATTGAGGAATTTGATAAACTTGATCTAGTCTTAAGAGAATTTTTTGGAAAAGGTGCTGATGGTCTTGAAAGAAATTTCTTTAAAAATCTATTTCAAATTAATTCAAAAAAATCCAAAAACATGTGGCATACAATTACTGATTCTAATGTAAATGAAATAATTTTACAGGCCTTTGGTGATTCTGATAAGAAAAAAATCCTAGAATCTGTTTCAACCACTGCTAAGATTATCGCATCAATTTTGAAAGAATGTAATCTTCCACAAACTTCAGGATATAGAAAGATTAACCAATTGATTGATGGCGGGTTATTGGTTAATTCAGGATATGTGATGAAAGACAATAAAAAAACTAACAAGTATGTTTGCATCTTTAATAATTTGAAAATCAATATAGAAAAAAATAACTTAATTGTTGATGTCCAACTTACTGAATTAGAACAAGAAAATAGCTCTATTTTACAAATTATACAAAACTAACATTTATTTAAAATTTGATTAACTTTTCAAAATTTATCTATTATTTACTTATTTTTTCATAATTTATTATAAATTGATTATGGGTGAAACATAAATTTTTAAATAGTTATTTCCATATTTGGAAATAACCTTGACAAATGAAACCGCTATTGTAATTGATGATGATTATGATGTTACTGGGATTTTGGCTGAATTATTAGAATCTCAAGGAGTTAAAGTTTTGGGGATGGGGTATGATGGGTCAGATGCAATTCAACTTTTTAAAACGCATTCACCTAAAATGATCTTCATGGATGTCCACATGCCAATTCAAGATGGAATTTCAGCATTGAGGGAAATTAAAAAAATATCTTCTAATGCGATAGTAATTATGATTACAGGTGATACCTCATCATTGATAGAAGAACAATTACAAATTTTAGGTGCCAATTCAATTATTCATAAACCATTTAGAATGAAAAATATTATTCAAATTATAAAAGAAATTCAAAAACATTCTACCCTTATGACACCATAATAAATTTAAAAATCTACATTGCGGTATGGTTATAAAAATTACGTGTAATTTATTTTAAATAATTTTTTATTTTATTTGTCATCTGATTGATTTCTATTGGGTCCAACCATGTCTTCTGGTTTTACATTATTATCCCAATCCCCTTTAACTCCTTTGAATAAAGAAATTATTCCTGCTCCGATAAATCCTATAATTATTCCAAAGAAAACAGTTTGATCAAATACCTTAAATGAACAATCAATCTCAATTGGTGGTTTGTCATTAAAATATTCAAAACACGTTCCAAATTCATTTGATTCAATTGTTGCTGCTTGGAATTGACTACCAAATAATCCTAAAGTAAGAAATCCTACAAAAACTAAGACTATCCCAATAATAACAAATCTCATGTCACTCATATTTTTTTTACAAATTTACTGTATTTACACTTTAAACTAAATGTATTTTAAATTATTTTTCAAGAATTGTTTTAAGGTTTTCTAGAGATGCATCATAAAATGCTCCCATAAATACCAGAAATTCTAAAAATTGTTTTTCAGACATTTTCTCACTATTTAGGTAAGATTGCCATGTTAATTCTGTCAAATTTTTTGATTTTTTCTTGATTGAAATTGTGGCGACGTATGCTCTCAATGGTAGGCCCTCAGTAGCAATGTATGTGAAAAATTCTTTATTTTTCCATGCAATTACATGTTCTTCAATTTTATTTCCGTCTGCAAAAGTAATTAGTCTGACGGCACCTACGCCTCTTTTATTTTTAGAAAGAAATACGGTTTTTTTAACATCTACTACCCATGTTGGTAATCCTATGATATTGCTAATTTTATTCCAGACTTTATTTTGTGATGCCTTTATTTTGATTGTTTTTTTCACAGAACCTGTGTGAAATGATTGTTTTCCCATACATATTGTCAGTATTTCATTAATTTTAAATTTTAGTTTTTGTGAAATCAAGATTTACAAGCAATTTGAGAAATCATAATTTGTATGATGAATAAAATTACTGTATTGTCGTTCATTGATTAGATATTAATATTCTATTTTTAGTTTTGATGAATTGTCAAAGTACTTGATACTGTTTAATTACATAAGGGACCTGAATTGAGTTCTGTTTTTACCAAAATACTCTCAAGGGTATATCAAAAAAAAGAATTTAGTGTATCAAATGACGAAATTGATAATTTAGAAATTGCACTTAATGCCTCTTCACTAGTTACAATAACTGATCTTAATGGAAATATTACTTTTGTAAACCAAAAATTTTGTAACCTTTCACAATATTCTAAAGATGAATTAATTGGAAAAAACCACAGAATTCTAAAATCTGACTATCATAGTTCAGATTTCTTTACTCATCTTTGGAGTACAATTTCTAATGGAAAAATATGGCATGGAAGCATAAAAAATAAAGCAAAGGATAATTCATTTTATTGGATAAAAACTACAATTATTCCTTTTTTTAAATCTGGAAAAATATCAAAATACGTTTCTATTTGTCAAGATGTTACTAGTGAAATTGGGTTATCTGAAAAAATGAATTCAGCTGAAAAATTTTCTACTGTGGGTGAATTTACATCTAGATTAGCACATGATCTAAGAAATCCACTTGCTATCATTCAGATAACTCTTGAAAATTTTAAAATTATGTATGATGTCGATGAGATGAAACAAAAACAATTTGATAAAGTTGAACGTTCTATTGCCAGAATGGCTCATCAAATAGATGAGGTTTTAGATTATGTCAAAGAAAAACCACTTCATTTAAGAGAAATTCATTTTTCTGAAATTTTAAAGGACACACTTGATTCATTTAAAATCCCAATCGGAATTAAATTAATTGAACCAAAACATGATGTAATAATTAATTGTGACAGTAGACAATTGGTAATTGTATTTAGTAATTTGATATTAAATGCAATTCATGCATTAAATGGACATGGATTAATTGTCATTGGATTGGAAGAAAATAATGATGATATAATTATTGAAATTGAAGATTCTGGAACAGGAATTTCAAAAAAAGATTTACATCATGTGTTTGATCCTATGTTTACCACTAAACAACAAGGAACAGGGCTGGGATTGGTAAGTGTAAAATCCATTATTTCTGCTCATAACGGCACGATTTCTGTATCTTCTCCACCTACAATATTTAGAATCAAACTTCCAAAAAATCATGGTTAAAATTTAATTTTCTATTGTACAACCATTTTTAATCCCTAGAATCTAAATTAAATTACATGGTATTTGGATGGGGGAAAAAGAAACAAGAAGAAAACACTGTTGAAGTAATTTCTCAGAATAAAGAAATCCAACTTTCAGATGTATCAAAAATTCTTACTGAATTAAACCAACTAAGATACTCTCAAATTCTTTCAGAAATTAAACAAATAAGGAAAATCACTGAACCATTAATTGATGATTTGATAAAAATTGGCAAAGTTCTTGAAAAAGACAATCTAAAAGTTGATGATATTGACAAGCACCTTGCAATAATTGTGGTAAGAGGTAAAAAACAAGTAATTGATGTAATCAAAAAAGGAGTAACTACCCTTCCTGAGATATCGTCACTTGAGGATATGGAGAAATTAAATTACTCTCTCACTCAAATTCTTAAAAAGGTTGGTGATGTTTTGGGACGACAGACACGAGTTATTCATATATTTGCAAAAAAATATGCTAATCAACTAAAAGATAATCTGGAAGTAATGAATCATAATCATTCTGAAATTCAACAACTTTTAAAAAATTTTAAATCTACAAAATCTGATTCTATTGAAATTAATGACTCATTAAATAAAATTAATCTTTTACAAAATACCAAAATTGACAAAGCTAAAAAAATTATAGATACCCACGATGCAATAAAGTCTCTAGAAGAAAAAATTTTGTCTATAGATAACTCAATTAAAGAAATAAAATTATCTGATAATTATAAAAAATACCTTGTTCTCAAAAAAGAATTTGATGAATATGTCACTCAAAAATTAAAAATTAAAAATATTATTGATACACAATTCACAAAAATCTCTCGCCCCTTGAGTCGATATGAATATGCATCTTCTTTAGATAAGGAACAGAAAACTATTTTAACAAAATTAGTTGAAAATCCATTTAATATTCTTCTTTCTGAAAATAAAGATCATATTATTTTAATTTTAGAAAATATACGAAAAGGCATTACTTCTGGTTCAATTTCTGTTAAAGATGTAGATAAAACATTGTCCCACATTACAGAAACTGAAGAAATTCTTGATAATTTCATTAAACAGGTTTCAAATTATTTTGTAACATCACAAAAAATGCAAAATGAATTAAATTCTCTAATGCCTGATGAATTAGTCTCTTTGGAACACGAACATGACAAAAATATATCGTTTAAAGATGATTTACAATTAAAATCTAAAACTTTACAGGGGGATATTGATGATACTGTGACCCAAATCCCTACACTCATATCAGAAATTGAGAAAAAATTACGAGAATTTTCAAATACAAAATACACCATTTTACAATCTTAAAATTAAATTACTCCTAAACTTTAGTGGTTTTGTGCTTTTCAAGAAAAAAAAATATGAGCGTAAAATATTGCTTCAAAAAGATGTACTTGATAGTATTTTGTCATTTTGTAAAATCAAACATCCAAATGAAGGAATCTTAATTTTAAAGGGAAAATCAAAAAATGGTGAAATAAAGATCAATGGATTAGTTATTCCACCTTTTAGTGAGACTGGACCTACTTTTGCTGGATTCCCACATTCATTTTTACCATTTGATATGAGCTATATCGGAATAGTCCATTCTCATCCAAGTGGTTCTGCAGAACCATCGGTAACTGATCTTCATAATTTCTTTGGATTAATTTCATTAATTGTAAAATCCCCATACGATGATGACTCTATTTTTGCTTGGGATAGTAGCGGTAATGCTGTTCCACTTTCAATCATTTAAATTTCTAAAAATATAAAAAATAAAAAAAGAGGAAAAATTATACAATTACCTAGCCTTTTAGAGTCCAATAATCTAAAACAAAGGTCTCATGATCTGTAATATGCTGCTTTGCGACACCGAGGTTTATGCTAACGTGATGTTTTATCACATTGAGAAGGGGAGCTCAAAACCATGCTGTAAGCAGATCATGAGGTTTTACATTAACCCCGCTACACAAATTTCAGATGATGACTCTATGATTGGGATTCAGATGCTTCATTAAAAAAGGGTATAACTTTAAGTTCATAAATTAATTGATGTGGATATGAAAGTAAAACCTATTCTTAAAAAAATATTTGACATGGTTACTTTTGAGAATAATATTGAGAAATCCTCTAAAGAGAAATCTAAATGGTATTGGGGGTAAAAAAAGTGAAAAAAGAAAAGAAAACGAAATTAAAGTCAAATCAGCTCGGTTGTCATTGGCATTGTGCTTGTGAATACTGTGTTGAGGATAGAAAAAATGATGGATATTAAAAAATGATCAATACGATTGGGATAAAAAAAATTGGAATAATGCTTCTCGGCATTGTATTGGGGGCCTGGCTGGGGGAATTAACTCAATACGTTATATGGACAGTTGGAGATTTTGCAGTTCCATATTGTGCAGCAAATGCTCCTCCCGAATGGCATGAAACTTGTTTAAAAAATCTGGGAAATTATAATGAATTCAAAATTTACTTTCAATTAGTTGGAGTTATTGTGGGAGTAGCTGCATCAATTACCGCGGTAAAAAAAATATTTGATTAAAAAAAGAAGAAAAATTCCTACAACCATTCATTGGTTAACGAAATGAACATGACAATCTTTAAACTACAAAAGTGCTGAATAGGTTTGATGTTTCAACAGCTTCCACAAGAAGCAATTCAATATGAAATTGCAATTTCTAGGCACGAAAATCTGCAAAAATCACAAAAGTTTTGTCGATTATCCGGTGTAAACTTTATAACCTTTTTACATCAATTTTTGTTGAATTGAATCCTCAACTTAAAAAATATTATTTGTTTTTGGGAGCATCACTTGTCTTTAGTATTGGTTTACAAGTAATTCTTGGATATTTGGGAGTTCCTTGGTTTGTTAGTATTGGAATTGTAATGGCATTGTTCATTTTACTACCTATGATTATGAGAAAACGATACATGAATAAAATGGGTGGTGGATATGGTGGCAATTCAGGAACTGGAGGGGGTGGATTTTTTGGAATGGGTTCACAAGGCGATTCTGTTAAAATAAAATATGTATGTCTAGTTTGTAACAATAAACACAATGGTGGTACCTGTCCACGCTGTGGTTCAAAAATGCAACGTGCAGATTTTTAGGTGATGAAAAATGGCATTAGAAGAACTAAGAAAAAAAGTACTTTATCAAAATTCTATTGAGATCTGGATTGGAATAAGTACAGAAAAAAAATTAGACTGGGTTGATACTGATAATTATAAAAAATTTATTGCTTTTCTGCTAAAAAATGAACTAAAAATGAAACAAATGTCTATCTGCTTTGATGAATCAGATACAGCTTCATACGGTGGTCATAGCAAAAAAGTATTTGCTAACAAGTTAGCTGCAATCAACGAAGAAACTTCATTTTGCTATTCAATCAAATTGAATGATAGTGCTATTGAATTAATTCGAAAATTTAACCTCTAATTTTTTTATCGTTTTAATTTTGGATTTACAATTGCATCAAGTGCATTTCCAATAAACACAAAGGCAAGACCTGTAATTGCAATCATCACTCCTGGAGGCATAATCCACCACCATAACCCCCTTGATGCCGCACCAAACGTGTTTGCATCATGTAAAATCTGCCCCCATGTTGGAAATGAGGGGTCTCCTAATCCTAGAAAACTAAGACCTGCCTCTGTTGTGATTGCAGCAGGTACTGAGATTGCAATGCTTGCAAATGCATATGGTAATAATTGTGGTATGATGTGTTTGAGGACTATTTTGGAATCTTTTTGACCCATCATATTTGCAGCCTCTACATACCCTCTAGTTTTGATTTGAAGTGACATACTTCTTGCAACTTTTGCAATTCCTACCCAACCAAAAATCATCAAAAATCCCACCATCACAAATATGCTGTTACTGATGGTCACTGAAAGAATAATGAGAAATGGCAATGCAGGTAATGCATAGATTACATCATTGAATCGCATCATTGTTTCATCTGTTTTTTTACCTTTGTATCCTGCATACACCCCATAAAGTAATCCTGCAACAACTGATGCAATGGATACAACTAGACCAATAAATAATGCCAATGGCGTTCCCCATAACAATCCTACTGCTAAATCTCGTCTTAATTCATCAGTCCCCATAATGCCAAAAGCTTTACCTCCTATGATTAATTTTGATTCAATCATTCTTGTTTCAGATTTTATTGAATACGTATCAATTGAAAAAATATAATTTCCTTTTAGTGGTTCATTTGTTTGTGTTTTTGAAAAAACAATATCCTCAGCTGATAATCTATCTAAATTAAATGAAAAATTATCTGATTGCAATGACAAATTTTTCTTTATTACATCATCTGTTGAAAAAATTCTTTCGCTGTGAATTGTTTTAATGTTTGAATGTGGGAGTGACATTGATATTAATTCTAGTTTGATTCCATCTGGTCTAATTACTGACATTTGCAATAATGGGGATCCTACATATTCTGAAGAAAATAGATATATGAAATCATTTGGAAAATCATTATAATTGAAATTTATTCCAAATTGGTGTGATGTAAGTGATATCTCTCCATTTGAATTAGTTTGAATATTTGGACTTTCTAAAATACTATGCTCTGGAATTTTTTCAGTATTGAGAAAATTCACCCAAATTGGAACTGCCACTTTTGGATATGATATCCAATTTCCAGGATTATTCCATTGTTGAAAAGTTTCAACTGGAATTGCTATCATTGTAATAATTGAAATCAAAATTAGGGTTCCAAGAATTGCAATTCCTGCAAGTCCCATTTTACTTTTGAAAAACTCTTCTTTAATTTCTTGAGGACTAATACTACTCAAGTTCCTGTCCTCACTCTTGGATCAAAATAACCGTAAAGTAAATCTGCAATGAATATTCCTATGAGGAAAAACACTGTGAGGATGTATGTGGACCCAATTATTACAGGTAAATCCATTACTGTAATTGCCTCAAAATACAACCTCCCCATTCCTGGCCAATCAAATACTGCCTCAGTGATAATTGCCCCACCCAGTGATCCTGATAAACTAAGAGCAAGTATTGTGACAATTGGCGGTGCCGCATTTTTTAATGCATGAGAGTACACTATCTTTTTTTGATTTATGCCAATTGTTTTCTTTGCCATGATAAAATCTTCTTGCATTATTCCTACCATGAAATTTCTTACCAAGTATGCCCATGAACCAAAACCAATCATTACTATTGTGATTAATGGCAATGTCATATGATACAATAATGATAATATGTAGCCTGGGTCTGATGGTGGAATATCTGGAGTTGCCCTGGCAGGAAATATTTGATATGTAAATGAAAATAAAAATATCATTAACATTCCTATCCACCAAACAGGAAAACTAGAACTAATTATTGCAAAACTTGATGTTAATCTATCTACAATTGAACCAACTTTACTTGCTGACAGAGCGCCTAAAAATATTCCAATTATTGAAATAATTATTGTAGCTGTCGTGAATAAAAGAATTGTTCTTGGAAGCTTTTCAAAGATGATGTCCTTAACATCTGAAGATCCTGCATCACTTGTGAGAAATGTTGCATGTCCAAAATCTAGTAATAATATTTTATACATTGTAAATCCAACTCTTTGTGGCGAATACCATGGCTCATCTAATCCTAAAATTTCATATCTTTGATTAATCTGATTTTGTACAAATTCTTCAAATTCACTCACCGATGAAAAACTATCTGCAATTGCGGGATTTTCTGTTATTTCAGCTCGTACTTGAAAAACTATTCCTTGCTTTAGTATGACATCCATATTTGATCCTACCAGAGAAATTGTGATTAGCAGTGTAATCATTAAAACTCCAAACATCGTTACTGCCCTTGTAGCAACATACCTCTTCATGCCCAATAATCAAAAGTGACTAAGTTAGTTTATATCAATTAGTGCGTAATTTACCATTTTTTATCATTAATTTTGATAATATTATTTTGGAAATCAAAGAATAAAACATGAGTAATTTTTTGTAAAATTATGAGTGCAAACACTATCAAAAAAGCAAAAAAATTAGTTGAAAGTGGAGGTGTCTCAAAAATTGAGGATGATTTATTTCAAATTAGATCCTCATCAAATCCTGAAATTTCATACTTTGTAACCTCTGATTCATGTGAATGTCTTGGATTCAAGAATTTTTATAAATTTCATCATGGTAAGGGATTAAAGGCAAATTGTTCTCATTTAGAGGCTTTGAGAATATTTATCCAAAAAAAAGACTCTTAATTTATTTAATATTTTTTAAATCCACTTTTCCTACTATTGCTTTATTTTTAGTAATTATAATTGGGCGTAAAATCAATCCTGGATATTTTATCATTAATTTGATAATTTGACCATCTGTTTTTTTATTATTTTCTAATTCCAGCTCTTTGTACATTTTATCTCTTTTTCTTAAAAGTTCAAATGGTTTTTTATCAGTCATTTTAATAATTTTTTTTAATTCTGACTCTGTAAATGGCTCTTTAAAAAAATCACGTGTCTCAATATCTATCTTCATTCTTTCCACCTCTTTGATTGTTTTTTTACATGTAATGCAAGTTGATTTATGAAATATTTTCAAATCTATTTTTAATAATATGGTGCATTAAAAATTGTTTAGAAGAATTATACATATTATTACGCACAACATATTGATTTTTTGAAATCTTCTGTATTTCGTTCAAAATCACATTCTTTACAAACTTGCCAACTTCTTTTATTTAGTATAGAGAATGCCGATTCATAACTAATTGAATACATTTTTCCACCACACTTTGGGCAAGGTAATGGAATATCTATTTTCATAATTAATTTTTAGGTTTTTTTGAATATAAGACACACGTAGAATTCATCTATTAATTATTGGTCTTCTATTTTTTCATCAGTTGCCTGCGTTTCATCTGATTCATCATTTGTTACTTTCTGAATAAATTCCTCAAGAGTTTCTTTAGGAATTGAAACCATCTCTAGATATGCTTGTCTTGCCTCTTCTACGGTTCCACCGTTTGCAATAATTTCACTTCTTATTTTTTGTGCATCTTCAAAAATATTTTTTGTAAAGTTTAGTTGATTGATTATAATGTCTCTAATTTCTGGATTAAGACCGCTGATGTAATTCTCATATTGATATCCTCCATATGTTCCATAATTTGGTTTTAATTCTTCAATGGCTTTATCTCTTAGATCCTTTGCAATCTTTTTTTGTTGTTCTATGAATACTTGATCCTCTTGAAGATTACTTGCATCTTTTTGCTCCAAAGTGAGTTTATCTAACAAACCATGATAATATTTGAATAAAGTTTGACCTATTGGATTTTTTTCAAAATCACCCTCCTTTGATCCAAGATACTTTCTTGCCTCATCAGTTGATAATTTTTCTTGTAGTGCTGAAACTGGAGAAGCATCACCTTTTACTTGAAATTGAGCTGAAGTTAATCCAGTCATCCCATACCATGTTGAAATTACATTAACTGAATAAGTTCCAGGAATTCTCTGAAAGTCTTTGAACTCTCCTTTGAATACTCCCCATGGATCAGTGAATACTTTGGTAGTTTCTGCACCTGCTCTGATGAATACCTCTGCCCCCCTGATTGGTTTGTATGCGTGGTTTACTACTGTACCTGTGACTATTACTGTTTCACCAGAATGAATAACTCCTTTTTCCACACTCATATCTATAATTAATTCTCATAATTCTGCTTCAGATGTTTGAATTGTTGAAAATATCATTAAAAATGAGAATAAACCTATTACTATTGCCTTATTTTTGAACACTTTATTTGCTGTTGATTTGGGTTGTTATGACAAAGTATTAAGAAAAATTCACTCTTTTTCAATTTTAGTTGATTAATTAGCACCAATTTTCATGATCAGGAAAAAATTCAAATTCATCTGTTATTTATGACTAGTAAGATGATTTGTGCAGCATGTGAGACTAGAAAACATTTTGAGTGTATTGACTGTATGAATAATCATAAATCTCATCTGTGTTCGTGTGACTGTCATGATGAAAATACTGAACCACATCCAGTAGGGAACGCTCACTGAATCTAATTTTTGAACTTCCTTTCTGTCTCTTGAGCATTCATTTTCAATGAACTAATATCTCCAAATTTTCTATATGTTAATTTTTCAAGAGTTTTGATTATGCTAATTGCTGCCCTATATTGTGGAATTGCAGGATTATTTAATTCTCCATACATCCCAATCCCTTGAATTAAATTCATTTTTGCAAATCCCAGTATTAACCCATTAAATCCTGTAATGATTGATTTATGGGGAGTCGTATCGACATTTAGTCTCTGCATATGTTTTGTCAATTCTATAGATGTTGTAGTGATGTATGTTTTGGGTGAATTATTAAAAATTCTATTTGTATGAAATCCACCAAATGTGTAGATGAATTTTGCTGAATACTTTTTTGCAATATTTATTACATCTTTACATAACTCATTTAATTCATCTCTATTTTGAGGCTGTCCTTTACCTCCTCCAAATATTATCAAGTCTTCTGTATACTTGTATTCCCAACTCTCATTTGGTAATTCGATATACCCTCCTTTATCAATCACATATGTCGGGTTGGATGATTTTGAAATTCTAAATGTTTTTGTTTTTAATGAATCATTGATAAAATCAATTACTATGCTCCCAACATTTCCCATATCTTGCATCGCAGCAATTATGATTGGTTTTTTAATATCTGGTTCCGTGTCTTGAATAAATTCCATAATTTTTCTAAAACCTGATGAATTTTAAATATATGCTATAATTTTTTATGTGTAAAATTTTTTAAAACCATTTTCAGTTGGATGAATTTCAACTTTATTTCCAATTAAACCACTTTTTTTAACCACCTTCATTAACCCTTTATTTTCTAAATCATCTAATATCTTTTCTAATTCTTGATTTCCAATTCCGATATTTTTTTGGATTTGATTAAAATCCCTTACTCCATTGTTTATTTCAGATAAAACCTGCATATCTAATTCTAGTGATTTATCGGGTGATCTTGGTTTTTCAAATGATTGAGTCCTTTCAAATGATTTTGGTGTTTCAAATGAATTTGGCATTTGTTCTGTTTTTTGGAAATTTTGATTAAATTGATTTTCACCTATAGAATTATCCTTATTTCGCCATTTTCTAATTACTCGAGGAAGTATCCTTGCTAGTGGGATCAGGAAAAATATTAGATAAATCCATTGAAAATCACCAACTGCCATATTTTTAACATATTTTTAGACTATTTCATCATTCTTATTTTATATTTTTCAGAAAATTGAGCCTATAGATCGATAGCATAATTTTTCTCTATATTAAAAATACATTATCTTATTTTAACTCTTGTAGTATTTTGTTTCCCTTTTTAATGATCTATGTAAACGTGAAGATTCATAAGTCAAAAAAACTTCAAAACCTCAAATTATGGAGACAACCCTTGAAAATATTGGTACATTAGAATATGTACTTGATAAATATTCAAAGATCTGGAGCTGGAAAATTACTGGCGATAGAGCTGTAAATATGATTTCAAGTCTTGTTCCAGAGGCATGGTATGGTGAAAATGTAAATGAAGTAATAATTCCTGATAGTACTGACAATGTAAAACAAATAAGATCCATTTTAGAACGATACCCGTTAGAGATTTTATCAAAAACTGTCTGGCAAAGAAAAATCATAAAGACTTATGCTCCAAAACCTATCTTACCACCAGTTAAACACAAACTAAAGCGTGCAAAAGCTGCAGAACAGTTCAGAGGGAAACTTTTGAATTTCCAAAAAGAAGGTTTAGACTTTTTGTTAAAATCTTCTGGTAATGCTTTATTGGCTGATGAAATGGGTCTTGGGAAAACTGTGCAAACATTAGCTTATGTAGCTACTGAAAAACAAACCTTTCCAGTCCTTGTTATCGCACCATTAGTCACCCTTAAAAATTGGGAACGAGAAATTGAAAAATTTCTAAAGAAAAAAAGTAGAAATGGACGAATTATTGATTCCTCTTCCCCTAGTGTTACTCCTATTAGAACTGGAAAATGCAAAGAATTACCAAAATCTGATATCTATGTAATTAATTACGAATTGCTTTTCAAGAGATATCCTGATTTATCAAAACTTGGAATCAAAACACTAGTTTGTGATGAGGTACATAACTTGAGATCTAAAACTACTCAAAAATACAAATCTGTCAAAAAACTCGCTGCACTTCCTTCTGTATCGTATAGAATCGGTCTTTCTGGAACTCCTATTTACAATCGTGGCTCTGAAATTTGGCCTATTATTGATATTTTAAAACCAGGATTATTGGGCAGTTTTAAAGAATTTTGTGGATACTTTTGTTATGTGAATGACAAGGGGAAAGCTATTGTCTTAGAAAACAAACGAGCTTCACTGAGAAATGAATTACAAAAACACGTGATGCTTCGAAGAAAGAAATCTGATGTTTTAAAAGAACTCAAAGACAAAGTTCGTTACAAAGAAGTGATTGCAGCTGATACTGATTTTTATCATGATGAACTAGATAAAATTTGGAAAAAATTAGAAGGTGAGCAAAAAGTTGCTGAATCAGAATTCTCAAAAGCTGCATCTTACCATAGAGCAATTCAGAGTGAACGACAAATTGCAGGTATTGCAAAACTTCCACATGTGATTAATTTTGTTAAAAATATTATGGAAATTGAAGAAAGTGTTGTGGTATTTTGTCATCATAAGGTAATTCATAAATTACTTAATGAAAGTCTTCAAGAGTTTTCTCCCGTAACTATTATTGGAGGACAAACTGACACATTTAGACAAAATCAAATAGACAAATTTCAAAAAGGTGAATCTAAATTGATGATTGCAGGAATTCGTGCAGGAAATGTTGGTATTAATTTAACTCGTGCAAAATATGTTATTTTTGCAGAACTTGATTGGAGTCCTGCAATTCATAGACAAGCAGAAGATAGACTTCATAGAATTGGGCAAAAAAATACTGTATTTGCATATTATTTGATTGGAAATGGAACACTGGATGATCACGTTGCAAATATTTTAGTGGATAAGAGCTATGAGATTGATGCAATCATGGATGATACCGTTGATAGTTATGAAAATAAGGATAAAGCTAAATTGATTTTAGCTCAAATACAAGACAAGATTCGATCAAAATAGTTATTCAAATTTGTAAGTGTAATGAACCCCTCTGATGTTTTTCGAAAACGAAATTATTCAAAAGTTAATTTCGATTACGAAGATTTGATTGGACGAAATTTATCTGATACTAACATGAAGGGCGTAAATCTAAAGAATAGGGATATTCATAATGCTGATTTTAGTGGATCTGATTTAAGTGAGGCCGATTTGAGTGGAGCAATTTTGTTTAATGTTAAACTTCGAGGTGCAGATATGAGGGATTCAAACCTCTCAAATGCAAAATTATGGGATGCTGAATTGTATGGTGTGGATCTTCGAGGTGCAGATATCAATGGTGCCGACATGTTTTATGCTGATTTAAGAAATGCTGATTTGAGTGGCTCAAATATGAGTGGAATAAATCTCCGACACACAAATTTTGATGGTGCTATTTTTGATTCAACTGATTTTACTGGTGCAAATTATGATTTAGATACACTAGATACGGTTTCAGAACCTACAAAACGGATATTACAAAAACAAGGGAAACTATGGTAAAATCATTCATTTGTTTTCCTTAGTCACCAATAATTAAAAACACTATAAAAAAATCTATGATTTTAATTATCAATATTATTATGGTTAAAACTATTTAGAAAAATTTGTGGATATTTATCAAAAAAGAGTACCAATTATTTTGATAATTGTGCTTGTTGGAATTCTTGTGTTACAATTCGTAATGAATAATCCAAATTCTACTATGTTGATAGATCCTGCAACTTGTGAAATATACATTAAAGATTTACAGATTAATGGGAAACAATATTTGAATGAATTTGATTCTAAATGTTTAGATCTAAAAAATCTTAATACTTAATTCATTGAACATTTATTTTTTAAATTTTTAATTTATTTTTTAATTGTGATAATTTTTCAATAACACTGTCTTTTTTCAAATGTTCCATTTGTGAATCTTTTATTTCTTTAATTATTTCATCAATTTTACTTAGGATTTCAATTTCTGGTTTTAATTCCTCTATGCCAATACTCTTGAAACCTTCTTTGTCCGTTTTATCTATTTTTTCTATTCCTTCAGGTTGTATTTCATAAATTTTAATAATTTTTTCATTTATTCTTTGTGGGGACATTAAAATAAATCCATTTTTTCGTAATTTTTCCAAATCTTCAAAATATTGATTTTTTATAATTCTTAAAATATTTGATATTTCTTCTTCACTGGATGATTTTATTTGTAAAAGGCGTAACATTCTTGCCCATACTGGAATGTTGGCACTCCAAAGAATTTCCCTTGCAATATCTGTAATGGAAAATGAACCATCACTATTCAATGATAAAAATTTTCTATCTTTTAGTGATGCAAGTGAATCAAGAATTTTACCAACCCCTAGCCTCTTTAATTCTGAATTTTCTAAATTGTTTTCATTAAATGTCCCATTTTCTTTAATCGCTAAATCTAAAATTTCTAAATCAATAGTGCCTAATTTTCGCATGTTGTATACCTCAAACTTGACATCTTTACTATCTTTTCTCTTGACAATAATCCATGTTTTCCGATAAATGAAATGCTTATCTTCAAAATTTCTAAAGTAATTTCATGACAAATGATAAAAAAATGAAAATTATGTGCAAATGGTGTAATGTTTCTAAAACATGTCACATTGTTAGTCAAGAAATAACAGAACATCAGGGAAATTATGGGATAGATAGCATCATGATGGCAAAAGTCAAAATCCACAAGCATTTCAAAGGAAAAAATTACTGCAAAGGCTCTGATAGAACAATCACGGTGCCTTTAGATAATGTGCTAAAAGATAATGAAAAGAATAGGGATTAGATTTTAGGATTCTCAAAAATATCTACATTAATTGTAATCCATGTTTGTTCATCAGAAACTAATTTCTTTGTGATTGGAATCATTGTATTCTTGCCTTTTTCTTTATGCATTTCTTACATTTGTTAATCCTAACTCTATAATCATTTGGTCCTATACATGATGGACTATTAGTTAATTGCACTCTTTATGCATCTTAGTCACAAAAACATATACTATGTTCTTTCTTCTTATTGTCAATTAATGCTTCTTCCCTTGAAGAATATATGTGGATTCTAGCAGTTTGATTTATGGTTCAGTATGAACTTCCAAGATTACCTTATGAGTATGATGATTTAGAACCTTTCATTGATGCTGAAACAATGAAAATTCATCATCAAAAACATCATCAATCTTATGTTGATGGACTAAACAAATCTCTTGAACAAATTGGTGGCGCATCACATCCTCAATACATTTCATCTATTCTCTCAGAACTAAAACAAATTCCTGAATCTGGACGACAAAATATCAATTTTTTTGGTGGGGGATTTGAGAATCATCGATTATTTTGGGAAACAATGACTCCAAATGGGGGTGGAAATCCTGAGGGAAAAATTGAGGATGCAATTGATGTTTATTTTAATAATTTTGATAATTTCAAAAAGGTTTTTTCTGAACAAGCAATTACTATTCAGGGAAGCGGATGGTGTTGGTTAGTTTTTAATTCCACATATCAAAAAATTGAAATCATAACAACTCCGAATCAAACTAGTCCTTGGACAATACAAAAAATTCCTTTACTCGGATTGGATGTCTGGGAGCATGCATATTATCTAAAATATCAAAATAAGAGATCTGAGTATGTAAAATCTTGGTGGAATGTCGTTAATTGGGATTATGTTGGAAATAGATTCTCAGAACTCGCTGTTTAAAAAATGTAATTTGGATAAATTCTTTTAAACAAAAATCATACTTTTTCTCATATGAACAAGAGTCTAAGAATCATTGCACTTTTTGCAATTTTGCCCTTGTTTACAGCAGGTATGACGACCGGTTATTTCTCAGATGCTGAAGCCCTAAAGGGTTCAGGTGTTGAAACATCAAAATATGGTTCTGGCACTAATGTCTGTGGATTACAACTATGTTCTGAAATTCCAGGCGGTAAATCTGCTTGGATGGAAGAAAAAGGTAAAGTCACTCCTGTAGCTCCAGTTGAAGAAAAAGAAATGAAAGAAACCATGATGGAAAAAGATGATTCTATGATGGAAGAAACCATGATGGAAAAAGATGATTCTATGATGGAAGAAATTTCTGAAAAAGAAATAACTGAGGCTGACTTGGGTTCTGTACTTAGATTATCAAGAACAAATGTTCCAGCAACAATTCCTATGCATCAGGGATACTATAATGGTGAAGATGTTTTCTATATCATCACTGATTCTAGTGATCCTAAACATGCAGAAATAATTACTGCAAAACAAGGATGGCAAGTAGAACTTGCTCCTTTGTTAAAGAATGCTCCTGAAGAAGCACTTTCAAAAGTATACTTGTTTACCAACGGCATTGAAGGCGATGGTATACATGGATACCAAGGTCAAGTTTTTACTAGTACTCCTGCTCAAGCAGAAGTGTATAGTGCATTGACTTCCCATGTTCATGTAATGTGGAATGAAGGTGCAACCTCAAGAGTACTTGATTCAGAAGTAATGATAATGGAATCTGTTGAGAATAATGAAATTACATTAACTGAAGTTGATGTAGTTTTGAATATGCCACAAATCATTTGGCCAGAAGGTCAGATGATGGTTAAGGAAGACAAAACATTAACTGATGTCACTCCTTATGGTGGTGGTCAAGTTCTTGATATTGATACAGAGGAGATGAATGTAACTTTCATAGCTCATCGTGGATGGGGCCCAGACGGTAGAACCATCTATTACATTGTAACTGATGCTACCCCTAGTGGTCCTGCAGGAATGATGGGTGTTGTAAGTTCACCAACATCTGCAAACTTGATTGCAAATTCAGCAGCAGTAGACTTGTATCAGTTCAAAAATGGTTTAACAGGTACTGGTCCATTAGGATTTCAACCTGGAATTGCAGCAGGAGCACCTGGTGATGAAAATTATTCTCCAATGTGGAGAATCTTTATGATTGGTTGGGTTGCCCCTGAAAATGCACAAGTGTTAGAAACCATTGATGATATGAATGCATACAAGAAATCTGGTTTGATCGATATTGGTATTGCACGTCCAATGGATAGTGACCACATTGTTAACTGTCCATTTATTGACCCATTCCAATAAGATCAAACATCTTTTTTATTTTTTTTATTTCTTTACATTTGTTAATTTAATTTAAAAAATCGATACAAATTTTCAGAAAATCAACTACTTGGTTTATCTTTGATTGTGAGAATATTACATCATGAGTATTGTAGGGATGTACATGTTGAATTCGTCACAGTATAAGGAAGAAAAAATCGATACCGCCCTTGATATGTTATACGTTGACAGAAAAAATGAATTTCGTGAATTGTCTCTTGTGCTTCTTAATGAAAAGGCATTACAGTCAATGAATAACTGGAAAGAATTTGTTTTAAATTTTAGTTTGGATGTGGAGGATGCTTTTCAAATGTGGTCTGGACAAATCGCTTTGTCTGTAAATTCACCACAAAAAGCCTTGACTCTATTGAGACAATTGGGACACAATAAGACATCAATGAACCAACTGGCACATTTACTAAACATGTCATACAATCTCTCAATTGAATTTAAAGAGATCTATAGGAGACTAAAATAGTTATTTTTTAAAATACTATTGTAACTAAAATAGAAAAAGTTCCATTCCAAACCATTGGAATGGACCTCTAATGAATGGGAGTAAAATTCTTAGTTTAGAATTCTATCCTCTACCTATTCTAAAAATGGCAGTACTACATGTTGGGCATGTGCCTTTGATTGCAGGCTTACCATTTTTCATGGTGTATGGTCCAGGATTTCCGATTTCTCGTTTGTCCCGACATTTTACACAATATCCTATTGTCATACCTGCCTTAGCCTCGAGGTCATATTAGGGAGAACTTGTCGAATTTTTTTCACAAATTGGCAAATCTCCGATCTCAATTATTATGTTCTGTGACTAAATTTTTCGTAACGGATATGGTTTTGTTCAATTTTGGAATAAAAAATTCAAATTCTAAAAATATTATTATTATTTAGATCAAATTATTATTAAAATTTTAACTGACACTAATTTGTAACATGGTGTACTTTGATAATGCATTATGATTTTGTAACCCTTCCCAAACAAAAATCTCTGCAGTAAATTCACCTGGTTGAGATGGAGTCCATGATAAAGATGGATTGAATTTTTGATATGGTGTTAATTGTCCACTTATCCATCCAATTGACACAACAAAATTTTCTTCATTTTTTATTTGAACCAGATAAATAAATGTCTGAGATTTTTCTTGATTGTTTATGATGTCTGCTGAAATTTGAATTTGTTGATCTACATTAACATTATTTCCTAAAGAAATCCCAAATGCATTTACTAATTTTGGATCAACAATTGTCACTCTTTCTAATTCAGTAAGTGCAGATACTGGGAAAAAACTTACCGTCAGCATTATTGCTAATAATATTATAAAATTTCTACTTGACACGATTTTTTGGATAATTTTTTGTTAATAAATGGCTTTTGTATATTTTTTTTAAATTGATTAATGTTTTTAGAAATTCTGTAAATTTTCTATGATTGAGCTTTTATTTGAAATAATTTTCCCTGGATTTAGTATATTATTTGGATCAAATAGATTCTTTATTTCTTTGAATATTTGATAATTTTTTTTACCATATTGTTTTTTGATAAATTCTGAGCGTGCAAGCCCATCACCATGCTCAGCCGTAATGGTGCCATCTAGTTTGAATACCTCATCAAAAAACTGAATTGCAATCTTTTTGATAATTTCTTTTCTTTTTCTTGATGAAATCAGACGGATGTGAATATTTCCATTCCCTATATGTCCATATGTGATAGATTTTGTTTTGTATTTTTTATTTATTTTATCCAATATTACAAACAATTTTGGAAGATTTTCTATTGGTATTGCTGAATCCTCAATTGTATGTGGCATTCTCTTTTCTTTTTTAATTGATTTCAAACTATAATGTAGTGATGAATCTCTAAATTTCCACCATCGTAAAATTTCTGATTCTTTGATCAACCTTTTAACAATTTTTCCATTAATTATTGATTTTAATCTTTTTTCACTTGTAATTATTTTTTCATCATATTCTACAAAAAGTAAACATTTAGTTTGTTTATCAAATTTAAATTTAAATTGTTTTAGTGTTGTTTTATCTACAAACTCCATTGCTGATGGTTTTGACTCATTAATTTTGATTGCATTTTTTAATACATCCAGTGTTTTTTTATATTCTATTACAAATAATATTTTTTTCTTTGGTATATTTTTAATTTTTAATTTAGCTGAAATGATTATTCCTAATGTTCCTTCAGAACCAACTAAAATATTGTGAGAATCCTTGATTGATTTAATTTTATCAATTCTATATCCTGATGAATTTTTTGTAACCTTTGGAATCTTTTTTTTATTTAATTTCTTTGTAATTTCTAAAATTTTTTTTCCAGTTTTTTTATTTTTTGGTAGAGTGACTTTGATTCCATTTCCATCAATAAATGTAATCTCTGATACATTGTCTATCATACTTCCATATTTTAGACTTCGACTGCCGCTTGAATTATTTGCCAACATTCCACCAATTGAACAAAATGAACCAATTGACGGATTTGGCGGAAAAAATTTTTTTGATTTTTTTAAAACAATATCTAGTTGACCTTTCATCGTGCCTGGACCTACAATAACGTGATTTTTTTTTAATCTAATTGAATCAAAATTTTTCATGTCTAGTATGATGCCATTGTTTAATGCACTCCCCACAAGACCTGTGCCCGCACCTCTTACAGTTACTGATGTCTTGAATTTTTTTGCAATTTTTATTGTATTGATAATATCTTTTTCATTTTTTGCAACAACTATTATCTTTGGATATATTTGATATGAGCTTGCATCAACTGAATAATAGTCTATGAATTCTTTTTTGAAAAATACTGTTCCTTGAATATTTGACTGTAATTTTTTTAGAATTAAATTTTTCATATAAAAAAATCTATACTTTAATTCTGTAATAATCCCATCTTTCAGGATCAAATTGCTGAACAAATTCTGCTCGTTCTTTGTCTATTCTTGCTTGAATCACTCCTCTTAATGCAAAACTTGTAAGATGTTTGTATTTCATAGAGTGTGCCTGCATCACAAACAAATGTCGCATTTCACTACCTCCTCTTAATCCCCAATAACCCATTTTTACTGCAATTGGTTCAAGAAAAACTGTATTTCCTAAACCATAATTTTCATCTCTAATTTCCTCACGCAAATTATATTTTTCAAGTGCCCCACCTTTTGCAAATCCCACAATTTCTCCATTTTTATTATTTATTCTGAGTGTGTTGATGATGATATTAGGATCTTTTACTGATTCTGCAAATTTTTCTTTTGAAAATTGAAGTGGTCTTGGTAACTCTAAAAATATGTCATATAGTACTTTGATAAAATCTGGGTCATTTCTTTTTGCCATACCTTCTATTGTTGGAACAAGTTTTAGATTCTCATATGCATGATCTGCTTGAATTGTAATTTCTTGTTGACGAATTCTCATAAATGATAAAACAGTATTAAAAAAATTCTTTCGCATTTCATTTGTGAGTACTTTGAGAATTCCTTTCACCATGACTGTTTCTTTGTTTAATAATTCTTCAAAATATGCTACTGAACTCCTTACAATTAATGATGGTCTCCATGCTAGTGCATGTGCATTCATTTTTGCCATTTCCATTGCTTTTGAAAAATCCCCTAGAGCATAACCGCTTAACCTGTCTACAACTGATAGATATTCTCCAATTTCCATAATGTGTTGTTGTCGTTGAACATTATTTCTGGTTTGTTCAGAATTTTGAAAACAATTTTTAATTTGCAGTTCTGCATTTTTTTTGAGTTCTCCTGCCCATGGATATGTTGTTCTTAAAATTAATACCTTGATTATCTCCAAATCAATATTTACATTTTTTATTAATTGTGATAGTTTTTTATCTGACTCAATAAATTTTAAAACACTTTCTTCGTGTGGTTTGTCTACACTTTTTTGAGGATCAAAATCGTGAAACAGTGCTGCTATGTATAGATATTTTATATCTAATTCTGATAATTTTACAATATCTTGTTTTACAGCTAAAAGTGAAACATATGTTACTTCTAATTCATGATTGATATTGTGATATCCATAATAGTCACTTCCTAAACCTTGACTCTCAAACAAATCAATAGTATAATCTAACATTTCAATAAAATCATCATCACCTATTTCATTTTGTATCATCAGATTGAGAATTTTTTTCCTCATTGGATGAGTATTTGCAAACTGCTGCAATACCACTCGATCAAGATTGATGTTTTTAAATATGATCTGCTTAGGCGTGAATATTTTTTGTGAATTTAATTATGAAAAATATTTCATAACACTCAATAGAATTACGTCTTAGATATTTTCAGTGTCTATAAATTCTGATTTACTTGAAATCCTAACAAAGTCATTTGATTCAAATCCTTCGGAATGTACAATACATCTTGACAATACATCTTTTCAGCTAAGTAATGTCTCTATAACTAATTCTCCGACACCTGTTAATGAGCCAACTACTCGTGGTGGAGTGTATTTTTCAGATAAATTTGCATTTAAAATGACTGGAGTGATTAAAGATCTTTCAGTTATTCCATTATTAACAAAAAAGATGTTGGGACCTAATACAGAATTCAGTGAACTCAAAATCACAACTAATATTCATGATAATGGAAATACACTACATTTTGAAATATTTACAAATCTTACAAATAGCGTTCAGACCCCTGATTCAATCGAACTTAGTATGATTATTGTAAAACTTGAATCCGTTTAACTGACTTTGAAATATCTATCATAACTTGCCCTTCGCTCTTTGTCTGATAAAACCTCATATGCCTTGTTTAATTCTGCCATCTCTTCTTCAGAATTTACCTTTGTTTTATCAGGATGAATTTTTTTAGCAAGCTCTCTGAATTTATTTTTAATCTCTTCAGGTGTTGCACTATTTGAGACCCCTATTACATCATAATAATTTATTAGACTATCATTTGATACAGCTTCTCTGAATTCTTGATCGTCTTTGGTATTTCTTCTTTTTCCAAGTTCTTCATAATCATCCCCCCAATCTGAATGATATTTTTCATATGTATTTTCTTTTTTTGATTCAAATTCCTTTTTATCATAAGATGTTCTTCTACGAAGAATAATGTCTCTTGCTAAAAACAAAAAAATCCCAATTATTACTACAGCAAAACTGCCAAATATTATAATTTTTTCTTCATCAGTTACTACTAAAACCATATCCACTTTCTCGCTTTGTCCATATGCTATTTGGAATGCTCCTAAAACTAACATTGTAATAATACTTATTCTTAAAATGTTCATTTTTTTACCTACGCTAATCTGAAATCTTCTTTTGTAGTATTTAGAACTACATGAGTAATGGTGTTTTCCACATTTGAAATGGATGCTAGGCTCTTTACAAATGTACTCAATTCATTTCGCTCCTTGAATTTTGCAATAACTATCGTATCTGTTGAACCTGTAATATCATAAACTCCACATACATTTTCAAATTTTGCAATTTCATCTTCAATACTTACAATTTTATCATTTTTTGCAATAATTTCAATTATTGCAGTTAATGAATACCCTATTTTTTCATGGTCTATTAATGCAGTATACCCGTAAATTATTTTTGCTTTCTCCATTTTTTTAATTCTAGTTAGTATTGTGACTGTTGACATTCCCAATTTTAGTGCAAGCTGCCTTGCAGATAATCTTCCATCCATCATTAAATTTTTGAGAATTCTTTCATCAGTTTGATCCATGTCCACACTATGTAATGTTAAAAAATTATTTAAATTTTGAGTGATTCTTTGTAAATCTGTTCAGTTTTAATGGCTACCTTGTTCTATTATTGTTTCAAATTTAATAGAAATGGGGTCTTTTCTAATTTGTGGATGAAATTCAAGAGCTTGTAAAAAAAGGAAAATCCTTTTTGGATGAATCACAGTTTGAAAAAGCACTGGGATTTTTTGAACAGGCACTTTTATTGAATCAAAATGATCCCGACCTTTGGAATTTCAAAGGTGTTGTACTACGGAGTCTGGGCAGATATGAGGAAGCTATGGAATGTTTCAATAAATCATTACAAATTGATCCTCGAGATAAATTTGCATCCTAATTTGGAATATTTCGTTTTTTACAATCTTAAAATTTTAAATTAATTTTCTAGGCTGTATTTTGGTTATTGTATAATGATCGCTGATTTAATACCTAATTTTTCTTACTTTTAGAAATGAGCTCACTAATTTTATTGCCCGTGGATGAATCTATGGTAAAAAATCAATTTATTATCGAGAAAAAATTATCTGATATTGTGAGTGATAAAATTGATGAAATCCTAGGAAATGCTTTTGAATGTACAGAAGATGGTGATGTTTCTGATGCTTTGAGACTTTATGATTTGGTTCTCAAAAAAGAACCCTCAAACATTCGGGCACTAGTTGATAAGGGAGCTACTTTGCAAAATATGGGAAAAATTAAACTCGCCATAAATTCATACAACAAAGCATTATCAATTTCTCCTGAAAATCTTGATGCATTACTAAACAAAGGCGCAGCATTACATTCTGATGAACAATATCTAAATGCAATAAAATGCTATGATGAAGTTTTACGTATTGATAAAAAATCTACAATGGCTCTAGCATACAAAGGTCTTTCATTAGGAGAACTCGGTCATCTACAAGATGCAATAAAACATTTCAAAAAAGCATTATCTATAGACAAACATTATGATTTGGCAAATACCTCAAAAGAACTTGCTCAAGATCTGTTAAAATCTATCAAAAAAGAAAAAGCTAAAACACCGTAACATCACCAGGTGCTGGTTCTCTGGTATTTTGTTTTTCATTTGATTCAAAGAATTCCTTATGTGCTGAATTATGGTGTTCTTTGAGTTTTTCTATATTTTCAAATCCTTCATGACACAAGTAACATTTTGGTTTATGCTCATCAACTAAAGGAAGTACCATACAAATTATGGGGTTAATGACTACTTATTTCTTGAGACTATAAGGAATATATCCTGACATGTAAAATCAATACTGTGTTAGAACAATTAGTTGGTGAGTCTAAAGCATTAGATCGGGCTCTTGCAGGAGAAGAACTATCCTATAACGATGGAATTGAACTAATGAATTATGATAATCTTCATTTATTGGGTGCAGTTGCAGATATCACTAGAAAAAAATTAGTTGGAAATACTGTAACATTTGCTGCCTCATATTACATGAATTACACTAATGTCTGTGCAGCTAGTTGCCAAATGTGTGCATTTTATAGAAAAGAGGATGCAGACGATGCTTATACCCTAACTCCACTACAAATCGAGCAACGAGTAGGAATTGCAAAACAGCTTGGTGCCACTGAAGTCCATATTGTTGGCGGATTTCATCCAAAACTCCCATTGGAATATTATGAGAACATGATGAGGACCATCAAAAAAAGTCATCCCGAATTAAATATCAAAGCATTAACTGCCGCAGAAATTTACTATCTATCAAAATTAACTAAAAATTCAACAAAGGAAATTTTATCTCGTCTCAAAGCTGCAGGTCTTGATTCAATGCCTGGCGGCGGAGCAGAATTATTTCATCCTGACATTAGAGGAAAAATTGTTAGAGGAAAATGTACTGGACAACAATGGCTTGATGTAATTGAGGAGGCACATAATATGGACATTAAAAGTAATGTTACCATGCTTTATGGGCATATAGAAAAACCTGAACACATTGTTGATCATTTAATAAAAATTCGTGAGTTACAAAAGAAAACACATGGTCTCATAACCTTGATTCCTTTGAAATTCAGTTTGGATAATACTGAATTAGAACAAGATCATTTGGTAAACCATGAATGCTCATCAGTATATGATTTGAGAATAATTGCATTATCTAGATTGATGCTTGCAAATGTTCTAAATAATATCTCAGTCTATTGGGTTGCTTATGGAAAGAAGCTTGCACAAGTTGCATTATCTAATGGTGGTAGTGATCTAGTTGGAACTGCGTTCTCTGAGGAAATTTACAAAGCTGCAGGAAAATCAACTTCCTCATCAGTTGAGGAATTGGCAACAATGGTAAATGAGATTGGTCGTGTTCCTGCCCAAAGAAATACTCACTTTAAAATTCTAAAAAAATTTTAATTCTAAAATCTGTAAAAACACAATAAGTTTTTAGATTATGGTGCTGTAACTAGTACGTGGAAAAATACGAAAAATTGTTGAATATGTTGATGGATTTTAATGATAATATTAGATTTGCTGCAGTTTGTAATAGGGATGGAGAAATTTTATGGAACAGTAAACGTAACAATGTAAAAAATCTTGTTCCACTTGAAGATACCAAAAAGACACTTCAGAGAGCAGCAAATGCGTGGGATGAGCGTTCAAAAATATCTGGACTAGTTGGAAAAGGACTTTATGTAATTGCAGCATATGAAAAAATTAAGAGAATTACTATTCCATTAGATAAAGACCATATTTTGTTTATCAGTGTGGATAATACTCCTTTAAAATTATCCAAAAATAAAAGCTATGGACATTTAGTGGAAATGGGAAAAATACTATCTATTGTTGATTTTGTAAATTCTTCAAATTAAATAATAACATCTTATTCTTTCAATTGTTTTTTTATAGAATCTAGTTTTTCTTCCATTTTGAGATGTTTGTCACGTCGTGAGTCTATCTTAATTATTACTTCAACTCTATCTATTCCTAGATTATGAACAGTCTCCATCATTTTTTTTGCTGCATTATTTATCACATCCATATTATCTGATTCTAAAATTGTCCCCATTGAGTTAATTTCATATCTTAAATTTTCAACATTTTGAATTGACTCTATCGCTTTAGCAATGTAAAAACTTGCACTAGTTGTTCTTGTGGCCATTGGATATATGCTAATTTCTGCTTGAATCATATGGGTCAACAACCATTAATTCTTTTTACTTAATAACAACTTCCTGCCTATTTTTTAATAATTATTTACCCTACAGGTTAATGAATATTTTCAACACATTAATGATATTTTAAAAATTATCATTATAAAGATAAAGATGATAGTTCAGTACAAAATAATTATGATCTAAATTCTGCTTTAATTCTGAATATTACATGTTGAATCATTACAAGATTTTTGTGTTGAATTAGGAATAGCAATTGTAGGAGATATGAACGGTAATTTTATAGTGAATAATGCACCACCCAATTGATTATTTTCAGCAGATATTTTACCTCCATGTTTTTCAATAATTCCTTTACAAAGATATAATCCTAGACCTGTTCCATCAGGATTATTTGTTTTATCTGTAGAATATTGGTCAAAAATATTTGTCAGCATATGTGGAGGTATTCCACTACCTGAATCAGAAAAAGTTATCACAATTTCATTATTGATTTTATTTGTTAATGCAGTTACATGAATGAATCCCTTTTTAGTAAATTTGATTGCATTGTTTAAGATATTTCGAAAAACTTGGGATAACCGTACATTATCAACAAAAGTTTGAATGTCTTCTTTAATGTCGATTACAATTGGTATTGAATTTTCTTGAGAATTATCTGCCATAATTTTTGCCTCATTTAATAAATCAAAAATAGACGCGTTAGATTTTACAAGTTCAAAAGTATTATCATTTATCTTTGATGAATCTAAGATTACGCTCATTAAATCCATTACTTGGCTACTCATTTGTGAAACAACTTCTAATGCTTCTTTATCGCTGATTATTCCACTTGAGGCTAATTCCGCACTATTTATCATCGGTTGAAGTGGGGCTTTTAATTCATGAACTGCAGTATTAAGAAAATCATCTTTTTTTTTACTTTGTTCAAGCAGAAACTCATTTTGTTCCTTTAATTGTTGTATTTCTTTTGATTGAGACGATAAAATTGCATTCATCAATAGATCAGGTTCATTTGATATTAGTGCCATTAATTTTTAATGAATAATTGTGGTTATAGTGTGATGTTTGATTTTTTTGAACATCTAATAACCTAAAGCATCTTAAAAATATATTTTCATACAATATATTTTACTGAAATAAGTTTTTATGAATTTAAAATAATTAATTAATATCTTAATTAGTTACATACATTTAGATC
>LFLC01000067.1 GCA_001543015.1 Nitrosopumilus sp. LS_AOA | reverse complement strand
CAAGCAACGCCCAGATTATGTCTGAGATGGCTGAACAACTAAGTAGTACAATAGGCAAATTCAAAATAGATAATTCAGAATCAGAGAAGCAAAACGTTACAGAAGCAGACGAAATAGCTTCAGTCTAGATTTTAACTCTAATACCTTATCTATGTCTATGATGAAACTGATTGATACAAATGATGTCCTGAATAACCGCCAACTCTTTTGACAATAACATTACCAAAAACTTTAGAAAAAACTGATAATTAGAAATTAGTTTATGCCTATATGCGTGTTTTTTAACCCCAAGAAAGATTCGACTCTCTGGTATCTTACTCATTAAACTAGTTTCATTGTACTTTTTAATTCAAAAAAATATTATTCTAAGTATTTTTTATTATTTTCTGTTTTGTCATTTTTCTTTTTACTGAATGAATCTGATATGTATTTTTTTTATCTAATACATGTTCACCAATATTTTTGAAATTATATTCTTTGATATTTTTTACTTGTTGGTATAGATCATCGCCTACCACTATCCCATTTTTATTGCATTTGTGATTAATCTTTGCACAAATGTTTATTGTAGTTCCCATTAAATCTAATATCCAATCATCAGTTTTTACCATTGTTACTTGTCCATAATTAAAACTAATTCTAAAATTAATTGCAGGTAGAAATTCTTCAATTAATCTATCTGTTAATTCTTCATGTGATTCACACATCGCAAGACCTGCTTCAACGCAACTCATAAAACCAAATTGTCTTTCTGAGAAAACAGTTTCTGGAAAATAAAACAATAGTCCATCACCTGTAGTTTTGAGAACTTTGCCATTATAATGATTAATTATTTTTGCCATATGATTTATAAAAATTTCATAATAAGTTGATGATTTGTTAATGGGCATCTTGGCTACGATTTTTGATGAATCAATTATGTCTATTATTCCAACACAAACTTGTTTTTGATTTCCAAAAACTGATATCTCAAATTTATCTTCATTATTACTATTTGAAAGGATGATTTCTTTAAGATAATTATCAGATTTTTTTAATATGGTATTTGTAAGATTTTCAATGGACATAGATTTTAGGGCTAAAAATTGTAACATATTCGTATGCCCTTTTATTTTGAACATACAATAGTAGTCATGAATTTACATGTGAGATAATTTTGATCAATAATTCCAGTTTAGTTGAATTTACCAGAATCTAAAATATTGGAACAATGAATTGACATTTAGTTCCTTTCAATCTTAATGTGAATGTTCTTTTTTGGTCAATCCTTAATTCATTCTGACTTGCCAATTATATGTGATAGCCATCAAATAATTATCAAATGCGAATAGGAATTAAAATTCTAATGAGCTTTTTGGTAATTATTATCTCAATTACTGTAATGGGTTATACCACAGTTACATCTAGTCAGGAGAAAATCATAGATGAGATTGGTGGAAATTATGCTGAAACACTACATGTGGCAATAGTTGGTATTGATGATAGTTTCAAAGATAAAATAATTGAATTGATTTCTTTATCTGATCGTTCTTTTATTGTTGATTTTTTGAATAACATTGATGGTACATCTGAATTGTCAATTGGAAATAATGCACTTTCAGTAAAATTAAGAGAATCCACAAATTTTTTAGAATCTAAATTTGGTTATCCTATTTATAAAAATGTATTAATTGCAAATTCATCTCGGGATGTAATTGCTTATACTATGACTACTGGCTCATCTCTTGATGATGTTTCATGGTGGGCTAAAGTTATTGTGGATGGTATTTTTGTAGGGGACGTTGTTTTTGATGATACATTACAAATATCCACTAGAGATGTCATGATAAGAATAGACGATAATCAGGGAGATTTTCTTGGAATTCTAATAACTAAGATTGATTTACAACATATCTTATTTGACATAAATAATCTTAAACAAACAAAAAAATTAATTAACTCAGAAATTTCCCTTGTAACTAATACTGGTAAGATTATTTTTTCTAGTGCTCGTGATAAATCTGGTACATTTATTCCTGCAGTAGATGGATATGCTATGCTAACTGATAATACTAATTATTTTATCAGAACAGGTTTTATGGGAACCGATAGTGTATTACATGCATATTCAAAATCATCACCTTCTGATGGTTTTCCTAGTTTAGATTGGGCATTGATTATAAAACAAGATGGAAATGAAATTTTAGGACCTGTAATTGGTTTGACTAATACTATATTGATTATCTCTGTCACTACAATAATATCTGCAATTGTAGTTGCAAATTATGTTCGAACTTCAATTTCTATACCTTTAATCAAACTCAAAAATGCATCTTCTCAAATTGCTGCTGGCGACTTTAATGTTAAACTTGACATAAACACTGATGATGAAGTTGGAGAATTAGCAAATAAATTTGAACTAATGCGAGATAATGTTCATTTTACAAATGAAAATCTACGTGACTTAGTTAAAATGAGAACCACTGATCTTAAAAATGCAATAGATAATCTCAAAAATAATGAATTATGGACTGATGAATTAATGGAATTTGTATCTAAAAAATTCCAAATACCAATTCAATCTATTTTCAAAAATATTGAACAAATTAGAGAAGAAAAAATATCTCAAAAAGATGCACTTCAAATAATTGAAGATACCACATTGCAACTCAAAATGTTATCTGATGATTTTATTGATTTGTATAATATTGAAAAAAATAAAACTGAATATAATATGGCTGATGTTTCTATAAATAAAATAATTAATGAATCAATTGATTTCTTTAAGAATAATCCCTCCCCTAATGTTACTCTTGAATCTAATTTATCTGATGATGTAAAAATATTTGCAGATGAATCTAGAATAAAACGCGTCATAACTAATCTACTTACAAATTCTTTAAAATCTACAAAAGGAGGATTTGTTAAAATTGAAACTAAACTAACATTAGATAAAAAAAATCTAGAAATAAAAATTTCTGATAGCAGGGGATTGATTGAAGGTGAACTTTATGATTTATTTGGTCCTCTAAAACAACCAAAACTATCTGAAAATGCAGAAAATAATTTTAGTTTAATCATGTCAAAATCCATTATAACTGAACATGCTGGTGATTTTGAAATGATGAAAAGCGATTTTGGATTAATTATTTCTATAAAATTTCCACTTTTTGAAAAAACCTGATTTTATATCAAGTCATATTTTGTTAATAGTTCTAGTCTAATTTAGTAAATTTTTTACTACTTGAGTTTTTATGTATTTTGAAGGATATTCGATAGCTTATGAATAATTTGTCTAGTGAAGACCTCATTGAAAGGATAAATCAATTATTGTCTTCAAATGTGGGTGATGCTGGTAGATTAAATCATCTTCTTGATTCCTTGAGAAATAATAAATCTCTAACAAACTCTGATAGTGTATATCTTGATAGTAAAATAAAACAACTTTCTTCTACCCCTTTTGATATTCCTCCAAAATATGATAAATTAACTGCAGAATCCATTGATATGCTTTCTAAATTAATAGAATTAGAATTTGGTGACGCTGATAGACTTAGATATATTTTACATACTATAAAACAAGGCAAAACTCTTTTTTCAATTGATAAAAATTATCTTACAAAAACTATTGATCAATATTATGTACAACAGGAAGAAAAAAAATCTGTTTCTCAACCTAAAGTAAAATTTTTTGCAACTGAATTACAATCCAAACAATCTGATCTTGAATCGTTAACTAAACAACAGACTGAATCAAAACAAAAATCATTACAAGAAAAAAAATCTCTTGAAGAAAAATTATTTGTACAACAAACTGAATTAGAACGTCTAACACGTGAAAAAGAATTTGCTGAAAAGAAAGCTGATTTTGAATCAAAAAAAATTATTGATCAAGCAAAGTTAGAAGAACAAATAAAACAACAACAATCTGATTTACAACAACAGTCGCGTGATTATGAATTTGTTACAAGAAAAGCTGCATTAGAAAAAGCTAAATTGGAAGAACAAATTAATTTTCAACAAGCAGAATTAAAAAAATTATCCCAAGATCAGGAAACATCTGAACGTCAAGTTGCATTAGAACAGGCCAAATTAGAAAAAACAAAATTAGAAGAAAAAATTTCTATGCAACAAACTGAATTGGAACGTTTATCTCGTGATAGAAAATTATTGGAACAAAAAAATACTACTGAACAATCAAGTCTAGAAAAAACACGATTAGAAGAACAAATTCGAGCTCAAGAGATAGAATTAGAGCAAATGACTCATGATTATGATTCCTCTAAACAAAATGCACAATCCGAAAAAACTGCACTTGAGAATCAAATCAAAACACTACAACTTGAATTAAGAGAATCATCTCAAGATGGAACACAGTTTGAAAATACTTTGTTTGATGAAAAATCTACATTAGAGGAAAAAATCAATCTACAGCAAATCGAACTTGAAAAACTAAGACTAGAAAAACCCTCTGACCCTGCCTTTTCTACTGAAATTTCAAAATTAGAATCGAAATTACATGAAAAAGAATTTGAACTTAATAGATTATCATCAAAATTTAAGACTTCTTCTGAAACTAGAGATGTTGAAAAGACATCTCTAGAGGAGCAAATACGTTTGCAACAAGCAAGTTTAGATAAATTAACACAAGATTCCAATTCTGAAACACTAGATACTTCTCAGGTAAAAAATGAATTTCAACAAGCAGAATTACGTGAACAAATTCAATCTCAACATGCTAAATTAAAAGAACTTTCAGCAGAAAATCAGGATCTTGTTCAACAAATATCTGAACAAAGAACTTCCTTAGAATCTAAATTATATTCTACACAATCTGAACTTAAAAATCTCACACATCTACATGAGTCATCATCTACTCCTACTGCAGAAACAGCAGAACTTGAAGCAAAACTACAATCAAAACAAACAGAACTAGAAGAATTAACTAAAGATTATGATACAATTAAAGAAGATATTTCATCTGACAGAATCAAACTCGAATCAAAAATAACATCTCAACAAACAAAGCTAGATGAATTACTACAAGAAAGAAGCTCATCATCTACCTCTGCTGCAGAAACAGCAGAACTTGAAGCAAAACTACAATCAAAACAAACAGAACTAGAAGAATTAACTAAAGATTATGATACAATTAAAGAAGATACATCTTCTAACATTTATGCACTCGAATCAAAAATAACATCTCAACAAACAAAGCTAGATGAATTACTACAAGAAAGAAGCTCATCATCTACTCCTACTGCAGAAACAGCAGAACTTGAAGCAAAACTACAATCAAAACAAACAGAACTAGAAGAATTAACTAAAGATTATGATACAATTAAAGAAGATACATCTTCTAACATTTATGCACTCGAATCAAAAATAACATCTCAACAAACAAAGCTAGATAAATTACTACAAGAAAGAAGCTCATCACCTGACTTTACTGCAGAAAAAGCAAAACTCGAATCAAAAATAACATCTCAACAAACAAAGCTAGATAAATTACTACAAGAAAGAAGCTCATCATCTACTCCTACTGCAGAAACAGCAGAACTTGAAGCAAAACTACAATCAAAACAAATAGAATTAGAAGAATTAACTAAAGATTATGATACAATAAAAGAAAATATTTCATCTGACAGAATCAAACTCGAATCAAAAATAGCATCTCAACAAGATAAACTAGAGCAAGCCTCTGTAGAACGTAAAGAATTAGAGGTGAAACTATTGCAGCGTTCAGTTGATACGACCGATCAAACATTGGATATTGCTAAAAAGAAAAAATCTGTCTTTTCAAAATTATTTACAAAAACTGATCCTGAATCAGACCGTATTATTGCTACTAGTACATTAGAAGAGAAGATCATCGATCAGCAAATTAAAGAACGTGAATTACAAAACACTCTTTCTACTTCATTAAAAACACAACAAATCAAACTTGTAAAATTAATTGGTGAACGTGAAGAGGCAGAAAGAAAAGCAAAGATTTTGTCTCCTGCCCTTGAACATCAAATTTCTTATCTTGAAAAGGAATTAGAAAAGTTTGCACAAGTAAGTGAATTAGCGGAAAAACGTGCACTTCAATCAAAAGCTAATCTTGAATCAAAAATCAGAGAAGCTAAAGAAATAGAGTCTAAAAGTAATCTAACTATGGATTTACTTACTAAACAAAAAGATGAACTTGAAAAAACCCGATTAGAACGTGAAGCTAAAGTATCTGCTGTCGGGGATGAGGAGCTTAAACTCATTGCACAAATAAAATATGAAAAACAACAAATTCGAAAACTCTTGGATACTCAGGCACAACTTAAAAGTCATATGATAAAGAATCCTGATGAAGTAAAACAAGAATTAAAGGAGATCGAAGAACAAATTTACAATCTAATTAAAAGAGACGCTAAGAAACCCCTTCATCAATCTATAATTTCTGCACTTGACGAATTAAACCATAAATTGCAACATCTTTTAGATGATGTAAAAACAAATTCTGCAAATTAATTGACATACCCAGTCTATATATCGTAAACACGTCTTCATCACAGTGAGTAGCTATCTATTGCTTTTGGCAGTTGTACCGATAGTTGTAGGTGTATTTTTGGTAAATTTTTTAGAGGAGAGTACGCTTGAAAAACAAATTCTTCCCACATATTCTACAGTGACCCTTGGTGCATATGATACTGAAATTATTCTTAAAAAAACAAATGCAATTATATCTGAAAATGAAGAATTACAAAATCGTGTAACTCTTATTCAAACTGAATCAGCATTTCAGACTTCTAAATTAGGAGCACAAATTAGTATGTTACAAGACCGAATGAAGTCTGTAGAGGTGTTAAAAACTTCCAGTATAATCCGTGCAACACAATTAGAAAATGAAGTTGTAAAATTAGAGACACAAATTGAATCATTAAAATCTTCATCATCTCTTGGTTCTGAACTTTTAGCAGTAGAAAAAATAGAATTACAATCTCAACTAGATGCTAAACAATTAGAACTGGCTGATCTTTATGTGGTATATACTGAGGAACAAGAGCGTTCAGAAAAGGAACAAGAGGATTTTAAATTACAATTGTTACAAAAACAAGAAGAAATTGATAGAATTGCTAAACTTTCAGATAGTGAACTTTTAGCAGAAAAAGTAGAATTACAATCCCGACTAGATGCTAAACAATTAGAATTTACTATACTTTATGAAACTATTTCATTAGATCAAGAACAGGCATTAGCAGAAAAAGCAGAATTAGAGAAACAATTAGCATTACAGCAAGCTAAAATAGAATCATTATCTGAATCTGGTGCTGTTGATCAAGAAAATCTTGATAAAATTATTGAACTAGAATCTCTAATCACTGCTTTGGAGGAATCTCAGGATGATTCTGATTTAGGGTTTGATTTACTTGCAAAAATTGCAAGTCTTGAATCTCAAATAATAGATCTGGAAGCAAGAAATCAAACTGGCGCTTCTATTTTTGATCAATTATCTGGAATTTCACATGAAATTCCTACAATTCAACAACCCAAAGTCCCATCCATTGTAATGACTGAAGAAACAGTAACTTGGGAATTTGTTGATTCAAAAAATAATAAATATTCCTTTTCAAAACTCACTGATGATTTTATTGATGAAGTTATTAGATTGCCTCCATCACAAGATACCCTGACAATTACACTTTCGGGTGTTGGCCCTGGTGGTTCTGCCCTAACCCAAGAAATACGAGATCTATCTCCATTTGTTGTAGGTTCAATGCCTTCGGCAATGAATGATTTGCGTGCTAATGTTCCTACTGATGACGAATTTATTTTTGAGGTCTGGTGGATTGTATCTCAATTTCATGTGACTTCTTTTGAAATGCAGGATACTCCAAAAAAACCACTTGATACTTTTGCTAAAGGTGAGGGTGATAATGAAGATCTAGCCATATTGATGGCTGATATGATAAAATCTTCAAATGTGGGAAAGACTTGGGATGTAAGTTTTATCTATTTTGATTCAGATGATCCTTCAACTATTTCAAAAATTAATCACGTTGCAATATTAGTTGATAACACACAAAATGTTTGGTTGATTGAGCCAACTGCAAAAACAATTGATGATGCCTTTGAATCACGTGATAGAATTCGTGGAAATATCATTCCTGTTGAATAGATTTTGTATTTGAATCTAATGACTAAAATCCTCTATTTGTAAAATATTAA
>LFLC01000047.1 GCA_001543015.1 Nitrosopumilus sp. LS_AOA | reverse complement strand
AAAATGCTAGTCTCTACAAGGCAAATTCAATTTAGAGAAGATCCATATTTCTCAAGTCCCGATAACTTCACAGAACCCATCAGAGACCATTCCACCACGGCTAGTAAAAGATTCTACAGTTGCATCACGTAGTCCGTCACCCCATGTATCAGCACGCCAGACTGGAACCATAACATCTATTCCTTGGTGCGATAATAATTTGGCTAAAGCTGTTCCTTGATTTGAGTCATCAGGGACCAATCTGTACACACTATCATTAGGGATTGCAAGAGCAGGCGATGAGGAACAACAGGAGACCATTAACATATCATTTGAATCTGCATACCCTTTGACGTTTCTGATATTGGAACTAGTCTCAGGGCCAATTATAATATCAATGCCCTTTGCGTTAAGTGAGGTTAGTTTTTCTAGTGCAATGACTGGATTAGTTGCAGAATCTTCTGATACCATTTTGAGATGCCATGTATGACCGTTCTCTTTTAGGTAAGAGTTAAAGTCAGTTACTGCAAGTTTTGATCCAGCCAAGTTCTCTATTCCATGTGTTGCTAAATCTCCAGATAGAGGTAAGATTGAACCAATTTTAATCTCGCCTTGTAATTCTGATGAACTAGATTTATTCTCTAAAGGTGTACTAGTTGCAAATATTATAGATAGTACGATACCAATAATTACTAAATTTACTGTAAGAATTATTTTTTTTTATTCAATGAAATGGCATAAAATCATACGTTATTTAAGTATGTAGATTATCTGTGTTTATTATATTAAATACACCATATCTTTGATAATAATTAGAGGAGTTATGAATAAAATAATATTTTACATACCGTTATTACTTGCAGCAAGCATTCTTCTAGTTCATTTAATTCCTGCAGAAGCTACTCCAGGATGTACAATGAATGGACCAGCAGGTATCTGGATGTCCTATGATGATATTTACACAGGAAAAATAGTATCCATTTCAAATCAAACAGAGTATGTTAAGAATAATACTGAGTTAAGTGAATGGCAAAAAAGTGCGGATGTTAGAATTAATTTTGAGTTAGAGCGATTACTAAAGGGGAATCCCCATACTAGCTGGTACAATGCTGTTCCACTTGAGACATATTGTCCAGGAGACTTTTGTGTATCAGGAGCTGATCATTATACCATAGGTACAGAAATTTTCTATATTGATAATTTTAATGGAAATGGTAATTCATTTGATGGCGCATGTGGGATTGGTACTGCTACAGCACAAGACTATCATGGATTCTTTGATTACTTTGAAGAAATCTATGGATTTTCTGTACCAAAATCTGCTCATAGTTTAGGAGAGAAAACTACATGTAACAACAATGAACATTTACTAGTTTTACGCGATAACGGTAAACGTGCATGTGTAACTGAAAAGACATCTCACAAAATGAACTGGAATGAAATTACAAATGTAGGTATTCAATTTCAAAATAACACAAATACTAATGTGACATATGATTATCCTCTATCATCAAAAACTACCCAAGTAAAAAATGGATATTCATCATCGCATTATCAATTTGATAGTGAGATAACATTATCAAAGTTACCAAAAATTGGTCAAACAGCTATACTTACCATGACATATACCAATTTGGAGGAAAATTCTCAACCATATGAAGAAGATATGGTACAGTTTTACATTTCTGATCATTTTCGATTTGTAGGTATTGATGAAAAAGATATTGAATATTCTCGTTATGGTAATGATTCATATTATTTTGAAGAATTTCCATCAATAAAACAGTACCATGAAAATACTTTTTCAGTTACAATTGAAGCTGTGTTAGAAGGATATGGTGTTATAGATATTGGAGGAAGAGGTTACCAACATCAATTTATGGTATTTGTAGATGAGGATCAAACTTTACTTGTTGAGGATTATTACAAAATACATTATCCAATTCCTGAGACACAAATATCTAAACAAATAACATCAAAACAACCTGAATACACAATAATTCCTCCAACATCAGACCATTCGAAATATGGCTACAAAGTATTATACAAAAATGACACAGTAAAAACAAATTATGATCATCAAACATCAGAAAAATTCCCCCTCGACACTACCTATAAAAACAGACAAGGGGATCAGAGTGGAAATATTATCAATGAGTATGAAATAGATTTAAAATTTCCAACCATGATTGAAACTGGTAAGATTAGTGCATCTCTGACAATTATTGATGATTATCCGTTAAAGGTGAGGATGGCAGAGCCCGAAATACATTTTCTAATCTCCCAAAATCTTGACTTTGTTGGAATTCCAAGTGATGAAATAGAAATTAGACATCCTAACAAAAAACATTTTACTTATCCAATAGATCCTGAAGATTTACAATCAGACTACACTGAGACTCTTTTTGCAACAATTAAGGCAATAAGAACAGGAACAGCAGATATATCAATCTATTTGGGCCAACACCACAAAGATCATTATTGGGGAGCAGAGTATTATAATGACAGCGATTATTATAGTGATAAAAATACATTTGTTAAAAATTATGAAATAGTAATTGGTGAGGATGAAACTTTGTTGTTAGATGATTATTTCAAAAAACATCTTTCAAATGTTGAAACTTTTTCAGAAATGAAATAAAATTATTTTGATTCTCTTAAAACTAATAGCTAAAATATCACAACTATACATCAAGTAACCAATCCATTACAATCAAAAAAGTCACAATAAACTAGATAGAACTATTTTAGATAGAAATACAACATATCTCAATCCAACCACTATAATTTTTAAAATACAAATTTTCTCCCAGTCTTTCATATTCCATATCTTTTAGTGTATATTTTTTAGTCACATTACAATCCTGCAGATAATCATTGATTGTTTCACTGTCATATCTTGTAATGTGAGTAATGTTATTATCTTTCTGGAGTAACTCAAATATTTTCTGCGGTATGTGGCGTATTTTATAATGTATTTTTAATTCAGGTATCAAATATTCTAGTAAAATAATATTTGTCTGGTCTTGTGTTTTAAATAAAGATACAATATCTGTAAAGTTTTTCTCAGATAAAAAATATGAAATTCCCTCAAATACTAGAATGGTTGATTTTGAATCATCCC